>NZ_JBFTIJ010000017.1:0-92189 GCF_056394705.1 Variovorax sp. 10N420 | reverse complement strand
ATGATGTCCACGATCTTGCGCGACGATGCATTGATGGAGCCCATCGTGTCGACCACCTGCGAGACGACACTGCCGCCCTTGACCGCCACTTC
The DNA here is from genome assembly GCF_056394705.1 of Variovorax sp. 10N420. Lineage (NCBI taxonomy): Bacteria > Pseudomonadati > Pseudomonadota > Betaproteobacteria > Burkholderiales > Comamonadaceae > Variovorax > Variovorax sp. 10N420. The sequence goes on along the minus strand of NZ_JBFTIJ010000017.1, from coordinate 92,097 downwards.
GGAAGCGGACACCGCAAGCTGATTGGCCTGGCGCGCGTTGTCGGCGTTCTGCTTGACGGTCGAGGTGAGCTCTTCCATCGAAGCGGCGGTCTGCTCCAGCGAGCTCGCCTGCTCTTCGGTGCGCGAGGACAAGTCCTGGTTGCCCGTGGCGATCTGTGTGCTGGCTGTGGAGACGTTCACCACCACGTCCTGAACTTGATGCAGTGATGTGTGCAGCGCCGAGCGCATCGCATCGATGGCGCGCAGCAGCCGTCCGGTCTCGTCGTTGGCATAGCTGCTTTGCGCTGTGTCCGTCAGGTCCATCGCGGCAATGGCCTGCGCCATTGTCTCGGCCTTTCGCAGCGGACGCGTGATGCTGCGTGCGAGAAGCCAGGCCAGCAAGCTGCCCAGCGCGAGAGACATCGCCGTGCAGACGGTCAGCAGCGTGCTCGTCTGCGCGCGGAGGTTCTGGCCGCGCTGCGCCGCCGCATCCAACTCTGCGCGTTGCATGTCCACCATGCGCTGCACGCCCGCGAGATAGTTGACCGAGGTTGGCTCGAAGCGCGAGGTGAACACCTTGTCGGCGCCTTCGAGGTCGCCAGCCAGCTTGAGCTTGCTGACCTCTTCGCGCGCGGCGAGATAGGCTTTGCGCAGCTCGCCGACTTTCTCGAAGAGCTCGCGCTCTTCGGGCTTGTTCATCTGGCCTTCGATGAATTTCTGCAGCTCGTTGGTTTCCTTGATCGAAGCCGCGGTCGCCGGCGCGAAATAGGCGATCAAGCTCGAATCGCTGCTCTTGGCAATGGCGGCTGCCCGCTGCACGCCCGAGGTCGTGTGGCGCAGCCAGTCGGAACCGGCGCGCTCGGTCTTGACGCTGTCATTGACCATGCCGTCAATCTCCACGCCAAGTTCACGCAGCTTCAGTACGGCAAAGACGCTGCTTGCGAGAAAGAGGGCAAGAATGGCACCCAGCACAAAGGCCAGGCGCCTGCCAATCGAGATATTGCTCAAGAACATGATCGTGATTCCAGAAGATGCGAAGGAGTGCGCCAACGCATATCGGCTGGAAACCGAAGAACTTGAGGGGACCGGCGCTCCGGTGCTTAGAACTTGTACGTCAGCGCGAGGTACGGAACGATCGGATTGAGCTTCAGGCTCGATTCGCTCGTTGCAACGGGCACACCGAGCGCCGTCGTCGTCAGATTGGCCTTGGTGCGCAGCGGAATGTAGGACACCGAGAAGGACACGCCCCAATGCGCATCGAACTGATAGGCGGCGCCCACGTTGAACACCGGCGCAAACTTGCTGTCGATCTTGGCCGTGGTCGACGACGCGGCTGCCGGGATGCCGATGCGATTGGCCAGGGCGCCCTGGAGCCCGGGCGTAAGGCTCACGTCGCTGTACCAGACGTAAGTGGCGCCGAGGCCGACGTACGGTCGAAACTTGGCTTCGCCTTCGTTGAAGTAGTACTTGGCGAGCAGGGTGGGGCTCCACTGCCGCGCTTCGCCGAGTTCGCCGATCGGGCCCAGCGTGCCGACGCCATCGAGCTTGAATTTCGGCGGGATGCCAAGCACGCCTTCGACGGCCCAGTGGCTATCGACGAAGTAGGTGGCGTTGAGGCCCAGCGTGTCTGAATTGCTCACGCTGGCGCCGGAGCCGGGCACGACGGTGTGGACCGGCGAGGTGAAGGTCAGCGGCTCGCTGGAGTCCTGGGGGGAGAGATGGAACCAGCCGGCGCCGACTTGCCAGTCGCCAGCCTTTTGCGCAAGGGCACTGCCCGATCCAAGCGCGGCAACAGCCGCCAGCGCAAACAGTTTTGTCTTCATCATGAGAGAGAAAGAAGAGTTCAGTGGTTTGGGGGTCGATAGGATACGGTGCCTCGTGAGCACGCGCACACTTCCCATCCCCTGTCCTCAACTTTTCAGCGGCGCGGCCGATAAAGAGGCTGGTTCTCCAGGGATCTTCTGCAAAGAGGGATCGTTCGGCCCGCCTCGTGCGGGCCGTTTTTTTTCGGCCACTTGTTTTGCGGCTTACCGCCGGCTAGCCTGCCGTGACCTGGCAGGCTGCCCGGATGATGCGATTCGTCGGGTTGGGGTCGGCATCGCGGAACAGCATCGGAGGCGGGCTGTTCCCGTGGTTGATCGTCTTGCCGGCCGGGCCTTGCCAAAGCGGCGCCGCATAGAACGTGGCGGAGATGTAGTTGGCCTTGCGGGCGCGGCAGTCGAACAGCACGCTCGACTCGTACGAACGGTAAGGCGTCTTTTCCCAGTTGAAGCGTTGCTCCTTGCGGCTGACGCGCACGGTCATGGTCCGCAGATTGCCTTCGGCTTTCGTGGCGACGGGATTCACCTGCACGGTGTCGACCGACGCGTCAACCGGATTGCCGGTCACGGTGAACCATTGGTTCTCTGCCTGGGCGCCGCAACCCGCGAGGCTGAGCAACAAAAGCCACCTTCTCAATTCCAATCCTCATGCTGGCAATCGCGCAGATTCTAGCCAGCTGCCTTGCGGTGCACTGACGAATCGCACCCTCAATTTACGCGCACGACGCGAGGATCGGGCGGCTCGCCGTGAAGGCGATCGACTTCCGCGGCGCGCCGGGAAAGCACGGCACGCTGATTGATGTAGCCCTTGTCGGTGATCTCTCCGGCGTCGATGTCGGGCGGTGCGTCGAGCACCAGCGCGCGGACCGGGCATTGGGACGAGCCGGCGCCTGCCTCTTGCAACTCGCGCATCACGCGGTGCAGCGCGGCGTGCAAGTCCTCGCGTGGTCGCGCCGCAGCCTGTGGACTGGCAAACACCAGCATGCCGACCTCGGCGCGGTCATGGCCGGTGATCACGATGTCCTGCGCCAAGGGGGCGAGGCGCGAGATCAGGTCGACGCGCAGCGTGCCGACCGACACCCAGGTCCCGCTGGACAACTTGAAGTCCTCCGCCACACGCCCGTGGAACATCACGCCGCGCTCGGGCCGTTGCGCATCCGCGAGGTAACCGGCGTCGCCGATGCGGTAGTAGCCCTCTTCGTCAAAGGCTTCGGCGCTTTCGCGTGGTGCGTTGCGGTAGCCGGGGAACACCGATACGCCTTTGACGCGCATCTCCAGCTTGTCTCCGTTGGGCACGAACTTCAACTCGAGCCCGGGCAGCGGCGCACCGATGCATCCGGCGCCGTCCAGCTGCCAGTGCGCCGAGGTGATGGCGGGTGAAGTCTCGGTCGCGCCCCATGATGTCGTGAGCCACAGCGGACGCGAAGGCCGCGCGCGCTGCGCCACCGCTTCGAGCCGTTTCCATGTCGATGGCGCCAGCCCGGCGGCCGCGTAGAACGCCAGCCTCAGTCGTGACAGTACTTCGGCCGCCAGCGCCTCGTCGGCTTCCAGGAATGGCAGCAGCATGTCGAAGCCGCGCGGCACGTTGAAGAGCAGCGTCGGCCGAACCTCGCGCAGATTGCGCAGCGTCTTCTCGATCAACCCTGGCGCGGGCCGCCCCTCGTCGATATAGAGCGCGCCGCCGTGGCACAGCACCATGTTCAGGTTGTGGTTCGCGCCGAAGGTGTGGCTCCAGGGCAGCCAGTCGACGAGCACCGGCTTTTCCTTTTCGAGGAAACGCCAGGTCTGCGTCATCATCTGCTGGTTGGCGCACAGCATCCGGTGCGTGTTGATCACGATCTTGGGCCGGCCCGTTGAGCCGGAGGTCAGCAGGTACTTGGCGTGGTCGTCCGGCACGATGGCCTCGAAAGCCTGCATGACCGCGGGCGTCTCGACGGTCTGCATCAGGCGCTCGAAGGCTTGCGCGACCGAGTGCGTGTCGGCGTGGCGGCTGAACACCGTGACCGCATCGACCCCGCAGCCAGCCAACGCCGGGCCGTACACCTTCGCATCGGACGCGTAGATCAGCGCGGGATCCAGCGCACGCAAAATGCCGTGCAGCCGCGTCGGGTCCTTGGCCATGCGCGAATAGGCGCTGGACAGGGAACATGCGGTGCGGCCGATGTGCAGCGTGGCAAGCATCAGTACCGCGTGATCGATGGCGTTGTCCGACAGGATCACCACAGGCCGGCCCTTCGGCACGCCCAGATGCAGCAGGCCCTGCGCGACGGCGCCGACTGCACGGCGCAAGCCGCGGTAGTCGAGAGTGCGCCAGCCTTCGCCGCTGTCATCGCGTTCCGCCAGGGCAAGCGCATCCGGCGTCTCGCGCGCCCAGCGCTCGAGCCATTCGCCGATGCACCGTGCGTAAGGCTTGAGCGCGACGGGCGAGCGCAGCGCGAAAGAGCCGTCGTCGAAATCGATGCGCACCGTGCGCGGTGGCGCGAGCTGGGTTTCGTCGTTGAAGAAATCGCGCATCGTCATTGTCTTGTCTCCCGAACTCGCCTCTGCGGCGGAGTACTTCGCGACGGCGCCTACACGCCAAGCAATTCCTCGAGCACCGCCGGCGAAACCAGCAGCTCGGCCGACGCGCCATGCCGCACGATGCGGCCCTTTTCCATCACGACGGCCCGCTCGGTGTGCGACAGAACCTTGCGCCAATCGCGGTCGACGATCAGTGTCGCGATACCGGTGGCGCGGATGTCGCTGATCACGCGCCAGATCTCGGTCACGATCAGCGGCGCGAGGCCCTCGGTTGCTTCGTCAAGGATCATCAGGCGCGGATTCGTCATCAGCGCGCGGCCAATCGAAAGCATCTGCTGTTCGCCGCCGGACAACTGCTGGCCACCGTGCGAGAGCCGCTCCGTCAGCCGCGGGAAGGTCGCCATCACACGGTCGAAGGTCCAGTCGCGCCTGCCGTCGATGCCGGGGCGCGCGCTCATCACGAGGTTTTCACGCACGGAAAGATTGGGGAAGATGCCGCGGCCTTCGGGCACGTAGCCGATGCCGCGGCGCGCCATTTTTTCCGGCGGCCATGCCGTGACTTCCTGCCCGTCGAGACGCACGTGTCCCGAGGCCGGACGCACATAGCCCATCAGTGAGCGGATGAGCGTGGTCTTGCCCATGCCGTTGCGGCCGAGCAGCCCGACTGAAGTGGCGGCAGGAATTTCGACATCGACGCCGCGCAGGATGTGGCTGTCGCCGTAATAGGTATTGAGGCCTTCGACTTGAAGCATCTCAGTGGTCCTCGCCGAGGTACGCTGTGCGCACGTCCGGGTTCTGCCGGATCGATGCGGGGTCGCCCGTCGCAATGACGGTCCCGTTGACCATCACCGTGATTCGATCCGCGATGCGAAAGACTGCATCCATATCGTGCTCGACGAGAAGGATCGCATGCGAAGTCTTGAGCTTGGTCAGCAGACCCAGCATGCGCTCGGTTTCTTCGGCGCCCATGCCCGCGAGCGGCTCGTCAAGCAGCAGCACGCGCGGTTTGGTGGCCAGGCACATCGCGACTTCGAGTTGCCGCTTGGCACCGTGGCTCAACGTACCGGCGATGCGTTCGGCGACGGCATTGAGGCCGGCGGCGGACAGCGACTCGCGCGCGGCTGCATTGCTGTCGGCGCACTGCCGCGACGACTGCCAGATCGCCCATGGCCGCGGCGTTGCGGCTTGCGCGGCGAGGCGGCAGTTCTCCAGGACCGTGAACTCCGGAAAAATCGTGGTGCGCTGATAGCTTCTGCCCACGCCCGCAAGCGCGCGGCGGAATTGCGCGCGTCCCGTGATGTCCTCGCCGTCGAGCGAAATGCGGCCATCCGATGCGCTGATCTCACCCGAGAGCATGTTGATCAGCGTGGACTTGCCGGCGCCATTGGTGCCGATCACCGCATGCACTTCGCCTCGGCGCAGGTCCAGTGTCACCGCGTTGACAGCCACCAGTCCGCCGAAGCGGCGAGTCAGTGTTTCGACTGCGAGCAAGGTGCTCGTGCTCATGCGGGCCTCCGTGCTCATGGCGCACCTCTTGGCGAAGGTGCCGGCGAGAGCCGCGACGCGATGCCGATGATGCCCTTGGGCAGCAGCGCGACGAAGGCGATGATGGCAAGGCCCAGCGTCAACTGCCAGTGATCCGCGATCGGGCCAACCAGCGCTTGCGTCGACAACAGTTCCTTCAGCAGGGTGAAAGCGATCGCGCCGATCACCGCGCCGCGCAGATGGCCGAGACCGCCCAGGATGATCATCAGCAGCACCTCGCCCGAGTTGTGCCAAGCCAGCAGTTCAGGGTTGACGACGCCGTCGCGCGCGGCCACCAGGAAGCCTGCCAAGCCCGCCAGCGCACCCGCGATGACAAAGGCCGCGAGCTTGTAGCCATACACCGGAAAACCTGCGGCGCGCATGCGCTGCTCGTTGACGCGAATACCGGCCAGCGCTGCACCGAAGCGCGAACGCCGGATCAGCGCGAGAAAGCCGTAGGTGCCAATGAGCGCGGCCAGCACAACATAGAACTGGACGCGGCCGTTGTCCATGTCGAGCGCGCCGAGGGCAGGGCGGATGTACATGTAAATGCCGTCGCTGCCGCCTCCAAAGGCCGTGTCGTGAAACACGAAGAAGGCCATCTGTGCGAAGGCCAGCGTCACCATGATGAAGTACACGCCGCGCGTGCGCAGGCTCAGAGCACCGACGACGAGTGCGTAGGCGGCGGCGGAGCCCATCGCGAGTGGGAGCAGGAAGGCGATAGAGCCGCCGTCCTTCCCCGAGCCGAGCACCGTCGCGTAAGCGCCAATGCCGTAGAACGCCGCGTGGCCAAGGCTCACGAGTCCGGTCATGCCGACCAGCAGTTCGAGGCTCAAGGCGAAGATCGAAAGGATCATCACTTTCACGACGAAGTCCGAGACATAGGGGCTCAGGATGGGGCCGAGCAAGGCCAATGCGATGGCGCAGGCAAGCGGCAGAAAGAAGGAAGCGCGTTGCATGCTCAGAGCCTTTTCCCCATGAGTCCTTCGGGGCGCCAGATGAGCACCATCGCCATCAGCACATACACACCCATGCCGCTCAGCTCGGCGAAGAACACCTTGCCGAAGGTGTCGACGAAGCCCACCAGCAGTGAGGCGACCAGTGCGCCGGTGATCGAGCCGATGCCGCCGATCACCACCACCACGAAGCAGATGATCAACACGCTCGCGCCCATGCCTGGATAGACGGACGACATGGGTGCAGCGATCATGCCGGCCAGCGCAGCCAAGGCGACGCCGGCTGCGAACACGATCCGGTAGAGCCTGCGGATGTCAATGCCGAGCCCGCGCACCATGTCGCGGTTGCTCGCGCCGGCACGGATCATCATTCCCAGCCGCGTGCGGTTGACCACAAAGTACAGGCCGACCGCCAGCAACACGCACGCTGCGGAAGCAAAGAGCCGATACCAGGGATAGCTCATGAGATCGCCCAGGGCAAAGCTTCCGTCCAGCCATGGTGGCGCCTTCACGCCATGGACGTCGTTGCCCACCAGCAGCGAGCGCAGCTCCTCGAAGACGAGGATCAGGCCGTAGGTCATCAGCACCTGCTGCAGGTGATCGCGCTGGTACAGGTAGCTGAAGAAGGCCCACTCCAGCGCGTAGCCGAACACCGCGGCGAGCACCACGCCCGCCACGAGCATCACGATGAACTGGTCACCAAAGAGCGGCGACAGCGCGAACGCCATGTAGGCGCCAAGCATGTAGAAGCTTCCGTGGGCGAGATTGATCACGCCCATGATGCCGAAGATCAGCGTCAAGCCGGAAGCAACAAGGAACAGCAACAACCCGTACTGCACGGAGTTCAAGCACTGAACAAGAAAGGTACCGAAGTCCACGTCGCAGTTCTAGGTTAAGTACGTTGAGGGTCAGCGCCCATCCGGGAGACGCCGCGGAACCGGCTTTGCCGGGCCGCTGGCGTCGCCCCCGGTAGGGGGTAGGCGAAGCGACACGAAGTGCGCGAAGCCTGGGGGCGAGTCAAAGCTTGCAACCGCGGGCCGGGTCGGCCAGGTTCTTCACGGCAATGTTGACCAGCTTGTTCTCGTGGCCTTCGACCTTGCGCAGGTAGATGTCCTGCACGGGGTTGTGCGCCTTGTTCATCGTGAAGGTGCCGCGTGGGCTGTCGATCTTGGCCTTTTCGATGGCGGCCGCGAATTCGGCCTTCTTCGAGATGTCGCCCTTCACGGCATTGAGGCCGACCGCCAGCATCTGGGCCGCGTCATAGCCTTGCACCGCGTAGACGTCGGGCTGCAGCTTGAACGACTTGGCATAGGCGGTGCGGAAGCTGGTGTCGCGCGGCGTGTTCAGGCCGTCTGCATAGTGCAGGGTGGTCTGCATGCCTTGCGCGGCTTCGCCCTGCGCTTCGAGCGTGCCGTCGGTCAGGAAGCCGGGGCCGACGAGCGGGATGGTCTTGTTGAGACCGGCCGCAGCGTAGTCCTTGACGAACTTGACCGCGCCGCCGCCCGCGAAGAAGGCATACACCACGTCCGGCTTGGCTGCCGCGATCTCGGTCAGGAGCGCCTGGAACTCCACGTTCGGGAAGGGAACCGTGAGTTGCTTTTCGACCTTGCCGCCGGCCTTCTCGAAGCCTTCCTTGAAGCCCGCCACGGACTCGTCGCCCGCCGCGTACTTCCAGGTGATGGTCATGGCCTTCTTCTTGCCTTGCTTGCCGGCCACGTCACCCATCGCATAGGCGGGCTGCCAATTGGAGAACGAGCTGCGGAAGATGTTCTGCGCGCACATCGGGCCGGTCACGGCATCGGCGCCGGCATTGGGCACGATCAGCACGGTGCCGCTTTCCTTGGCGGCCTTGGCCATCGCCATGGCGACACCGGAATGCACGGTGCCGATGATGACATCGACGTTGTCGCGCTTGATGAGCTTGTTGACGTTGTCCGTCGCTTTGGCGGGATCGGATTCGTCGTCGACCTTCACGAACTCGATCTCGCGGCCGCCGAGCTTGCCGCCCTGTTCTTCGATGCGCAGCTTGAAGCCGTTCTCGATCGCCACGCCGAGCGCCGCGTACGTGCCGCTGTACGGAAGCATCATGCCCACCTTCAGCTTGCCTTGTTGGGCGTGTCCGAGCGTGGCGATACAGGCCAGCGCGAGGGCTGTCAGCGTGGTGCGTGCGATGCGGGTGCTCATGGATGACTCCTTGTTGAAAATTCAGTGGGTTGCGACCTGCCGGTCCGTTTTCCAGGGTGCGTCCGCCGATGCGCGAGGCGACAATACTTTATAGCTAAACTATTTATCTCTCAACCAAGCGTTTTCCCTGCGTTTCCCAGTGTTCATTCACGAAAGAAACGGTCGCAACTATCGCCGTTTCGGGTTGATCGCGATGCGGGGAATGCCCGCAGTCCGGCACCTCCACAAGCCTTGTTTGCGGCACATGTTCGGCAATCCCGCGAATCTGGCGGAGCGTCCCGTATTCATCGTCGATTCCCTGGATAGCAAGAACCGGGCACCGAATGCCGTCCAGCTCCTCTTCGATGTTCCATTGACGGAAGGGCGGATGGAGCCAGATGTGATTCCAGCCCCAGAAGGCCGAGTCCACTTCATCGTGATAGCGGCCCAGCTTCTTCGGCAGGTCGGTTTCCAGATAGGCCTGCCGGGCGAGTTCGATGTTGGCGACGGTCACGTCCTCCACGAAGATGTGCGGCGCCAGCACGACCAGTCCGGCGACGCGATCAGGGAAGCGCGCAGCGTACAGAAGAGAGATCGATCCGCCGTCGCTATGCCCGAAGAGCCAAGGGCTTTCGTGGAGGCCGATGGCGTCGAAGAAGGCCGGCAGCACCTCGTGTGCCTGGCGATGCATGAAGTCGACGTCCCACACTTCATCGGCATCGCGCGGCGTGGAACGACCGTAGCCGGGGCGCGAAAACACAAGGCCGCGAAATCCGCCGGCCTCACACAGCCGCTCGGGGAAATCCTTCCACATCGATACCGAGCCGAGCCCCTCGTGCAGGAAGACGAGCAGTGGCGCATGGGTCCGTTCAGGTGCGATGCGCACGTATTCGATGCGCACGTGTTTTCCCCGCCACTGGATGGCGGCGAATCGGGATTCGGGTATCACGCCTGCTGCTCCCGCTCGCGGAGGCGGAACCGCTGGATCTTTCCGGTCGCGGTCTTCGGCAACTCTTCGACGAACTCGATGAAGCGCGGGTATTTGTACGGTGCGAGGCGTTCCTTGACGAACGCCTTCAGCTCGTCTTCGGACACCGATTGGCCTTCCTTGCACACCACGTAGGCCTTGGTCTTGGTCAGCCCGTCGGCGTCTTCCTTGCCGATCACCGCGGCCTCCAGAACCGCGGGGTGCTGCATGAGCGTGGCCTCGACCTCGAAGGGCGAGACGTAGATGCCGCTGACCTTCAGCATGTCGTCGCTGCGCCCCGCGTAGGTGTAGTAGCCGTCGGCGTCACGCGAATACTTGTCACCGCTCTTGGTCCAGCCTTCGCGGAAAGTCTCGGCGCTCTTCTCCGGGTTGCCCCAGTACATGACGGCCGTGCTCGGGCCCTTGATATAGAGGTCGCCGACTTCGCCAACGCCAACGGGTTTGCCGTCTTCGCCGCGCAACTCGATGGCATAGCCTTCGACCGGCTTGCCCGTCGTGCCATAGCGAATGTCGCCGGGCCGGTTGGAGATGAAGATATGAAGCATCTCCGTCGACCCAATGCCGTCGACGATCTCGCAGCCGAAGTGCTGCTTGAAGCGCTGTGCGATCTCGCCCGGCAGCGCCTCGCCCGCTGAGGAGCACATGCGCAGTGCGACGGCCTCGCGCGGCGGAAGGCGAGGGGACGCGAGCATGCCCGCGAAGCCGGTCGGCGCGCCGAAGAAGACGGTGGGCTTGTGCGCGCCTGTCCAGCGCTTGAAGGTCGCGTCGGGCGTCGGCCGCTCGGCCATCAGCAGCACCGTCGCCCCGACCGACAGCGGAAAGGTCAGCGCATTGCCAAGACCGTAGGCGAAGTACATCTTCGCGGCCGAGAAGCACACGTCGTTTTCCGTCAGGCCCAGCACGGGCTTGCCGTAAAGCTCTGCTGTCCACCAGGGGCTCCCGTGCGTATGCACGGTGCCCTTCGGCTTGCCGGTCGAGCCCGAGGAATAGAGCCAAAAGGCGTGGTCGCGCGGCGACGTCGCGGCAGGCGCAGTCAACGGCTCGCGCGCCGCAATGGCCGAATCGAAGTTGTGTGTGCCGGTGGGCAAGGGGCCTTCGGGCTGCGACACGAACAACGTGCGGACTTCGTTCGGTGCCTTGCCCATCGCTTCTTGCAGCACGGGCAGCAGCGCGCCAGACACGAGCGCCGCCGTGGCGCCGCTGTTTGCCAGCATGTAGGCGTAGTCGTCGGCGGTGAGCAGCGTGTTGACAGCGACTGGCACGATGCCGGCATAGAGACATCCGAGAAAGCTCACCGGCCAGTCGCTGGTGTCGAGCATCAACAGCAGCACGCGGTCTTCGCGCCGCACGCCCTCTGCGAGCAGTGCGGCGGCGAGCCGGCGGGCCCGGTCCTCGAGCTGGCCATAGCCAAGCGCGCCCCGATCGTCGACATAGGCGGTCTTCTGCGCACGCTCGCGATTGACCGCGAACAGGTGCTCGGCGAAATTGAATGTGTCGGGCAGGCTCATCTTTGTCTCCTCGGGTTCGTCGTGATTCGAGATGCCGGCTGCGCGCTACTGAAGCCCGAGCTGCGCCAGCACGCCGGGGCTGGCCTGCACCGCGCTGCGCCGGTGATAGAAATCCAGCGCGCGCAGGCCGCCGAGCTCCGCTCCACCGCCCGCGCGGCCGGGGCCGCCGTGCAGGGACATCGGCATGACGTTGCCGTGGCCGGTCTGCGCCTGCGCCACTTCGGGCGTGATCACGTGAACGCGGCCATGGCTGCCTGCAAGCTGCACTGCAGCCGGCCCCAGCGCCGCATCGTCGGCGCCATACATCGAAGTCACCAGCGATCCCTGGCCGCGATGAGCAAGCGCAATGGCGTGATCGAGATCGCGGTAGGCCAGCAGCGTGGCGACAGGGCCGAACACTTCGACCTCATGCACGCGGTCGGCCGCGTCCGCATCGCGCGCGCCCAGCAGCACCGGGCCGATACAGGCGGCGACCGCGGGGTCGGCATCGACCAGCGCCTTCTGCGTGCCGTCGTGCAGAACGCTGGCTTGCGTCTTCAACGATTCCAAGCCTTCGCGCACGGCATCGAGCTGCGCGCGGTTGACCAGCGAACCCATTCGCACCGCCTCGTTGCGGGGATTGCCCACCGTGATGCCAGCCAGCTTGGCACTGATGGCTTCGGCCGCGGCGTCATAGAGCGCCGCCGGCACGAGGATGCGGCGAATGGCCGTGCACTTCTGGCCGGCCTTGACCGTCATCTCGCGAACCACTTCGCGCACCAGCAGGTTGAATGCCTCGGAGCCTGGAGCCGCATCCGGCATCAGCAGGGCGGAGTTGAGGCTGTCGGCTTCGATATTGACGCGTGCCGAGCGCTGGGCGACTGCAGGGTGCGAACGAATGACGGCGCCCGTCTCCGCGGAGCCTGTGAACGACACCACGTCGAATCCCTGGAGCTGGTCCATCAGCCCGGCGGAGCTGCCGCAAATGATCGACAAGGCGCCCACCGGCAGCACGCCGGCCTCGACCACGTCACGCACCATGCGCTGCGTCAGCCAGGCGGTGGAAGTGGCGGGCTTGACGATCACAGGCACGCCGGACAGGAGCGCGGGCGCGGCCTTTTCCCACAAGCCCCACGACGGGAAGTTGAATGCATTGATGAACAGTGCGACCCCGTGCGTCGGCACTTGCAGATGCTGGGACTGGAACAGCGGTTCCTTGCCCAGCTTGACCGCCTCACCGTCGCGAAGCGCGCGCACGTCGCCGAGCGCATCGCCCCACTTGGCGTATTGGCCGAGCGTGAAAATGGCGCCGTCGATGTCGACCGCCGAATCATTCTTCACCGTGCCGGAGTTCGCGGTGGCGATTTCGTAATAGCTGTCGCGGTGGGCCAGCAGCACCTTCACGATGCCAGCGAGCAAGCCTGCGCGCTCGCGATAGGTCAGGGCGCGCAACGCAGCGCCACCGGTTTCACGTGCAAAGCGGAAAGCATCGGCCAGGTCGAGCCCGCTTGCATCGACGCGCGCCAGCTCAGTGCCGAGCACCGGATCGGACAGTTGCGTGCCCGCGCCGGTGCCAGCTTGCCAGCGGCCAGCCACGTAATTGGAGAGAAGTTCGGTCATTGGGTGAACTGAATTTGCCCTTCGGGCAGGAGATAGAGAACCAGCGCACGGCCCTGCGCCACGGTGGGGCGATGAGCGCTGCCTGCCGGGTAGACGCACCAGCCCGCGGGGCGCCCGTCGAATGTCGCGTCGCCCTCGAGCGGCATGATCAAGTCGATCTCGCCGTTGGGGTGCGTGTGATGCGGCCCGGCAATGTCGCGCATGTCCACGACGTCGACCGAGAATCGGTTCAATGCGTCTTCGGCCTTGAACACCCGTCCGTAGCGGATGCCGCCGCCTTCGCGCTCACACAGCCAGCCTTCCTCGACGCCGCCGACGCAGGCCTGCTTCAGGCCCTCATAAGTGGGACTGCCAGCGCCGTGATGGGTGTTGAGCCAGAGATCGAGATCTTGATCGAGCGGACGGCCAGCGATCTGCGTCGCCACGTCGGCGACGAGCTGGTGAAAGTCTTGTTTGGACATGGGGCGTTTCTTTGTGTGTGGGAACAAACTTGCGGCAATCGGCTGTGTGCAGTATCTTGCCTGTGTATGAACCATAAGCACCGGGCGACAGAGTGTCAAGCAATATAGTGCATGAATGGGTGTTAACCCCGAGTGCGATCCACCAGAACAGCGAAAGAGAGTCATGAACGAGCGAGCTGACGACGTGGTGTTGACCGCGCCATCCGATGCGCCTCTGCAAGAGGAGGACGCGAAGAACCCGCTGCTGGTCGCGCTGGGCGAAAGAGTGCGCAACCTGCGCGCACGCCGCGGCCTGACCCGCAAGGCCGTCGCGCAGGCGGCCGACGTGTCCGAGCGCCACTTGGCCAATCTGGAATACGGCATCGGAAACGCTTCCATCCTGGTGCTGCAGCAGGTGTCCAGCGCGCTGCAATGCTCGCTGGCCGAGTTGGTCGGCGACGTGACGACGACCTCGCCCGAATGGCTGTTGATCCGCGAACTGCTCGAGCACCGCAGTGAAGCCGACCTGCGACGCGCCCGCATTGCCCTCGGCGAACTGCTGGGCACCGCCGCTGGTGATCCGGCGCGGCACCGGCGCATCGCGCTCGTCGGATTGCGCGGGGCGGGCAAATCCACGCTGGGGCAGATGCTTGCTGATGATCTGGATGTGCCGTTCATCGAGCTGAGTCGCGAAATCGAGAAGATCGCCGGCTGCAGCGTGCGCGAAATCCATGATCTCTACGGCACCAATGCCTACCGCCGTTACGAACGGCGTGCTCTCGAAGAAGCGGTCCAGATCTACAGCGAAGTGGTGATCGCCACGCCCGGCGGCATCGTCTCCGACCCCGCCACCTTCAACCAGCTATTGGCGCACTGCACGACAGTGTGGCTGCAGGCCGCCCCCGAGGAGCACATGGGCCGCGTCGCCGCGCAGGGCGACACCCGGCCCATGGCGGCGAGCAAAGAGGCCATGGACGATCTGCGGCGAATCCTGAGCGGCCGCGCGGCTTTCTATTCGAAGGCGGACCTGAGCGTGGACACCACCGGGCACGACCTGGCCGAGAGTTTCAACTTGCTGCGCGACACCGTCCGAGAGTCGATCAGCCGCGAAGGCTGAGTCCGGCGCCCCCCGCTGTAATAAATTCATTCCAAGGTTGACTGGCGTGAAAACATGCAGCATGATGCATGTCATGGCGATAGGCAAATGCACTATTGTTCAAGATGTCCCATCTGCAAGATCCCAAGGAGACCGTCATGGCTGAAACCGCTGCCCACCCCGCCCGCGTGGATTACCGCACCGATCCCACGCAGTACCGTCACTGGAAATTGAGCGTCGAGGGCAGCGTGGCCCGCCTGTCGCTCGACATCGCGGAAGACGGCGGCATTCGTCCCGGCTACAAGCTCAAGCTCAACAGCTACGACCTGGGCGTGGACATCGAGCTCCACGACGCCCTGAACCGGGTGCGCTTCGAGCATCCCGAGGTGCGCTCAGTCATCGTCACCAGCGCCAAGGACCGGATCTTCTGTTCCGGCGCCAACATCTTCATGCTGGGCGTGTCGAGTCACGCCTGGAAGGTGAACTTCTGCAAGTTCACGAACGAGACGCGCAACGGAATCGAGGACTCGTCCAAGCACTCCGGGCTCAAGTTCATCGCAGCGGTGAACGGCGCCTGCGCCGGCGGCGGCTACGAACTCGCCCTGGCCTGCGATGAAATCATCCTGGTCGACGACCGCTCTTCTTCGGTCTCGCTTCCCGAAGTGCCGCTGCTCGGCGTACTGCCAGGCACTGGCGGCCTGACCCGCGTGACTGACAAGCGCCACGTGCGCCATGACCTCGCGGACATCTTCTGCACCAGCGTCGAAGGCGTGCGTGGCCAGCGTGCCGTCGAATGGCGTCTGGTCGATGCAATTGCCAAGCCCGCGCAATTCGGCACTGCCGTGCAAGAACGTGCCGCCAAACTCGCCGAAGCCAGCGACCGCCCGGCGAATGGCAAGGGCGTGAGCCTCACCCGCGTGGAGCGCGAAGACGGTCCCGACAGCCTGCGCTACGAGCACGTCACCGTCGAGATCGATCGTGCCCGCCGCACAGCCACCTTCACCGTCAAGGCACCCAAGAGCGCGCAGCCGACTGACATCGCAGGCATCGAAGCGGCCGGTGTCAACTGGTGGCCGCTCGCGATGGCTCGTCAACTCGACGACGCCATCCTCTGCATGCGCACCAACGAGCTCGACATCGGCACCTGGCTGCTGAAGACCGAAGGCGACGCCCAAGCCGTATCGGCGAGCGACGCGACGATGCTGGCCCACAAGGACCACTGGCTGGTGCGCGAAACGATCGGTGCCCTGCGCCGGACGCTGGCGCGCCTCGATGTCTCCTCGCGCAGCCTCTTCGCGTTGATCGAATCCGGCTCCTGCTTCGCGGGCACGCTCGCTGAAATCGCCTTTGCCGCCGATCGTGCCTACATGCTGGCGCTGCCCGACGATGCCGACAAGGCCCCGACGCTGACGCTCAACGAGTTCAACTTCGGCTACTTCCCGATGGTCAACGACCAGAGCAGGTTGCAGCGCCGCTTCTATGAAGAAACCGCGCCGATGGAAGCCGCCCGCGCGGCAGCCGGCAAGGCGCTCGACGCGGACGAGGCACTGAAGCTCGGTCTGGTCACGATGGCGCCGGACGACATCGACTGGAACGACGAAATCCGCATCGCGATCGAAGAGCGTGTGGCCATGTCGCCCGACGCGCTCACCGGCCTAGAAGCCAACCTGCGATTCCCGAGCCAGGAAAACATGCTTACGCGCATCTTTGGCCGGCTTACCGCGTGGCAGAACTGGATCTTCAATCGTCCCAACGCCGTGGGCGAAAAGGGTGCCCTCAAGGTGTATGGCACCGGCGAGAAAGCCGGTTTCGATTTGAACAGGGTATGACCCCCAGGCTCGCGCACTTCGTGTCGCTCTCCACCCCCTTCCAGGGGGCAACACCAGCGGCCCGGCGAAGCCGGTTCCGCGGTGTTTCGCGAAAACTTCTTCAACCGTCCTTCCACCGTTAAAGGCCCCCGTCATGAGCACGATCAACTACAGCGAGAAGATCCCCAACAACGTCAACCTGGGCGAGGACCGCACGCTGCAGCGCGCGCTCGAAGGCTGGCAGCCGAACTTCATCAACTGGTGGGACGACGTCGGTCCCGATGGTTCGACGAACTATGACGTCTACCTGCGCACGGCGGTGAGCGTCGACCCGCAAGGCTGGGCGCAGTTCGGCCACGTCAAGATGCGCGACTACCGTTGGGGCATCTTCCTGAACCCGGGCGACCCAAACCGCGAAATTCACTTCGGCGACAACAAGGGCGAGAAGGCTTGGCAGGACGTGCCCGGTGAGCACCGCGCGAACCTGCGCCGCATCATCGTCACGCAGGGCGACACCGAGCCTGCGTCGGTCGAGCAGCAGCGGCACTTGGGGCTCACCGCGCCGAGCATGTACGACCTGCGCAACCTGTTCCAGATCAACGTCGAGGAAGGCCGGCACCTGTGGGCCATGGTCTATCTGCTGCACAAGCACTTCGGCCGCGACGGCCGGGAGGAAGCCGAGGCGCTGTTGCAGCGCCAGTCGGGCGATCAGGACAACCCGCGCATCCTCGGCGCCTTCAACGAGAAGACGCCGGACTGGCTCGCGTTCTTCATGTTCACGTACTTTACCGATCGCGACGGCAAGTTCCAGTTGTCGGCGCTGGCGGAAAGCGCCTTCGATCCGCTGGCGCGCACGACCAAGTTCATGCTCACCGAAGAAGCGCACCACATGTTCGTCGGCGAAAGCGGCGTGTCGCGCGTGCTGCAGCGCACCGCGCAGGTCATGAACGAGCTCAAGACCGATGACCCGCAGAAGGTGCGCGCCGCGGGTGCCATCGATCTCGGCACCATCCAGCGCTACCTGAACTTCCACTACAGCGTGACCATCGATCTCTTCGGCGCCGACCAGTCGAGCAACGCTGCCACCTTCTACAGCTCGGGCCTCAAGGGCCGCTACGAAGAAGGCAAGCGCACGGATGATCACGTCCTCAAGGGCCAGACCTACAAGGTGCTCGAAGTGCAGAACGGCCAGCTCGTCGAGAAGGACGTGCCGATGCTCAACGCGCTCAACGAAGTGCTGCGCGACGACTTCATCAAGGACTCCGTCGCCGGCGTTGCGCGCTGGAACAAGGTTCTCGAAAAGGCCGGCATCCCGACTCGCCTGACCGTGCCCCACAAGGCATTCAATCGCCAGATCGGCGCCCTCGCCGGCATCAAGATGTCGCCCGAAGGCCGCGTCGTGAACGAAGCCGAGTGGGCTGCCAAGAAGAGCGAATGGTTGCCGACGCCCGAAGACTTCGCTTTCGTGGCATCGTTGATGGGCCGTGTGGTCGACCCCGGCAAGTTCGCCGGCTGGATTGCACCCCCCGTTATGGGCATCAACCGCCAACCGGTCGACTTCGAATATGTAAGGTTCGGCTGAACTGAGCTCGCCCCCAGGCTTCGCGCACTTCGTGTCGCTACGCCAACCCCCTGGCCGGGGGCAACACCGGCGGCCCGGCAAAGCCGGTTCCGCGGTGTTTCTGGAAGCAGCGGTGGTGACAAGGAAGGAGACAACCAGATGGATTTGGCTGAAGTGAATGTCATCAAGCAGCACCTGATCGACCCGGAGATCTGCATTCGGTGCAACACCTGCGAGGCGACTTGCCCGGTGAACGCGATCACGCATGACGACCGCAATTACGTGGTGCGTGCCGACGTGTGCAATGGCTGCATGGCTTGCATCTCCCCTTGCCCGACCGGCTCGATCGACAACTGGCGCACGATGCCGGTGACGCGTGCCTATTCGATCGAAGAGCAGTTGACGTGGGACGAACTGCCAGCCGAACTCACGCCGGAGCAGCTCGAAGCCGAAGGCGTCGCATCGGCGGGCGACGGGCAAATGCTGGTGCAGGTGCCCGCCGCTTCTCCGCAGCCGCCTGCGGCACCGGGCGAAGCGGTGTTCAATTCGGCGCAGTATGGCGCGACCGTGCCACCGTGGTCGGCGGCGCACGCCTACACCAACCTTTTTCCGCCCAAGAGCCCCACGACCGCGACCGTGGTCGGCAACTTCAACTGCACCGAAGCGGGCTACGAAAACCAGACGCACCACATCGTGCTCGATTTCGGCACCATGCCGTTCCCCGTGCTCGAAGGGCAATCGATCGCGATCATCCCGCCGGGTCTCGATGCCAGTGGCAAGCCGCACTTTGCACGGCAGTATTCGATTGCAAGCCCGCGCAACGGCGAGCGGCCTGGCTACAACAATGTCTCTCTGACCGTGAAGCGCGTGCTGCAGGACCACCAGGGTAATCCGGTGCGCGGCGTGTGCAGCAATTACGTCTGCGATCTGAAGGTCGGCGACAAGGTGCAGGTCATCGGTCCGTTCGGCGCATCGTTCCTGATGCCAAACCATCCGAAGTCGCACATCGTGATGATCTGCACCGGCACCGGCAGCGCGCCCATGCGCGCGATGACCGAGTGGCGCCGGCGCCTGCGCAAGAGCGGCAAGTTCGAAGGCGGCAAGCTGATGCTCTTCTTCGGCGCGCGCACTCAGCAAGAGCTTCCATACTTTGGCCCGCTGCAAACGCTGCCCAAGGATTTCATCGACATCAACTTTGCGTTCTCTCGCACGCCCGGCCAGCCCAAGCGCTACGTGCAGGACATGATGCGCGAGCGCGCAGCCGACCTCGTCGAACTGCTGAAGGACGGGCAAAGCCACTTCTATGTGTGCGGCCTCAAGAGCATGGAAGAAGGCGTGGTGCTGGCGCTGCGGGACGTGGCGTCCGATGCCGGCCTTGATTGGGATACGCTGGGCGCCAGCCTCAAGCGCGAAGGCCGGCTGCACCTGGAGACCTACTGACGATGAAATTCGCCGAGTTCCACGACGGACAGGTCATCGAGGCCGGCCCCTACGTGGTGACGGAGGCGGAGATCATCCAGTTCGCGCGGGCCTATGACCCGCAGTGGTTCCACACCGATGCACAGCAGTCCGCCGACGGCCCTTTCGGCGGGTTGATTGCGAGCGGCTGGCACACCAGCGCGATCGCGATGCGCCTCGTCACCGATGCCGCACTCGTCGGGTCCGAGTCCTTCGCATCGCCGGGACTTCAATATCTCAAGTGGCCGAATCCGGTGCGCCCCGGCGACAGCCTGCGGCTGATCGCTGACGTCGTCGAGGTGCGCCGTTCCGAAAAGCGCCCGACGCTCGGCATCCTGCGCTGGCGCTGGAGGTTGATCAACCAGCGCGAACTGCCTGTGCTGGATCTGGAAGCGACGAGCCTGTTTCGCCTTCCCTAGCAGGGCGAAGACGACTCGCGCAGTACGCGAGAATGTCCTGCATCGGATTCCTTGCGATACGTCACAGAATGTCAGCATGTCCACCGGCATTGCCGCTGGAGCGTTTCATCCATCACCACAGGGCCTTCGCCCTTGTTCGGAGACTCCCCTTGAGATTGATTGGCACCGCGTTTGTCAAATGGGCCCTGTCGGCCACCGTGGCCGTCGCTGCCCTTTCGGCTGCGGCCAGCGCCAGTGCCGAAGTGTCGGTCGGCGTCGAGTTCGGCGGCCCGAGCTATTACCAGCCCCAGCCGGCCTATGTGGTCCCGGCCGAGCCTGCCTACGTCGCACCGCCGCCGGTCTACTATCAACCCGCTCCGCCCGTCTACTACCAACGGCCACCACCACCCGTCTACTACGGACCGCCTCCGGGTTACTACGCTCCGCCGCCGGAGTACAGGCCTGCGCCCGGCTACGGATACCACCGCGGATATGACGCACCGCCCCAGCGCAACCTGAGCGACATGCAGCGGCGGGCCCTGGACAATTGCGCACTGCTGGCCCCGCAAGAGCGGCCGCGGTGCCGCGCGACGGTGATGTCGACCGCTCGCTGAACGTGTCTCGCCGAGGGTTGCGCGTTTTCTGGTGGGGCGCCCTCGCCCTGCTGCTGCTGGCAGGTTGCGCCCAACAGGCAGCGATCGATCAACTGGCTCCCCAGGAAGAAACCGCGTTCGCCAAGGCGTTTGTCTCGCAGATCGCTGCTTCGGACTTCGACGCCGCCGAGAGCCGGCTTGCGCCGGCGCTCAGGGATCCGCAGGTGCGCGCCAAGCTCCAGCAGGTTGCAGCGCAATTTCCTCCCGGAGCGCCGACAGAAACCAGGGTTGTCGGTGCCTTCACGTTCAAGGCGTTCGACGTCGATCGTTTCGATCTCACATTCGAATATCGCTATCCGAGCGCCTGGTTCCTGGCGAACGTGAACCTCGAACGCCGAAACGGCAATCTCGCCGTCACGAGCGTTCACGTCACTCCCTTGGCGGATTCGCTCGAAAACATCAACCGATTCACCTTTGCCGGAAAGAGCGTCGGCCACTATGTCGTTTTCGTGCTCACGGTGGCAATTGCGGTCCTGGTGCTGGTGGCGCTGGTCCTGTGCATCCGCACGCCGATCCCGCGGCGTAAATGGGCGTGGCTCATCTTCGTGTGCGTCGGAGTGATGCAGTGGTCGTTCAACTGGACCACCGGGGCGCTGGACTTTTCGCCCGTCTACGTCTCGCTGCTCGGCGCAGGCTTCTCCAAGGCCGCACCCGCCGCGCCTTATATCGTGCACTTCGGCGCCCCGATTGGCGCCGTCGTCTTTCTGCTGAGGCGCAGGCACTGGCTTCGCGCAAGACGTCAAGCGGCCATGGATGAGTTGGCAAAAACCGCCCCGAACAAGCAGGACCTGTAGGGCAGGGCCTGTAAAGCGAGGCAGACAAGGCCAGGGAAGCGAGGAGAGGCCTTCGAACCCACACGCGGCCGGTATGCTTGTGCGCATTGGCCTATTCATCTTCATTTGCCAGCTTGGCATCGAGGTTGCGCGTGAAGCCATTTGTGAAGCCGCTTCGATCGCTCGGTGCCGCAGGCGTCTTTGCCTGCTGTTCGATGGCCAGCGGCCAGGAACTGTCCCTGCTTGCGGGGCCGCTCGCGAGTTCGGGCGAGCGTACGTATTCATGGGAAGGCGCCTACCGCCAAGGCTTGGGCCCCTACGCGGCATGGAGCTTTTCGTGGCTCAACGAAGGTCATCTTTCGTATCACCATCGAGACGGTCAGACCTTGCAACTTTGGGCGCGACTTCCGATGGCGGAGAACCGCCTGGAACTCTCGGCCGGCGCCGGCCCTTACCGCTACTTCGACACGATCACGGCCCAGTACCTCCCGAGCTATGACAACGCCCATGGATGGGGCGGCGTTCTGAGCCTGCGGCTTGCCTACTACTTCGACAACCGCTGGATCGCGGAGATGAAGCTCAATCGCGTGATGGTGAGCGGTGGCCCGGACACCACCGCACTGCTGTTCGGCGTGGGTTATCAACTGGACGCTCCTGACAGGCCGGGACCGCGGGACGGCCCCATCGAGAGGACGTCGAACGTCACTGGCAATGAATTGACCGCGATGCTGGGAGCATCGATCCTGAACAGCGATCGATCGCAGTCGTCGCCCGCTGCTTCGCTGGAGTATCGGCACGGGCTGGCTCCGCACCTCGACGTGACTGCCTCCCTGATCCATGAAGACGGCGACATCCAGGCGCGACGCGATGGCGCTGCGGCGCAGCTATGGGCAACGAGCGCGTTCTTCAACGACCGCTTCACCCTGGCCGCCGGCATCGGCCCCTATGTGGCCATCACCCAGAAAGATCACTCGCCTTTCGATTCCACGGGCGACGGTCGCATTTCAGGCCTGGTCTCCGTCTCGGCGAGCTACAGGTTCGGCCAACGCTGGCTGGCGCGCTTGACGTGGAATCGCTTCGCGACCCGGTACGACCGCGACGGCGATCTGATCCAGGCGGGGATCGGCGTTCAGTTCTGAGCGCCGAAGACTGCTGCTGCCTTCGGCGTCTGCGGCTTCGGCTCGCAAGCGGCAAGCGCTGTCAGCGTCGCGCAGACGAGAAGAAGCGTGAGGATTCGGTGTGTCATGTCGTCTCCTTCGAGCGGGATCGTGGATCGCGAGCATCCCGCTCAGGGTTCCTTGCCCGGCTTCAGCGGAAAGCCGGATTCGCGCCACGCTTTCATGCCGCCGTCGAGCGCGACCGCGCGCTGGAAGCCCATCGCGCGAAGCGTTGCCGCTGCAAGCGTCGAGATATAGCCTAGCTCGCAGCAAGTGATGATGCGGCGTGTAGGGTCGGGCAGGTCCTGGTTGACGCGAAGCTCGAGCTGTCCGCGCGGAAGCAGGCGTGCGCCGGGGACATGGCCTGCCTCGTAGGCATCTCGCTCCCGCACGTCGAGCACGATCAGGTCGTCCTCCACGGCTTCGACGCGCGTCTTGAGTTCGTCAAGCGACATGAACGGCACCGCCGCGCTGGCTTCGGCCAAGAGGCTCGCGACCGTCCTGCCGCCGCTCATGTTGGTACGCAGCGCTTCGGTGATATGTGTCGGCATCGTGAGATTCAGGCTGCGCATCATCTCGACGAACTCGGCGCGGTCGCGCTTTTGCAGGCGCGGGTTGCTGGCGATCTCGTCGCCGATAGTGGAGTGGCTGCGGCCCTTGTAGTCGTGCGCCGGGTAGACCTTGAGGGCCGCATCGAGCTGCAAAAGGCGATTGAAGAGGCTGTCATGGAGCGCCTCGGGGTTGCCGCTCGGCAGATCGGTGCGTCCGGTGCCGCCGATGAGCAGCGTGTCACCGGTAAACACCCGGTCGTCGACCTTCAGGCACATCGAATCGGCCGTGTGCCCGGGCGTGTGAAGCGCCTGCAGCCGCAGCTTGCCGACGGCCACCATTTCGCCATCGCCGATGCGCATGTCGACGAAAGGGGCGGGGCTGGCGCGATGCATCACGACCGGCACGCCGAGCCGCCGGGCCAGTTCCTTGGTGGCTGAAAAATGGTCGGCGTGCGTGTGCGTATCGATGAGATAGCGGATCCGCACGCCGTCGCGGCTGGCCAGGGCGAAGTAGTGGTCGATCTGGCTCAGCTCCGGGTCGATGAGCGCGCCCACACAAGTCTCGCCGCAGCCGATCAGGTAGGACTGGCAACCCCCGGTGGGGACTTGCTCGAAGATCATGTGAGCGGCCGCGCCGATCAGCCCGGCTGCTTGACCACGCGCAGATAGGGCTTGGGCGCCTTCCAGCCTTCCGGATAGAGCTTCTTGGCCTCTTCGTCGGACACCGAGCCGGCGATGATCACGTCGTCGCCGTTCTTCCAGTTCACCGGGGTCGCGACCTTGTGCGCGGCCGTGAGCTGCATCGAGTCGAGCACCCGCAGGATCTCGTCGAAGTTGCGGCCGGTGGTCATCGGGTAGGTCAGCATCAGCTTGATGCGCTTGTCCGGACCGATGATGAAGACCGAACGCACCGTCGCATTGGTGGCCGCGGTGCGGCCTTCGGAAGTTCCGGGCTCTTCGGCCGGCAGCATGTTGTAGAGCTTGGCCACGGCAAGGTCGGTGTCGCCGATCATCGGGTACTTCGGCAAATAGCCCTGCGTTTCCTCGATGTCCTTGGCCCATTTGTCGTGCGCATCGACCGGATCGATGCTCAGGCCGATCAGCTTGGCGTTGCGCTTGGTGAACTCAGGCTCGATCTTCGCCATATAACCAAGTTCGGTGGTGCAAACCGGTGTGAAGTCTTTCGGGTGCGAAAACAGGACGGCCCATTTGTCGCCGATCCAGTCGTGGAACTTGATCGGCCCCTGGGTGGTGTTTGCCGTGAAATCGGGGGTGACGTCGTTGATGCGCAGGGACATGTCCGCTCCTTCAAAAAATGGGTTTGCCAGATCACCCAAAAGTACACCACGATCTGATGACACAAACAAGCCGTGTGACCCTGCTCTCGGCGAAGCGCCTCTGTGCTTACCCGCATTGAAGGACCGGGCCGGCGCGCGATAGGCTCGCTGGGTGAACCCGACAACACCTGCACCCTTCATTCCCCAGATTCGCCTATATCAGAACTGGCTACGCGACGAGCGCGGCCTTTCTTTCGATTCCTACGATGCCCTCTGGCGCTGGTCGGTCACCGATCTTGCGGCGTTCTGGCAGAGCATCTGGGATTTCTTCGGCATGCACTCCCCGACGGCGGCGTCCAGCGTCATCGCCGACAGGCACATGCCCGGCACACGCTGGTTCTCCGGCGCGCAGGTGAACTACACGCGCGAAGTGTTCCGCCACGTCGATGCAGCACACGCTGCGGGCATGCCGGCGATCGTCAGCGAGAACGAACTCGGCGAAGTGCGCGAGATGTCGTGGCCCGAACTGCGGCGGCAAGTCGCCGCTTTCGCGTTGACGCTGCGCGAGCTCGGCGTCGAACGCGGTGACCGGGTTGCCGCGTACATGCCCAACGTGCCGGAGACGCTCGTCGCGTTTCTGGCGTGTTCGAGCATCGGCGCGGTGTGGAGCGTGTGCGCGCCCGACATGGGCACGGTCGCCGTGGTCGACCGCTTCAGGCAGATCGAGCCGAAGGTGTTGATCGCCGTCGACGGCATCCACTATGGCGGCAAGCCGCTGGACCGCAGTGCCGTGGTGCGCGAACTGCGCGAGGCATTGCCCAGCGTGCGCAAGCTGGTGCTGGTGCGCACGCCTTTCGCGGCGGCTCCGATGCAGGCCGAAGCCGAGTGGACAAGCGCGACGTCGCGCGACGATGCCGCGACCGCCGCCTTCGAGCCCGAATGGCTGCCTTTCGACCATCCGATCTGGATCGTGTATTCGAGCGGCACCACCGGATTGCCCAAACCGATCGTGCATGGCCAGGGCGGGATCATCGTCAACATGTACGCGTGCGGTCTGCACCACGACTTGGGCCCGAGCTACAGCGCCAACAACTTCGGCGAGCGCTACCACTGGTACAGCTCGACGGGCTGGGTCATGTGGAACTCGCAACTCTCGGGGCTCGCCTTCGGCGCGACCATCTGCATCTATGACGGCAATCCGGCGGGCAGCCGGGAAAAGATCGACTGGGGCGTGCTGTGGCGCTTCGTTGCGAGGCACAAGGTGACCTTCTTCGGCGCGGGCGCGGCGTATTTCGCCAACTGCATGAAGGGTGGCCTGGTCGCAAAGGATTGCGGCGATCTCTCGCGGGTGCGCGCGCTCGGCAGCACGGGATCGCCGCTGGCTGAGGACGTGCAGCGCTGGGGCACCGCGCAAGTGCTCGCGGCAGGTTCACCGGCGGTGTGGTGGTACAACATTTCAGGCGGCACCGACTTTTGCGGAGCGTTCGTCGGCGGCAACCGCGAACTGCCCGAAGTGCCGGGCCAGATGCAATGCCGCTTCCTCGGCGCGGCGGTCGAGGCATGGAACGAATCCGGCCAGCCGATCATCGGCGAAGTCGGCGAACTGGTGTGCATCCAGCCCATTCCGTCCATGCCGCTCTACTTCTGGGGCGACGAAGGCAACGCGCGCTATCTGTCGAGCTACTTCGACACCTACCCCGGCGTCTGGCGCCATGGTGACTGGATCAAGATCGGCGAAGACGGCGGCTGCATCATCTACGGCCGAAGCGACGCCACCATCAATCGCCAGGGACTGCGCATGGGCACCAGCGAGATCTACACCGCGGTCGAAGGCCTTGCGGAGGTGCTCGACTCGATGGTGGTCGACCTCGAATACCTTGGCCGCGAAAGCTACATGCCGCTGTTCGTGGTGCTGCGCGACGGCGTGCCGCTCGACGATGCGATGCGCGCGAAGATCAACAACGCCATCAAGATTTCGCTGTCGCCGCGCTTCGTGCCCAATGGCATCTATCAGGTCGCGGAAATTCCGCGCACGCTTTCGGGCAAGAAGCAGGAACTGCCGATCAAAAAGCTGCTCCTGGGCCAACCCCTCGAACGGGTCGTGAACCGGGAGGCGATGGCCAATCCGGGGAGCCTCGACTGGTATGTGGCGTTCGCCGCGAGGCACGCCCAGGCGCAGAGTGCTTCGGCATGAAAAGACGCTTGGCTCTTCGTCTCGCCGGTGCTGCCGCCGGGCTTGCGCTGCTGGTGGCTTGCGGCAGCGCGATGAACAGGGGGAATGAATCGCCCGCGGCCAGGACGGAACCGCTGCGCGTGACAGGCACCGTCGCCTATCGCGAACGGATGGCGCTCGACCCTTCGGTGGAAATCGTGGTCCAGTTGCTCGACGTCTCCCGCATGGATGCACCTGCGGTCGTGCTTGCGGAGCAGCGATTCCGGGCCAATGGCAAGCAGGTGCCGTTTCCGTTCGAGCTGAGCGTGGACCCCACCCGCATCGACCCACGCATGCGCTATACGGTGTCGGCGCGCATGCTGCAGGGCGACCAGCTGCTCTTCGTCACGGACACCGCCTATCCGGTGCTGACCCTGCGGCACGGCAACACCGCGAGCCTGATGCTGGTGAAGCCGGCGCCTTAGTTCTTGGCCTGATCCTGGCTGAGGCTCAGAGCCACTTGCCGTCGGACGGCATCTGGATGGTTGTCTCGGGCGTGCCGCCGCTGATCAGCGCGCCGATGCAGATGCTCAAGAGCGAGATGAAGATGCTCGCGAAAAGGGCCGTCCAAAAGCCCGACACCTTGAAACCGCGCACCAGCGCCGACACCAGCAGGATCATCAGTGCGTTGATCACGAGGATGAAGAGGCCGAAGGTCACCAGCGTCAGCGGCAGGGTGAGGATGATGAGCAGGGGCCGGACGATGGCGTTGGCGAAGCCGAGCAGCAGCGCCGAGATCACGAGCGACGAGGCGCTTTCGAATTGGATCCCTTTGAAGATGTGACTGGCCACCCACAGCGAAAGTGCGGTGATCGCCCAGGTGATCAGGAAAGGGGTCAAGGAATTCAGCATGTCGAAAAGCCCTCTTGTCGTTGATCCGGCTCATCATATCGGCCGGAATGCGTGTCCATCGGTGGGCGCCGCCAAAATCCCAAAGCTATACGTGAACGTACACGTTTGGGTAGAATCGCGAGCATGGCCGATTCAGAAGGCACCATCACTGTCCGCGACGCCGCAGCCCGCCTGGGCGTGACGCCTCGCACGCTCAAGTACTACGAAGAGCTGGGCATCGTGGTCCCGGTGCGCAGCGAAAGCCGCTATCGGCTCTATGAGTCAGCCGACCTCGACAAGCTCGCACGCGTGCTGCGGCTGCGGTCCCTTGGTTTCTCGCTCACGGCGATCACGGCCATGGTCCAGCAGCCTTTCGACGCCCCGGCCGAGGGCGGGCGGCCGAGGCTTTCCAATGCTTCCCTCAAGACGCTGAAGGCGACGCTGTCCACGCAGCTCGAAGCGCTCGACACGCGCATCGCCCAGGTTCGGCGCGAGCTCAAGGAAGCTGCCACACTGCGCGCGCAATTGCGCCGCGACATCGATTACGTGGAACGCAGGCTCGCCGGCGAGCCGGTCGAGGCGGCGCTGCAGGAGCTCAAGCGCGGGCAGTCCGCACCGGCATCCAATACCCGGCGAAAACCGGGCGGCTGAGCACGTCCATGGTCGCATTGCCCCGCCGCGAGTTGGACGTCGCTGCGCTCGCGCCCTGGGTCATCGGGCTCGTGACGGGGATCGACTATTTCGACAACGCGCTGTTTGCCTTTTTCGCGAGCTACATCGCGGGGGGTGTCAGTGCGTCGGCCGACGAACTGGTATGGGCATCGAGTGCCTACACCCTGGGCGCGGTGCTCGGCATCCTTCAGCAACACAGCTGGGTCGAGCGCGTGGGCTATCGCCGCTACCTGGCCGTCGCCATGTTCGCCTTCGCAGCCGGCGGCATCGGTGCGGCGCTCAGCGAGAACTCCATCCAGCTGATGCTGGCGCGCGGCTTCCAGGGCTATTTCGTCGGCCCCATGTTGGGAGCTTGCCGCATCCTGATCCAGATCGGCATTCCTTTGCAGCGCCGTGCCAAGTCGCTTCGAGCCTTCATGATGCTCATCGTGTTCAGCGGCGCTCTGGCTCCGGTCATCGGCGCCTTCCTCGTCACGCATTTCGAATGGCGTTCGCTTTTCTTCTGCACAGCACCGGCCGCCGTGCTTGCCGGCGTTCTCGCGCTCTGGACGGTGCCTGACGTGGGCGACGTCGCACCGCACGAGCGCACCGAGCCGCATCACGTGGCTTACGTCGTCTTCGCGCTGGCGCAGGCGGCCTTGCAGGTCGTGCTCACGCGCACTCACTACGAGCTCTTTTCCGGATCGCCCACGCTGATCGGGCTGGCCATTGCAGGAGTGGCGGGCCTCGGCTGGTTCGCCTACCAGCAGTGGCAGCATCCGGCGCCGCTCGTGCGCCTGCAAGCTCTTCGGCTACGGACTTTCCAGGTGGGGCTCGCGCTCTACGTCGTCTACTACTACATGTCGACCGGCTTCAGCTATCTGCTGCCACGGCTGATGGAGGGCGGACTCGGTTTCACCGTCGGCGACACCGGCTACTTCACGGGCGCGATGTCGCTGGTGAGCGGCATGCTGGTGTTCGTCTACCTCAAGTACTCGGCGCGCGTGACGCGCAAGAAGTGGCTCATCGTGCCGGGCTTCGGCATCGCGGCGACCGCGGCCCTCTGGTTCGCGCAAATGTCGCCCCAGGTGGGCCGCCTTCAGCTGGCGGCGCCGTTGCTGCTGCGCGGACTCATGATGCTGTTCGTGGTGCTGCCGGTGGCGGGCATCACGTTTCGATCTTTCGAAGCCGATGACTTCGCGCACAGCTATCGGCTGAAGAACCTGGTGCGCCAATTGGCGATCTCGTTTGCGACGGCCAGCGTCATCGCGCTTCAGCAGCATCGGGTGGCGCTCCACGGCACGAGGCTGGCCGAATCGTCGAGCGCATCCAACCCTGCCTTCATGCAGTCGCTCGACATGCTGACGCGCGGCTTCCAGGCCGGCGGGCATGCCTTGGGCGACGCCCACGGCATGGCGGTCGCGACGCTTTCGCGCATGCTCGAGCAGCAGGCCACCTTCATGGCTTCGCTCGACGGTTTTCATGTGATCGCGGTCGTTGCGCTGGTTGCCGGCGCGTACGCGGCCTGGCAGCGCGAGATCGACTGAGGCGCTCGCCCGCGTCAAAAAAACTCGTCGTCGCCCCTGTTCTCCGGCCCGCTTCCTGCCGATAGAGCGGAGTGACCATCTCGGCCAGTCAGCAAGCAAGCTATCGAATCCTGATGCGCGAAGGGTGCAGGATCGTCTACGGCCAAATGCCGCTGGTGGAGTTTCTTCGGCTGCTGAAGCAGGCCAACGACAGCGAGGTGTTGCACGCCGGGGTCGCGCGCATGCTGGATGCGACCGCCGTCATCGGGTCTCCCGACGCGCTCGAACGCCTGCGCCGGCAAGAAACCCCCGCCGCCATCGAACGCATGCGCGCGCGGCTCGGGCGGGACGCGCTGCGTCTCGACTTCCATTCGATCCGTTGGCTGGCCGCTGGCGAACACGGGCCCGCAAGCCTGGCGCTCTTCATGCTTCTGACGGGAGTGCGTCCGCGCCACTACCGGGGCACCCAGCGTGATCTTCCCCGAGACGCGAACGCCTTTCGGCGTTGCCGTCTCTTGATCGAACAAGTG
Source organism: Variovorax sp. 10N420 (assembly GCF_056394705.1). Taxonomy (NCBI): domain Bacteria; kingdom Pseudomonadati; phylum Pseudomonadota; class Betaproteobacteria; order Burkholderiales; family Comamonadaceae; genus Variovorax; species Variovorax sp. 10N420. The sequence goes on along the minus strand of NZ_JBFTIJ010000017.1, from coordinate 62,118 downwards.
CCGGCACTGCGGCAGGCGTTGCCGATATTGGCGCGCCGCGTGGGCGAACGCGGCGTTGCCGAATGGGCCGCGCTTGCCGAAGCGTGGGACGACCTTTGCATGCACATGGACCATGAAGCGCCCGACTGGCGGCGGGGCCCGGTCAAGGCGCCAGTGCTCACTGCGATGCTGGCTTGCTTTCGCGAACTCGAAATGGCGTGAGGCGACGGGCGCTCGCCGCAGCCTTCCCCCGTCTGCGGACGCGGACAACTCCCTGGCGCGCCGTGCCGTTCGGATGATCCGGCTACAGTCCTTTTCGCCTCGCAGTCTCAAACCCAATCAAACAAATGCCTCAACCAGCCCGAGCGTCCGGCTCCCGCGCGGACGACCTTCTCGGTGTCGACGCTCCTCCTCACGTTGCCAAGCCCCCGTCTTTCGGCGCTCCGTCCCAGGCGCAGACGCGCGCGCGGCAGCTGCTGCTCGGCCTGAGCGTGATCCTGATCGCTTTCAATTTGCGGCCGCTGTTCGGCAGCCTCTCGGTGTTGCTGCCGGAAGTCATGAAGGACACGGGCTTGACACCCACCGGTGCCAGCATGCTCACGACCCTGCCGCTTCTTTGCCTGGGCGTTTTCGCGGCACCGACGCCGGCGCTGGCGCGACGCTTCGGCCCCGAACGTACTCTGCTGGGCGCACTGCTGCTCATCTGCATCGGTTCGCTGCTGCGCGGCACTGGCAGCCTGCCGATGCTGTTCTTCGCGTCGGCCCTGGGCGGCGCGGGCATCGCTGTAGGCAACGTGCTGTTGCCCGGCCTTGTGAAGCGCGACTTCAGCAGCCATGCCGCCATGATGACCGGCTTCTACACACTGGCGGTGTGTGCGGGCGCATCGAGTGCCGCCGCGTTCACGGTGCCGCTGGAACATCTTTTGGGCGGGGCCTGGACGGCTGCGCTGGCCTTCTGGGCCCTGCCCGCCGGGCTCGTGGTGCTGCTCTGGGCGCCACAGGCGCTGGCATCGCCTTCGCGTCAGATCCAAGCCAGCGCGCACGTCGGCAGCTTGCGGCGCGACCGGCTCGCCTGGCAGGTCACCTGCTTCATGGGGCTGCAGTCGTCGCTGGCCTACATCGTGATGGGATGGCTCGCGCCCATGCTGCGCGAGCGCGGACTCGACAGCGCCACTGCCGGCTACGTGCTGGGCGTTTCCATCCTCGTTCAACTGGCGACCTGCCTCGTGACGCCCTCGATCGCGGCGCGCTGCCGCGATCAGCGCGGGCTGACGCTCGGCATTACAGTCGTCATCCTGATGGCGATGCTCGCTTTTCTCTTCGCGCCGCTCAACGGTGTGTGGTTCTGGGCCGTGCTGCTCGGCTGCGGACAGGGCGGCGCTTTCGCACTGGCACTCAGCCTCATCGTGATGCGCTCGCCCGACGCGGCAGTGACGGCGCGGCTGTCGGCGATGGCACAGGGTTGGGGCTATGTGCTCGCCAGCACCGGGCCGCTCATCGCAGGGCTGCTGCGCGGCTGGACAGGCGGCTTCCAGTCATCCGCGATCCTGATGGTGATCGTGGCCGCGGGCATGGCCTGGAGCGGTTGGGGCGCGGGACGACGGCTGCACGTGCTGCGCGATCATCGCGGCTGATCAGGCCAGTTCGAACTGCTCGCGGAACATCGCGCAGAAGTCCGGCGTGCCGCTGATCGCGATCGTGACTGTGTGACGGGGCTCGCTCGGCGGGCCTGCGCGCACACGCAGCTCTCGCGTTTCTTCGTTGAATTCGAGCGACTCCGGAACGCTCGTTTCCTGCATGCCTTGCAGGTCGTAGTCCCACTCCCCGCCTTCGCCGACTGCGCCGCGGCTGCCGCGAAAAGTGTCGTGCGCCCAGGCGAGCACCTGCTCGATTTCGGCGCGAACCGCTGCGATATGCCGTGGGCCCACGGTGGCCATGGCATCGAACACGCCGATGCCTTCGGTGTCTTCGCTGTAGTCGAAGTCAAGATAGTCGAGAGTCATGCGCGCGACGCTACATCAACTGCGGCAGCCCGGACGCACGCTAGTCCGCGGAACTGCCCGGAATTGCAGCCACCGCATAAATGAGCGCACCACCGCGCAGTAGCTCGATGACCGTGTCGCGATCGGCGGATGAGAAGACCATGCATCCGTCGCTCCTGCCGGCAACTCCAAGCGCGGCGATCATTTCCGGCTCCACGTACGACTGCGCATGGATCACGATCAATCGCTTGTATGCGTTCCTGTTCGTTGGTGACAGGCCGCGCAAGCGCATGGAGAGGCCGTTGCCTTCCGTGGGGCTCATGTACACCTCGTCCGTCTTGAAAAGGCCCAGGCTGCTCGCGTTGCTGTCGACCTCGTCCAGGAAGACGTTGGGCACCCCATCCATGTCGTCGGGCTCCGAGCCGATACCGTGCGCCACGATGAAGCTGTGAATGACGGTGCCGCTCGTTCGATCGATCACGTGAAACCGCGGTTGGTTGGAGCGCGTCGAGTAGTCCAGCACGGCCGCATACGGATGCTCGGAACTCTGCGCCAGCACGTAGCCAATGGCGGATTCGACCAGCGCGGAGCGCCCGGTCTGCGCATACGCGAGCCTCGGGGCGGCCGCAGTGCCGAGCCCGAGTTGAATTCCAATCATCATCCGAAGCAGCCATCGTCTTTTCATACGAGACCTCACTTGCAGATCGCCCGCCACCCCCCTGGGGGGAGGGCAATGATTGCACGGCATACCCAAGTGCGCCAGCGACCGCTCGGCGGAAATGCGCAACGCCCGCTTGCGGAGCCGGCGAAGTAGTTATAAAAAACAACCGCGCGCGCTTTGCTCCAGCACTACAACAGGAGACGTGGATGAAGCTCAAGGATCGACTCCCGGCGCCCTTTGCCTTGCTCCTGCTCGGAGCGGCGGCATCCGGTCATGCGGCAACGCCCATCGCGTGCAATGCCTTGCTCAACCAGTCCATCGAGGGCGCGACCATCACCAGCGCCGTGCTCAACCCGCCGACGTCGACCTTGCCCGAGCACTGCGAGATCCTCGGCACCATCGGCCAGCACACAGGCGCCGACGGCCAGACCTACGCGGTCAAGTTCCATCTGCGCATGCCGACCGCCTGGAGCGAGCGCTTCTACTACTCGGGCGGCGGCGGGCTCGACGGCAGCGTCGGTGGGGCCGATTCGCCGCAACTCGCGCAAGGGTATGCCGTGGTGTCCACCGACAGTGGGCACGATGCCGCGCTGAACATCTCGGCAATCGCCGGCAACGCCGAATTCGGATTCGATCCGCAGGCGCGCCTCGACTATGGCTACGAGGGACCTGGCCGGGTGGCGCAGGCGGCCAAGGCCATCACCCGCGCCTACTACCGGCAGAGGATCAGGTATTCGTACTTCGAAGGTTGCTCCGAAGGCGGCCGCGAGGGCTTGATGTTCTCGCAGCGCTATCCCGACATCTTCGACGGCATCATCGCCGGCAATCCCGGCATCGATCTGCCCAAGGCCGCGGTCGCGGAGGCTTGGGACACGCAAGCTTTCGCCAAGGCCGCGCGTGCGTTGACGCCATTCGGCAATCCCGACCTCGCCACTTCGTTCACGCCTGCGGAGTTGAGCGCGATCGGCGACGCGATCCTGAAGGAATGCGACGGGAAGGACGGTCTCGTCGACGGCATGGTGACGAACCCCCAAGCCTGCCGCTTCGACCCGCAGACGCTGGGGCCCCAGGGCTCGGGCATGTTGTCGGCCAATCAGGTCGCGGCCTTGAAAGACGTCTTCGGCGGTGCCAGGAACTCGAAAGGCCGAGCGCTCTACGCTGGCTGGTTCTGGGATCCGGGCATTGCTGCGGCCGGCTGGCGCATCTGGAAGATCGGGCCGCTCTTTCCTGGCCCGGGCAATACGTCGCTCAACACCACCTTGGGCGGCTCGGCACTGCCCTTCGTTTTCACCACGCCGCCCAATTCCCAGACGGCGGGGACGCCCGGTCATCCGGGCACGGTCGTCACGACGGCGGGTCCCGCGCCCGGCCTGCCGGGACTCAATGACGCTTTCATGCCTTGGCTGCTCGGCTACAGCATGGATGTCGACGCTCCGAAGATCTACGCTCGCAGCGGCATCTTCTCGCAGTCGGCCATGGACTTCATGGGCACCAGCTCGACCGACTATCGCCGCTTCCGCTCGGGCGGCAGCAAGCTCATCGTCTACAGCGGCCAGGCGGACCCCGTCTTCTCGTCGAAGTACCACATCGGTTGGTACCAGGACTTGATGGAGCGCGTTGGCGGTGTGCGCGCGACACAGCAATTTGCGCGTCTGTTCGTCGTGCCGGGAATGAATCATTGCGGCGGCGGCTATGCCACGTCGCAGTTCGACGCGTTCAGTGCCTTGGTCAACTGGGTCGAGCACGGAAGTGGGCCGGCTTCTCTTGTGGGCACCGCGCCCGCGGACACGCCGTGGCCGGGACGCACGCGGCCGATCTGCGCATACCCTGCGCAAGCGCGCTATGTGGGACACGGGAGCATCGAGGATGCCGCCAACTTCGCGTGTGTCGCAGTGCGTGAGGATGACAGGGACCACGGCGGCCGGCGCAATGGCGACCGCGACGGCGATGGCAACGGCGATCACGACCACCGCTGAAGGGTCAGGTGAGACGCGACGGCGGTTCGCTGTGTGACTTGGAAAACGCTGCGGCTGCGGCTTGCAGTTCGGGCACGAGCGTCAGCAGCCGGCGAGTGAGCCAATAGAGCTGCGCCGCATCGATGGGGTCCGGCAGCCTCAGCGTGTTGATCAGCCGCTGCGGGCGATCCCCGAATCCGAGAGAGGTCAGCGGCTCGAGGATTGCCGCCAGATCGGCCCGAACATGCTCGTCCACGAGCTCATGCTCATCCAGCCGGTGCCAGATGGCGCGCACTGCGCGCTCGCACATCTCGCCGTCCGACAGCGGAGCTTCCGCTTCTGGAAAGCCCAGCGCGCTCATCGGCATCTGCTGGATACCGGCTGTCTCTGCGCGTCCAAGACCTCTTCGTGAAGGCATGGGGTGCTCCTTCATGATGCCCACACGATACGCCGTGCAGGGGCAAGCGGCAATGCCATCGTCGAACGCGTCGTGCTGTGGGGACGCTCCTACGGTGCGCCGGCGAGTCGGTTCGACGCCACGGCACCCGCCTCTTCGAGCAGCCAGGCGCGAAAAAGCCTCAGTGCGGGCCGCTCGTCCTGCGTCGCGGGCATCACCAGGAAATAGCTGCGCTCGCCACGCAGCGGCCGGTCGCACGCGACGACGAGCTCGCCCCGCGCCAGTTCGGCTTCGATCAGCATGCTCGGGATCAGGGCCACGCCCAAGCCATGCGCCGCGGCGATCGCCAGCATCGAGAACAGTTCATAGCGCGGGCCGCTGTGGGCACGCGGCGCGTCCACGTTCTGCGCATCGAACCATTGGCGCCAGCCCTCAGGACGCGTGCTCTGCTGAAGCAAGGGCATGCGCGCCACCGCGAGCGGCGACAGCGGCTTGCGCCCGGTGAGCAATGCGGGGCTGCACACGGGAACCACGTCCTCGTTGAGCAGCACGGTCGATTGCGTACCGGCCCAGTTGGCTGTCTGCGAAGCGGTGCCCGCATAGATCGCCGCATCGAAGGGCGTGTCGTTGAACAGAAAAGGCCGCGTGCGCGTTTCGATATGCACGGTGATGTCGGGATGCTTCGCCGCAAAGTCTGGCAGCCGCGGGATCAACCACCGTGTCGCGAAGGTCGGCACGGCTGCGAGCTGAAGCGAGCCGCCTTGCCCCTGCCGCGCCATGGCATCGAGCGTGTCGCGCTCCATGGTGTCGAGCTGGCGGGCGATCTGGCGCGCATAGTCGGCACCCGCCGGGGTGAGCGCGACGCCATGGCGCGTGCGGCGGAACAGCGCCATCCCGAGGAACTCTTCCAGTGCGGTGATCTGGCGAGACACGGCGCTCTGCGTCAGCGCCAACTCCTGCGCGGCGCGCGTATAGCTTTCGTGGCGGGCGGCGGCCTCGAAGCAGATCAAGGCTTGGGTCGAGGGGATCTTGCGGCGCATGGTATGCGAAGGCTACATAGTTCGAGAGGCGCCGCCGTCACGCGGTCAATGAATCGGCGGCGATGTATTGTGCTTTGAAGTGCGCAAAGCGCATAACTCGGTGTCAAAACGTCGTTTGCGCTCGCGTTGCCCCGCGCTTACGATGGCACCCAACTTCAGCACTTCATCTTCGGAGACACACATGGCCAAGCACGCCGCATTTCACTGGGACGATCCGCTCCTGCTCGATCAACAGCTCACGGACGAAGAGCGCATGGTGCGCGATGCCGCCAATGCTTACTGCCAGGAGCGCCTCGCACCGCGCGTGCTCGAAGGCTTCCGCAACGGGGAAACCGATCCGGCGATCTTCCGCGAGATGGGTGCGCTCGGGCTGCTGGGCCCGACCATTCCCGAGCAGTACGGCGGCCCCGGCCTGAACTATGTCTGCTATGGCCTGATCGCCCGCGAAGTCGAGCGCGTCGACTCTGGCTTCCGGTCGATGGCGAGCGTGCAGAGCTCGCTCGTGATGGTGCCCATCAACGAATTCGGCACCGAAGCGCAAAAGCAGAAATACCTGCCCAAGCTCGCGACCGGCGAGTGGATTGGCTGCTTCGGTCTCACCGAGCCCGACCATGGCTCCGATCCCGGCAGCATGGTCACGCGCGCCAAGAAGGTGCCGGGCGGCTATTCGCTCAGCGGCGCCAAGATGTGGATCAGCAACAGCCCGATCGCCGATGTTTTCGTGGTGTGGGCCAAGGAAGTCAGCGAAAGTGGCGCCGTCGGTCCGATCCGCGGCTTCGTGCTCGAGAAGGGCGCCAAGGGCCTCAGCGCTCCGGCCATCCACGGCAAGGTCGGCCTGCGCGCCTCCATCACCGGCGAAATCGTCATGGACAACGTGTTCTGCCCTGAAGAAAACGCCTTTCCCGAAGTGCAGGGACTGAAGGGGCCTTTCACCTGCCTCAATAGCGCCCGCTATGGCATCTCGTGGGGGGCTCTCGGCGCTGCCGAAGATTGCTGGCATCGCGCGCGCACCTACACGCTCGAACGCAAGCAATTCGGCCGTCCCCTCGCCGCCAACCAGCTCATCCAGAAGAAGCTGGCCGACATGCAGACCGAAATCACGCTGGGTCTGCAAGGCTGCCTGCGCCTCGGTCGCATGAAGGACGAGGGCACCGCGTCCGTGGAGGTCACCTCGCTCCTCAAACGCAATTCGTGCGGCAAGGCGCTCGACATCGCGCGGCTGGCGCGCGACATGATGGGCGGCAACGGCATCAGCGATGAGTTCGGCGTGGCGCGGCATCTGGTGAACCTCGAAGTGGTGAACACCTACGAAGGCACGCACGACATCCACGCGCTGATCCTCGGTCGCGCCCAGACGGGCATCGCAGCTTTCGCGAACTGATGTCAGCCGCCGCTGCCGCGCAAGGCGCCCTCGCGGGCCTCAAGGTCCTGGACCTCTCCCGCGTGCTCGCGGGTCCGTGGTGCACGCAGATCCTCGCGGACCTGGGTGCGGACGTCATCAAGATCGAACGCCCCGGTGTCGGCGACGACACGCGCGCCTGGGGGCCGCCGTTCCTGAAGGACGCTGAAGGCAGGGACACCAACCAGGCGACCTACTTCACCGCCTGCAACCGCAACAAGCGCTCCGTCACCATCGACATGGCGACGCCCGAAGGCCAGGCGCTGCTCAGGCAGATGGCGGCTCAGAGCGACATCGTGGTCGAGAACTTCAAGACCGGCGGGCTCAAGCAATACGGGCTCGACCATGAAAGCCTGCGCGCGGCCAATCCGAGGCTCATCTATTGCAGCGTGACGGGGTTCGGCCACGACGGTCCGCACGCCTCGCGCGCGGGCTACGACCTGATGATCCAGGCGACCAGCGGCATGATGAGCATCACCGGGCGTCCCGACGATGTGCCCGGCGGTGGCCCTTTGCGCGTGGGTGTGGCGCTCACCGATCTCTTCACGGGCGTCTATGCGAGCACGGCGATCCTGGCCGCGCTGGAAGTGCGGCATCGCACCGGCGAGGGCCAGCACATCGACATGGCGCTGCTGGACGTCGGCATGGCGATCCTCGCCAACCAGGCGAGCGCCTTCCTCAACACCGGCGTGGCGCCGCAGCGCCAGGGCAACAGCCATCCGAGCCTGGCGCCCTACCAGGACTTCCGCACCAAAGACGGCTCGATGCTGCTGGCGATCGGCAACAACGGCCAGTTCTCCCGCTTCTGCGAGGCCGCCGGGCACGCCGATTGGGCCAGCGATCCGCGCTTTGCCACCAACACGCTGCGCGTCAAGCATCGCGAAGTGCTGATCCCCCAGATGGAAGCCGTCACGCGCACGCGCACCACGGCCGAATGGATATCGCTGCTCGAAGACAAGGCCGTGCCCTGCGGGCCGATCAACGACATCGCACAGGCTTTCGAAGACGATCAAGTCAAGGCGCGCGGGCTTGCCGTGAGCCTGCCGCGCGATGCGGGCGATGGCATCGACCGCATCGTCGGCGTCGCGAGCCCGCTGCGTCTGCAGCGCACGCCGCCGGTGCTGCGCAATGCGCCGCCCGCATTGGGGCAACACACAGATGAGGTGCTGGCCGAAATGGGCCTCGACGAAGCACGCCGCGCCGCGTTGCGCGAGGCAGGCGTGGTGTGAGCCAGGCGGGCACGGCCGGCACGCAGCGCGCGACGCGCGCGGCTGCCGCGCCCGCACCGGACACGCTGACGCCGGCGGACCGCTATCAGGAGCTCTTCGTGGCGGTCCAGAAGGGCCATGTCTTCGCCGACAGCAAGACCTTCGTCGACTGTGCGCCACGCATGGAGCCGGCGGACATCCTTGCCGCATACCGGGCGCAGTCCCCAAAGGCGGGCTTCGACCTGGTGGCCTTCGTGCATGCGCATTTCGACGTCATCGAGCAGGCGCCGTCCAACTACACCTCCGTGCCGGGGCAGCCCATCGGCGCGCACATCGCAGATCTCTGGCCCGTCCTGACGCGGCACCCGAAGTCGCATCCACCGCGGTCTTCGCTCTTGCAGCTTCCGCATTCCTACATCGTTCCGGGCGGGCGCTTTCGGGAGCTCTACTACTGGGATTCGTATTTCACGCTGCTCGGGCTGAACTGCGAAGGCGACGAGGGCCACGCGCGGCTCATGCGCGACATGCTGGAGAACTTCGCCTATCTGATCGATACCTATGGCCATGTGCCGAACGGCAATCGCATCTACTACCTGAGCCGCTCGCAGCCGCCCGTGTTCGCACTCATGGTCGAACTGGCCCAGCAACGGGGCGCAGCGCGCGCAGTCGACTTCCTGCCGCAGCTTCGCCAGGAACATGCGTTTTGGATGAATGGGAGCGATGGCCTGGCGGGAGGGCAGGTCGCGCGCCGCGTCGTGCGCATGGCGGACGGCGCGATGCTCAACCGCTACTGGGACGAACGCGATACGCCGCGCGAGGAGTCGTGGCTCGAAGACATGACGACCGCGCAGTCGTGCAAGCGCAACCCGGCCGAGCTCTTTCGCGACATTCGCGCCGCCTGCGAGTCGGGTTGGGACTTCAGCACGCGCTGGCTGCGTTCACCGCCGCCAGCGCACGCGAACCCGCAGGGCCGCTTGAACGTGCGTGCGGGCACGTCCGCATCGCTTGCGACCATCTGCACGACCGAGATCCTGCCAGTGGACCTGAACGCCTTTCTCTACAAGCTCGAATCGATGATTGCCGCGTTGTCAGGCGAGGCGGGCGACGCCGCGGCGCAGCAGTCATTCGCCGAGCTTGCCGAAGCGCGCAAGGCGGCGATCAACCACTATTTCTGGGACCCGGCTCAAAAGGCTTATTTCGACTATGACTGGCGCCAGGACGAACGGCGCTCCTGTCTGACCGCAGCTTGCGTCACCCCGTTGTTCGTCGGCGCCGCAGAGCCTGCACAAGGGCAGGCGATGGGCGACACCGTCTCGCGCCGGCTGCTGGCGCGTGGAGGCTTTTCAACGACTGAATGCGCCAGCGACCAGCAATGGGACCAGCCCAATGGCTGGGCCGGGCTGCAATGGATCGCGGTGCAGGGCCTGGCCGCGTACGGCCATGAGGATCTTTCGCGCAGCATTGCCAAGCGCTGGCTTGCGACGGTCGCGGCGCTCTACGAGCGCGAGGGCAAGCTGGTCGAGAAATACGCGCTGCGCCGCGTCGAGCATGAAGACACCAAGGGCGGGCACGGCGGCGAATATCCGCTGCAAGACGGCTTCGGCTGGACCAATGGGGTTACCGCAGCATTGCTTGCCGCGCATCCGCAGCATACGGCGCATGCCTGCGTGTCCTGCTCCACGGCGCCGATGCATCGCTGAGCGGCGAGTGCTTCTGAAGCAGCGCCGGAATCTCGCTGCGGCCGACGCCCAGGTCATGCAACTCGCGCTCCGACATCGAGCGCAACAAACCTCGATCTTGCCTCTCCCGCCGGGCGTTGCGGAGCAGGTCAATGAAGGCGGCGAAGAGGGCGGGCTTTGACTGCGGCATGAGTGGCTCCTTGGATGGAAATGCCATCTTGCGAGTCCATGCAGAATTGTGGAAGTTGAGAATTCCAAGGCCTATGATCAGCTTTCCTGATGAGACAACTCAACCTCGACCAACTCCGCACGCTGGTGTCGATCACCGATCTGGGCACCTTTTCCGCCGCCGCAAAGGCGCTGCATCTGGCGCAGCCGACGGTAAGCCTCCATATCAGCGAGCTCGAAGCGCGCCTTGGTGCACGGCTGGTGGTGCGCGGCAACCGTCGTGTGACCCCCACGCCCGCGGGCGCAGCCCTGGTCGAGCGCGCACGGCGTTTGCTGCGTGACGCAGACGATGCCGTCGATGCGGTACGGCGCCAGGCCGAGGGGCGAACCGGGCGGGTGAGACTGGGCACGTCCACTGGCGTGGTGGTCGATCTGCTCCCGCAGGTACTGGAAGCATTGGAGGCAAGCAATGCCGGGATCGATGTCGAGGTGGTCATCCTCGGTTCGAACGACGCCATGGCGCGCCTTGCCATGGGCACGCTCGACATCGGCCTGGTGGCGGTGCCGCAGCCGCCGGTGCGCGAGCTCGTCGTCACGCGCTGGCGCAGTCAGCCGATGATGGCCTTCGTGCCGCGCAAGTGGGGTCCGCCGAAACGCGCAACGCCAGAGTGGCTTGCACAGCGGCCATTGATCTTCAACGATGCCACCACGCACATGTATCACCTCACGATGCAGTGGTTTGCCGCGGCGGGTGAATCGCCGCGCCCGCGCATCGAGCTGAACTATGACGCGGCCATGCACAGCCTCGTCGCGGCCGGCTACGGCGCTGCGGTGCTGCCGGCCAATCCGAGCGCCGAGGCGAATGCCGATCCGCGGGTGCAGGCGCTTGCATTGAGCCCGAAGCTCACGCGCCACCTGGGCATCGCGCATCGGCAGCGGCCGGCGCTCGATGGTGCAACGGCCACGGTGCTGAAAATCCTCATGCAATTCGCCCAGCGGTAGCTCGGAGCGTCAGACCGCCCGGCCCACCACCGCCAGCGCGATCACGACCACGCCGAGCAGCAGGTTGATACGTACCAGCTTGCGGATGAGGTCGAGCGAAGCCGCTGCCACGGGCCATTCGCGCCCCGCGACCGCGCGCTTCAGTCGAGGATAGGGGGCGAAGCGGATGTGCAGGTAGATCGCCATCATGAAAAGCCCCAGGCCGAACATGAGATGCACGTTCCAGCGGACGTTCGCGAAGCCGCCGGCCCGCCAGATGAGCCCGAGGCCGGACGCGAGCAACACGATGATGGCCGCCCAGACGCCCGCGAAGAAGCGAGCGAGCACGTCCGTCATGAAGGGCAGGCGCAGCGGCGGATCGAGCTTTGCAACAGCCGCTGGCCGCACTGCGAAGTGCATGAGCGCCATGCCGCCCACCCAGAAGGCCACGGCAAGAATGTGGATGAAGAGGAGGAGCGGGGCGAGAAGCGGCATGGACGTGAGCATGCGCCAAGCGTAGACGAGATCGCCCGTGTTGAATACTCAAGCCTTCACGCCGCGTCTGTTCACGAGCACGATCCCCAGCGCCACGCCGGTGAGCGCGAGCACCAGTTGCAGCGTGAGCGGCTCCGAAAGAATCACCACGCCGAAGACCAGCGCAAGCAGCGGCGTGAGAAAAGTGAAGGACGAAATCCGCGTCGCAGGGTAGTGCCGCAACATCCACATCCATGCGAGATAGCTGGCGAATGCGCCGATCACGGTCTGCAGACCGATTGAGAGCCATGCGTAGTTCGAATACGCGAACCCCCAATGTTCGCCCAGCAGCAGAGACAGCACCGGAGAGAGCGCCGCGGTGACGGTGATTTGATAGAAGAGCGTTTTTTCGGCGCTGGCCGTCGACAGCCGGGTTGTCCGGATCGCCAGGGTCGTGAGACCCCACAGGACGCCGGCCAGGAGGGCGAGTGCGTCACCGCGCAACTGACCCGAGGTGCTATGGCCGAAGCTCTCGCTGAAAGCGAACACCACGCCGGCGAATGCAATGGCGAGTCCGATCCACTGCGCGCCGCGCAGCCGCTCGGCGGGCACAAAGCGTGGGAGCAACACCGCGACGACAAATGGCGCGGTGTACAGGAACACCGTGAGCCTCGATGCGCTGGTGAGTTGCAGGCCGAGGTAGATGCAGGTGAATTCGCCTGCGAACAGCGCGCCGGCGAGCAGGCCGCCCGGCAACGTTCCGTCGCGCTCGAACAGCGAAACGCCACGCCATTGGCACCAGAGCCACAGCAGCACGACTGCGCCGGTCATGCGGATCGATGCCTGCCACAGCGGCGGCACTTCGGTCACGGTCGTCTTGATGAGGATCTGCTGCAGTCCCCAGAATGCGCAGCAGGCAAGCAGGAGCGCGGTGGCGCGAGTGTCGAGATGGTCCTTGCGTTCGATCATGGATTCGTTTTTCTTGGTGGGTAAGGTGGCTTGCCGCGGGTGCCGACCATGAGGTCCGGCACCACGGTTTCCACCTCATTGACCTTGCGTGCTGCGCTTTCCAGGCGTTGCGCCATTTCGCGCGTCGGGACACAGCCCTGCAGATAGACCCATCGGCGCTGAACTGTGACCCACACGCTGCTGCGGCGCAGGCCGGGCACTGCGGTCAAGGCCTTGCGCACTTCAGGCGCGATGGCCTTGTCGTAGAGGTAGGCATTGCTGTCCTTGCAGCGGCCCGCGAGCCAGCAGCTTGTGCCTCGCTCGAGCCGGCTGTGCATCTGTTCTCGTGCTTCAGCTGCGGAATAGAGCGGCCCGAGCGGCGCCGGGCAGTCCGCGAGGCCTGATGACACCTGGAAAAAAGGGTCGTCGAAGAAATTGCTGCGCTCCCCGCCATCTGCACCGTGCGCCGCCTGCGCCGCCGCACTCGCGAGTACGACGGCCGCTGTCAGCCAACGTGAGCGGCGGCCCGGATTCAAAGCGGATGCTCGGTGTAGAAGCGCCCACCATGGAACAGCAATGGAGATGCGCCCGGGCTGTGCGCGCAGCGCTCGACCTCGCCGACGAAGATCACATGGTCGCCTTCGTCATAGCGGCTGCGATTGAAGCACTCGAAACTGGCTGCCGCGCCGAGCAACACCGGCGCGCCGCCCACGCCTTCGATGAAGGCAACGTCTGCCCAACGGTCGACATCCTTCGTTGCGAAGCGCTCTGCCAGGATCTTCTGGCTGGACGAGAGGATGTTGATCGCATAGTGCGATCCGGTGCTGAGCGCCGCCATCGAAGCGGCGCTGCGCGCGAGGCTCCACAGCACCAGCGGCGGATCGAGCGACACCGAGTTGAACGAGTTGGCGGTGAGCCCGACCAGCGCTCCTTCGGCAGAGCGCGCGGTGACGATCGTGACACCGGTGGCGAACATGCCGAGCGCGGCGCGAAATTCGTCGGTCGAGAAAGAAGGCGGTTGTGCCTGGGCGGGAGCAGTCACGAAGAAGCGGCAAAGTGGAAGGCTATTCTGGCATCTTGACTCGCCCCCAGGTTGGCTCACTTCGTGTAGCCGCCCACCCCCTACCGGGGGCGCTGCCGGTGGCGCGGCGAAGCCGATTCCACAGCAGCCCACGAAAAAACCGGCGCGAGCATCGGGGGAGGTTGATCAGCCGAAGAACCAGTAGCCGACGCCGATCGCAGCGATGACTCCCGCCAGTTCGGCCAGCAACGCGCAGCCCACCGCATGGCGCGCGCGCTGGATGCCGACCGCGCCGAAGTACACCGCGAGCACGTAGAACGTCGTCTCCGTGCTGCCCTGGATCACGGCGGCAACCCGCGCTGCGAAGCTGTCTACTCCCTGGCTCTTCATTGTCTCGATCAGCATCGCGCGCGCCGCGCTGCCCGAGAAAGGCTTCACGAGCGCGGTCGGCAATGCATCGACGAAGCGCGTGTCCCAACCCGCTCGCGCCACGAGCCAGCGGATGCTCTCCAGCGCGAGGTCGAGTGCGCCCGAGGCACGCAGCGCGCCGATGGCGCAGAGCATGGCAACCAGGTAGGGAAGCAGATTCTTCGCGACGTCGAAGCCCTCCTTTGCGCCTTCGACGAAGCATTCATAGACCTTCACGCGTCGCAACGCACCCGCCAGCAGGAAGGCGACGATCAGCCCGAACAACGTGAGGTTGCCGAGCAGCGAAGAGAGCGAAGCCAGCGCTGCCGAGGACAAGGTCGAAAGCAGCGCCATGAACCCCCCGAGCAGCAATGCGCCAGGAAGCAGGTACGCGAGCACCACGGGATCCCATAGCTTCAGCCGCTGCATGAACGCGACCGACAGCAGTCCTACCAGCGTCGATGCGCTGGTGGCGAGGAGGATCGGCAGAAAGACCAGCGTCGGATCGGCCGACCCCTGTTGGGCCCGGTACATGAAGATGGTGACCGGCAACAGCGTCAGCGATGAAGCGTTGAGGACGAGGAACAGGATCTGCGCATTGCTCGCCGTGGTCGTGCTGGGATTGAGCGCCTGCAATTCGCGCATCGCCTTCAACCCGATCGGCGTGGCCGCGTTATCGAGGCCGAGCGCGTTGGCGGCAAAGTTGAGCGTGATGAGGCCGAGCGCAGGATGCCCCGCCGGCACTTCGGGCATCAGCCTCCGGAAGAGCGGCCCGAGCATCCGCGCGAGCAAATTCACGATGCCGGCCGCTTCAGCAATGCGCAGGAAACCGAGCCACAAGGTCAGTGTGCCGAAGAGAAGCACCATCACCTCGACGGACAGCCGCGCCATCGCGAACAGGCTCTCGACGATTGCTGCGAACACGCCGGCGTCGCCGCCGATCAGCCAGCGACCTAGCGCAGCCACTGCTGCCGTCAAGAAGAATCCAAGCCACAAGCCGTTGAGCACGCGTACCCCTTGCTGCCGATGCGGGCCGATCATAGGGGCCGCGACAATTGCGGCGATGAACATCACTCGGAGGGACCTCAACCGCGCCGCGCTCTGGCTCGCGTTGGGGAAGTGGGCCACACCAGTGCGCGCGGGGCCGAAGACGCCGCGTTGGACATCGAATCCATTCACGCTCGGTGTCGCCAGCGGACAGCCGCGGCCGCACAGCGTGGTGATCTGGACGCGTCTCGTGCCAGCGCCGGAAGATGCAGGCGCCGTCCGCACGCACACAGTGCAGTACGAAATCTTTGCCGACGAGAGCTTGCGGCGGCCGGTGACGCGCGGTGAAGTGACAACGGGCTTGTCGCGCGCGCTGAGTGTTCATGCGGTCGTTCCGGGCTTGCAGCCGCAGCGCGACTATTGGTATCGGTTCACTTGCGGCAACGCGGTGAGCCCGATCGGCCACACGCGCACGGCGCCTGCCGCAGATGCCGATGTCCGCCGAATGCGCTTTGCGCTCGCTTCGTGCCAGCACTACGAGCAGGGGCGCTTCATTGCGCACCGTGAGATCGCCGGACGCGAGCTGGACTTCGTGTTGTTCGTGGGCGACTACATCTACGAAGGCAGCGGCGCCAGCTACGACATCCGCAAGCACGGTACGCGCACGCCGCACTCGCTGGACGAATACCGCGACCGCCATGCGCTCTACAAGGGCGATGCCGATCTGCAAGCCGCGCATGCGGCGCATCCGTGGATCGTGACTTGGGATGATCACGAGGTGGTCAACGACTATGC
Organism: Variovorax sp. 10N420; assembly: GCF_056394705.1. Taxonomy (NCBI): domain Bacteria; kingdom Pseudomonadati; phylum Pseudomonadota; class Betaproteobacteria; order Burkholderiales; family Comamonadaceae; genus Variovorax; species Variovorax sp. 10N420. The sequence goes on along the minus strand of NZ_JBFTIJ010000017.1, from coordinate 46,036 downwards.
AGACGATCGCGATCCGGCCTACAGCACCCCAGCGCGCTTCCTGCGGCGTCGCGCGGCTGCCTACCAGGCCTATTTCGAACACATGCCGCTTGAGCTGCCGCCCCAGGGCGCCGCGGTCCGCATTCATGACCACTATGCGTGGGGTCGCTTGGCGGGCCTATGGACACTGGACTGCCGCCAGTTCCGCAGCCACCACGCGTGTCCCGATCCGAAGCGTGATGTGGGTCGCACGTTGATCGAATGCGCCGAACTGGGCGATCCGGCGCGCACCGTGCTGGGCTCCAAGCAGGAGCGTTGGTTGAGCGAAGGTTTGGCGTCTTCGACGCGCAAGTGGAATCTGCTCGGTCAGTCGACCCAGATGAGCGCCACCGGCATCAATACAGCCGAAGGCCGCAAGGTCTGGACGGATGGCTGGGACGGCTACCCCGAAGCGCGCCGCCGTCTTCTTCAAGGCGCGAGCGACGCGGGCGTGCGCAACTTGGTCGTGATGGGTGGCGACGTGCATCGGCATGCGGCCGCGGACCTCCGGGTCCATTCCAACAACCGGGCATCGCCGGTCGTTGCCAGCGAATTCGTCGGCGGTTCGGTAACGTCCCGGGGCGCCAGCGTCGGCGCCATGGCGCGCATGCGCCGCGACAATCCCGACGTCGCGTACGCGCGGGGCGATCAACGCGGCCACGCGCTGTTCGACGTTACGCCCGATCGCATGCAATGCGAGTTTCGGGCGACGCCACATCCCGTGCGGGCCGATTCGGTTTTCGAGACTACGGCCCGCTTCGAGGTAGAAGCGGATGCTGCGGGCGTTCAGCCGTCTTGAAGACGCGTCAGCCGCCCCCGCGAGGCCGCGGCACCTCGATCAGGAGATCGGGCCGAAAGTTCTCCTGCTCGCCCTTCGACATATAGCCCAGCGGGTTGGCGACGACGCGGCAGCCGTCCTTCACATAGTCGAACTGGCAATGCAGATGCCCGTGCAGCCAGAGCTCGGCATAGGGCAGCAGTTCGTCCAGGCTGTTGCAGAAGCCGGCCGTGCCGGGCGTCAGCCCATAACGCGGATCGGCGCTCGCCAGCGTCGGCGCGAAATGCGTGACCGCGACCGTGGTGCCGTCGAAGTTCTCGGCCAAAGCATTTCGCAGCCACGCCTGGCACGTCAGTGAGTGCTCTCTCAGAGGTTCTGCAAGAAAGAGTTCACCAGCGCGGAGCGTGCCTGCCTTCTCGAGATAGAAATTGGCTGCGCGCATCGCCTTGCCGCGTTTCTTGAAAGCCTCGGCCATGCTGTCCGTCGGCTCCACGAGTGCATCGAAATCAGCCCACAGCGTGGTGCCGACAAAGCGGACTTCGTCAATGACGAGGATTTCGCGCTCGAGCCACTGAATATCGAGTCCGTCGCAAGTCTCACGCAAGCGCGTGTGGATCTCGTCGAAGTCGGCGTTGTCGTATTCGTGGTTGCCCGGCACGTACAGGACCGGGACCGGCCATCCGTGGCGAGGCGAAAAGCGGCCCAGTCCGAAGTCCGGTTCCAGCAGCCTCGAACCTGACTGGTAAGAGCCAATGTCGCCGGCAAGTACCAGCAGATCGGCACCGGGGGCCGGCGCAATCTCAAGTTGCGGATGCACCTCGATGTGCAGGTCGGAGAGCAACTGGAGCTTCATGATGAATGCAGTCTAGATGAGGAGGTCATGCGCTGCACGCATAAAGTTCAACTTGAAGCATTGGGGAAAACCCTTAATCTTCAATCCATCGTTACTTCAAGCGCGCGCAAAAGCGGCGCACCATCATGTTCAGCTTGATCGCCCAAGTGGCAAGTTTCTTTTTCTCTTCCAATGCCGTGACCTCCAATCCGGCCACCGCGCTGATGGAATCGGCCGACGTTCGCGCTGGCCTCGATGCGCATCATGCCCAGGAACTGCGCGCTGCGGCCAGCGCCTGGCTCAGCGTCATCCGCTGATCAGCCTCCTACCTTCCTGCTCTCCTGCCCAGCGGCGACCCTTCGAACGCGGCGCTCGCCGACCGCAGCAGCGCCTGCCGTAGCCATTCGTGCGCGTGCGCATGCTGCGCGCGCCGATGCCAGAGCGCATCCACATGCACGTGCGGCTGATCGAATGGCAGATCGCGCAAGACGAGCTGGTCGTCGATTCCCGTGACACGAACGAAATGACGCGGCATGACGGTCAGCAGATCAGAATTCGCGACCACGCGGCCCGCGGTGAAAAACTGGTTGACTGTGACCACGATGCGCCGCTCGCGCCCGAGCGCACCCAGCGTCTGGTCGATGAAGCCGTGCGGGCGTCCGGAAAAACTGACGAGCAGATGACGGGCGGCGCAGTAGCTGTCGAGCGTCAGGGGCGCAGCGGCCAGCGGGTGATCGCGCCGCATCACGCAAACGTATTCGCCCACGTAGAGCCGTTGGGTTTCGAAGGGCGTGCCGTCCCCCGACTGACCACGCGCAGACAAGCTGGCGACCACGGCCGGAAAGTAGCCAATCGCAACGTCGACCTCTTCGCTTTCGAGCATGCGGCGCGGATCGCGCGTGGTGAGAGGCAGCACGCGCAGCGAAACGGCGCGCGCTTCGGTCTCAACGATCTTGATCAGGCCTGGCATGAGTTCGGCTGCCGTCGCATCCGCCATCGCCAGAAGAAAAGTCGTGCTTGCGCCGCTTGCGTCGAACTCGCCAGGGGCAAGAGTGTGCTGAAGCTGCCGCAGCGCATCGCGCACCGTGGGCCAAAGCGCCAAGGCGCGCGGCGTCGGCTCGACGCCGGGGCCTGAGCGTCGCACGAGATCGTCCCCGAGCACCTCGCGCAATCGCCTGAGCGCGTTGCTCACCGCCGGCTGCGTGATGGAGAGGTTTCGCGCCGCGCGCGTGAGATTGCGCTCCGCCATGACTTCGTCGAACACGCGAAGGAGGTTGAGGTCGAGTGTGCGGAAGTTGATGTCCATCATTAGGCTGAATGATAGACATCAGAAAGATAAATTAGATAAACACTAGGGTAACCCCTAATATCAGCGCATCGCCTCCGATTTTGTTCACCTTTGGAGCACCTCATGACCCACTTCGTACACGTAGATACTCCTGCAACCCACCCCGGCGTGCTTCGCGCAGAGGCTGTGATCGAGCGCGTTCGCCGCTCGCGTCTCGGCTTCGACAGTTCGCGCGGCTTGGCCGCTTTGCTCCTGGCCGCCATCGTTTCATCACTGCTGGTGGTTGCCGACAAGCTCATGTCGACCACTGAAGAGGGTGGCCTGCTCGTCGCCTGGGTGGTGCTCTGGGGTGTGGCCTTCGTGGGCATGGCCCTCTTCGCCGGCACGGCCCGTTCGCTGGCGGTCCGTGGGATTGCAGCCGCCCGCAAGGTGGCGCGCCATCGTGCAGCGGCACGCGCCGATGAAGAATTCATGGCGTATGCAAAGTACGACACCCGTATCCTCCGCGACCTCGAAGTGGCTGCCTTGCGCCAGGAACGGCCGCAATTCAGCACCGCGACCGCGGCAGTCGGATCCGAGGACGCCGTGCCGTCGTTCCGGAATGCACTGCGCAGCGTCGGCTACTACTGATCTGGTCGAACCGCGCTCATGCAAAAAGCCGCCGAAAGGCGGCTTTTTCTTTGGCCGAACGCGAAGGCTCAGGCAGCGAGACGCTGCTCGATGGCGGCCTTCGTTGCCGGCAACTCCTTCGGAAGATGATGGTCCAGTTGCTGGAAAAGCTCTGCGTGGAGCTTCAATTCAGCTTGCCACGCCGCCTTGTCGATACTGGTGACGGTGTTGAACTGTTCGGCGCTGAAGTCCAGGCCCGTCCAGTTGAGGTCTTCATAGCGCGGGCTCACGCCAAAGACGTGCTCGGTGCCTTCGGCCTTTTGGTCGATGCGATCGATCATCCACTTCAGCACCCGCATGTTCTCGCCGTAGCCTGGCCACACGAACTTGCCGTCAGCGCCCTTGCGGAACCAGTTCGTGGTGTAGATCTTTGGCAGACGTGCGCCGGAAGCTTCGAGCTTCTTGCCGAGATCGAGCCAATGCTGGAAATAGTCGCTCATGTTGTAGCCGGCAAACGGCAGCATCGCGAACGGATCGCGCCGGACGACGCCTTGCTGGCCGGCAGCTGCGGCGGTCGTTTCGGAGCCCATGGTCGCTGCCATGTAGACGCCTTCCACCCAGTTGCGGGCTTCGGTCACGAGCGGAACGGTCGTCGAACGGCGGCCGCCGAAGATGAAGGCGTCGATTGCCACGCCCTTCGGATCGTCCCAGGCTTCGTCGAGCGCCGGGTTGTTGATGGCGGACACCGTGAAGCGCGCATTCGGATGCGCCGCCTTTGCACCCGTTTCCTTGGCGATGGCCGGGGTCCAGTCCTTGCCTTGCCAATCGATCGCGTGGGCGGGGGGCTCGCTCATGCCTTCCCACCAGACGTCGCCGTCGTCGGTCAAGGCGACGTTGGTGAAGATCACGTCATGGTCCAGGCTCGCCATGCAATTCGGATTGGTCTGCATGTTCGTGCCCGGCGCCACGCCGAAGTAGCCCGCTTCGGGGTTGATGGCATAGAGCTTGCCGTCGGCGCCGGGCTTGATCCAGGCGATGTCGTCGCCGATGGTGGTGACCTTCCAGCCTCCGAAGCCCGCTGGCGGGATGAGCATCGCAAAGTTGGTCTTGCCGCAGGCGCTGGGGAATGCGGCCGCCACATGGCGCTTCTTGCCTTCGGGGCTCGTGACGCCCAGGATCAGCATGTGCTCGGCGAGCCAGCCTTCGTCGCGGCCCATGTTCGATGCGATGCGCAGCGCAAAGCACTTCTTGCCCAGCAACGCGTTGCCGCCGTAGCCCGAGCCGTAGCTCCAGATTTCGCGCGTCTCAGGGTAGTGGACGATGTACTTCGTCTTGTTGCAGGGCCAGGAGACGTCCTTTTGCCCGGCTTCGAGCGGCGCGCCGACCGTGTGCACGCAAGGCACGAAGTCGCCTTCGGCGCCCAGCACGTCGTACACGGCCTTGCCCATGCGGGTCATGATCTTCATGTTGACTGCCACATACGGGCTGTCGGACAACTCGATGCCGATGTGCGCGATGGGCGAGCCCAAGGGGCCCATGCTGAAGGGCACGACGTACATGGTGCGGCCCTTCATGCAGCCGTCGAACAGCGGCTGGAGCGTTGCGCGCATCTCGTCAGGGGCCATCCAGTTGTTGGTGGGGCCGGCGTCTTCCTTTTTCGCGGAGCAGATGAAGGTGCGGTCTTCCACTCGCGCGACGTCGCTCGGGTCGGAAGTTGCCAGAAAGGAGTTCGGCCGCTTGGCGGGATTCAGCTTCTTGAAAGTGCCGGCATCGACCATGAGTTGGCAGAGACGGTCATATTCCTCGGCGCTGCCGTTGCACCAGTGGACGGCGGCCGGCTTGCACAACGCGGCCATTTCTGCCACCCAGGCGATCAGCCTGGCGTGCTTGACATAAGAGGGGGCCTGAATGGCGAGTCCCTTCAGCGGTGCGTTCATCGAAATCTCCTAAGTTGAAAATCGTCTTTTCGAAGGGGACTCGGCGCCGAGGACGGCGAGATCCATTTGAAAAAACGTTTCAGTCTCTGAAGAGTGGGGCCGGGTGTCAGCCAGCACGGACCGCAAGATGGGGCCGGACGATGCCGACCCCTGATTCGGCCAGAGGCGAATCAAGCCATGTAGATGGCGATGGATGCCAAAAGGAGCATCAGCACTCCGCCGACGATCGGCAGGACGAGGGGCATCAGATGAACGATCGACTCGACCGCGTCTTTTTCGACGGCGGCCGCATGGCCGGGTTCAATGGGAGTTGTTGGGTTGGTCATCAGGATTCCTCGGGTTCTCAGGACTGAGGTCATTTTAGAGGCGGCCCGGCGGGTCGCAGTCTAGGGGGTTGCCAGAGCCTCAGTGCTGCTCCATAGCTTCGAATCCGGCAGCTCTCAGCGCAATGAGAACGCTCGAAAGATGTTCCCGCCCGCGTGTCTGGAGCACCAGTTCGATGTCCACGTTCTGGGCCGCAAGCATGGTGAACGCGCGTTGATGGTGCACTTCGTCGATGTTGGCGCCCGCTTGCGCCACAGTGGCCGTGATATGGGCAAGGGAGCCCGGTATGTCGCGCGCACTGACGCGCACGCGCGCCAGCCGTCCAGCCCGCACCATCCCGCGCTCGATGATCGCTGCTAGCAGCAGCGGATCGATGTTCCCGCCCGAGAGCACCAGCCCGACCCGCTTGCCCTTGAAGCGGGCCGGATGCCTGATCAGTGCCGCGAGACCCGCGGCACCAGCCCCTTCGACCAGCGTCTTCTCGATTTCGAGAAGCATCAGCACCGCTTGCTCGATGTCGCCCTCGTCGACCAGCACAAGGTCGTCGACCAGCCGGCCGATGATCTCTTGCGTCAATGCTCCCGGCGTTCCGACCGCGATGCCTTCGGCGATGGTGTTGGTGCCCTGCGGGTGCGCGGTGCCCTTCACGGCATTGACCATGGCTGGAAAGCGCGTGGTCTGCACGCCGACGATTTCGATGTCCGGTCTGCGTGCGCGTGCGGCAACCGCCATGCCGGCAATCAATCCGCCGCCGCCGACGGACACCACGAGCGTGTCGAGATCCGGAACCGCATCGAGCATTTCGAGCGCGACCGTGCCTTGTCCCGCAATGATTGCGTTGTCGTCATACGGGTGAACGAAAGCCAGGCCTTCCTGTTCGGCCAACTCCAGGGCGTGCGCGCGTGCGCTGTCGAGGGTGTCGCCGTGGAGCACGATCTCGGCACCGAAACCGCGAGTCCGCTCGATCTTCACGCCGGGCGTGAACCGCGGCATGACGATCAATGCCCGCAAGCCCAGGCGCTGCGCGTGGTAAGCCACGCCTTGGGCGTGGTTTCCGGCCGACATCGCGATCACGCCACGCGTGCCGCCCTCTGAAAGGTCGACGAGCTTGTTACATGCGCCGCGTTCCTTGAAGGACGCCGAGAACTGGAGGTTTTCGAATTTCAGGAAAACTTGCGCACCGACGATTTCAGAGAGCGTGCGTGATTCCACGCACGGTGTTTCGAGTATTTGTCCTCTCAGGCGTGCTGCCGCACGTTCGATGTCTTTGATTTCCACCATTGCGAGCATTGTGGACGGATTCGCAACATCCGGGTTTTTACCCGCTTGCAGGCTTCCCGAAGCCAAAACTCTGCGCTATGGTCGCTCCCAGATTGGTTTCTCCCGGTAGGAGGTTGGTGAATGGTCAAGCGTTCTGGCGTCGATGTAGTGGCTGCGGCTTCCCGCGGCCATGCATTGCCATCGCCCGGACTCAAGGAAGCGCCGGTGCTTGAACTCATGTGTTCGCATTTCGTGCTGACGCTGGCGGCCAAGCAGGGCCCGCGGTTCAACGTTCGCCGCGACCTCAATGGTCTCCTGTCGCTCACCGGTCGGCATCTGGTCTGGCCGACGCCGGTGCTGTTGCGGCTGCGGGAGTTCCTGAGCCGCCGCTGCGCCGGCAACGAGGTCTGGAAAGACGTCGAGAACTTCGATGGCCGGACGCTGCTGGAGCGGCACGGCGTCTGGCGTGGTCCCTATGAGGAGGGCACGCTGTTCTTCTACCTCGACGAATACGCCAAGGACCAGCCCAAGGACTTGCTGGCGGTGCTGTCGGTGACGCGCGACTGGCTCACACACGCATTGCGCAAGCAATCGACGCTGGTCGAGAAGAACATCGACGCACTTGCCGGACTGCTGCAACTCAACAAGGCCGAGCGCGCGCTGCTGCTGTACGGCACCTTGGCGCGTTACCAGCGCGACCTACGATCGTTGCTCGTCGAGTTCAAGGTCAACAACGCGCCCGAAGCCTATGCGGCCATCGCCGAAGTGGCCGGCGTCAACGCGAGCGATGTCGGCGAAGCACTGCGCGCAGGCTCCCGGCTCGAACGCATCGGCCTGGTCGAAAACCTGATCTCGGAACACAACATCACCGACCTCGCCGACCTGATGAAGGTCAGCGAAAAGCTCCCGCCCGTGCTGATGCGCGAATACCGCGATCGCAACGAGTTGATGGCGGTGTTCACGCGGCCGTCCGCCAAGAGCGCGTTGACTGTCCAGGATTTCTCTTTCGTCGACGACGATGCACAGATGCTGGTCACGCTGCTGCGCGCCGCGGTCGCGCGCAAGGAGCCGGGCGTCAATGTTCTGCTCTATGGCCCGCCCGGAACCGGCAAGACCGAACTCGCCAAGGTGGTGGCGCGAGCAGCGGGGCTCGAGCTTTTCGAAGTCGAATACGCAGATCGCGACGGCAATTCGCTGTCGGGCCGTGATCGCTACCGTTCGCTGCAGATCGCGCAAGTGTTCCTGAAGGGCAGCGAGCAGGCTGCGTTGCTGTTCGACGAAGTGGAAGACGTGTTTCCGCCCATCAGCACCGAGGCCGCGCAACTCATGGCGCGCGCCGAGCAGATTCCTTCGCCGACCAGCGGAAGCGTCAGCGGCAAGGCGTGGGTGAATCAGATTCTCGAATCGAATGCCGTGCCCACGCTATGGGTCACCAATCGCATCGAACAGATCGATCCGGCTTTTCGGCGCCGCTTTGCCTATCACCTCGAACTCAAGTCACCGCCGCCGGGCGCGCGCGAGCAATTGGTGCGCAAGACGCTCGAGGGTGTTTCGGTGTCAGACACCTTCACGGCAAAGCTCGCGGCGCGCAAGGGCCTGACGCCTGCGCAGATCCGGACGGCCGTGCGTTTTGCCGAGCTGGCGATGACCGAAGGCGACTCGATCGAGCGCCTCATCGAGCGCCAGTTGAAGAACGCCGACCTCGCGCTCGGTACGCTCGACGGGCTGGGTGCGCGACGCAGCGTCACGACCTATGACCTCGACATGTTGAACGTCGAGACCCGTTTCGAGATCCCGCGCATCGTCGAAGCGCTCAAGGTGCGTGGACACGGAACGCTCTGCTTCTACGGAGCGCCCGGCACCGGCAAGACCGCCTTGGCGGAACACCTTGCGAAAGCGATTGGCCGGCCGCTCATCATCAAGCAGGCCAGCGATTTGATGAGCAAGTACGTCGGCGAGACCGAGCAGAACATGGCCGCGATGTTCAAGGAAGCCGAAGCCGAAAAGGCCATCCTGCTGCTCGACGAGGCCGACAGCTTCCTGCAGGACCGCCGGGGCGCCCAGCGCACTTACGAAGTGACCGAAGTGAACGAAATGCTGCAGGGCATGGAGCGCTTCGATGGCATCTTCGTGTGCACCACCAACCTGCTGGAGCGACTCGATCAGGCGGCCTTGCGGCGCTTCACCTTCAAGATCAAGTTCATGCCGCTGACCAGCGAACAGCGCGAGCAGATGTTCATCACCGAAGCGCTCGCTGGAGACGCCATGCTCATGACGAGCGAAATCAGGACGCGCCTTGCGAAGCTTCAGCAACTCTGCCCGGGCGATTTCGCGGCCGTGAAACGTCAGACGGATATCCTTGCCGTCGAATTTTCAGCGACCGAGTTTCTCGACCAGCTCGACGCTGAGCATCGGATCAAGCCCGAAGTGCGTGAATCGCGCGGCATGGGCTTCGTTCAGTAAACCAAACAGAAAGACTGCAGCGGGATTCGCCGCGCGGGAGGGCGAACGATGAAGAGTGTCCGTACGTTGGCTGCAGTGCGCTGCGCCACACCCATCGCCGTGTTGGCTGTCGTGGCCATGGTCACCGCGTGCGGGGGCGGCGGGAGCAGCGGGGGCGGAGTCGCGTTGCCGATAGCCTCGGCGCCCGTTGCGACGCCGAGCCAGCCAGTCGTGGCGTCATCCAGCGTCGCCGGACAGTGCGCCGCGCCGCGAATGGGCGTCGACCCCGACACCGGCGCCGCCTTTCCCGATCGCCCCGGGACTGCCGCCACCGAGAAAAGCTGGGTCCGCGCCTGGATCGATGAGACCTACCTGTGGTTTGACGAAGTGCCCACCACGCTCGCGGCGGCCGACTACGCAACGCCGATCGCGTATTTCGGCGCGCTCAAGACGCCGAAGCTGACGGCGAGCGGCCACGCCAAGGACCGCTTCCACTTCACCGAAGACACCGCGGACTTTCTCGCTTCGTCGCAGAACGGCATCCAGATCGGCTATGGACTCGAACTGGCGTTCTTGAGCGCTGCACCGCCGCGCGACCTTCGCGTGGCCTTCACGGAACCGGGCTCGCCGGCGGACCAGTCGGCGATCGCCCGCGGCGCGAAGGTCGTTGCCATCGACGGCATCGACGTTGCCAACGGCGCGGACGTTGCCGGACTCAATGCCGGCCTCAGCCCCGTGCACGAAGGCGAGGCGCACAGCTTCACGCTGCGTACGGCAGACGGCAGCGACCACACAGTGACGCTGACTTCAACGCGAGTCACCCGCACGCCCGTGCAGCATGTGAGCACGATCGCGACGGCCAGCGGCCCGGTCGGCTACATGCTCTTCAATGACCACATGGCGACGGCCGAAGCGGAGCTGATCGCGGCCGTCAACCAATTGAAGGGCGCGGGCATTGCCGATCTCGTGATCGACATGCGCTACAACGGCGGGGGCCTGCTCGATGTCGCGAGCGAACTGGCCTACATGGTCGGCCCCGCCGCGGCGACAGCCGGCACCGTGTTCGAGCGCCTTCAGTTCAACAGCAAGAACCCCTTCGCGCTCACACCCGCACAGGCTACGTTGCCGTTTCATTCGACCACGCGGGGCTTCTCGACCACGGCGGGGCAGCCGCTGCCGAAGCTCGGCCTGTCGCGCGTCACCGTGCTGACGGGGCCGGACACCTGCTCTGCAAGCGAGTCGGTGGTCAACAGCCTGCGGGGCGTCGGCGTCACCGTCAATCTGATTGGCGGCACGACCTGCGGCAAGCCCTACGGCTTCTTTCCGCAGGACAACTGCGGCACCACCTACTTCGCCATTCAGTTCCAGGGCGTCAACCAGAAGGGCTTCGGCGACTATGGCGATGGCTTTGCGCCGACTTGCGCAGTGGCGGACGACTTCGACCACGCACTCGGAGATCCGGCGGAAGCCCGTCTTGCTGCGGCCTTGAGCTTTCGCAGCAATGGAGCTTGCCCTGCAGTGGTCGCCAGCAAGATCGATGCTGCGCGCAACAAGGCGGAGGTGGGCGGCACGCCTTATCTGATCCGCTCGCCATCGCGAGAAAACCGGATCGTGAGGCCGAGCGCTGCGAACCCCGGCTAGAACGCCGCGCAGACGCGGAGCACATCCGCGCCGTAGGCTTCGAGCTTCTTGCTGCCGATCCCGCTGATGCCCTGGAGGTCCTCGTGCGTGGCGGGGGCGCGTTCTGCAATGGCTGCGAGCGTCGCGTCGTGAAAGATCACATAGGCCGGCAGGTTGTGCTCGCGCGCCACTTCGCCGCGCCAGGCCTTGAGGGCGGCGAAGCGGGTCTGGGCCTGCGTATCGAGCGTGGCAGCGGCTGGCGATGGGGCGCCGCGAACCGTCTTCTCGCGCCGCGATTTCCGCTCCGCGGGCTGCGACACGGACTCGCGGAGCATGACTTTGATCTCGCCCTTGAGGACAGCGCGTGAGCCGTCGGTGAGTTGCAAGGTGTTGTAGGCCTGCGCATCGACCGAGAGCGCGCCGGTCGCGATCAATTGCCGCAGCACGCCGCGCAATTGCGGCTCCGAGAACTCGTTCCCGATGCCGAAAGTGCTCACGCGTTCGTGCCCGAACTGCTTGACCTTCTCCGTCGCCTTGCCGCGCAGGATGTCCATGATGTGACCGGCGCCGAAGCTGATGCCGCTTTGCTGTTGCACACGGTAGATGGTGGAGAGCAGCTTGCGAGCCGCATCCGTGCCGTCCCACACCTGCGGTGGCGCGATGCAGTTGTCGCAATTCAGGCAGGCGATGCTCTTCTCGCCGAAGTAGCCCAAGAGACGCACACGCCGGCAGTCGCTGGCCTCTGCGAGCGACAGCAACGCATCGAGCTTGCCCCGCATCACCTGCTTGAAGTCTTCGCCCGCGGGGCTTTCGTCGATCATGCGGCGCTGGTTCACCACATCCTGCAAGCCGTAGGCCATCCAGGCGTCGGCCGGTTCGCCGTCGCGCCCTGCGCGGCCGGTCTCCTGGTAGTAGCCCTCGATGTTCTTCGGCATGTCAAGATGTGCGACGAAGCGCACGTCCGGCTTGTCGATGCCCATGCCGAAGGCGATGGTCGCGACCATCACGATGCCTTCGTCGCGCAGAAAGCGGTCCTGGTGCTTCTGGCGGACTGCCGCATCCAGACCCGCGTGATAGGGCAGCGCGTTGATGCCTGCATCGCTCAGAGTCTGGGCCACATCCTCGACGCGCTTGCGGGACTGGCAATAGACGACGCCCGCATCGCCCTCATGCTCGCGCTCGATGAAGCGCAGCAACTGGGTGGTCGCGTCCTTCTTCTCGACGATCGTGTAGCGGATGTTTGGCCGGTCGAAGCTCGATACGAACTGGCGCGCTTCTTCGAGTTGAAGGCGCTCGACAATGTCCGCCCGTGTCAGTGCATCGGCCGTCGCAGTGAGCGCGATGCGCGGCACGCCGGCATAGCGTTCATGCAGCACAGTCAGCGCGCGGTATTCGGGCCGGAAGTCATGGCCCCACTGGCTGACGCAATGCGCCTCGTCGATGGCGAACAGCGAGAGCTTGCCGCGCTCATGCAGCGAATCGAGCTGGGACAGGAAGCGCGGCGTCGTCACGCGCTCGGGCGCAGCGTAGAGCAGAGTGATTTCGCCCCGCAGCATGCGGCGCTCGACGTCCTGGGTCTGCTCCCAATCCAAGGTGGAATTGAGAAACGCCGCATCGACCCCTGCTTCGTGCAGCGCACCGACCTGATCGTGCATGAGCGCGATGAGCGGCGACACCACGACCGCAACGCCATGGCCGCAGCGTTGGCGCGCAATAGCCGGGATCTGGTAGCAGAGCGACTTTCCGCCGCCCGTTGGCATCAGCACGAGGGCGTCGCCGCCGTCGGTGACGTGATGCACGATCTCCTGCTGAGGTCCGCGAAACTGCGCGTAGCCGAAGACCTCGTGAAGGATCAGTTCCGGTGCGGTGGCGGTTGCAGGGGATTCGGAGGGTGGAGCGGACAAGGCGGCTTTGATTCTGGTGGGTGCTGGAACGAGCACGCGCACCTCCCGTGCGCGTGAACGCCATTGTCTCCGATGGCCTTCCGCAGGCTGGCACAGGCTTTGCAAACCACCATCTTGTTCGTTGCTTTGTGACCTGTCTAGACAGCTTTTGGTGCGCCGAAATGTATCTGTTGCATTGCAAAGGGGCAGACGGCTCTTGATCTGGGTCGCAGTCTCGGGTTAACCTGTATATACAGGTGCATCGCAGCGAAAGAAACTCGGCCTCCTGCTGGGATCGGCACCTATGGCGTTCCAGCGAGCCGAACTTTTTTGAAACGCAACAGGAGAACCTTGATGGTCAAGTCGGTCGGAAAAATCGCCTCGCTGGTCGCGGCAATGGCGTGCATCGCAGGCATGGCGGCGAATGCCAGCGCGGAGGAAACCAAGATCGTGCTCGGCATGTCCGGCTGGACCGGCTTCGCGCCGCTCACGCTGGCAGACAAGGCAGGCATCTTCAAGAAGAATGGGCTGGACGTCGAACTGCGCATGATTCCGCAGAAGGACCGCCACCTGGCGGTGGCTTCGGGCGCCGTGCAGTGCGCCGCCACCACGGTCGAGACGCATGTGGCATGGAACGCCAACGGCGTGCCGATCGTGCAGATCTTCCAGATGGACAAGTCCTATGGCGCCGACGGCATCGCCGTGCGCAACGACGTCAAGACCTTTGCGGACCTGAAGGGCAAGGCAGTCGGCGTCAGCGCGCCGGGCACCTCGCCTTACTTCGGTCTGGCCTGGATGCTCAACAAGAACGGCATGACCATGAAGGATGTGAAGCTGGTCTCGCTGGAGCCGCAACCTGCCGCGCAGGCCTTCGTCTCCGGTCAGAACGACGCCGCGATGACCTACGAGCCGTATCTCTCGACAGTGCGCTCCAATCCGGCCGCCGGCAAGATCCTGGCGACGACGCTCGACTACCCCATGGTGATGGACACGGTCGGCTGCACGCCGACCTGGCTCAAGTCCAACGCCAAGGCTGCGCAGGCGCTGACCAATTCTTACTTCGAAGCGCTGGAGATGATCAAGAACGATCCGGCCAAATCGAACGAGATCATGGGCGCCGCGGTCAAGCAGTCGGGCGAACAGTTCGCGAAATCATCTGCCTACCTGCGCTGGTCCGACAAGGCGGCCAACCAGAAATTCTTTGCGAACGACATCGTGCCCTTCATGAAAGATGCGCAGGTGATCCTGCTGGAGTCCGGCGTGATCCGCAAGGCGCCTGACGACCTGAACGCCATCGTCGACACCAGCTTCATCAAGTAAGAGCGACACCATGGACGCGACGCCTGTCATGAACTCATCCAAGCCGGTGATGCCCGCAGGAGCGGTCGCGTCGGTGGCGCCTCGCCGGCGCCGCGCACTGGCCCCGCTCGAACCCGTCAGCGCGCGCGCCCGATGGCTCCTTGGGCTGGGCTTTTTCGTGGTCTTCGTGGTGGTCTGGAGCTTCTTCACGCTCGGCGGATTCGTCTCGCCGACCTTCCTCGCGAGCCCCATCACGATGCTCAAGGAGGGCGTGCAGCTCTTCACCCAATACGACTTCAGCCACGACATCGCGATGACGGTGTGGCGCGTGCTCGGCGGCTTCGTGCTGGCTTCGATCGTCGCGGTGCCGCTCGGCATCGCGATGGGCACCTGGAAGAGTGTCGAAGCCTTCTTCGAGCCCTTCGTGTCCTTTTGCCGCTACCTGCCGGCCTCTGCGTTCATTCCGCTGCTGATTCTCTGGGCGGGCATCGGCGAAGCGCAGAAGCTGCTGGTGATCTTCATCGGCTCGGTGTTCCAGGTCACGCTGATGGTGGCCGTCACGGTGGGCAGCGCACGGCGCGATCTGGTCGAGGCGGCGTACACGCTGGGCGCCAACAGCCGCGGCATCGTGCTGCGGGTGCTCATCCCGGGCGCGGCGCCGGGCATTGCAGAGACGCTGCGCCTCGTGCTGGGCTGGGCCTGGACCTACGTGATCGTCGCGGAACTGATCGGTTCGTCTTCAGGCATCGGCCACATGATCACGGACAGCCAGGCGCTGCTGAACACCGGGCAGATCATCTTCGGGATCATCGTCATTGGCGTGATCGGGTTGATTTCCGACCTGGCCTTCAAGGCGCTGAACCGTCGCCTCTTCGCATGGAGCACCCTGTGATGAACCAGCTTTCCATTCGTGGTGTTTCGCGCACCTTCACCGGCACGCGCGGCCAGAAGACGCAGGCCCTGCTGCCGATCGACTTCGAAGTGCGCGAGAACGATTTCGTCACCATTCTCGGCCCGTCGGGCTGCGGCAAATCGACGCTGCTGCGCATCGTCGCGGGCCTCGACTATCCGACCGAAGGCCGAGTGCTGCTGGACGGACAGACCATCGAAGGACCGGGCGCCGATCGCGGCGTGGTGTTCCAGAGTTACACGCTCTTTCCGTGGCTGACGATTGCGCAGAACATCCGCTTCGGCCTTCGCGAACGGGGCATGAGTGAGGCCGATCAAAAGGAGCGCAGCGACTTCTTCATCGCCAAGGTCGGCCTGCGCGGCTTCGAGAACCACTTTCCGAAGCAACTGTCGGGCGGCATGCAGCAACGCACCGCCATCGCGCGTGCGCTCGCCAACGATCCGAAGATGCTGCTGCTCGACGAGCCTTTCGGCGCGCTGGACAACCAGACCCGTGTGCTCATGCAGGAACTGCTGCTCGGCATCTGGGAGTCGGCGCGCAAGACAGTGCTCTTCGTCACGCACGACATCGATGAGGCGATCTTCATGGCCAACCGCGTGGCGGTGTTCAGCGCGCGGCCCGGGCGCATCAAGACCGAGATCGCCGTCGACTTTCCGCATCCTCGCCACTACACCGTCAAGACCTCGCCCGAGTTCATGGAGATCAAGGCGCGCCTCACCGAAGAGATTCGCGCGGAATCCATGGCTGCAGCAGCATCATGAACCACCTCCTGGCTTCGCGCACTTCGTGTCGCTTCTCCCACCCCCTTGCAGGGGGCAACACCAGCGGCCCGGCGAAGCCGGTTCCGCGGTGTTTCGCGGAGGCGCTATGACGGCTGCCGCGCTTCGCAAATCCGGTTCGCCCGGCCCGGCGCTGCCTGCAATGGCACTCTACGAGCAGGTCAAGGCGTTCATCACGCACAAGATTCAGGACGGCTCCTGGGCTGCGGGGCACCGCCTGCCATCTGAAAGCGAACTCGTCGCGCAGTTCGGCGTAGCCCGCATGACGGTCAATCGCGCGCTGCGCGAATTGGTGGAGCAGGGCCGGATCGTGCGCGTTGCCGGTGTGGGAAGCTTTGTCGCGGAGAACAAGCCCCAGTCGACGCTGCTGCAGATCGCCAACATTGCCAGCGAGATCCGCGCGCGCGGCCACGACTACCGCTGCGAGTTCCTGGTGGCGGAGCGCATTGCTGCGTCGCCTGACGCCGCAGTGTGGCTCGACCTGCGCCCCGGCGAATCGGTTTTTCACACCGTGTGCCTGCATCTCGAAAACGACATTCCGGTCCAGCTCGAGGATCGCTACGTCAATCCGCGCGTGGTTCCCAACTTTCTCGAGCAGGATTTCGGCGCGATCCCGCCGAGCGAATTCCTGGTGCGCAACGTGCCGTTCGACCAGATCGAGCATGTCGTCGACGCCGTGCTGCCGACGCCGGAGCAAGCCGAGCGGCTGGCCATGGCAGGCACCGACCCATGCCTGTTGCTCACACGGCGTACCTGGACCCGCACGACGCCCGTGACCTTGGTCCGCTGCCTGCACCCGGCTTCACGCTACCGCCTCGGCAGCCGCTTTCGCGCCGACGGCAATCCGAGCATCGGCTAGGTCGCGTCCGTTCGCCTCACATCTTTTGACGCCCCTACTTGTATAGACAGGATCCTTCATGGACAACGCTTCTCTCACCCCAGCGCCGCTCATGCTCACGCCCGGCGAGGTCGATCTCGCCACGCTGCGCCGCGTGTACGCCGGTGGCGAACGACTGGCGCTGCATTCGTCGGCCCGCGCGGGATTGGTGGCCGCACAAGCCACGGTGCGCAAAATCGTCGAATCCGGGGACGTGGTCTACGGCATCAACACCGGCTTCGGCAAGCTGGCGCAAACCATCATCCCCACCGAGCGGCTCGCGGAGTTGCAGCGCAATCTGGTGCTTTCGCACAGTGCCGGCACGGGCGATCCGCTGCCCGCGGGCGTGGTTCGGCTTGTGCTCGCAACCAAAGCCGTGAGCCTGGCGCGCGGCCATTCGGGCGTGCGGCCTGAAATCGTGAATGCGCTGCTCGGCCTGTGCAATGCGGGCCTGCTGCCGCGCATTCCCTCGAAGGGCTCGGTTGGCGCATCGGGCGACCTCGCGCCGCTCGCGCACCTCGCCTGCGTGCTCATCGGCGAGGGGGAAGTCACGACGCCTGAAGGCGATGTGATCGGCGGCGCCGATGCGCTCGGCCGCATCGGCATTGCACCCTTCGTGCTTGGACCCAAGGAAGGGCTCGCGCTGCTCAACGGCACGCAGGTTTCGACCGCGCTCGCATTGGCTGGCCTCTTCGGTGCCGAGGACGTCTTTGCCGCCGGCCTGATGGCGGGCGCGCTTTCGCTCGAAGCCATTCAAGGCTCGATCAAGCCGTTCGATGCGCGCATTCACGCGGCACGCGGCCAGCCCGGGCAGATCGCGGTGGCCGGTGCGATGCGTGCACTGCTCGACGGCAGTGAGATCGTGCCTTCGCACGCGGACTGCGGTCGCGTGCAGGATCCGTATTCGATTCGCTGCGTGCCGCAGGTCATGGGTGCGTGCCTCGATAACCTGGCGCACGCTGCGCGCGTGCTGCGCATCGAAGCCAATGCGGCATCCGACAACCCGCTGGTCTTTGACAACGGCGACGTGATCTCCGGAGGCAACTTTCACGCGGAACCTGTCGCTTTCGCGGCCGACATCATTGCGCTCGCGGTGAGCGAAATCGGCGCGATCTCGGAGCGCCGCATGGCGCTGCTGCTCGACAGCGGCCTGTCGGGCCTGCCGCCGTTCCTGGTGCGCGATGGCGGCGTCAACTCCGGCTTCATGATTGCGCAGGTCACCGCCGCTGCGCTCGCGTCGGAGAACAAGTCGCTCGCGCATCCGGCCAGCGTCGACAGCCTGCCGACCTCGGCCAATCAGGAGGACCATGTGTCGATGGCCACGTTCGCGGGCCGTCGCCTTGCAGAGATGGTCGAGAACACGGCGGTCGTGGTGGGCATCGAGGCCATGGCCGCCGCCCAAGGCATCGAACTCAAGCGTGGCTCTAAGAGCTCACCGCTCCTCGAAGCCGAGTTCGCCGCCATCCGCGAGCGCGTCGCCTTCATCGACCAGGACCGTTTCCTCGCCCCTTCCATCGAAGCGATGCGTATCTGGGCGCGACAGGGCCAGTGGCCCGAGGCAGTGCAGTCCATCCTGCCAAGCCAGCAATGAAGCTCACCCCCAGCCTCGCCCACTTCGTGTGGCTCGGGCACCCCCTCTCCGGGGGCAACCCCAGCCGCCCGGCAAAGCCGGTTCTGCGGGGTTTCTGAGCTGCCAGATTTAACGATTCCGTTCCGACACCTAAAGGACACTTCGCCATGAACGCACCCGACAAATTCCTCGCTGCCAAGACCGATCCGCGCCACGATGCGAGCCGCGTGATTCGCGCGCCGCGCGGCAGCACGCTCAGCTGCAAGAGCTGGCTCACTGAGGCGCCGTTTCGCATGCTGCAGAACAACCTCGACCCGGAGGTGGCGGAGCGCCCGCAGGACCTCGTGGTGTATGGCGGCATCGGCCGCGCGGCGCGCGACTGGGCCTGCTTCGACCAGATCCTTGCGTCGCTCAAGGAACTGAACGACGACGAGACGCTGCTCATCCAGTCGGGCAAGCCCGTGGGCGTCTTCAAGACGCACGAGAACGCACCGCGGGTGCTGCTCGCCAATTCGAACCTGGTGCCGAAGTGGGCGACGTGGGAGCACTTCAGCGAGCTCGATCGCAAGGGCCTGATGATGTACGGCCAGATGACTGCCGGCAGCTGGATCTACATCGGCAGCCAGGGCATCGTGCAAGGCACCTTCGAGACCTTTGTCGAAGCGGGCCGCCAGCATTACGACAACGACCTCACCGGCAAGTGGATTCTCACGGCCGGCCTCGGCGGCATGGGCGGCGCGCAGCCTCTGGCCGCGACGCTTGCGGGTGCGGTCTCTCTCAACATCGAGTGCCAGCAATCGAGCATCGACTTCCGCCTGCGCACGCGCTATCTCGACAAGCAGGCAAAGGACATCGACGACGCCCTGGCGCTCATCAAGCAGCACACCGAAGCCGGCGAAGCCGTGTCGATCGGCCTGCTAGGCAATGCAGCCGATGTGCTCCCGGAGCTGGTGAAGCGCGCCAAGGCAGGCGGAATCAAGCCCGACCTCGTGACCGACCAGACGTCCGCGCACGACCTCGCCAGCGGCTACCTGCCGATGGGTTGGACGCTCGCGCAATGGGAGGCTGCCAAGGCCGATCCGACGCAGCATCCGGCGTTGCGCAAGGCCGCCGCCAAGTCCTGCGCGGTGCACGTGCAGGCGATGCTCGACTTCCAGGCGATGGGCATTCCGACGGTCGACTACGGCAACAACATCCGCCAGGTCGCCTTCGATGAAGGCGTGAAGAACGCTTTCGACTTTCCTGGCTTCGTGCCGGCGTACATCCGGCCGCTGTTCTGCGAAGGCAAGGGCCCGTTCCGCTGGGTGGCGCTCTCGGGCGACCCCGAGGACATCTACAAGACCGACGCCAAGATCAAGGAGCTGTTCCCCGACAACAAGCACACGCATCGCTGGCTGGACATGGCGCGCGACCGCATTGCCTTCCAGGGCCTGCCGGCGCGCATCTGCTGGCTGGGACTGGGCGAGCGCCACAAGGCGGGTTTGGCGTTCAACGAGATGGTGAAGAGCGGCGAGCTCAAGGGCCCTGTCGTGATCGGCCGTGACCACCTCGACACCGGCTCCGTTGCCAGCCCCAACCGCGAAACGGAATCGATGAAGGACGGCACCGATGCCGTGTCCGACTGGCCGCTGCTCAACGCGCTGCTGAACACCGCCGGCGGCGCGACCTGGGTCAGCCTGCATCACGGCGGCGGTGTCGGCATGGGCTATTCGCAGCACTCGGGCGTGGTCATCGTCTGCGACGGGACCGACGCGGCTGCCAAGCGTATCGAACGCGTGCTCTTCAACGACCCGGCCACCGGCGTGATGCGCCATGCCGATGCGGGCTACGACATCGCCGTCGCGACAGCGAAGAAGCAGGGGCTGAACCTGCCGATGATCAAGTAGGCGCAGCAGTCGGTCGCAACGTGGCACTGCACAGATTCGACATGGGCTCGCTGCCCGCAATGCTGTGGAAGAACGGCGGCGGGGTGACGCGAGAGATCGCGTGCTCGCCGCCGGGCGCCGGAATCGAAGGTTTCGACTGGCGAGTGAGCATCGCAACTATCGACAAGACCGGGCCGTTCTCGGCGTTCGCCGATGTGGACCGCGTGATCATGCTGCTGGACGGTGCTGGAGTGCGCCTTCGCTCGGTGGGCGGCCGCATCGACCATCGGCTCGACGTGCCGCACGCGCCATTCGCTTTTGCCGGAGACGCGGTGCTGGATTGCGAATTGCTCGGAGGAAGCTCCACCGACTTCAACGTGATGACGCGTCGCGGCAAGCTGCGGGCGGACGTCCGCGTGCTGCACGGGAGCGGCGGCATCGCGCTTGCGGAACGAGGGCTGCTGCTGGTGCTGCGCGGGAATTGGCGATTGAACGAAATCGATTGCGCGGCCGGCACCGGGTTCTGGTGGGACGGTGATGCGCATGAATGGCGAGCGGCCTCAGGCGACGCTGACGCCGCGCTGGTCGCGGTGCGCATCGGGCCGACAAACACAAGCTCAAGCGAATAAACACCATGAACCACCTCGAACTCCCTTCGGCCGATGGCGTCTGGCACCGCCTCCGCATCGCGCCGGGCGCGCTCGCTGATGACAGCTCGATCGATGGTGAAGCGGCCATCGTGGTAGCCGCTGGAAACATCGCCTGGATCGGCCGCCCGCGCGATTTGCCGCACGCATACGTTGGCTTGCCGCGCTTTGATGGGCACGACGCGCTGGTCACGCCCGGACTCATCGACTGCCATACGCATCTCGTCTACGGCGGACAGCGCGCGAACGAGTTCGCGATGCGTCTGGCCGGCGCCACCTATGAAGAAGTCGCGAAGGCCGGCGGCGGCATCGTCTCCTCCGTTCGCGCCACGCGTGACGCGGACGAAGACACGCTCTATGCCCAAGCGGCGCCGCGTCTTGAGCAACTGCTCGCCGATGGTGTCTGCGCGATCGAGATCAAGTCCGGCTATGGCCTCGCGACCGAACACGAGCGCAAGCAACTGCGGGTCGCGCGGCGCCTCGGCGAGGCATACGGCGTCACCGTGCGCACCACCTTTCTCGGCGCGCACGCACTACCGCCGGAGTACGAAGGGCGCAGCGCCGATTACGTCGAACTCGTCTGCAATGAGATGCTGCCTGCGTTGGCTGCGAAAGGGCTTGTCGATGCGGTGGATGTGTTCTGCGAGCGCATCGCCTTTTCGCTGGTGGAGACCGAGCGCGTGTTCAAGGCGGCCAAGGCGCTGGGGCTGCCGGTCAAGCTGCATGCGGAGCAACTGTCCGACATGGGCGGCGCCGCGTTGGCAGCCCGCTATGGCGCGCTCTCCTGCGATCACATCGAACATCTCTCCGCCGAAGGCATCGCGGCGATGCGAGAGGCGGGCACCGTGGCCGTGCTGCTCCCCGGCGCCTTCTACACCTTGCGCGATACGCATCTGCCGCCGATCGATGCGCTGCGCGCAGCGGGCGTGCCGATGGCGGTGTCCACCGATCACAACCCGGGCACATCGCCTGCGCTCAGTCTGCTGCTGATGGTGAACATGGCCTGCACGCTTTTTCGCCTGACCGTACCCGAGGCGATCGCAGGCGTGACCCGGCATGCGGCGCGTGCGCTGGGCCTGCAAGACACGCATGGTGCGTTGGCCGTTGGCCGACCGGCCAACTTCGTTTTGTGGCGGCTTCGCGAGAGCGCCGAACTGGCTTACTGGTTCGGCCAGCAGCCCGCTCGCACCATCGTGCGCCAAGGGCGAATTGCGTCCGGACATTCACGCTGAAGGGCCAAGGATGCCATCCCTCTTTGCATCCGATGCGTTGCTGCCGAGCGGTTGGGCGCGCAACGTTCTGCTCGAATGGAATGCCGATGGCGTGCTGTCCGCCGTCACGCGCGATCACACGCCAGCCGGCAATTTGCCGCGCGCTGCCGGACCGGTGCTGCCCGGCATGCCCAATCTTCATTCGCACGCATTCCAGCGCGCCTTCGGTGGGCTGACCGAGTTTCGCGGCGCGGCGCAGGACAGCTTCTGGAGTTGGCGGACGCTGATGTACCGCTTCGCGGCAAGGATCTCGCCGGACCAGGTCGAGGCGATCGCCACCTGGCTCTACATCGAGATGCTCGAAGCCGGCTACACGTCGGTGTGCGAGTTCCACTACCTGCATCACCATCTGGATGGCAAACCGTACGCTGACGATGCGACCCTGGCATTGGCGCTGCTCAGGGCGGCGGCACGTGCGGGCATCGGCATGACGCTGCTGCCCGTGCTGTATCAGACCAGTGGCTTCGGCGCTCTGCCGCCGAGCGAGGAACAGCGGCGCTTCATTCGCTCAACGGATTCAATGCTGAGGCTGCTGGAGCGACTGCGCCCACTGTGCGAGGTTCAGGGTGCACGGCTCGGCCTTGCGCCGCATTCGCTGCGCGCGGTGCCGCCGGACAGCTTGCGAAATGTGCTCGAGGGGCTGGATGCGATCGATGCCACGGCGCCCATCCACATTCACATTGCCGAACAGACGGGCGAAGTCGACGCGAGCATTGCATGGAGCCGCCAACGCCCGGTGGCATGGCTGCTCGACCACGCGAAGGTCGATGCGCGCTGGTGCCTGGTGCATGCAACGCATATGGATGCGGATGAATACCGCCGCGCTGCCGCCAGCGGGGCTGTGGCGGGCCTGTGCCCCACCACCGAGGCCAACCTGGGCGACGGCATCTTCGATCTCGAGGCATGGCGCGCGGGCGGCGGCCGCTGGGGCGTGGGCTCCGACAGCCATGCCTGCGTCAATGCGGCGGAGGAACTGTTGATGCTGGAGTACGGGCAACGGCTCGCCACGCGGCAACGCAATGTAGGTGCCGACGCGGCGCACCGCGACGTCGCAACCGCCCTGACGCTTGCGGCCGTACAGGGCGGGGCGCAGGCATCGGCCCGCGCCATCGGCGGACTCGCTCCGGGTCAGCAGGCTGACTTCATCGTGCTCGACTCATCGCACATCGCACTGCAAGGGCTTTCCGCGCAGGACATGCTCTCCGCGCACGTGTTCGCGAGCCATCGCACCTCTGCGATCGGCAGTGTCCAAGTTGCCGGCAAGACCCGGACAAGCGCCGGCCGCCATGTTGCTCACGACGAAGCCGCAGCCGCGTTCGTGGCAGCGCGCAGCCAACTTCTCGCCAAGGATTGAACGAAATGCCTTTCACGACGACCGAGCCTCCTTTTCGCTTCCGCCGCGGCACGCGCCCGCTGTTGATTTCCATGCCGCACGTGGGCACGCACGTGCCGCCGTCCATCGCTGCGCGCCTGAGCGATGAGGCACGCCATGTGCCCGACACCGACTGGCATCTGGAGCGCCTCTATGACTTCGCCGACGAACTCGGCGCCTCGGTGCTCGTGGCAACGCACTCGCGCTACGTCGTCGACCTCAACCGTCCCCCGGATGGCGCCAGCCTCTATCCCGGGCAGAGCGTCACCGGCCTGTGCCCCGTGGACACCTTCGACGACACCGCGCTTTATCCGGCGGGCGATGTTCCTGATGCCGCGGAGATCGCCGAACGGCGCGATGCCATCTGGCAGCCCTACCACCGACAGCTCGCCGACGAACTCATGCGCATCAAGGCGGAGCACGGCATTGCCATGCTGTGGGACGCGCACTCGATCCGATCGGTGCTTCCGCGCTTCTTCGAGGGCAAGCTGCCCGATCTCAATCTGGGCACCGCGCAGGGCGCAAGCTGCGATCGCGCCGTGGCCGAAGCGCTGCTGGGCATCGCCAAGCAGGCACCCGGCTTTACCAGCGTGCTCAATGGCCGCTTCACCGGCGGCTACATCACGCGGCATCACGGGCGACCGTCGCAAGGCGTGCATGCCGTGCAGCTCGAAATGACCCAGTGCAGCTATATGCAGGAATCACTTCCGTTCGACTATTTGCCGGAACGCGCCGCGCTCGTGAAGCCGCACCTGCAGCGCATGCTGGCCGCCATGCTCGACTTCGCCGCGTCGCGTCAAGGTTGAGGTAATCACTATGAACGCATCCGTCATCCGCGAGCTCGTGCGCCCCGAGGTGCCCACGCTGCCACCTTACAACGCCGGCTTGTCGTCCGAGGCCGTGCGCTCGCGTTACGGCGTCGATCGCATCGCACGCCTTGCCAGCAACGAGAACCCGTTTGGCGCGAGCCCGGCGGTTGCGCGCGCACTCGCCGACCTGGCGCTGCGGGTGGGCACGTACCCCGATGCAAACTGCACGGCATTGCGCACGGCCATCGCCGAGGGCACGGGCGCGCGTGCCGAAGAGATCGTGATCGGCAATGGTTCCGAATCGATCTTGCAGATGCTCTGCCAGGCCTTTCTGTCGCCCGGCGATCGCGTCCTCACGCAGCGTCCCGCGTTCGGCCTGCACGAGATCTATCCGCGCATGATGGGTGCGCAGGTCGAACTGCTGGCGCTCACGCCATCGCTTGAATACGACCTGGACGCATGGTGCGAAGCTCTCACGCGCGGACCGAAGATCGCGATGATCGCCAACCCGTCGAACCCGGTCGGCTGCATGTTCGACGGGCGTGCCTTCGCGCAACTGCTGTCCGCCACGCCTGCCGGTACGCTGCTGGTGATCGACGAGGCCTACTATGAGTACGCACGGCTCGCTGACGGCTTTCCCGACGCGCTGGCCGCGCTGCGGGCGCAACAACGTCCGTGGATCGTGCTGCGCACCTTCTCCAAGGCCTGGGGGCTTGCGGGGCTGCGCGTGGGCTATGGCATCGCATCCGATGCTTCGCTCATCCAGTGGCTCGACCGCGTGCGCACGCCGTTCAATGTCAACGAGGCGGCACAGGCCGCCGCGCTGGCCGCATGGAGCGACGAATCTTTCATGGCGAAAGCCGTCGAAGAAACCGTGAGGCAGCGCGAGTTGCTGGTGCAGCAACTGCATGCGATGAACGTGCCTGGACTGCGCATCGCGCCGTCCGCAGCCAACTTCCTGTTCATTGACCTGGCGCGGCCGAACGGCCCTGTGAACGAGGGGCTGCTGCAACGCGGCGTCATCGTCAAGCCATGGAAGGACGCCGGCTTCGAAAACTACATTCGCGTTTCGATCGGCTCGGACGTCGACAACGCGCACTTTCTCCAGGCGCTCGGCGAGATCGTCGACGGATAGACAGCCGCCAAGACCCGCCGCCGGAGAGGGAGGAATGACGCTTCCTACAATCGGCCCCATGAAGCCCATCGCCTACACCCGCGCGCAGCAACTGCCGGAGATCCTGAGCCAACGCATCGCCATCCTCGATGGTGCAATGGGCACGATGATCCAGCGCTTCAAGCTGACGGAAGAACAGTACCGGGGCGAACGCTTCAAGGACTTTCCGCGCGACGTGAAGGGCAACAACGAACTGCTCTCGCTGACTCGCCCCGATGTGATCCGCGACATCCACGAAGGCTATCTGGCGGCCGGCGCCGACCTGATCGAGACCAACACCTTCGGCGCGACCCGCATCGCGCAGGAGGACTACAAGATGGCCGATCTCGCGCGCGAGATGAACTTCGAGTCCGCCAAGCTCGCGCGCGCTGCCTGCGACAAGTTCAGCACGCCGGACAAGCCACGCTTCGTCGCCGGCGCCCTCGGCCCGACGCCCAAGACCGCCAGCATCAGTCCCGACGTGAACGATCCCGGCGCGCGCAACGTGAGCTTCGAAGAGCTGCGCCAGTCCTATTACGAGCAGGTCGAGGCGCTGGTGCAGGGTGGTGCCGACGTGCTGCTGGTCGAGACGATCTTCGACACGCTCAACGCGAAGGCCGCGCTGTTCGCGATTGACGAGTACTTCGAGGCCAGCGGCGAGCGGCTTCCACTGATCATCAGCGGCACGGTGACCGACGCTTCAGGCCGCATCCTCAGCGGCCAGACGGTCACTGCCTTCTGGCACAGCGTGCGCCATGCGCGGCCGCTGGCCATCGGCCTGAACTGCGCGCTGGGCGCAGCGCTGATGCGGCCCTACATCCAGGAACTGGCCCGCGTGGCGGACGACACCTTCATCAGCTGCTATCCCAACGCGGGATTGCCCAATCCGATGAGCGAGACCGGCTTCGACGAAACACCCGACGTCACCTCGCGCCTGCTTCACGAATTCGCGGCCGAGGGGCTGGTGAACATCGTCGGCGGCTGCTGCGGCACCACGCCCGAGCACATCGCGGCCATCGGGCAGGCGGTTGCACCCATTGCAGGCCGCGCGCTGCATCGCGCCGACTATCGCGAAGCGGCTTGAGTGCATCGCACCTGGCCGCTTGTGAAGCCGAGGTGAAGAAGCTCTCCAAACGTGGACGCGGTGCACGGCAGCGCGCGATTTGCCGTTGTGTGTTGACTGGACGTCGCGATGGCCGATTGACATCGTCTTTGCGGCGCAACTAACCTGTCTGGCAGAAGAAAAGGAACTCCCTACATGCAGAAAACGACTTGGCGATGGGTCGGCATCGGCACCATTGCCTTGGCGCTTCCGCTGGCTGCAGCCGCGCAAGACGCCTTTACGCGGGGGGCCGTCAATCTCCGCGCGGGACCTTCGAGCTCGTATCCGCTGGTCGCCACCCTGGCGCCGGGCCAGTCCGTCCAGGTGATGGGCTGCACCAGCGGCTACGGTTGGTGCGACGTGGTGTTGCCAGACGGACTTCGGGGATGGGCCTACGCGGGCAGCCTCGACTATGCCTATCAGGAGCAACGTGTGCCGCTCGCCGGTTATGGCGCAGTGATCGGCGTGCCGATCGTGACCTTTGCGATCGGCAGCTACTGGAACAACTACTACCGCGACCGCCCCTGGTACAACCAGCCGCGCTGGTGGGGCGGCCGGCCGCCACCGCCGCCAGTGCCCGGTTGGCGCCCGCCGCCGCCGCCGGTGCCGGGATGGCACCCCAATCCATGGCCGGGCGGGGCTCACCCTGGATATCGACCGCCCCACGGAATCCGTCCGCCCCCGCCTGCCGTCCGACCATTGCCGGCGGCAGGGGTCCGCCCACCGCATAGTCCGGGCTACAGGCCCCCGGGGCCGCCGCCCGGCAACGGATTCCAGCCACATGGTGGCCGTCCGCCGGGGCAGCCGCATGGGAATGGGCAGGGCGGCCACGGGCAGGGCCGCGGGGGAGACCGCAATCACAACGGCAATGGTGGCAACCAAGGTCACGGCCACGGCCATGGCGACCGGTGAATGGGGGTTAATGGGGTGAATGGGCCTTGCGGCTCAACGCTTCATCAGCTCGACGAAACGCTGGGCGCCAAGCCCCAAGGGCCGCTCACGCGACCAGACGACGTCCACCCACAAGTCCAGCCCGTTCGATAGATTGACGAAGGGGATCTCCACCAATGCGCCGGCCGCCACGTGCGGCCGGGCAAAGTTGCGCGGCAGCCAACCCCATCCGAGCCCGGCGGTGATCAGGCTCAGCGCGGCCAATGCGTTGTCGGTCCGCCAGACATGCCGGGCGAAGACAAAGCGTGGATCCTTGGTCGCGAGATCGCGGCCGGCGACCACAATCTGGCGGGTTGTCGTCAAGTGCTCTGCGCTCAGCCGCCCGCCGGCGCCGATCAGTACCGGATGGTCGGGCGCCATGACGGCCACCATCGTGTCGCTCGCCACTTCCTGAAAGCCTTCGCGGCCGTCGAGGCTTGGCCGCTCGAAGACCAGCGCGAGCTGCGCTCGCCCGCTGTGCAGGAGGCTGAGCGCATCCTCCTGCGGGGCGGCAAGCACTTCCACTTCGAGCAGCGGGAACTCATTCGCCAGGGCTGCAAGGGGCGCGCTCCACGGCGCCGCCAGCAGCTCCGGCGCGATCGCCAGCGTCAGGCGGCTCTCCAGGCCCTGCGTCAACGCCAGGGCCTGCACCTGGAGCTGCTTGAGTTGCGACGCGAGCAAACGCGCTTGCGGTTCGAGCGAACGCGCAGCGTCCGTGGGCTGGGGTTCGCGGCCGCTGCGGTCGAAAAGCTGGAGATCGAGCTCGGCTTCCAGGTTCGATATGCCCATGCTCACTGCCGAGGGGACGCGCCCCAGTGCGCGGGCAGCGGCCGAAAACGAGCCGTGATCGAGCACGGCGAGAAACACCCCTACGTTGTCGCTGGAAAAGCTCACGGTGCGCCCGATCTATCAATAGAACTGAAGGAAGATGACTTTATATGTCAGTTGAAGGCACATAAAGTCCTCCCTATTCCAGTACCCATTCCGGTACCACAGCAACCAACGGGATCGATTTCATGCAAGGGTTCAAGCGTCGCGTCGTCTACATCACGCTCTACGAAGGCATCGCCATCGTCGCGGCAAGCGCCGGGCTGGCCGTGATGTCGGGGCAGGGGCTCGGTCACTCCGGTGTCCTTGCCGTCATCGCCTCAGCAATCGCCGTGCTGTGGAACCTGAGCTTCAATGCACTGTTCGAGCGCTGGGAATCGGGCCAGGTTGTCCGCGGCCGCAGCGTGAAGCGGCGAATCGCCCACGCGCTGGGATTCGAGGGCGGATTGATCGCCTTCCTTGTGCCGGTGTTCGCGTGGTGGCTGGACCTCAGCCTGTGGGATGCGCTGGTGATGGACCTGGGCTTGGTCGTCTTCTTCCTCGTCTACACCTTCGTCTTCAACTGGGCATTCGACGCCATCTTCGGCCTGCCCGCATCGGCGGCCACTTCCGCTCAGCCGGCGTAAAATCCGCCGCTCCCAAGGAGCGTTGCAGCGCAGCCGTCTTCCATCGAGGCGGCCGCGCCAGGCTTGGGCTATCTCTCCTCTTGCTCCGTGCGCCGCGCCGACCAGAGATGCCGCAGAACTGGCTTTGCCAGGCTGCCGGCATCGCCCCCGGAAGGGGGTAGGCGAAGCGACACGAAGTGCGCGAAGCCTGGGGGTGAGCAATGTCACAACGACGCTCGCCTGATCCGAAGTTAAGCAGGTGAGCCCATGTCCTCCGATTCTTCTCCAGTCCTCGTCCCCCCGATGAAACTGTCCGGCCTCGAGCCGGTGCAGATCGGCGAGGGTGCCTTGTTCGTCAACATCGGCGAGCGCACCAACGTCACGGGCTCCAAGGCATTCGCGCGAATGATCCTGAACGGCCAGTTCGAAGACGCCCTGGCCGTCGCGCGCCAACAGGTCGAGAACGGCGCCCAGGTCATCGACATCAATATGGACGAGGCCATGCTCGATAGCAAGGCCGCCATGGTGCGCTTCCTGAACCTGATCGCCAGCGAGCCGGACATCGCGCGCGTGCCGATCATGGTCGACAGTTCGAAGTGGGAAGTCATCGAGGCCGGCCTGCGCTGCATCCAGGGCAAGGGCATTGTGAACTCGATCAGCATGAAAGAGGGCGAGGATCAGTTCCGCCACCATGCGCGCCTGCTGCGGCGATACGGCGCGGCCGCGGTCGTCATGGCCTTCGACGAGAAGGGCCAGGCCGACACCTACCAGCGCAAGATCGAGATCTGCGAACGTGCCTATCGCATCCTGGTCGACGAGATCGATTTCCCGGCCGAGGACATCATCTTCGACCCAAATATCTTCGCGATCGCCACGGGCATCGAGGAGCACAACAACTACGCTGTC
Source organism: Variovorax sp. 10N420 (assembly GCF_056394705.1). Taxonomy (NCBI): domain Bacteria; kingdom Pseudomonadati; phylum Pseudomonadota; class Betaproteobacteria; order Burkholderiales; family Comamonadaceae; genus Variovorax; species Variovorax sp. 10N420. The sequence goes on along the minus strand of NZ_JBFTIJ010000017.1, from coordinate 16,122 downwards.
GATTTCATCAACGCCACGCGCTGGATCAAGGAAAACCTGCCCGGCGCGAAGGTGTCGGGCGGTGTCTCCAACGTGAGCTTCAGCTTCCGCGGCAACGACCCGGTGCGCGAAGCCATCCACACCGTGTTTCTGTATCACGCGATCAAGGCGGGCATGGACATGGGCATCGTCAATGCCGGCATGGTGGGCGTCTACGACGACCTGGAGCCCGAACTCCGCGACCGTGTCGAGGACGTCGTCCTGAACCGCCGGTCCGATGCCGGCGAGCGCCTCGTCGAAGTCGCGGAGACCGCAAAGAGCGGCGCCAAGGACGAGAGCAAGAAGCTCGAATGGCGCGGCACGCCGGAGCACCCCGTGCATGTCAACCAGAGGCTGTCGCACGCCATGGTGCACGGCATCACCGACTTCATCGTCGAAGACACCGAAGAGGCCTACCAGCAGATCCTTGCCAAGGGCGGCCGGCCACTGCACGTGATCGAAGGCCCGCTGATGGACGGCATGAACATCGTCGGCGACCTGTTCGGCCAGGGCAAGATGTTCCTGCCGCAGGTGGTGAAGTCCGCGCGCGTGATGAAGTCGGCCGTCGCTCACCTCATCCCCTACATCGAGGAAGAAAAGCGCCAGGACGAGGCGGCCGGCCGCGATGTGCGGACCAAGGGCAAGATCGTCATCGCCACCGTAAAGGGTGACGTGCACGACATCGGCAAGAACATCGTCACGGTCGTGCTCCAGTGCAACAACTTCGAGGTGGTGAACATGGGCGTGATGGTCCCGTGCCACGAGATCCTGGCGCGCGCAAAGGTCGAAGGCGCCGACATCGTCGGGCTGTCGGGCCTCATCACGCCGAGCCTTGAAGAGATGCAGTACGTTGCCGGCGAGATGCAGAAGGACGAGCATTTCCGCATCCGCAAGATCCCGCTGCTGATCGGCGGTGCGACCACCAGCCGCGTGCACACGGCGGTCAAGATCGCACCGCACTATGAAGGCCCGGTCGTCTATGTGCCTGACGCGTCGCGCAGCGTGAGCGTGGCCCAGTCGCTGCTGTCCGAGCAGGCGGCGAACTACATCGACGAGATCAATGCCGACTACGACAAGGTGCGGCAACTGCACGCCAACAAGAAGCAGGTGCCGCTATGGCCGCTTGCGAAGGCACGCGCCAACAAGACGCCGATCGACTGGTCGGGCTATGTGCCGCCGGTGCCGAAGTTCATCGGCCGGCGCGTGTTCCGCAACTTCGATCTCACGGAGCTTGCCAAGTACATCGACTGGGGACCGTTCTTCCAGACCTGGGACCTGGCGGGTCCTTTTCCCGCGATCCTGAAGGACGAAATCGTCGGCACCGAAGCCGTGCGCGTGTATGCCGATGGCCAGCGCATGCTCAAGCGACTCATCGAAGGCCGCTGGCTCACGGCGAGCGGCGTGATCGGCTTCTGGCCGGCCAATACGGTGAACGACGATGACATCGTGCTCTACACCGACGAGTCCCGCACCGAGGCGGCGCTCACCTGGTACGGGATGCGCCAGCAGACGGAAAAGCACGTGATCGACGGAGTGACTCGTCCCAGCCGGTGCCTCGCGGACTTCGTCGCACCGCGCGAGAGCGGGCTTGCCGACTACGTGGGCATGTTCGCGGTGACGGCCGGCCTTGGCGTGGAGAAGAAGGAAAAGTATTTCATCGACGACCTGGACGACTACTCGGCCATCATGCTCAAGGCACTGGCCGACCGGCTGGCCGAAGCCTTCGCCGAGGCGCTGCACCATCGCGTGCGCACCGACCTCTGGGGCTACGCGCCCGATGAGGGACTGTCCAACGAAGACATGATCGCGGAGAAATACCGCGGCATCCGGCCCGCGCCTGGCTATCCGGCTTGCCCCGACCACAGCGTCAAGCGGCCGATGTTCGATCTCCTGAATTGCGCGGAAGTCGGCATGACGCTCACGGACAGCCTTGCCATGATGCCGGCCGCCAGCGTCAGCGGCTTCTACCTGAGCCATCCCGATTCGACTTACTTCAATGTCGGCAAGATCGGGCACGACCAACTGCAGGACCAGGCAGCGCGACGCCAGGAAAGCGAAGCACATCTCGAGCGGCTGTTGGCGCCGAACCTTTGACACGGCCAGCCGGCATGAAAGACCGGCACTGGGAGGACCTATTCAAAAGCTGATGTTTGCGGCCGCGCACTATGCGGCTCTGGCGGTCTTTGTCGCTGCCTGCTGGGGATTCGGAAGAGCGCTCCTGGTGCGCCTGGGTGCGCCGCCGCGGCGGGATGTCTGGCTCGAGGCGGCGATCGCCGTCGCGGCCGGGATCGGCATCTTCATTTGCATCTTTCAGGCATTTGCCATTGCGCACCAGCTCACGGCGGGCGTGGTGGTCGCGGCGGTGGTTGTCGGTGTGGTCACTGCGATCCCTCAGGTGCCCGGCTGGCTGCGCCAGGTGAAAGCACGCGAGGTCTCGCCGCAGCTTTCCTGGCTGGAAAAGCTCGGCTTGATCGTCGTGGCAGTGGTCGCCGTGCCGACGCTGGTGGCGCCCCTTGCGCCGCCCGCGGTCTTCGACGAGCTGATGTACCACCTCCCCTATGCGCGAGAAGTCGCTGAGAGCGGGTCGCTGGGCATCTACGAGTGGCTGCGCTATCCCTGGTTTCCGTACAACTTCAACTTGCTGTTTGCGGGCGCGCTGCTCGTCCGGGGCGACGTGTTCCCGCACTTCCTGAGTGCGCTCGCGGGCTGGGTTTCGGTGCTGATCGTCTATCGCCTTGGCGTGATGCACATCAACCGCGTGGTTGCCTGCATCGGCGCGGCGATCTGGCTGGGGATCGGCGACTACACCAGCGCGCTCATCGACATGAGCGTGGCGCTTTTCGTGCTCGCGGCCTGCGCATGCCTGTGGTGGTGGCGCGAGACGCCGGCGCCGCGGCCCGCACGCTGGCTCTTGCTGTCGGCATTCTTCCTAGGCGTTGCCGTCGGCTCCAAGTACCAGGCGCTGACGGTGATGCCGCTGCTCGGGATCTTCGTGCTCTGGCATGAGCGCCGCCCGCGCGTCATCGCGCTGGCGCTGCTGTGCTTTCTGGTCCCGTGCGTGTACTGGTATGCGCGCAATGCCATCCAGACGGGCGACCCGTTCAATCCCATCGGCGCGCGCATCTTCGGCTTTACCAACTGGAATGCCCAGGACTACAAGCTTCAACTGCAGGATGTGCGCGACCATTCGTCATTGCCGAATGGCTTCATCTGGGCCGTTCTGGCGGTTCCGTTCAGTGCCTACTGGAAGCGCTCTCCGGCCTTGCGTGCGGCGCTGGTTTTCTGCGCGTATTCGCTCTTTGTCTGGAGCCTGACTTCACGTTACCCGCGCTACCTGACGGCGTCCTTTCCGTTGCTCGCGCTGACGGCTGCCGTGGGGTGGCAAGCCATCTTCAGTGCTATCTCCGCGCGCCTGCGCCGAGCCATGCCCGCTCTCGACCGCAGTGGCGGACTCGATCGCGCGGGCCGGTGGTTTGCGGTGATCCTGCTGGCGGCGGGTGTCGGCGTGATCCTTCACCTGACGCGCATCAAGGCCGCGACGGTGGCGGCCACACCCCTGCAACGCGAAGCCTTCCTGCGCTCTCGCGTGCCCGGCTATGAAGTCATGAAATATCTGCGGGAACACGCGACCGGCCGCGTCTACCAGGTCGCCCTCAGCGAGGCGACATACTACGGACCGAGTCCGGTATGGGGCGATGCGCTCGGCCCTTGGCGGTATGCGGACTTCATCGCGCTTCCGCCGGCGGAGTACGCCCGCAAACTTGCCGACCTGGGATTCGAGGCCATGGCCGTGTCTGCCGCGACCGTGCCGGTCCTGGAAGCGCAGCCGGGTTTCCATGATCATTTCGCGGTGATGTACGAAAAGGACAATGCCAAGGCCTACCGGATCCTCGACGACAAGAATGACCGCAAACCCTGAACCACGCGCCCTGCGCATCGCCGCCGTGATCCCCTGCTTCAACGAGGCATTGGCGATCGCGCAAGTCATCGAGGAATTCCGCGCGGCATTGCCGGAAGCCGAGATCCACGTCTTCGACAACAACTCCACCGACGACACGGCCGAGGTGGCCGCCGCCCATGGTGCGTGGGTGACGCATGTCGCGCTTCGGGGCAAAGGCAACGTGGCGCGGCGCATGTTCGCGGACGTCGAGGCGGATGTCTACGTGATGGCCGATGGCGACGCCACCTATGACGTCGGCGAGGTACGGCGGCTCATCGGCATGCTGGTGGATGGCAATCTGGACATGGTGGTCGGTTCGCGGGTCGATGACGGCGCGGACGTGCAGACCTACCGGCGCGGCCACCGCTTTGGCAATCGCTTGCTGACCGGTGCTGTTGCGGCCCTCTTCGGCGGGCACCTGACCGACATGCTGTCGGGTTATCGCGTGTTTTCCCGACGCTATGCCAAGTCGTTTCCGGCGGTGTCGAAGGGCTTCGAGATCGAGACCGAACTCACCGTCCACGCGCTGGAGCTGCGCATGCCCTTTGCGGAAGTGCCCGTTCTCTATCGCTCGCGGCCGGAGGGATCGGAGAGCAAGCTCTCGACCTACCGTGACGGCTGGCGAATCCTGAAAACGATCTGCAAGCTCTTCGTGAGCGAACGGCCGCTGCTGTTCTTCAGCGCGTTCGCGGCTGTGCTGGCCCTGTTGTCGATCGTGCTGGCGGAGCCGCTGGTCGTCACGTATTTCGAGACGGGGCTGGTTCCTCGTTTGCCGACAGCCGTCCTGGTGACCGGCACCATGCTGGTCGCGATGTTGTCCTTTGTGTGCGGCGTCGTGCTGCACACCGTGACCATCGGCCGGCAGGAGGCCAAGCGGCTGCGCTACCTCGCGATTCCGGGCGTGCGGCATCGCTCGGCCCCATGAAGGCCGGCAAGGAATTCCTGTCGTTCGCACTGGTCGGCGTGATTGGCTTCGGCGTCGACGTCGGAGTGCTGTACCTGCTGGCGCCGTACGCCGGCTGGTATGGCGCGCGGGTGGTCTCCTTCATCGCCGCGGCCACGGTGACCTGGCTGCTCAACCGGCATTTCACCTTCAAGGAACGGCGCTCAGGCGCATCGGTCCTTCGCGAATACACGCACTACCTGCTGACCATGGTCGGCGGCGCGCTGGTCAACTATGCGGCCTACGTGCTGACCCTGCATTGGATCGGCGGGCCACTCGCGCCCGCGCTAGGCGTTGCGATCGGAAGCTGCGCGGGCCTCGCCGTGAACTTCCTGTCGGCCCGTCATCTGGTCTTCAAGTAAACCCGGCCAAGCCGGACCCCTTCCAGAAACACCGCGGAACCGGCTTTGCCGGGCCGCCGGTGTTGCCCCCGGYAGGGGGTRGGCGMAGCGACACGAAGTGCGCGAGCCTGGGGGCGAGCAACAGGAACACCGCGGAACCGGCTTTGCCGGGCCGCCGGTGTTGCCCCCGGTAGGGGGTGGAGAGCGACACGAAGTGCGCGAGCCTGGGGGCGAGCAACAGGACTCACCGCGGAACCGGCTTTGCCGGGCCGCTGGTGTTGCCCCCAGCAGGGGGTGGGCGCAGCGACACGAAGTGCGCGAGCCTGGGGGCGAGCTAAATGACCACCGGAACCTCGGTGGCTGGTGGCGTGTTACGGCTGCGCCCGCAGCGCACGATGCCGTCGATCATCACCATGCCCACGCCCGGTATGTCGCCGAGCTGAACGCTTTCGAGCAGCGTCTTGCCGGCGGTGTGCTGCGCGCGGTCCATGAAGACGAAATCTGCGGCGCGGCCGACTTCGATCAAACCGCAGTTGAGCTTGCGAATGCGCGCCGTGTTCCCCGTCGCAAAGCAGAACACCAGTTCGGCCGGGATGTTCGCGAGCGATGACAACAGCGAGATCATGCGCAGGATGCCCAGCGGCTGGACCCCTGACCCGGCCGGCCCGTCAGTGCCGAGGATGATGCGGTGCGGACACTTGAGATCGAGCGCCGCCTTTGCCGCGGCGATGGCGATGCGCTCGTTGCCGTTGTGCACGATCTCGATCGCGCGCGACGACTTCTCGCACAGCTCGCAGACGTGCGCCTCGGGCAGCGCCGTGTGCCCGCCGTTGATGTGCCCGATGACGTCGGCATCGGCTTCGAGCACCACGTCCTTGTCGATCAGGCCCGAGCCCGGGATGGACGGGCCGCCCGTGTGGATCGTGCTCTGGATGCCGTACTTGCGTGCCCAGGCGACCATCTCCTTCGCCTCGTAGCCGGCCTTGACCGAACCCAGGCCGACTTCGCCGAGCAGCCCGACGCCGGCTTCGGCCATCTCTTTGAAGTCGCTCTCGACCATTCCTTTTTCGATCACCGGCGCGCCCGCGAGCACCTTCACGCCGCCAGGGCGGAAGTTGTCGAAAGCACGCTGAGCGGTGATGGCCAGCGCCTTCACGCCGACGATGTCCTTGGGGCGGCCGGGGAGATGCACTTCGCCGGCGGAAATCATGGTGGTCACGCCGCCGTTCATGGTCGAGTCGATCCAGCCGATCTGGCCCTGGCGCGGGGTCCAGTCGCCGAAGACCGGATGTACGTGGCTGTCGATGAGGCCCGGCGCGACGCAGGTTTTCTTCGCGTCGATCGTGGTGTGCGCGCCTTCGAGATCGCAGTCCTTTTCCTTGCCGAACGCGACGATCAGGCCATCGTTCACGACGATGGTGTCGGCGTCGAGGATGGGCTGGTCGATGTCGCCCGAAAGCAGCAGACCTATGTTCCGGATGACGACTTTGCCCGACTTTGCGGCGGTTGCGACTTCTGCCATGTCTTTACCTCTGGTGGGGATGTGGATTCTTCATCGGGACCTCCGACATCGACGGCGCGCAGCACCGTTTCGATGACGAAGTTCTCCCAGTGCGTGACCGCTTCGGCACTCTCCAGCGGCTCGCCGAGGAAGGCGGTCAGCGTGTGCCGGTTCGACGTGTAGAAATAACCCGTCGATGCAATCAGAAGGTACAGATCGCGTGCGGCAACGTCGTCACGGAACAAGCCTTGCGCGACACCGCTTTCGACGATCTCCTGGATGATCGAAATGGCGCGCGACGAATACTCGCGCGCTCGCAGCGACTTCGCGATGTGCCGCCCCTTGTGCAGGTTCTCGGTGTTGAGCAGCGTCACGAAATCAGGATTGCGGCGGTAGTAGCCGAGCACGAAGCGGATCACCGCCGTGAGCGATTCCACCGGCCGCGTCGCATCGAGATCGAGCGCTGCCTCGGCATCGTCCATGCGCCGATAGATGCCTTCGAGCACCGCGATGAACAGGCCTTCCTTGCTGCCGAAGTAGTAGTAGATCATCCGGTCGTACGACTTGGCCGCTTTCGAGATCTTCTCGACACTGCCGCCTTCGTAGCCGTATTTGGCGAACACCTTGGTGGCGGCACGCAGGATGCTCTCGCGCGTGGCCTGCGCCGCCGCCTCGCGCACGCCGGTGCGGCGCTGGGGCTTTCCTGCGGCCGGCTTGCGTTCGCTCATCGGCGTCTTGCGGCGTTTTCCAGGCGGTCCGGCATCACTTTTCAGCGAAGGCGCGCTCGACCACGAAGTCACCGGGCGTGGATGTATTGCCTTCCTTGAACCCGCGGCCTTCGAGGATGTGCTTCAAGTCGACGAGCAGCCCGGGGCTGCCGCACAGCATGACGCGGTCTTCCGCTGCATTGAGCGGCGGCAGGCCGAGATCGTCGGTCAGCTTGTTGGTCTCGATCAGGTCCGTGATGCGACCCATGTTGCGGAATTCCTCGCGCGTCACGGTCGGGTAGTAGAGCAACTGCTTCTCGATCATCTCGCCCAGGATTTCATGCTTGGGAAGGTGATCGGTCACGAGGTCGTGATAGGCGAGTTCGTCAATTTGCCGCACGCCGTGCACCAGGATGACCTGCTCGAACTTCTCGTAGGTGTCCGGGTCCCGGATGATGCTCATGAAGGGTGCCAGGCCGGTGCCGGTGCCGAACAGATACAGCCGCTTGCCGGGCAGGGTGTAGTCGATCAGCAGTGTGCCGGTGGGCTTGCGGCCGACGATGATGGTGTCGCCCACCTGGATGTGCTGGAGCTTCGAGGTGAGAGGGCCTTCCTCCACCTTGATGCTGAGGAACTCCAGATGTTCCTCGTAGTTCGGGCTCACGATGCTGTAGGCGCGCAGCAGAGGCTTGTTGTTGACCTTCAGCCCAATCATCGTGAAATGGCCATTGGAGAAACGCAAGGCCGGATCGCGCGTGGTGGTGAAGGTGAACAGGCGGTCGGTCCAGTGGTGGACGCTCAACACACGTTCTTCGCTGAATGCACTCATAAGGGTCAGGAATGGTTATGAACGAAAAAGGGATGCCCTATTGTCGATCACGGGCGCCCACGAAAACACCATTGCAAGCTTCGGACCTGTTTGCTACATTGATTCTCGTCAATGTAGTGATTGCCACATGAAAGTGTAGGGAATGCTACACAAACGGCACGCCCGGCACAAGCGGGCTCCCGGCACAGATGTTGCAAACCTCGCGAGACCTACGAACCGATTGCCTGCGATGACTGAACACACCAAGACAGACGGATTGCCCGGCATGGACGTGCCCGTGTTGCCCATGACGCCCGAGCCCCTGGGCCGATCGCCGCTGCGCAACGAGCGCATGAGCACCAGCAAGGTGGAGTGCAATGCGTGCCCCGTGCTCTGCCAGATCTCCGACGGCCGCACGGGCGCGTGCGACCGCTATGCCAACAAGGACGGCATTCTGGTGCGGGTCGATCCGGTGGTGCTGCTCAGGCGCGAGCTTGCCGGCGAATCGCCTGCGCTCGTGCCGTTCGCCCGCGACGCCGCCGCAGCGGACGCCCCCGAAGCCGTTGAAAGGAACGATCCCGACTGGAACGGCGATCTCCTCCTTGCCGACGAGGTTTTCGTGACTGGCGTCGGCTCGTCGACCACCTATCCCGACTACAAGCCCGCGCCCTTCATCGTCGCGTCGAAGGCGCAGGGCGTGGACATGGTCACGGTAGTGACTGAAGGCATCTTCAGCTACTGCAGCTTCAAGGTGAAGATCGACACCGACCGCTTCCTGGGCGCGGAGCAGGCCAACGTGCGGTATCGCGGCGAAGTCATCGGCCACGTCACCACCGCGGAATACGGCTCGCAGATGCTGTCGCTCGGAGGCGTGCACCACCTCACGGGTGGCAGCAAGAAGGAAGGCCGCATGACGATGGAGCTGATGCAGTTGCTCGGCAACAAGAAGGCGGTCGAATGCGTGATCGACGGCGGCGCCAGCATGGTGATTCAGGCGGGCAAGGCGCCCATCGTCAACGGCGTCGAAGAACAGCGGATGCGCGTCGGCTGTGGCTCGGCGGCCATCGGCATCTTTGCGCGTCAGCTTTTCGGGCACGCGGATGAAGTGGTGGTCGTCGACGATCACATCACCGGCGTGCTGACCGAACACCAGGCCGGCCGCTGCCTGGACATGCCCGCTTCGGGCATCCAGATGCGCGGACGTAAATCGACGCCGGGGCGCTATTTCCAGGTGGCGAATCCCGGCAATGGCTGGGGCGGCACCGACATCGACGATCCGCTGTCGATCATCGAAGGTTGGGAAGAGGGTGTGGCGCGTCCCGGGCTGCGTCTGCTGATGACGTCGACCACGGGCGAGCATGCGCAGTGGTACGTGCTGGACGATGATCTGCGGCCTGTCGAGCAGCAGATGCCTGCCGAGGTGCGGCGCATCGTCGAGCGCATCGGCGAGAACTGCGAGCCTTCGCTGTGCAGCGTGCTCTTCCTCGGCGGCGCGGGCGGCAGTTTGCGCGCGGGCGTGACTGAGAACCCGGTCCTGCTGACCCGCGCCATCAAGCGCGCGCTGGTCAACGTGACGTGCGGTGGCGCGCCGGCCTACGTGTGGCCGGGTGGTGGCATCACTGTGATGGCCGATGTGCTTCGCATGCCCGACAACAGCTTCGGAACCGTGCCCACGCCGGCCATTGTTGCGCCCATCGAATTCAGCATGCGCCGCGAGGACTACGCCGCGCTGGGCGGTCACATGGAGCATGTGTTCACCCTGCAGCAGGCGCTCGCCCGCGGTGCCTGGCAGGACGACGGTGCACCGCTGTCGCGCCGCTGGCTGCCCATGGATGCGGCCAACCCCTGGCCGCTCGGCCAGCCACCCATGCTCGGGTAGCATGTTGGCCCGCCGGCTTGCCACTGCGTGTGCTTCGCCACCCCCCGAGGGGGAGGCGCGGCTCGCCTTGGGGCGGCCCGGCGGCGGCCGCCTTTTTGCCGCAGGAAAGGTTTGGGCATGACTGCCGAACGCACATTGCTCGATGGGGGGCGCTGGCACCTCCATCACGGGCCGATCGACATCGTGGCGGAGGCGCATGGCGATCCGGTCGAGGTTGCCGTGGCGCATGAGCTCGCGTGGCGGCGCTTTGGCGGTGTGCTCGACGAGTTGGTGGGCGAGCTGCCCTTGCTGCGTCAACCCGTAGGCGCGGATTGCGATCTGCGTGGCGTGATTGCGCGGCGCATGTGGCAGGCGTGTGCGCCGTTCCGCGAAGCCTTCATTACGCCGATGGCTGCGGTGGCGGGTTCGGTGGCGCAGGAGCTCATCGGCTGCTATCAACGGTCGGGCATCGAGCGCGCCTGGATCAACAACGGCGGCGACATCGCGTTGCATCTCGCAGATGGCCATTCCGTGCGCGTGGGGCTCTTCGCAGATCTCGCCCGCTTCGAGCTGCGCGATGCGGGCCCGCTCGCAACCGATGGCCAGTTCGAAGTCACCGCCGACATGCCGGTGCGCGGTGTCGCCACCAGCGGTTGGCGCGGACGAAGCTTCTCGCTCGGGATTGCCGACAGCGTGACAGTGCTCGCTGCGACAGCCGCCCAGGCCGACGCGGCGGCGACGGTGATCGCAAACGCCGTCAACGTCGAAGACCCAGGCATTCATCGCAACCCGGCGAGCGCGTGCAAGGACGACAGCGACCTCGGCGACATCCCGGTCACGACCGAAGTCGAGACCTTGCCGCCCGCGCAGGTGCGCCGCGCACTCGCCGCCGGCGAGGCGCGCGCCGAGGCGCTGCAGCGGGCAGGCCTGGTGAGTTCGGTCGTGCTCGTTTGCCAGGGGCAGTGGCGGGTGATTCAACCTTTAAGCTCGCAGGCTCCGCTCACTGCATCGCAAATCGATGCAAGCGTCGCGGCCGATGCAGTTGGTTCAGTATTTGCTTAACGAAAAGCAGGACTTCTGTTCATGATCGATATACGTCGTGTCTTCACCCAGGTCGAGCACATCCATCACGAGTTCGGGCCGCGCGCCGCGACCCCGCTGGTGCGTGGCGCGATAGCCGCGGTGCTGACCAATCCTTTTGCCGGCCGCTACGAGCCGGACATCCTTCCGATGATGAAGCTGCTCGACCCAGTAGGTCTCGAGATGGCGCATCGACTGCGCGCGGCAATGGACGTGCCGGTGGAGCGCATCGCCACCTATGGCAAAGGCGCCATCGTTGGCGCTGCCGGCGAACTGGAGCACGGCGCGCTCTGGCACGTGCCGGGCGGCTACGCCATGCGAGAGCTGCTCGGATGGAAGGGCGACCGCGATGCATATCGCCAAGGCAAGGCCGAGGAGAAATCAGGCCAGCCCGGCAATGCGCTTTCGATCGTGCCGTCGACCAAGAAAGTCGGGCCGCCAGGCGCGGCGCTGGACGTGCCGCTCACCAACATCAACGCCAGCTACGTGCGCGGTCAGTTCGATGCCATCGAAGTGCGCGTGCCTGGTGCGCCGGCTGCCGACGAGATCGTGTTCATCCTCGCGATGAGCACGGGTTATCGCGTTCATGAACGCGTAGGCGGCCTCCGGGCCGAAGACATCAGCAAGTGGGATGGGTTGAGATGACCCCCCAGTCTTCGCGCACTTCGCGTCGCTGCGCCAACCCCCCTGAAAGGGGGGCAACACCAGCGGCCCGGCAAAGCCGGTTCCGCGGTGTTTCTTGAATGAAGACAGAAATTACGAAGGACAGGATATGACCGCAAGTATTCGAAAAATCGTTATCCAGGTCGACGAGACTCGCAAGGAAATGGGCAAGACCATCGAGCCGCCGACTCGTCGTGCTGTGGCTATGGCCGTTATCGACAACCCGTATGCCGGTCGGTACAGCGAGTCGCTGGACGAACTGATCGCCATCGGAGAAGAACTCGGCGCGTTATTGGGCCAGAAGGCCGTTGCAGCACTGGGCATCGAGCCTGGTCAGGCACAGAGCTACGGCAAGGCCGCGATCGTCGGCGAAGCCGGCGAACTGGAGCATGCCGCGGCCATCCTCCATCCGAAGCTTGGAGCGCCGCTGCGCGCGGCGGTCGAGAAGGGCGCTGCGCTCGTGCCTTCGGCCAAGAAGCGCGGCACGCTCGGCACTGCCATCGATGTGCCGCTCGGGCACAAGGATGCCGCCTTCGTCCGAAGCCACTTCGATGCCATCGAAGCGCGTGTGTCGGATGCACCGCGCGCCAACGAGATCGTCGTCGCCGTCGCGGTGACCGACAGCGGGCGACCGCTGCCGCGCATTGGCGGATTGCAGGTTTCTGAAATCAAGGGTGAAGACGGTCTCCGTTGAATCGCTTCGTCACTCTCGTATCTCTCTCGCCACTTCGTCCCTTTTCTTTTCGTTCTCAAGGAGCTCTCGATGAATCAACTGCGCTTTGCCTTCACTGCAGCGGCGCTGGCCTCGCTGATCACCACGCTCGTTCCCGCGCATGCGCAGGACGTGATCAAGATCGGCGAGATCAACAGCTACAAGGCACAGCCCGCCTTCCTCGAGCCCTACAAGAAGGGAATGGAGCTGGCGGTCGACGAGATCAACGCGGCGGGCGGCGTCAACGGCAAGAAGATCGAGCTCATCAGCCGCGATGACAACGCCAATCCCGGCGATGCCGTGCGTGTTGCCGAAGAACTGGTGTCGCGCGACAAGGTCGACCTGATCGCCGGCACCTTCCTGTCGAACACCGGCCTGGCAGTGGCCGACTTCGCCAAGCAGAAAAAGGTCTTCTTCCTGGCTGGCGAACCGCTCACCGACAAGCTCACCTGGCAAGGCGGCAATCAATACACCGTGCGACTGCGCCCCGGCACCTACATGCAGGCCGCGATGCTGGTGCCCGAAGCCGCCAAGCTCAAGAAGAAGCGCTGGGCGGTGGTGTACCCCAACTACGAGTACGGCCAGTCCGCGGTGGCCGCCTTCAAGCAGTTGCTGAAGGCTGCACAGCCTGACGTGGAGTTCGTCGCCGAGCAGGCCACGCCACTGGGCAAGGTCGACGCCGGCAGCGTTGTGCAGGCGCTCGCCGACGCCAAGCCGGACGCGATCTTCAACGTGCTGTTTGCGGCCGACCTGTCGAAGTTCGTGCGCGAAGGCAATACGCGCGGCCTGTTCAAGGGCCGCGAAGTGGTGAGCGTGCTGACCGGCGAGCCCGAGTACATGGATGCGCTGAAGGACGAGGCGCCCAACGGCTGGATCGTCACCGGTTACCCCTGGTACGGCATCACCACGCCGGCACACAAGGCCTTCGAACAGGCTTACCAGGCCAAGTACAAGGACTATCCGCGCCTCGGCTCGGTGGTCGGCTACAGCATGATCAAGTCGGCGGCCGCGGGCATCGCCAAGGCCAAGAGCACCGACACCGAGAAGCTGGTCGCGGCCTTCAAGGGCCTGCCGGTCGATACGCCGTTCGGAAAGATCACCTACCGCGCGGAAGACAACCAGTCGACGATGGGCGCCTTCGTGGGCCGCACCAAGAACGAAGGCGGCAAGGGCGTGATGGTGGATTACGTGTATCTGGACGGCGGTGATCCGAAGTACCAGCCTTCGGCTGCTGAGATCAAGAAGTCAAGAACTGATTAGTTGCTCGCCCAGATTCACTGTTGCTCGCCCCCAGGCTGCGCGCACTTCGTGTCGCTTCGCCTACCCCCTGCCGGGGGCGAGCCGGCCGCTTCGGGCGGCCGGGCGCGGCGGCCCTCTGGCGAAGAGTCCGTGGGCGCTTTTGGGGGTCGCTGGCGGAGTACTTGGGCATCTGTAGTTGAGCGTTTAACGGGATGTTGAATGAGCTTTTCGGGATTCATTGTTCAGTTGCTGAATGGGCTGGCTAGCGCGTCGTCGCTGTTTCTGGTGGCGGCGGGGCTGTCGCTGATTTTTGGCGTCACGCGGATCGTGAATTTCGCGCATGGCTCGTTTTTCATGGTGGGCATCTATATCGCCTACACGCTCGTCGACCGGCTGGGCACGGGCGTGGGGTTCTGGCCGGCGCTGGTTCTTGCGGCGTTGGCGGTCGGGGTGCTGGGCGCGTTGATCGAAGTGGTGCTGCTGCGGCGCATCTACAAGGCGCCCGAACTCTTTCAGCTGCTGGCGACCTTTGCGCTGGTGCTGGTGATCAAGGACGCGGTGCTGTACCTGTGGGGGCCCGACGAGTTGCTGGGACCTCGCGCGCCCGGGCTCTCCGGGTCGATCGAGATTCTTGGGCGGCAATTTCCCACTTATGACCTTTTCCTGATCGTTGTCGGCCCGCTCGTGCTCGGGCTTGTCTGGATGCTGCTCACGCGCACACGATTCGGCACGCTGGTGCGCGCCGCGACGCAGGACCGGGAGATGGTCAGCGCGCTCGGGGTCAACCAGGCGTGGCTCTTTACGGCGGTGTTTGCGCTGGGGGCGCTGCTGGCGGGCCTCGGGGGCGCTCTGCAGTTGCCGCGTGAACCCGCGACCCTGGAGATGGACCTGAACACCATCGGCGCGGCGTTCGTGGTCGTGGTGGTGGGTGGCATGGGCTCGATCCCTGGGGCCTATGCGGCTGCACTGCTGATTGCGGAGATCAAGGCGATCTGCATCTGGCTTGGCGTCGTCGATGTTTTCGGGCTCAGCATCTCGTTCTCCAAGCTCACGCTGGTCGTCGACTTTCTGGTGATGGCTGTCGTGCTGGTGTGGCGGCCATGGGGCTTGTTCGGCAAGCCTCAAGCGCCGAGCCGCTATGTCGGCATGCAAGAGGAGCCTTTGCGGCGGCCTGGGAAGGCCTATCTCACGGCGGCTGCCGTGTTCGGCCTCGTGCTGGCGGCGGTTCCGTTCTTCACGGCTGATTCGCCTTACACGACCGTGCTGATGATCGATCTGCTGATTGCAGCGCTGTTCGCGACCAGCCTGCACTTCATCATGGGACCGGCGGGCATGCATTCATTCGGCCATGCGGCGTATTTCGGGCTCGGCGCCTACGGTGCGGCTTTGCTGGTTCGCAGCAGCGGAATGCCGATGGAGTTGGCATTGATCCTCGCGCCGCTCGTTGCTGCAGTGGGGGCGTTCGTCTATGGGTGGTTTGCGGTCCGCTTGTCAGGCGTCTATCTGGCGATGCTCACGTTGGCATTTGCGCAGATCACTTGGGCGATCACTTATCAGTGGGACAGCTTTACTGGTGGAAGCAATGGGCTCACCGGCGTTTGGCCTTCCGCATGGCTTGCCAACAAGAACGCGTATTACTGGGTGACGCTGCTGCTGGTGGGGCTGGGTGTGCTGTGGCTGCGGCGCGTGCTGTTCTCGCCGTTCGGGTATGCGCTGCGGGCGGGGCGCGATTCGGCTTTGCGGGCTGACGCGATCGGGATCGATGTGAAGCGGATGCAGTGGGCGGCGTTTGTGATTGCTGGAGGGGCGGCGGGGTTGGCTGGGGCGCTCTATGCGTTTTCCAAAGGGAGTATTTCTCCGGAGTCGCTGAGTGTCGGGAAGTCTGTGGATGGGTTGGTGATGGTGCTGTTGGGGGGGATTCAGACGTTGGCTGGGCCTGTGGTGGGGGCTGTTACTTTTACTTGGCTGCATGACACGGTGGCGCGGAATACGGATTACTGGCGGGCCATGCTTGGCGGGATTATTTTGCTGTTGGTGTTGTTGTTTCCTCAGGGGATTGCTGGGTTTGCCAAGCAGGTGTTTGAGCGGAAGCGGAGGCCTTTTGGGGGGAAGGGGTTGGAGCGGGAGGCTGAGGCGTGATCGTGATTGGGTGTTCTTTTTTGGGGGCTGTTGGCCGGGACTCGCCCCGGCGGGCGACTTACTTTTCTTTGGGTCGCCAAAGAAAAGTAAGCAAAAGAAAGGCGACCCCACTGTGCGCGTCCCTGCGCTTCGCTTCGGGCAACCTGCGGTGCTCGCTTCAGGCGGGGTCCGCG
>NZ_JBFTIJ010000016.1:0-95577 GCF_056394705.1 Variovorax sp. 10N420 | reverse complement strand
GGCCTGGCGCAGGTGCCGGTCATCAAGGTCGCCACGCGCGAAGACCTCGCGCGCCGCTGGCACGACTTGATGGACATCAATGCCGGAACCATCGCCACCGGAGAGAAGACCATCGCCGACGTCGGCTGGGAGATGTTCAGGCTGATGCTGGACGTCGCCAGCGGCCGCAAGAAGACCTGGGCGGAGCAGTGGAAGCTGCACAACGCACTCGTGCTCTTCAACCCCGCGCCGGTGACCTGACCTGACTTGTCACTCGCCGGCGTCCACTCAAGGCACATGCCGCCCCATAGGCTGCGGCGTGTGCGCCTGCACCAACGGATTCGCCGCGTTGCGGCGGCGGGACATGTATCTCTCCAGCCCAAAATAGATTCCCATCGCACCCGCAAGCGGCACCAGGTAGTAAAGCGCTCGGTACGCCAGCACCGCCCCCATGAGCCGGCCCTGCGGAACAGCGCCTGCCAGCAGCATCAGGTAGACGGCTTCCAGCACGCCGAGGCCGGCGGGGACGGGTGTCACCACGCCCGCGATTGCGGCCGTCATCAGCACGGCCAGCGTGATCGGGTACGACACCTGCTGGTCCAGCAGCAGGTACATGACCCCGCCCATCGTGAACCAGTGGCCCGCCGACACCACGAGTTGCAGCAAGGCAAGGCCGGGCGCGGGCAGACGAATCCTGCGATGCCGCACTTGCCAGGTGCGCCCATGAGCCATCGCACAGACTGCGACGTACGCGCAGGCCAGCGCGATCATCGCGAACCCGAGCGCCTGCAAGGCTTCGGCCGTCAGTGGCGATCGTGCTGGCGGCGTGATGGCGCGTGCGGCGAAGAGCCCCCCAGCGATGACGCCGTAGCCCATCCAGTTGGTCGTCGCACTCATCGCGATGATCTGCGCGATCGTGACTTCGTCGAGCCCGGCCCGCGCATACAGGCGCACTCGGGTCGCGACGCCTCCGAGCAGAGTCCCCAGATTCAGCGTGAACGCATAGGTCGCCATGCCGATGCAGAAGGTCTGCGGCCGCGGGAGCCCGTGTCTTGTGTGGCGTCGTCCCAGCAGGTCGAAGCAGCCATACAGCATGTGGCTCACGATGGCGAGGCCTAGCCCTCCGAGCAGAAGCAGCGGCGAATAGTGCCGCAGGGCCGACCAGGCGCCCGCCCAATCGATCTCGTGCGCATGCGACAGCAGCACACTCAGCACGACGGCCGAGACGGGGATGAAGGCCCAGCGTCGGACTGCGCGCAAGATGACCTTCAAGTTGCTCGGCATCCTCGATGTACTCGTTCTTGTCAGCGATAGGTTAACGATATTGGTGACCGAAAGTGGGGCCCGATCGCAAGTGCGCGGGTGTCAGTCGAGGGCGCTGAATGAGGAAGCAAAAGGCGGACACCACGGCACCCCCAACTGTGCTAATACGCCGCGATGGCCCAAATCATCCAGCGCCAAACCGAATTGGCAGTCAGTCTGACGTTGATCGGATTGTTCGTGCTGGTGGCACTGGGCATTGGCATCGCGGCCTGGCGCGGATTCGAGGACACGGGCGAAAACGAGATCGTGCAGCAACCGGTTCCCTTCAGCCACAAGCATCACGTCGGGGATGTCGGACTCGATTGCCGTTACTGCCACACGTCCGTGGAGACCTCCGCATCCGCGGGCTTTCCGTCAACGCAGATTTGCCTCAACTGCCACTCGCAGTTGTTCTCCGACGCACCCCTGCTGGCGCCCGTTCGGGACAGCGCCAAAAGCGGCAATCCCATCGCATGGAACCGGGTCCATCGACTGCCGGATTTCGTGTATTTCGATCACAGCATTCACATCAGCAAGGGCGTGGCCTGCATCGAATGCCATGGCCGGGTCGACCAGATGCCGTTGATGCGCCGCGTTGCCACGCTCCAGATGGAGTGGTGCGTCAAATGCCACCGCAACCCGCTTGCGCATCTGCACGATCCTTCGAAGGTGTTCAGCATGCAGCCGCTGGACGATGGAGACACCGCAACGGTTCGGATGATTGCCCGCCTGTTGAGCGAGCGCCGCCTGACCGATTGCTCGACCTGCCATCGATAGCACCACTCGCTCGCCTCTCGCCTCCACCCGCGCCATGACTTCGACGAAATCCGTGATCGAGATCGTGTCTGAACCAGGGATGACGCGGCGGCATGCCATGACCCTGATGGCCGCGTCCGTGGCGCTGGCGAGCGCCGGTTGCACCCGCGCTCCTCCAGGACAGGCACACCCTTTCGTCCGCATGCCCGAGGCGGGATTGGGCGAAGGCGCGATCTTCTATGCGACGAGCTTCGTGCGCAGCGGCTTCGCCCATGGCGTGCTGGTGGGCACGCGGGAAGGTCGGCCGATCAAGATCGAGGGCAATCCGCTGCACCCCGCCAGCCTGGGAACCAACGACTCGTTTGCGCAGGCCTCGGTGCTGGAGCTGTGGGACCCCGACCGCTCGCAGACTGTGCAAAGCCGCCCGAAGCCCGGCATCGATGCGAGCCCTTCGACGTGGGCCGCCTTCGACACCGCCTGGCGCGAACGCGCGAGCCGCTGGGGCGAAGGCAAGGGACCCGGGCTGCGCATCCTGACGCCCACCATCACATCGCCTACGCTGCAGGCGCAGCTGGGCGAACTCGTCGCGCGCTATCCAGGCACTGTCTTGCACAGGCACGATCCTCTTTCTCCCGCTTCTGCGTTGAGCGGCACTCGAACCGCCTTCGGGCGACCGGTGCGCCCGCGGCACGATTTCGGCAAGGCAAGGCTGATCGTTTCGTTTGGGGCCGACCCGTTCACCGGCAGTCCGGAGAGCGTTCGATGCGCTGCCGACTGGGCACGAGCCCGGGCCGCCGCGGGGACCGGCCATGCAGCTCGATTGGTCGCCGTCGAGACAACGCCCGGACTCTTCGGCGCACGCGCCGACGATCGCATCGCCCTGCCTCCAGCGGCAATCGAGGCACTGCTGGAGCGGGTCGCCGGGCACTTCATCGAGGTGGACCGTGCAAATGATGGCAATAGCAACAGCGCCGGTCCGGACGCCGATGCCGCGCGCTTCGAAACGCGCCTGGTCTCAGCGCTGCGCGCCGCGGGACCGGACGCGTTGATCGTGGTCGGCGACGCGCTGACACCGCGCGCACATGTGCTTGCATGGGCACTTCATCAAAAGCTGGGATCGGTCGGTCGCACGATCGAAGGCATCGACCCACCCGAAGGAGGCGGCGGCCAGGACCTGCAAGCTCTGCTCGACGCCATCAGGAACGGTGCGGTCGACACGCTCCTGGTCATCGGAGGCAACCCCGCGTATGACACGCCGGGCGAGTTGTCCGTAGCAGAGGCGATCTCGCAGGTGCCTTTCACCGTGCGCGCCGGGCTCTACACAGACGAAACCGCGCGATGCTGCCGATGGCACTTGCCCCTGAGCCACACCTACGAGCAATGGAGCGACGCGCGCGCGTTCGACGGCAGCGCCTCGCTGATTCAGCCAGTGATCATGCCGCTGTACGACACGCGATCCGCGCATGAGCTGGTCGCCGCCATGCTCGACGACACCGTGCGGGATGGCCGCGAGCTCGTGCGACGCCAGTGGCGCGAGCAGCAGCCGCCAGGCCGTGCGGGCGACGATTTCGAGCAGTTCTGGCGCGAGAGTCTGCGCAATGGCGCGATCGCCCAGAGCGCCTTCGAGCCGCTGTCGCTGCCGCAAGCGAACGTGCCTCGCGCCGACCGGGCTCCGCAGCAAGCCGGCGCACTTGCCGCAGTCTTCGTTCCCGATCCTTCGGCGGGGGACGGCGCATTCGCGAACAACGCATGGCTTCAGGAACTGCCGCGCCCCTTCACCCACATCACCTGGGGAAACGCACTGCATCTCGGCCCGCGCACGGCAGCATCGCTTTCGCTGCGCAATGGCGACGTGGTGCGCGCCGCCATCGGTCCCAAATCGATCGAAGCGCCTGTGTGGGTGCAGGCCTCGCATGCGGAAGGTGCAGCCACCCTGCCGCTCGGTTTGGGCCGCACGGAGGCCGGCCGCGTGGGCTCCGGCATTGGCTTCGATGCATACGCGCTCAGGCCGGCGGCCAGCGAAGGCACCGCGCCGTTGACGCTGACCGCCACCGGACGCCACATCGAGTTCGCGCGCACGCAGCACACCATGTCGCAGGAAGGCCGCGAACTCGCCCGCAGTGTTCCGGCGTCCAAGGCCGCGATCACGCCCAAGGAGCCGGCCCCCTCGCTCTATCCGCCGATGAACAGGTTCGCCGAGCACGCCTGGGGCATGGCGATCGACCTGGATGCATGCATCGGCTGCAATGCCTGCACCGTCGCATGCCAGGCCGAGAACAACATCCCGGTCGTGGGTGCGGAGCAAGTGGCGCGCGGTCGTGCAATGCACTGGATTCGCATCGACCACTACGAGGAAGCCGAAGCGCCGAGCCATAGCGGCGTGTTCCAGCCCGTGCCGTGCATGCATTGCGAAAACGCGCCGTGCGAGATCGTCTGCCCGGTCGGCGCGACGGTGCATGACAGCGAGGGCCTGAACGTGCAGGTCTACAACCGCTGCGTCGGCACGCGGTTCTGCTCCAACAACTGCCCGTACAAGGTGCGGCGCTTCAACTTCCTCCAGTACAGCGACGAGTCGACCGAAACACTGAAGGCACAGCGCAATCCGGACGTCACGGTGCGCGCGCGCGGCGTGATGGAGAAGTGCACGTATTGCCTCCAGCGGATCACGCGGGCGCGGCTGCAGTCGGAGCGCTCCGGACGGCCGCTCGCGGACGGCGACGTGGTGACGGCCTGCCAGGCTGCTTGCCCGACAAGCGCGATCCACTTCGGAGACCTTGCCGATCCGGGCAGTGCCGTGTCGCGCGCGAAGGCATCGCCGAGGCACTACACACTGCTGGAAGAACTCAACACGCGCCCGCGGACGACCTACCTTGCGCGCGTCGTCGCCGATGACGAGGCCGGTCAATGAGCGCCGCGCCGCCCGTCCTGCGCGGCCACTGGGGCTACGCGAGCATCACCGACAAGATTGCCGATCTGGTGCTGTCGCGGCCCTCCGGCAAGCTCTGGCGAATCGCCTTCTGGGGCACGTTCGCGGGCACGCTCGGTTTCGGCGCGGCCATCGTCTACCTGCTGCGCACAGGCGTCGGCATATGGGGCGTCGACATTCCGGTGGCTTGGGGCTTCGCGATTGCCAATTGCGTGTGGTGGATCGGCATCGGCCACGCGGGCACTTTCATTTCGGCGGTGCTGTTGCTGTTGCGCCAGAAGTGGCGAACCTCCATCAACCGGTTCGCCGAAGCGATGACACTGTTCGCCGCCACCATGGCGGCGATCTTTCCTCTGCTGCATCTGGGACGCGCCTGGAAGTTCTATTGGATCGCGCCCTACCCCGACACCATGGGCCTGTGGCCGCAATGGCGCAGTCCGCTCGTGTGGGATTTCTTTGCGATCGCGACTTACATCATCGTGTCGTTCGTGTTCTGGTACGTGGGGTTGATCCCCGACCTCGCCACGCTGCGCGACCGCGCCGAGGGGCGCATCAAGCGCTTCGTCTTCGCGCTCGGCGCGCTCGGGTGGCGGGGCGAAGCGCGGCAGTGGGTGCATTACGAGAAGGCCTATCTGCTGGTGGCGGGCCTGGCGACACCGCTGGTCGTGTCGGTGCATTCGGTGGTCTCGCTGGACTTCGCGATCGGCAACACACCGGGCTATCACTCCACGATCTTTCCGCCCTACTTCGTCGCCGGCGCGCTGTTCTCCGGCTTTGCCATGGTGCTGACCATTGCGATCCCCTTGCGCCGCGCTTTCGGCTTGCACGACTTCATCACCGAAGTGCATCTCGACCACGCAGGCAAGGTCCTGCTGGCGACTTCTTCGTTGGTAGCCTATGGCTATCTCAGCGAGATCTTCATGGCGTTCTACAGCGGGGACCGCTACGACATCGCGATGACCGAAGACCGCTGGGTCGGCTTCTATGCGCCGGTCTACTGGTCGATGCTGGTGTGCAACGTCTTGCTGCCGCAATTGCTGTGGTGGCGTCGCTGCCGCAGAAGCGCCGGACTGCTTCTGGGGCTCAGCCTCGCGATCAACCTGGGCATGTGGATGGAGCGGGTACTCATCGTGGTCTCCAGCCTCCATCGCGACTTCATGCCCTCGGCATGGGGCTTGTTTGTGCCGACCGCCTGGGACTGGGTCTTCCTGCTCGGCTCCATCTGCGCGTTCGCATGGCTGTTCCTCGCGTTCGTCCGCGTCCTGCCGGTGATCTCCATGGCCGAGATGCGCGAGCTGGAGCACACCGAGGCGGAGGCCGGCTGATGAACGACGCCACCCAACCCTGGGGACTCATCGCCGAGTTCGCCTCTTCGGACGCGCTGCTGAATGCGGTCCGCGAGGCGCGTTCCGCGGGCTATCGCCGTGCGGAGGCTTACGCGCCTTTCGCCGTCGAAGGGCTCGGCGAAGCACTCGGTGTGCGTCCTCGCGGCGTTGCGTTCGCTTGCCTGGTCGGCACGGTGCTCGGCGGCGTGCTGGGCTACTTCATGCAGTGGTACGCGGCTGTCGTGTCCTACCCCATCGACATCGGCGGGCGTCCGCTTCATAGCTGGCCGATGTTCGTTCCGGTGAGTTTTTCTCTCGCGGTGCTGGGAGGTGCATTCGCCACGGTCGGAGCGATGCTGTGGCGCGCAGGCATGCCCAGGCTCTACCACCCCGTCTTCAATGCGCCGGACTTCGATCTCTCGATGCGCAACCGGTTCTTCCTGTGCCTGCGTCGGGACGATCCGGCCTTCGACGACCGGCAGGCGCGGGCGCTCTTGCAGCGTCTCGATCCGCTGCGCGTGAGCGAGGTGATGCCGTGAGGCCAAGCGCCGTCCTCGCCGCCCTGCTCTGCCTGTGCGGCGCAGTGTCGATGCTGGCGGGATGCGACCGCTCCGAACGCGACATGCTGCGGCAACCCAAGCTGCTGCCTGACACGGCCAGCTCGCTCTTTCCGGACAAGATGGGGACGCGTCCACCGCCGCCGGGGACCGTGGCCCGTGCGAGCGGCGACATTGCGGCGACTTCGAGCGGTCGCGCCGGGTCTCAGCATCTGGGCGATCAGGAAGCGGCTCTCGCTCAGCAGGCGCTCCCCGAAAGGCCGTCAAGTGCGCTCCTGCTTCGAGGCCAGGAGCGCTACACCATCTATTGCGTGCCCTGCCACAGCCCGGTCGGGGACGGTGATGGCCCGGTGGTGCGGCGGGGCTTCCCATCACCGCCGTCTTTTCACATCGACCGCCTGCGCGCCGTCGACGATCGCCATTTCTTCGATGTCATCACCCATGGCTATGGCGTGATGTATTCGTATGCGGACCGCGTCCAGCCCTCGGACCGGTGGGCCATCGCCGCCTACATACGTGCATTGCAGTTGAGCCGGCATGCACTCGTCGCCGATCTGCCGGCACCGGCCGAGCCGCAGAGTTGGCATCCGGTGCCGGGTTCGACCAAGGAGCTCCGGTGATGCGCCGCGTCTGCGCGCCTCGCGCCACCGCTCTCGGTGCCGTGCTGCTGCTTCTGGCCGGATTCGTCGCCGGATGGCACGGCGGCACGCGCGTCTTTCTCGCCGCCTGGCTGGCCGCGTGGTGGTGGTGTGTCGGCATCGTGATGGGCGCCTGCATCAACCTGTGGCTGCACAGGCTCACCGGCGGGCGCTGGGGCGAAGTGCTGCGCCCGGCGGCCGCGCTGCTGATGGTTCGCCGTTGGTGGCTCGGCCCGCTCTTTGTCCCGATTGCCTTGGGCGTGACGGCGCTTTACCCCTGGGCCTCGCCGCATTCGGACGTGTTGAGCAGACTGGAAGAACCCGCCTTTGCGCGCGCATGGCTCGACCTTCCGGCGTTCGCGTCGCGGATGCTGTTGTATGGGCTCGTCTGGTTCTGGCTGTCGCGCAGTGCCCTTCGGCCGGTGCTCAGCAGGCGACGCGCGGCGGCGAGCCTGATCATCCATTCGCTGCTGGGCTCGCTGGCTGCAATCGATCTGCTGATGTCGCTCACGCCTGGATGGCGCAGCACGGGTTTCGCTCTGCTGGTCCTGGTCTCGCAAGCACTCGCTGGCGCCGCGGCCCTGACCGCGTGGACGGCGTGGCGCCTGCCCGCGACCCTGCAATCGAAGGCCGCGCCTGAAGTCCCGGTCGGCCGTGACCTGGGCAACCTGCTGCTCATGTACGTGCTGACCTGGGGCTACCTGGGCTTCATGCAGTTCCTGATCATCTGGGCCGAGAACTTGCCGAACGAAATCTCGTGGTTCGTTCCGCGCTTGCAGACAGGCTGGTTCAACGTGGGCTTGGCCCTGGTCGGATTGCAGCTTGCGTTGCCGGTCGCGGCACTCGTCATGCGCCCCATCAAGGATCGTCCCGCCACGCTCGGCGCCACGGCCGGGCTTCTCCTTCTGGCCAACGCGCTTGATTCGGTATGGCTGGTCGTTCCGTCAGTCGATCCCCATGCAGCAGCCATATGGTGGCTGGCACCCCTTTGCATGGCGGGCATTGGCTTGCTGGTGTTTGCACCGATGCTCGATGCAGGAACGAGGGAGGTGGCGAATGCCCGCGCGTGATCCCGGTCCGCGTCGCACAGTACTGGCGCTCCTCGGCCTGCTGGCCCTCGTCTTTTGCGTGATGCTGCTGGCCTACTGGCAAGTCGGCAAGGGAGACCCGGCAGGCCTCTCTGAAGCACAGGCCAGGCCCGACCTTCAAACGGCACCGCAGGACGACCTGGCGACCTATCGAAAGGAGAAGCAGGACGAGCTCGATGCAACCGGTCCGGTTCCCGGATCACCGGGCTACGTGCGCATCCCCGTCGATCGCGCGATGAGCCTGATGACCGAGCGCGGGCTGCGCGCCCGGTCCGGCCCTGCCACGCGGCAAGGGGCGCCGCAATGAGGTTGCTGTCGAACATGCTGCCGCTGCTCTGCGCGCTGTTCGCCGCTGTGCCTGCGCTTGCCGAGGCACCGCTGGCATTGCCATCGGCGCCCCAGGTCCAGCTCGTACAACGAATCGGTGCGGTGTTGCCGCTGGATGTCTCGATGGTCGAAAGCAACGGCAAGCCGATGCGCTTGCGCGAATTCTTCGGCGGCGACCGGGCAGTGGTGCTAGTGCCGGGCTACTACCAATGCACCGAGTTGTGCGGGCTCGTCATGCAGGGCGTGCTCGAGGCGCTGCAAGGCAGCGGGCTGCCGCAGCGCTCCTGGCGCATCGTCGGCTTCAGCATCGACCCCGACGAGACACCGGCCATGGCCCGCGCTCGCGAATCCGACTACCGCGACTACGCCCGCTTCCTCGCCGATCGTGACATCGACATTCATCTGCTGACGACGAGCGCCCCGACATCCGAGCGTCTCACTCGTGCGCTCGGCTACGCGGTCCAGCGCGGCGACAACGGCATCGCTCACAGCGCCGGCTTCGTGGTCGCCACGCCACAGGGAACCGTCGCGCGCTACTTTCCGGGCGTGCGCTTCGACGCGCGCGAGTTGCGCCTCGCCGTCGAGCAAGCGGCAGGCGGGCATGTCGGCTCGCTCACCGATCGGCTGACGCTGCTGTGCGGCCACTACGACCCCGTCACTGGGCGCTACAGCGTCGCTGTCATGGACGCGATGCGCATCCTCGGCTGCATGGGCGCGATCGCGATGGGCCTGTGGATCTGGCGCCGCCGCGCCGCGAGCGCTTCCTGAGCCATGAACGAACTACCCGCCGTCCTCGCGCCGTCCGGTATTCGGCTGTTCATGCCGGAGGCGTCGTCGATCGCCTCGCACACCGATGCGCTGTTCGGCGCGATGCTGTTGCTGTGCGGCGTCATGGCGCTGGCCGTTGGCAGCCTCATCGTATGGATGTGCGTGCGCTACCGCAGCGGGTCGGATGTGGATCGCACCGACCCGCCAAGCAACGCAGGCGGCCTCGAAGCAGCGTGGACCATCGCCCCGCTTCTGATCTTTCTCGGCCTCTTCATGTGGGCCGCGAGCCAATACCTCACCTTGCGGGAGCCGCCAGCCGGCGCCCTGACGATCAATGTCGTCGGCAAGCAATGGATGTGGAAGCTGCAGCATCCGAGTGGCCGGCGCGAGATCAACACGCTGCACGTGCCTCTGGGGCAGCCGGTTGCGCTCGTCATGTCGTCGCAGGACGCCATCCACAGCTTCTACGTACCGGCCTTCCGTCTCAAGCAGGACGTGGTTCCGGGCCGCTTCACGCGCTTCTGGTTCACTGCCACCCGGATTGGCGAATACAGGCTGTTCTGCTCGGAGTATTGCGGGAGCGACCATTCGGCGATGGTCGGCGTCGTGACGGTCATGCCCGCGGCCGAATACGCGCGCTGGACGCAAGCCGGGCCGCCCGAGAACGGCACGATCGAACAAGGATTTGCCCTCTTTCGCAGCGCCGGCTGCAGCGGCTGCCACAACGCGGCCTCGACGGTGCACGCGCCGCTCCTGCAGGGCCTGAGCGGCCGACTGGTGCATCTGCAGGACGGCCGCACCATCGTCGCCGACGACAACTACCTGCGCGACTCCATCCTGCAACCCGGCAAGGACGTCGTCGCCGGCTTCGCGCCCGTGATGCCGAGCTTCCAGGGCCAGTTCGACGAGGCGCAACTCCAGTCCTTGATTGCCTACCTGCGTGCCGGTGCCCCGGCAATGCCTGATGTGGAGCAACTGCGATGACCAGCTACCTGACCGACGGGCTCACCATCCGCTCATGGTTTCTTGCGCATGACCACAAGCGCATCGCGATCCTCTATGCGGTGGCGATCACCTTCTTCTTCTTTGTCGGCGGCGCGGCGGCCACGATGATCCGGCTCGAACTCGTGACGCCCGCCGGCGACCTCGTCCGCGCCGACACCTACAACAAGCTCTTCACCGCGCACGGTGTCGTGATGGTCTGGCTGTTCCTGATCCCGTCGATCCCCTCCGTGGTGGGCAACTTCGTGCTGCCGATGATGATCGGCGCCAAGGACCTCGCCCTGCCGCGCCTGAATCTCTTGAGCTGGTATCTCTATATCGCCGGTGGCCTGCTCACCCTGCTGGCGCTCTTCTTCGGCGGCGTCGACACCGGCTGGACTTTCTACACGCCCTACGCCACGATGTTTTCCAACGGCTACGTCGTGCTGACGCTGGTCGGCGTCTTCGTGACGGGCTTCTCGTCGATTGCCACGGGCTTGAACTTCATCGTCACGGTCCACACGATGCGCACGCCGGGCATGGGCTGGTTCCAGCTGCCGTTGTTCGTCTGGGCGATCTACGCGACCAGCATCATCCTCGTGCTGGCAACGCCGGTGCTGGCCATCACGACGCTGCTGGTGGTGGCCGAACGGCTCTTCCAGGTGGGTGTGTTCGATCCGGCGTACGGCGGCGATCCCTTGCTGTTCCAGCACCTGTTCTGGTTCTACTCGCACCCGGCGGTGTACATCATGGTGCTGCCCGCCATGGGCGTCGTCAGCGAGATCGTTCCGTGCTTTGCGCGCAAGCGGATCTTCGGCTATCGCTTCATGGCCTATGCCATGCTGGCCATCGCCGCATTCGGTTTCCTGGTGTGGGGGCATCACATGTTCGTGAGCGGGCAATCGACCGCCGCCAGCGTGGTGTTCTCGTTCCTGAGCTTCATGGTCGCGGTGCCCTCGGCCATCAAGGTCTTCAACTGGACGGCCACCCTGTACAAGGGCTCGATCCGCTTCGATGCGCCGATGCTGTATGCGCTCGGCTTTGTCGGCCTGTTCACCATCGGCGGGCTCACGGGGCTCTTTCTGGCGTCGCTTGCGCTCGACGTTCATCTCACCGACACCTACTTCGTGGTGTCCCACTTCCACTACATCATGGTGGGCGGCGCGGTGATGGCGTACTTCGGGGCCTTGCACTTCTGGTGGCCCAAGGTCACGGGGCGGCTCTATCACGAGCTGTGGGCGCGCATTGCGGCGGTGCTGATCTTCGTCGGCTTCAATCTCACGTTCTTTCCTCAGTATCTGCTGGGCTTTCAGGGAATGCCCCGGCGCTATCACGCCTACGCGCCGGAATACCAGGTGCTCAATGTGCTGTCCTCCGCGGGGGCGGTGGTGCTGGCCCTGGGCTACCTGATGCCGCTCTTCTATCTGATCCGGTCACTGCACCATGGCGCGCGCGCCGGGCGCAATCCATGGAACGCGACAGGCCTGGAGTGGCAGACCTCCTCGCCGCCCCCGACCCACAATTTCGACGCGCCGCCGAAGGCGCCCGGCGATGCGTACGACTACACGCCGCAGCACCGCGCCGACGCGAAGGCGCTGCAATGACGAACATGACGAACGCAGCGGCTTCCGGCTCGCGGCCAGGCGCCCCTCGCGTCGGGGAGTTCGGCATGTGGGTGTTCATCGGCAGCGAAGTCCTTTTCTTTGGCGCCCTGCTGCTGACCTATGCCTTCGGCCGCGCGCAGTGGCCCGACGGATTCGCGGCGGCGAGCCGCCACACGGACGTGGTGCTCGGCACCCTGAACACCGCCATCCTGCTCAGCAGCAGCGCCTGCGTCGCCATGGCCGTCGAAGCGCACTCTGCCAACGCGGCAAGGCTGTCCTCTCGCCTGCTCGCGGCCACTGCGGTCCTCGGCATCGTCTTCCTGATGATCAAGGGCATCGAATACCGCAAGGACTGGCATGAAGGGCTCTTCCCGGGGCCGGCATTCCGGCTGGGCGACAGCGAAGATGTGCCGCAAGGCGCGCAGATGTTCTTTGCTTTCTATTTCCTTTCAACGGCCCTGCATGCCATTCACGTGAGCATCGGCATTGCGCTCATGGCTGCGCTCGCCGTCGGCTGCCGACGCCGTCTCGACTGGGCGAGTGGCGCTGCCGTCTCCGTGGCCGGGCTCTATTGGCACTTCGTGGACATCGTGTGGATTGCCCTCTATCCACTTCTTTATCTCGTGAGCCGCCATTCATGATCACCGCAGACCTTCGCCGCCGCATCCGCCGACTCGCGCTCGTCTGGCTGGCATTGATCGCGTTGCTGATGACCAGCCTCGGCAGCGCCTACCTCTCGCTGGGTACGTACGGCTGGGTTCCCGGCGTGGCGATTGCCGGCATCAAGACGGCCATCGTCGTGCGCTGGTTCATGCGCATCGATCGCGCGTCACCCTGGAGCCGCTCGGCGTGCTTCACCGCGCTTTGCACGCTGGCACTGTTGTGCGGCTTGAGCTATTTCGACGGCGCGACGCGCCCTCACGATGCCGCGGCATGGCAGCAGCCGAAGCAATTGCCGCCCGCGAGAACCCGGTGATCCGGGCCTGACGGTGCGTTCGCACGCTGACGAAAGCCAGCGGCTTACAGGAGCGCAAGTCGGCGGTTCCAAGGACCGCGCCGGCCGTGCAAGCCGACGACGTCGCCCGTCTGCGCCGCCGCAGCAGCAGCCCGTGAGGATTTGGACGACAGCGCAAGCCGCCAGATTCCGATAAGCCCCCCCGGCCCGGCGCCTAGAGTTGCGGGCTCAGCTCCGAAAGTGACTGGTCCATGAAAATCGCGCAGATCGCCCCGCTCTATGAAGCCGTTCCCCCTCGCCTCTATGGCGGAACAGAACGCGTGGTGGGCCATCTGGTCGATGCCCTGGTGGAGCAAGGCCACGACGTCACGCTCTTCGCCTCCGGCGATACGCTGACCCGCGCGAAGCTGGTCGCCACGCGCAAGCAGGCGCTGCGCCTCGACCCGGCGCCGCTGAAGTCAGACCTTGCCGCGCATCTGTCGATGCTGCATGAGGTGCGGCGCCGCGCGCATGAATTCGATGTGCTGCATTTCCACACGGACATGCTGCACTTCCCCCTGTTCGAGGACATGGCCGGCTGCACCTTGACGACGCTGCACGGGCGGCTCGACATCGCCGACCTTGCCGGCGCCTACGGCCGCTGGGACAAGTTCGCGCTGGTGTCGATCTCCGATCGACAGCGCAAGGACATGCCCGATGCGAACTGGTATGCCACCGTGCACCATGGCGTCGATCCGGCGGGCTTCCGGTTCAATGCCACGCCGCGCGGGGACTACCTCGCTTTCCTGGGCCGGATCTCGCCGGAGAAGCGACCCGATCGCGCCATCGCCATTGCATGCGCCGCAGGCGTGCCGATCCGCATTGCAGCCAAAGTAGACGCCGTGGACCGCAACTACTTCGTGCGCGAGATCGAACCGCTCCTCGCGCATCCGCTGGTCGAATACATCGGCGAAATCGGGGCCGAGCAAAAGGCCGATTTCCTGGGACAAGCGCGCGCGCTTCTGTTCCCGATCGACTGGCCGGAGCCCTTCGGCCTCGTGATGATCGAAGCGATGGCGTGCGGAACGCCTGTCATCGCATGGCGCTGCGGGTCCGTTCCCGAGGTGCTGGAAGACGGCAAGAGCGGTTTCATCGTCGACGACATGGCGCAGGCCGTGCAAGCGGTCGAGCAGGTACGGCATCTGCCGCGCGCGCGTGTGCGCGCGGAGTTCGAGCATCGATTCACCGCCGACGCGATGGCGCGACGCTACGTGCAGTTGTATTGGCAACTGGCACGCGACAGCCGGAATGCGCTGCTCGAAGGTGAAGCCGCATAATTTCCATCGCAACCGGAGTTGCTCATGAACGAGCCTGACGCAGGCGCACTGCAGGAAAACGCGTGGCCTCCTCCACCCGCGCGCTCCGGCCAGCGCCTCTTCGTATTGAAGGAAGGTGACACCTTCATCGTGGCGGACGCCATGGGCGACATCACGGGTGAAGGCGATGGCCTCTTCCACAACGACACGCGGCTGCTGTCCACCTTCAGGGTTTTGATGAATGGGCAGACGCCCAGCCTGCTCTCCAGCGACGTCAGCCAGGACAACGCCTTCTTCACGGCCAACCTGACGAACCATCCATTGCCCCCGCTGGGTGGCGAATCGATGCCCGAAGGCGTGATTCACCTGGAGCGGCGGCGCTTCCTCTGCAACAACCGCGTCTATGAACGCATCTCGCTCGTCAACTACAGCGATCTCGCAACGCGCGTGCCGCTGCAGTTGCTTTACGCGGCCGACTTTCGCGACATGTTCGAAGTGCGCGGGCAAACCCGCACCAAGCGCGGCGAATTCGCTGCCGGGCAGGTCGGCGAACACTGCGTCGAACTTCGCTATCGCGGGCTGGACTCCGTGTGGCGCGACGTTTCCATCGCTTTCTCCGAAGTCCCGCAGCAGATGAACGACTCCGGGGCATCGTTCGACGTCGCATTGGCCGGGCGACAGCATTGGGTGCTCTATCTCGAGGTCGGCTCCGGGCTCGCGCTGCCCTCGCGTCTTCGCTATCGGGACGCCGCCGCACGTGCGCGCCGCGGCTTGCGCGTCCGGCGCCGCCGGGGGGCGCGACTGCACGCATCCAACCGGCTCTTCCAGGCGTGGATCGACAAGTCCGAAGCCGATCTCGCCCTGCTGACGACCGACTTGCCGACGGGGCCTTATCCGTATGCGGGCATCCCGTGGTTCTCGACGCCGTTCGGGCGCGACGCGGTCATCACGGCGATGCAGACACTCTGGCTCGACCCGGCTCTGGCGCGCGGCGTGCTGGCCTTCCTGGCAGCGCACCAATCGCATGAAACCTCGTCCTTCCGCGATGCGGAGCCGGGAAAGATCATGCACGAGACCCGCAAGGGCGAGATGGCCGCGGTCAACGAACTGCCCTTTGGCAAGTACTACGGCGGCGTGGACACGACCCCGCTTTTCGTGATGCTCGCGGCTGCCTACGCACGACGCACCGGCGACCATGGCTTCATCGACGACATCTGGGGCGCCTTGCTGGCGGCCACCGCGTGGATCGAGGACAACGTACGGCGCCACGACGGCTTCGTGAGCTATGCGCGCGGCGAGACCACCGGCCTTGCGAATCAGGGCTGGAAGGACAGCCATGACTCCGTCTTCCACGCCGACGGCAGTTCGCCGGTCGGGCCGATTGCGCTGGTGGAAGTCCAGGGCTATGCGTTCTCCGCATTTCTCGGCATGGCCCACATGGCGGCGCGGCGCGGCGACCACGACAGCGCAACCCGCTGGAACGAGTCCGCCAGGGAAATGGCCGCGCGCGTCGAAAAGAAGTTCTGGCGGGATGAGCTTCAGTTCTACGCATTGGCGCTCGACGGGCTTGGCGATCCTTGCCGGGTGCGCGCATCGAACGCGGGGCACCTTCTGTTCACGGGCCTGCCTTCGGCCGAGCGCGGACGGGCGGTCGCGCGGCAACTGCTCACCGGTGCGTTCGACACCGGCTGGGGCCTGCGCACGCTGCCCGCCAACATGGCGCGCTTCAATCCGATGTCGTATCACAACGGGTCTGTCTGGCCGCACGATGTCGCGGTATGCGCCGCCGGCATCGCGCGCTACGGCGAACGCGATGGCGCCGTCCACCTCATCGGCAGCATGTTCGAGGCCGCGATCAATTTCGGGCTGCGGCTGCCGGAGCTGTACTGCGGTTTCAATCGCGCATCGGGCGAAGCGCCGGTCGCCTATCCGGTGGCCTGTTTGCCGCAGGCGTGGGCGGCGGGTTCGGTGTTCATGCTGCTGCAGTCGGTGCTCGGGGTTCATGTCGACGGGCACGAACACACATTGCGCGTCGATCAGCCGCTCTTGCCGCAGGGCATCGAAACCATCGAACTCCACGGACTGCAACTAGGCGGGAACCGGGTCGACGTCGCATTCAGTCGCGCCAATGGACGCGTGGTTGCATTTGCCGAGCAGCGGGAGGACCCCGCAGGACGCCAGCAGGGAGCGGCGCGAAAGAGAGTGCGCTTCGATCTTCGCTACTAGGCTTCTTTGCTCTTCTTGCCTTCCTTGCCTTCCTTGCCTTCCTTGGCTTGCTCCCCGCGACGTTCACGGCCGAGTTGCTCCATCATCTTTTCACCGACGCGGTCCTTCCCATCGCTCGGTACCGAGTCCTCCTGGGTGATCTCGGGTTCCTCTGCGTCATCGATCCTGTTGCGCGAAGGCGGCGGCTTCGTGACTCTTGGCTTCATCTTCGCTCCAGTGATTGCTGAGTGTTGAGGGAGCCCATGGTGGGCCAACCCCGCGCCATCGGCCTCGGTGGAAGTCGCCCAGTTCTGTCGGTGACCACTGACGGCCGAGCCGACCAGCGGCTTTGTGCAATGCACCCCCTCCTGTCCGACAGGCTGTGCAGGCCAACGCTGATCCGGCAGGCCCTTTGTGACGGCTAGGGTGAAGGTTTTTCAGGAGGTACTGTCATGGCTGACAAGCAACTCGATGGCGTGCGTGTCGCGATCCTGGTGACCGATGGCTTCGAGCAGGTCGAAATGGTGAAGCCGCGCAAGGCGCTCGATGACGCCGGCGCAGTGACGAAGCTCGTTTCGCCCAAGGACGACAAGGTGCGCGGCTGGAACCACCACGATCAGGCGGACTCGTTTCCCGTCGACGTCCCCTTGGCCGAGGCGCAACCCGAGGAGTTCGATGCACTGCTGCTCCCGGGCGGCGTGGTCAATCCCGACGCGTTGCGCATCGACGGCAAGGCCGTCGCCTTCGTTCGGTCGTTCATCGATGCGGCCAAGCCGATTGCCGCGATCTGCCACGGTCCCTGGACGCTGGTCGAGGCCGAGGGCGTCAAGGGCCACCAGATGACGTCATGGCCCTCGCTGCACACCGATCTGAAGAACGCCGGTGCGGATTGGGTGGACGAACCCGTGGTGGTGGACGATGGATTGGTCACCAGCCGCAGGCCCGACGACATCCCCTACTTCAATGCCGAGATGGTGAAGCTCTTCGCGAGCGCTGCGCATTGAGCGGGACTCGCAATGTCTCGACAACCAGGATTTGCCATGAAACCACAGGGCCAGGTCGGAAGCGATGAACGCGATAACAAGCGCGTCATCCGCTGGGGCGCCATTGCCATTGCAGTGCTGCTGGTGGGTGCGCTGAGCTACAACTTCTTCTCGACGCAGCGAAGCGAGGAGCCCGCAGGGCCGGCGAACTCGCAGTCGTCGACGCCATCTCAGCCTCCCTCGGGCGGCGCGACCACGGGCACGCAGACACGATGACTGATGCCCGTGCCCATCTGAACGAGGCGCAGCTGCAAGAACTCGAAGCGCTGCTGGTGCGCCGCGAGGAGGACCTGCGCGCTGAAGTGCGGGATCTCAAGCAAAGCGGTCTCGCGTCCAGCGAACCCCGTCCGCGTGAGGTCAATGACCCCGTCGACATTGCCGACGAGCGCTTCCTCGCCGGACTCGATCATGTGCAGTTGATGCGCGACCAGGAGGAGTTGCGCGACATCCAGGACGCGCGCGAACGCATGCGCGAGAAGCGCTTCGGCTTCTGCGACGAATGCGACGAGCCGATTCCTTTCGCTCGCCTGCTGGCGAAACCGACGGCGAAGCTCTGCCTGGAGCATCAGGAGCAGTGGGAGAACAACCACCGCTCGGTTCCGCCGTTTGGTGCGTAGGGGGCCTTGCAGCCCTTATCGTCATCTCTCCGCCGTGCCCGGCTCCGCCAGCTTCCGGTGACCCTCGGCCGACATCTGCGAAGGCAGCACCTTGGCCATCGCGACCTGCATCTTGTTCTTGAGACCGGCGACCACGTCGGCCTCTCCGTCTTCCATGGCCTTGAAGCCGATCTTCGCGACTTCGGCGGGGTCCATCTTCTTGTCGGTGCCCACCTTCGTGTCCAGCATGTCCGCACGCGCGAAGAATTCAGTGTCGGTGGGACCTGGCATCAGGCAAGTGACGGTCACCCCCGAGTCCTTCAATTCGTTGCGCAAGGCCGCGGCAAACGAGTCCACGAATGCCTTGGTTCCGTTGTAGACAGCCTGGAAACTGCCGGGCATGAAGCCGGCGACCGAGCCGGTGACCAGGATCTTTCCGCGGCCGTCCGCGACCATCCTGGCGCCCAGCTCGCGCAGCAGGTACAGCGTGCCCGTGATGTTGGTGTCCACGACGTGCTGTATCTCGGCGAAATCCTGCTCCATGAACGCCCTGCCGAGGCCATGGCCAGCATTGGCGAGCAAGGCTTCGACGTGCCGGCCGCCCACCTTGGAGACCAATTTGTCGACACCGTCGCGGCTGGCAAGCTCGACCTGCACCGTCTCGACTTGCGCGCCGAGCGAGCGGCAGTCTTGCGCAGCCGCCTCCAGAGGCTGGTCGGCGGCCAGCAAAAGGTCGTAACCGCCTTCCGCGCAACACTTCGCCAGGTTGAAGCCAATGCCCGACGACGCGCCGGTGACGACCGCCAAGGGACGGCCGGAGATTTCATTTGCCATGGTGTGTTCCTCGAGTGCCGATCAACTATGTTGCTTGGAGCTCGAACTGTCGCCCGTACGGCTGCTGCTGCCGGAACCGCCAGAGCTACTTGACGAGGCACCTGACGCGCCCGACGCGCCTGACGTACCCGACGATGCTCCGCTCGAACCCTGGCCCGATGACTGCTGGCTGCGGGCTGCGCGCCAGGTGTTGAACTCGTCCGCGAACTTGCCGTACCGCTCACGCCGATAGGCATCGAAGTCGTCGTCGAAGCGCTCCATCTGCTCATTGCGCCATTGCAGATAGTCCGGGTCCGAGTGACGTCCCTGCCCCTGGATGTACTGCTGTCTTCCGCGACCCTGCACCCCGCTTCCAATACCGCTGCCCCATGTGCGCGGGCCGGTCGGCATGTCCCAGTCGCTCTGGCTCTGGTCACGGCCGTAGCCGCTCATGTAGCCGCCACCGAGCGTGCCTCGGCCCTGTTCGCTCTCGCGGCCGTATTCCCCTGGGCCGCCAAATCGCGATCCCTGCGATCCCTGCGATCCCTGCGAACCCTGGTTGTGCGTGCGCCAACTGTCGCGCTCATGCGATGAGCGGCCGTAGTCTCGATCGGGATTGCCTCGATCGAAATCGTTGCCCCAGTAGCCGCGCTGATAGTCACTGCCCTGGCCGCCTTGACTGCGGCCGCCCTGGGACCACCCCGACTCATAGCCGCCGTATTCGGAACCGCCCATCTGCGTGCTGCGGCCCTGAAAAGCCTCGTGCTGACCCTGGCCCTGTCCACGGCCCCGCCACTCGCGGTTCTGCTCGTCGCGCCAATCCTGACCGCCGCGCCGGTCGTCATCTCTCCACTGCATGGCAAACTCCTTTGAAAGGTTGGAAAACCAGACTAGATGGACGACCCCGTGCCTCTGTCGGAGCGAAGCGCGAGTTGCGTAGGAAGAGCACCGGCAGTGCAAAGACTTCAAAAGACTTCAGATGGATTCGCACCGATCGCCCGAAAGGAGCTGCTCGGGAACCTGGAAGAAGCGCCAACTCGTGTCGGATCCGGCTCGCTCAAAAACCCACACTAGGTCGAATCGGTCGTCCGGCCACGACTGGGGTGTTTCGTCCCGGCCACCCATGAGCGCATTGCCAATATCGACAATCGCCTTGTGCTCCCAAGCGACGAGCACCGCGCCGGGCAATTGCGCAATGTGCGCGACCAAGTCCGCCTCTTGCCCTTTCTGGAATTGCGTCGACACGGTTTTTCCGATGAAGCCGGCCAACGGCTGAAGGGTCTGCAGAGCACGTTCGCTGGGTGCCTTTTCCGTGGGCCGGGGGGCGAACAGGAACTCTGGCTTCTCGATATGCTCGGCGCCGCCTCCGGTAAAGCCGGTGAAGAAGCTCACCAGCGCTCCCGCCCTTTGCCAGCCGAGAACGCTCAGTGCCTGCGGGCTGGCGCTGCCATTCGAGTTCACCCCCTGGACGCTGCCGTCCTCATTGGGCTTCTCTGCATGGCGAATGACCATGACGCGATAAGTCTTCATGGCATGACAAGCAAAGTGGCTGGTATGCCGAAGCAAGCTGCGCCCGCCGACGCGACGACCGGGCAAGCCAAAGTCGTCTACTGCTGGCAGGTCAGTCCGACAACGAAGCCGTTGCCGTAGGATTCATCCGTCCGGCTCTTCAGTCCCCTGCCGAGTCGTCACCTCGCACGTGTGACCGACATTGCGTTCACGGTCTCGGCAAAACCCAACGGGTACTCCAAGACTGCGGGGGTCCTTCGGAAGAACGCAGTCTCCGAAGGACCCTTTGTTGAATCAGCGCATGGCGCCGCGCCGGCGAGGGCGAACGCGTTCAGTTGACACAGCTGTAGCTCGCTGCGATGTTGAGATCTCCAGTCCCGTTGTACTTGGGCCAGGTGATCTTGGCGTATCACCAGGCACCGTCAAGACCTATCGCGACCGCGCCTTCGATCGGCTTGGCATTCATCACCCCAACGAGTTATTCGCACTCGTGATGGGCAAGGGCCCAAACTGAACTAAGGGTGAGACGCCACAACGGCACCTGAAACTGCTCAGCATCAGCAGCAAAGCAAAAGGGCCGGTTCGCGGCCCTTTTGCATTTCCTGAGCCGCGGGCTATTACTGGCAAATGAAGTTCGCTGCGTCTTCGATGCTGCCGGTGCCCTTGTAGGTCGCGCTCGTTGGGTAGGCGCACAGTGGGCGGGTGCGGCCCGGCCATGGCGTCCCGACAGGAGCAGTACCGATGATCGACGCGGGCGCTGCGCCCTTCTCGACCCAGTTCACGACTGCAGCGAAAGCATCCATGGTGCTCGTTCCGGGCCCGCCCGAGCAGTGCTGCACGCCCGGCATCAGGAACAAGCGGGCGAATTCCTGCGTCTTCGCGTAGTTGAACGGCGTTCCGCCGTTGGCCGTGTTGAGTTGCTCATACCAGTCAACCATGGCCATCGGCGAGAAGGGACCGCCGCTTTGAGGCTGATACACGATCAGTTTGCCCTTCCTGCCCTTGAGCTTGGAATAGTCGGTCGAGTCCGCCTGCAGCTGATCGAACGACGAGACCGGGAATGCAACTGTCGTGTTGAACAAGCTCGCGTAATAGGCGTCGAGGTCGTAGTTCAGCATGATCTTGGTCAGACCCTCTGCTGCCGTCGGCGCCGGGGACGTCGGTGGCGTGGGTGCGAGAACCGTACTCAGCGCGCCTCCCGCGCCGCCGGTGAAGTCCAGCGAATTGTTCTGCGCGGTGGCGAGGTTCGCCTGGTAAGAGCCAATCTTCCACGAACGCCAGCCGGTTGCAATGTTGGTTGCACCCGCAGCGTTGCAATCCGCAGCGCTCGTGCAGCCCGCGATGCCGGCGTCCCACATCCATGGGTAGTAGGGGCGCTTGCCCGACGGAGTGACTGGCCCGGCATATATCTTCACGATCGCGTCGATCTGACCGGAAGTGAGACAACCGTCGGCCTTGGCGCCACTGCATTGCACAAGGTCGAGCTTCGGCAACACCTTGGATGTGGTGCACTGCAAAGGCTTGTTGACCATCCCATCGATCAGCCCATCCAAGCCGTCGCACGCATCCAGGACGGCCTTGGACACCAATTGCAGGTCTTGATTGGTGAAGGTGTTGCTGGCCAATGGCACGCCGTTCACCGAAGCAAGATTCATCGAAGTCGCCAGAGCGCCAAGAACTTGCGCGTCGTAGACCTCATGCGTGGACATCGTTGTGAGCTTGAAGCCCGGATCACCCGCCACGATTCCATCGTACTGGTCACCCAATCGTTGCGAGACCATCATCGCTTCGCGGCCACCCATGGAGCAGCCTTCGAAATAGGCGTAGTCCTGCGCTTCGTTGTAGTAGGTCTTGACGAAGGAGTTGAGAGCTTGAGTCGTCTGCTCGATGGCGCGATAGGCGAAATCCGTTCGAGCTTCGAAGTCAGTGGCGAAGGCACCCGTGGCCGCGGCCATGGGATCGTTGTTCTTGACGTTGTCGTGGCCGGAATCGTTGGCGGCGGTCGCATAGCCCTGCCGCAGTCGCGTGAGCGTGTCGGGAACGCTGCCATCGAGTCCACCTCCACCCGACATCGCAGAGCGTCCATTCCACGCCGTGGGCAAGCGGACTCGCCAGTTGATCGCGTAAGTCTGCGTCACACCCGGCGAGCTCTGGGCGCCGACACGCGCCGCGCGAATCGTGCCGACAAGATCGCAATGCTCGGGTGTGGCGGGCGTATTGCCTGAAGCAGCAACCGCGGCACTGAACGTGGCGGTCGTGACCTTCGTTTGGGCCGGAAAGCTCGCATTGTTTTCAACCAAGCCGGCCAATGCTTCGCAGGTCGACTTGCTCGGGCCCTGGAAGGGCGTCGTTGACGGCGGCGTCGAGGTCGTCCCTCCCCCCGAGCTGGCGGTCCCTGTTCCCGTTCCCGAGCCACTGCCGGAGGCAGGCGAGACCGGAAAGCCGCCGCCCCCGCCACCGCCACAGGCTCCGAGGGCCGCGATGGCGAAAAGGAGCGCCATCCGAGATGCACTAAGTTTGCCCAACATGTCTTGTCTCCGTGTGAGTTTTGAAGGCGCGATCAAGCCGCTTCGGTCCGGCTGTGGTGATGCTTGTCGCTGCAATCACAATACAGTTATGTACTGTGATTCTTAGGAATGTAAAACGTCCTCATTGCAGTGAGAGGCGGTGTTTTTACTTAGCAGCGTACATTTCTGTATGGACAAAAGACGCAATAGATCTCCATGCCGTCTCAAACGCCCTGCACGGCCCATGCGAGGCCAACGGACCACCGTTCGGGTGCCTTCGCAATGGTCTATGCGACTTCGATCACCACGGCAGCGCCCATGTCTCCGGCCGCGCAGCCAGTGAACAGGCCCACGCCGCCTCCGTCCATCGCGAGGGAATGCGCAAGCTCAGCAATGCCACGCATTCCAGTCGGCGATTGCGGGTGACCGTAGATAAGGCTGCAGCCGAGTGGATTCATGCGCTCGAGCGGAAAGCCCGTCTCGCGGTGCAGCCATAGGTCATTCACCGCAAAGGGATTGTGCGTGTTGATGATCTTGAGATCCGCCACGCGCTTGCCGGCAGACGTGAGCGCCTTGTGCGCCGCGATGGCAGGCGCCTTCGGCATACGGCCCTTCTCCGCGCGCGCGAACGCCGCTGACAGCAAGCGCACGACCGGTTGGCCATCGGCGAGTTGCACTGCCTTGGCCTTGCTCGTGAGGACTGCGCCTGCCGTGCCGTCCGCGGGATGCGTTTGCGTTCCGTGAGTGATGACGCCGCCGGGCTTCGCCGGCGAAAGCTTCGCCAAGCCTGCCGCGCTGTACTCGCTGATGCCTTCGTCTACCTCCAGCACGATCTTCGACTTGCGGGATTGAAGGACGATAGGCCGCAAATAGCGCTTCTGCGCGGCGCGGTCATCCCTCAATGAGTCTTCGTACTGGGAGTAACGCAGCAGCGTGAGTTCATCGCACTGCTGACGCGTGAAGCCGCCATCGACTGCAGTGCACTCCGCCGTGTAGAGCATGGATTCGCTCGTCCACGGATCGGCGGCGAAGGAATCGAGCACCCAGTTCGTCGTGTGGGGTGCCCCGCCCATCGAAGCGCTGCGCGGGTAGACAAGCAGCGGTCCGTTGCTGGTGCGGTCGGAAGTGACCACGACCTGCGTCTGGCCATCGCCAAGCTGCGACGCGGCTGCCGCGCTGACCAGGCAGGCCACAGCCGTGGCGCAGGCCTGTGCGATCGCCGGTCCCCCGATGCCCGGCATCCCCAATTGGGCCGCGATCCACGGCGGCGCGTAGAAGCTGTCTGGCTGGGGAATGGTGGTGCCGAAGACGATCTGCCCTTCGTCCGCAGGATGGAAACCGCCCGCCGCAAGCGCATCGCGTGTGACCTGCACCGCCAGGTCGAGTGCGGACGAATCAGCCGCCGCGCCCTGCCAGCGGATGAATGGTGAGCTCCACAAAAGGGGCAAGGGAATGTAGGCGTCGTCGAAACGCATGAAGACCTCTCAATCGGAATCAAAGGACGACCACGCGCGGGTCGGATGGGTTGGAGTACAGAGCATCTACATCCGCTTCGCGCCTTTTAAGCACCACTCGCTGGTTGATGTAGCCCTTGTCTGTGATCTCGCCGGCGTCGATCGACGGCGCGTCTCCCAGCATCAGTACCCGGCCCGGACACTGGGAGCTGCCCGCGCCCGACGCACGCAAGGCTTGAAGTGCATCACGCACACGGTCTATGACCTTGGCACGATCACATTGCCGCCCTTGCGGGGACAGAAAGATCATGAGCCCCAGCTCTTCGCGGTCGTGCCCTGTCACCACTGCGTCGGCCACATACGGCGACATGGCACTGATGGCACGCAACCGAACCGTGCCCACCGAAACCCACGTGCCGCTGGTGAGCTTGAAGTCCTCCGCAACGCGTCCATCGAAGGCGATGCCTTTTGCCGGATCCGCCGGGTCCATTAGCTTGGCCGCGTCGCCTATGCAATAGAAGCCCTCGTCGTCGAACGCGGCAGCCGTGGTCTCCGGCGCGTTGCGATAGCCCGGAAACACTTGCGGTCCCTTGACGCGAAGTTCGAGCTTCTCGCCGTTGGGCACGAACTTCACTTGCGAGCCCGGAAGCGGCAGACCAATGCAGCCCGCGCGCTCTATCTGCCAATGCACAGAGGTAACCGCCGGCGACGTTTCCGTAGCACCCCAAGCGGAGGTGAACCAGATCGGCTCGTCCCGCACACTGTTGGCCACCTTCTGAAGCCGCTCCCAGGTACTCTGGGGCAAAGCGGCACCGGCGTAGAAGATGCCGTCCAGACGCTCGAAGACATCGCGTGCAGCCTGCTGATCCTTCTCCAGATATGGAAGCAGCATGTCGAACCCGCGCGGCACGTTGAAGTGGAAGTTGGGTCGAATCTCACGGAGATTGGCCAAGGTCTTCTCGATCAGCCCAGGCGCCGGACGGCCGTCGTCGATGTACAGCGCCCCGCCGTGCGCCAGCGCCATGTTGAAGTTATGGTTGGCGCCGAACGTGTGACTCCACGGTAACCATTCCACCAGCACCAGCGGCTCTCGTCCAAGGAAGGGCCACACCTGCGCAATCTGCTGCTGGTTGGCACACAGCATCTGATGCGTGTTGATGACGACCTTGGGTGCACCGGTCGAGCCGCTCGTGAGCAGGTACTTGGCCTCGGTCTGCGGCTTCACCGCGGTTGCGAGCCGCTCGACCATCGGCCCCTCCTTGGCTGCGGCCAGGGAGGCAAACGTCCGTGCATCGGGCAACTCCCTGGCATTGCGGCTGAAGTACAGCGGAGCGCTGCCGCGCCAATGCGCCAGCGCTTCGCTATACACTGCTGCATCTGCAGC
The DNA here is from genome assembly GCF_056394705.1 of Variovorax sp. 10N420. NCBI lineage: Bacteria > Pseudomonadati > Pseudomonadota > Betaproteobacteria > Burkholderiales > Comamonadaceae > Variovorax > Variovorax sp. 10N420. Next base: position 69,565 of record NZ_JBFTIJ010000016.1, on the reverse strand, counting down.
GTACACAATACCGGGCTCGAGCATGTCGAGGATGCCGTGCAGCTTGCTCCAGTCACGTGTCATGCGGGTGTAGGCACTTGAGACCGTGCAGCTCACCCTGCCGATGTACATCGCCGCCAGCGACAGCAGCGCATGGTCAATGCCGTTCTCCGAAACGATCACCACGGGCCGGTGCGGCGGCATGTCCAATGCGCTGAGTCCTTGGGCAATGCGGCCGACCTGCGTCCTCACCTCCCGGTAGCTCAGGCGCAGCCACTCGCCATTGCTGTCCCGCTCAGCCAGGAAAACTGCCTCGGGGGTCGCCATGGCCCACTCGTCCAGCCAGTCTCCGATGCAGCGCGCATAGGGGCGCAACGGGTCGGCGCTGCGCAGAATGAAGCTGCCGTCGGCGCGATGTTCGCGAATTACTTGGGGCGACGCGAGCGATTCGCCGCTACGAAAGAGTGGAGTGCGCATGGCTACCTTAGGCTGACAAAGCGTGCGCACCGGGACTCGGCGGGCCGTCGCTTCCATACAGTTGTGTCTGGAAAGTTTAAAGCGTCCCGAATGTATGGTCGTCAGGGTTTCCCCGGCTGCGGGGAGGTGCGCGAGTCCAGCCGCTAGCGTTTAGCCAGCAGTGTTTCGGCCACGAAGATCTGGCGCCGTTGCTTGTCCTTTGCGGTCCCCTGATTGCGGAACAGGGATTCGGACTGCATGTAGCAATACAGCAGAAAGGCGCGAGATTTCGCGTCCTCGGCGGAAAATTCCAGCTCTGCAAAACACTCTTCCAGGTAGACCAGACGCTTGGCATCCACCGCATCCACTATCCTGCGCGCCATATCATCGCGGCGCGCCCAAGCGCGGATCGCCAATTCCACCGATGCCCCCTTGGCCGCCGCACGTCCATGGAAAGGCAATTCGACAAGCTCTCGGATCAAGTCATCTGCATGAACGCCCTGCTTGCGGTAGCGGGCAATGATTTGCTCGGTCTGCGCTTCCTGCCAGCTCAGCAGGACCCGGCTCAGCAGATCTTCCCGATCCTTGAAGTGCCAGTAAAAGCTGCCACGCGTCACTTCCATGATCTTCGCGATCACATCGACCCGGACCGCATCGATGCTGCGATGCATCAGCAGCTCCGTTGCAGCGCGGATCCAGTCGTCGGGCGTGAGTTGCGTGCGGTCCGGATTGGATGCACGAGCGGGCTTCTTTGGCGCGGCGCCGCCAGGCGATTTCGTGAGCATGCGAAATCATAATCTCGGCACTTGGTGCAGTGCCGTATCAACGGTTCGTTGCTGGCCGGCTGAAAGCAACTGGTGACCGATCACCCGCCCCGCGATCGATTCCGTTGCGCAAGATCACGCTCAGCCTCCAGCCAGTCCTCTTCCTCGTGGCCGGGCGTGAATCCTCTGCGCTCCGACCTCGCGTAGGCCGCTTCGCGTATGCGTGACTCGCGCTCAGGGTCCTGGCCTTCAGGAGCCTCCTGCTGTTGGCCAATCCTGGTGTCGTTCTGCTCCAGATCCTCGGCGCGGATCTGCGCTTCCGTCGGTTGTGAAAGCGGTGGAGGAACGGTTGCGCCCGGCGTGCTGCCGGCCTTCTTCAATGACATATGCTGACTCCGCTCCCGGCGAGGAACAGATGGCGGTCGCGCCGGTTTCGACCTTGGCTCCGACGTCGAAACTCCTTTTCGCAAGATGGCAGTCGCGTAGGAAGTTTTCTCATCCTGGGCAGCGAAGAAGATCCACGCCCCGCCCCGCCCCGCCCTGCCTTGCCTTCAGGCGCCGGGCGTTTCGTCCTCGGGAATCCGCTCCAGATCGGCAAGCCAGACAGCCGCTTCGCCGTCGCTCGGTGCGCGCCAATCGCCCCGCGGCGACAGTGAGCCGCCGGAGCCCACCTTGGGCGCGTTGGGCACGCACGAGCGCTTGAACTGGCTGGTCTTGAAGAAGCGATAGAGGAAGGTGCCCAGATGCTCGCGGATCTGTGCGAGCGAATAGGCGTTTCGCTCTCCCTGCAGGTCGTCAGGCCAATGGCCCTGCGCAGCGTCGTGCCACGCCGTGTAGGCGAGAAAGGCCACCTTGCTGGGGCGGAAGCCATATCGCACGGTGTAGTAGAGATGGAAGTCCTGCAACTCGTAAGGGCCGACGAAATCCTCGGTCTTCTGTCCCGGATGCTCATCCTCCTTCGACGAATCGCCGGGGACCAGCTCGGGACTGACCTCGGTTGCGAGGATGGCCCGCAGCACGTCGCTGCCCGCGGCGCCTACCTGACCGTTGTCGGCGACCCAGCGGACCAGGTGCTTGATGAGCGTCTTCGGCACGCTGGCGTTCACGTTGTAGTGCGACATGTGATCGCCCACGCCGTAGGTGCACCAGCCGAGCGCAAGCTCGCTCAGGTCGCCGGTGCCCACCACGATCGCCTGATGGAAATTCGCGAGCCTGAACAGATGGCTCGTGCGCTCGCCGGCCTGAACGTTCTCGAAGGTGATGTCGTATTGCGGCACTCCCTCCGCGAAAGGATGGCCCAGGTCCTTGAGCATCTGATTGCAGCTCGGCCGGATGTCCAGCTCGCTCGCGCTGCAGCCGATGGCCTCCATCAGCCGCAGAGCCTGGTCCTGCGTGCGTCGGCTCGTGGCAAATCCGGGCATCGTGTAGCCGAGGATGTCCGAGCGGGGGCGCTTCAGCCGGTCCATCGCCTGGGCGCACACCAGCAATGCATGGGTTGAATCCAGTCCGCCCGAGACACCGATCACCAGCTTGGAAATCGCTGCCGCCTCCAGGCGCTGCACCAGCGATTGCACCTGGATGTTGAAGACTTCCATGCAGCGCACGTCCCTGCTGCGCGCATCGGCAGGCACATAGGGGAAGCGCTCAAGCCTGCGTTGCAATCCCGGCTGCGACAGGGGCTGCCGCTGCTCGGCATCGAAATGCACCGTCCGCCATCCCTCCAGCGCCTGCTTGTGCCGCCGCGCGGAGACCCCGAACGAGTTCTGGCGCATGCGTTCGCGCGAGAGACGCTCGAGGTCAATGTCAGCCATGATGAAGTGCGAGCGGTTGCTGAATCGCTCGCTCTCGGCCAGCATGTCGCCGCTTTCGCAGATGAGGGCCTGGCCGTCCCATGCGAGATCGGTGGTCGACTCGCCAATGCCGGCCGACGAATAGAGATAGGCCGCCAGGCACCGCGCGGAGTGCAGGCTGACGAGCCGATGGCGATACTCCGACTTGCCGATGGTGATGTTCGACGCCGACAGGTTGACCAGCACCGTGGCGCCCGCCAGCGCGGCATAGCTCGACGGCGGTATCGGAACCCAGACGTCTTCGCAGATCTCCACATGCAGCTTCAGGAGCGGCGTCTGGCGGCACTCCAGCAGCAGATCGGTGCCGAAAGGCACCTGCGTACCGCACAGTGTGATCTCGCTTGCCAAGGCGCTGTCCGCCGCGCTGAACTGGCGGGCTTCGTAGAACTCGCCGTAGTTCGGCAGATAGGTCTTCGGCCACACGCCCAGCACGCGCCCACCCGACACTGCCGCCGCGCAGTTGTACAGGCGATGGTCGACCCGAAGCGGCAGGCCGACGATCGCCAGCCCCGCGAGTTCGGTCGACGCCGCGACCACCGTGGCGAGCGCGTCTTCGCAGGCGTCGAGCAAGGCCGCCTGGTGAAACAGGTCGTCGCAGGTATAGGCCGAGAGCCCCAGTTCAGGAAACGCGATGACAGCCGCGCCCTGCCGGCTCGCCTCCTGGTACATGGCCACGGTCTCGCTGGCATTGAACACCGGATCGGCAACGCGATTGCGCGGAACCGCCACTGCCAGGCGCACGAAGCCATGCGATCGCGGGTCGAGAAAGTCGGACAAGGTGGTCATGGCTCTGCCTCTGCGTCGAATCGAATGCGTGAGCCTGGCATCGTAGGCACCTGGTGGACTTCTTCAAACTGCCGGAGGACCGTGTTGTTGCGCGGCGTCGTCTGCGATGCCACGCAATCCCTGGGCACCACGACTTCCAACGAGCGCATTCGCGCCTCCATCGCCGTGCTCAGCACGCACTGGTCGCTCGCCACACCGGCGATGGCGATGCGGTGGACCTTCAGGAACTTCAGCAGGAGCTCCAGCGGCGTACCGAAGAAGGCCGAGTGGCTGGGCTTGAGGACGAAATAGTCGTCGCGGGCAGGCTCCAGTGCGCGGGTGATCTCGGCCGCGATGCCGCCGCGCTCCAGCGACTCTTGCACCAGCGTCGGGAAGTCGGATCGCCAGCGCCCGCGGTTGTCGTTGGCATAGATGACCGGCGTTCCGGTCTCCCGGCAGCGGGCCTTCAGCGCGGCAATGTTCGGGGCGATGCGCCGCGCGCCGCGCACCAGCTTGTCGCCATCCGGGAAGTCCCAGCAACTGATCATGTCGACCACCAGGAGCGCGGTGCCCCGGGGTGCGACGTCGGGCGCGATGGGAGCGGGTTGCGTTTTTTGCGGCATGGTGACGCAAATTAGCACCGGTCACGCGCGCCGCCTGTAGGCGCATCTCGCGGCTCGCTCGATCGGGCGGCACCGGCGCAGCCCTCGTCTTTTGCTGACACGCACTGCCGCAGACAACGCACATCGCAGGGGCCCTGAAGGTTCGAACTTGGCCTGAAGCAGCAGGGGAAAAAAACATGCATATTGGTATTGAAAAAGGCATCGTCGCCATGGCCGTGAGTGCCCTGATCTGCGGCGTGAGTGCACCGGTCGCTGCGCAACCCACCGGCAACCCCAAGGGAAGCATGGCGCCCTCCGTCCAGGGCGAAAGCGGCAAGAAGCCCGCCACGCGTGCAACACCGGGGGGCTCCGGGGAGTCCGCGGACTCCGGGGACAAGGGCGGTTCGGTGTCGTCGGGCGAGACCGTCACACCCGACTCGCCCAAAGCGCGCAGCGGCAATCTCCGGACGCCCGGCATCGGGACGACGGGCGGGCTCTCCGGGCATCACCCGGGAGATCAGCCGTCGACCGGACCCACGCAGACCGACCAGGCCCCCAAGCCGAAGCCGAAGCCATGAACAACATTGAACATCGAAACATTGAATGTGCGAGGACATCATGAACACGCCAGAGTCCAGCAATCAGGAATCCGGGCAGACCGTCCAGACAGCGAATCCCGAGTCGACCATGTCCCCGGGAGACGAGGCGCCTCCGGGCACGCCGTCCACCGGAGAAGGCCTCTGCCGCGTCTGTGGCGGTTCGGGGCGCGACCCCGAACGCCGCGTGTGCGAGGCGTGCGGCGGTACCGGCAAGGTGACTGTCGGCATTGGCGGCGCCTGAGGCGCTAAGTCCCGTATTCCTTCAGCCGGTTGTAGAGCGTCTTCATGCTGATGCCGAGGACCGCGGCGGTCCTCTCCTTGTGCCTTCCGCAGTGCTCGAAGGTCGCCAGGATCACCTGTCGCTCGATGTCGGAAAGGTTCGTCCCCAGCGGAATCGAAAGCTGGGCGCCGTTGCGGCCGCTGCCGTTGCGAGCCCACTCGCCCCCGTGATCCACCAGCGGCGGCTCGCTCGCGAAGTCCGCCTTGTCGGTCCCTGAAGGCAGCCATTCCTCGTCGATTTCTTCATCGACGGCCATGACCCAAGCGCGTTGCACCACGTTGCGCAACTCGCGGACATTGCCCGGCCATGAATACTCTGCAAGGCGCGCCAGCGCACGCGGCGTGAAGTGCTTGGAGAGCCGCTCCTGCGCGCTCAATTCAGCCAGGAATCCATTGGCCAGCATGCGAACGTCGCCATTGCGCTCCCGAAGCGGCGGCATGGTGATCGGGAACACATTCAGCCGGTAGAAAAGATCCTCGCGCAGCACACCGCGCGCCACCGATTCGAGCGCGTTCCGGTTGGTCGCCGCGATGATCCGCACGTCCGTCTGGCGCACGTCGGTGGACCCGACGCGCATGAAGGTCGCCGTCTCCAGCACGCGCAGCAACTTGACCTGCAGCGACGGCGACATCTCCGTGACCTCGTCGAGAAACAGCGTGCCCCCGGACGCTCGCTCGAAGAAGCCCTGATGCTGCCGATCGGCGCCGGTGAAGCTCCCGCGTTCGTGGCCGAAGATTTCGCTTTCGATGAGGTTCGGCGACAGCGCGCCGCAGTTGACCGCCAGGAAAGGCTGCTCCCTGCGCCGGCTCAGGTCGTGCACGGCGCGAGCGGCCAGTTCCTTTCCGGTGCCGCTTTCGCCATGAATGAACACGGTGACCGCCGTGCCCGCCACGCGCGAGATCTGCGAATAGACCCGCTGCATCGCGGCGGATTCGCCAATCAGCCGACCGAACCTGCCGGTCTCGCGCCACTGCTCGGTGACTTCCTGCAGCTCCGCGCGCAACCGCGACGGCCGGATCAGGCGCGACAGAAGCCCTTTCAGATGGGCGGGGCTGACGGGCTTGACCACGTAGTCGGCCGCGCCGAGCCGCAGCGCCTTGACCGAGGTTTCGACGCTCGCATTGCCCGTCATGAGCACCACCTCGGTGTCGCCGAGCAGGTCCTCGTGCTGCAGCAGCTCGAAGCCGTTGCCGTCCGGCAGATGCAGGTCGAGCAGCAGAAGATCCGCCGGCTGCATCGCCAACAGCCGGCAGGCCGATTCGATCGTGCTCGCGCTCGCGACGGTATGGCCCTCGCGAACGATCAAGGCGCTGATCATGCGTGCCGAATCTTCGTCGTCTTCGACTATGACGGTGTGTCCCACGTGCGCTCCCTAAATCTGCAAGGCTCAAGCTGCAGAACGGCTGCTGCCTTTTCCGCGCGAGCCTACGGCCCCGCGAGCGCCGCGGCCGACATCGGGCGCCGCCAGTTCGTGTGAGAGGTCGTGCAACTCATCTGTCAGTGAATGAAGGCGTGCGATCTGACGCTCCAGCACGGTCATCGCTTCCTGGTAGATCTCCGAGTCCGCCGGCTCGGTGCGCAGAAGCTCCACTGCGGTGGCAAGGCTGCCGAGCGGCGTGCGGAAGTCGTGGTCCAGCTTCTCCAGGCGCTTTCGGGTCTCCTGCACGTCTTGTACCCCGTCGCCAGCCGGCCAGCGCCGGCAGACCGCGAGCGTTGCGCCAGCCACCAAGGCGGCCACGAGCCACAGGACGCCGCGGTCCTCGGCGCGGGATTCACAGACTGCGTCGTCGTTGTTCGTCCTGTTCATGCGGTTCACGCGGTTCATGCGAAAAGCTCCTGCTTCTTGTCGGCCCGACAGCAAAATTTGCCGCATTCATTGCCCAAAGCGCTGCCCACAGCCGCCGCCCACGCGGCCCGCAATGCGGTTCTCCCTCGCAGGCTGCTCTTGTCCCGCCTCTGGCATGGACGTTGCGAAGCGCACGGAAACGCCCATTCAATTCCGGTACGCCGCACCCTGCAAGAGGCAAATCCATGAGCACCCATCCATCGCCCGAAGAAACCTTGTCGCCTCCCCGCGCGCGCCGCGGATTTGCCGCCATGGACCCTCAGCGGCTTCGCGAAATCGCGAGAGCGGGTGGCCGGGCGGCACACGAGAAAGGATCCGCGCATCGATTCGATGCCCAGGAGGCAAGATTGGCCGGGCTGAAGAGCCGTGCGCTGGCGGCCGCGGCCGCAGCCGCCGCTGCGGACCTGGCACGCACCGCCGATGGAGCCGAACCCGCGGAACACGCCGCCGGATAGGCGCTTATCGTTTCGGCCGTTCGGCCGAGCCGCTGACGCGCTGCATCGCGCCGGTCAAACCCGTCACGGCGGCGAATTGCGGCGCGTACAAGGGCGTGCGCGGCGAATTCGCCGGCTCGCACAGATAGATCTCGTGCCCCGGACGCGCGGTCACGCGCAGGCCAGCCGAACGCAGCATTGCCTCCACGGCGGCATGGTTGGGAACCCACCAGTTGGTCGGATCGCCCGCAAGGCTGTTCTCGATGAAAGCCATCTTGGGCCAGCCCGGCTCCAGCAGCGGCGAACGGTCCTCGATCGAACAATCTCCGGTCTGCGTGGACACCGATTCGCCGGGCATCGTCAGCGTCTGGAAAACCATGTGCCGCTTCGTGCGCTGCGCCAGAAGATCGAGCACCAGCAGCGGGTAGCGCAGGTGGTAGAAAACCCCCATGAACCAGACCAGATCGAAAGTCTCTTCGAACCTGGCGAATTCGTAGACCTCCATCTGCCTGAATTCCACCTGATGCTGCAGCTCAAGCACGTTGGCGGCCCACTTCGCCTGTGCAAGGTAGTGCTCATCGGAATCGATCCCAAGCACCCACGCGCCGCGCCGCGCCAGCTCGAAGCTGTAGAAGCCTGCGTTGCAGCCGACGTCGAGCACGCGCCACCCGGCCAGGTCCCGGGGAAGGAAGGGCTCGATCTGCTGCCACTTGAAATTCGGAAAGTCGCCGCCCAGGAAGTGATTCGGCGAGGTTTGCACCCCTCCAGGCAGATGAAGGTTGTGAAACCACGGCCCGAGCGCTTCGGCCTGCTCAAGCAGGGACTTCATGCCGCCGCCCCCTCTTGAAGCGCCATGACGTAGCCTTCGAGCTCGGCCGCACGATGGGCCGCCGTGTGATGCGCGAGCACCCGCGCGCGGGCAACGAGGCCGGCGGCGATGCGTTCGTGCTCCGGCAAGTCATGAAGCAGATGCAGCACTTCTTCAGGCGAATCGGCGAGGAAGATTTCGCGTCCGGGCGTCAACAGTGTTTCGATGCCTTCCCAGCGGTCGCTGATGATCGGAACCCCACAGGCGGCCGCTTCGAAGATGCGCACGCTCGGCGACCAGCCCGCCGCGATCATGTCCGAGCGCGTCACGTTGAGCGTGAAGCGCTGGCGGCTGTAGAAGGCGCGGTGCGCCGCTGGTGGCAGGTGCGCGGTGTAGGTCACGTTCGCGGGCCATTGAATGCTCTCGGGGTATTGCGGGCCCGCGACCGTGAACCGGCCGAAACTCCAGCGCCGCGCCGGTTCCAGCAGCAGCCGGTCGAGGGTGGGCTGCCGGTCGTCGCTGTAGGTGCCCATGTAGCCGAGGTCCCAATCCTGCGCAACGTTCTCCGGGTAGTAGAGCTCCGGGTCGACGGAGCAATACAGCACGCGCGCAGCCGGCGAACCGTATTCGCGCTCCAGGCGCTCCTGGGTAGGCCCACCGGTGAATGACAGGTACATGTCGTAGCCCGGAATCTGGCGCGCGGCCAGGTAGGCTGTGTCGCCGACGGCAAGCTTCGCGAGCGTGACGGGCGTGTCGATGTCGTAGAAGGCCGTGAGGCCGTCGGCCTGCGACTGCACCCAATCGCCGACTTCGACTCCGTCAGGCACATACGAGCCGACGATCACGAGGTCGGCATCGCCCACTGCCCGTGCATGCACACGGCGCAGTTCATCGAGATCGCTGTAGAGCGCAAGCCGCCCGTGGCGCGCCTTCGGCTGGTCGCGGTTCTGCGCATACCAGGGGACGTCGCGCTCCAGGAAAAGCACGTCGTGCCCGCGCCGCACGAGTTCGCGCACGAGGCCGCGGTAAGTCGTCGCATGACCGTTGCCCCACGAAGACGTGATCGACAGGCCGAGGATGACGATGCGCAAGGTCGGGCGATCCATCATGCGGCCTCTCGTACCGGCCGAGCGGCTTGCCGGCCTTCCAGCAGCGCTTCGACCTGCGCGGCGCGGTGGGCGTAGGTGTGCTCCGCCAGCACGCGGCGGCGTGCCGCCCAGCCGATGCGCCGCGCCATGTCGGCGTCCAGCGATCGCACGTGCGCGGCCACCTCCGCGCCATCGCGCGCGACCAGCACCTCGCTGCCGGGTTGCAGGAAACAGTCGATGCCTTCCCAGTCGTCCGTGATCAGGCAGGCAGCTGCGCCTGCCGCCTCGAAGACACGCGTAGCGGGCGAAAACCCGAAGCGGGCCATGCTGTCGCGGCTCACGTTGAGCACGGCCTTGGGCGTTCCGTTGAACGCGTTGTGGTCCGCGGTGTAGACGTGCCCGATGTAGTCGACGTTGGGCGGCACCGCCTTGTCCTCCCAGCCGCTGCCTCCGAGGATGCAGCGGCGACCAACGAGTTCGGCAGCCGCTGCGAGGAAGAAGCGGTCGACGCGTTCCTCGCGGTCCGGCAGCCGGTTGCCGAGGAACGCGAGTTCGCACATGAAGCGCGGATCGGGCTCGGTCGGATGATGCGTCGAGGGGTCGAGCGCGTTGTAGATCGGGACGCACTGCCGTGCGCCGAGGGCCTCGTAGGCAGCCACGACCGGATTGCCGCCGCCGTAGGTCAGCACGAGGTCGTAGCGCGGCACCAGCGCGCGAAACGGGTCGCTTGCATCGCTCTGCAGGCGCTCCAGCGTGGCCGGCGCGTCGACGTCCCAGAACACGGCCAGCGTCGATGGGCCCTGCAGGTCGAGCACGGCCTCTTCCAGCAAGGCGTCGAACACGCCGACGCCGCTGGCCTTGATCACCAAATCGCAATCGCGCGCCGATTCGACACAGCGCAGTGCCGCGCGCTCGTCGTCGCCCGGGTAGACGATCACCTTGGCCCAGTCGGGGTCCGGCATGTCGCGATGCTGCTGCCGTCCGTACGCGTCGGGCTCGAAGAAGCGCACGCGATGTCCCCGTGCCGCCAACGCACGCACCATGCCCCGGTAGTAGGTGGCGGCGCCGTTCCAGTAGGCTGAAACGAGACTCGAACCGAAGAAGGCGATGTTCAGCTTCGAATGCATGCGGGGCTCCGTTGAGGTTGCGGGGAATCCAGTTCGTCATGGATGGCGAGCAGCTCATCGACGCGGTGCGCGCAGGTATGGCGCGCAAGCACGGTGGCGCGGCCGTGGGCGGCCATGCCGCGCGCGAGATCCGGTTCGTTCAGCAGCATGCGCAGGTGGCGCTGCATCTCGGCGCCATCACGCGCGAACAGGAAGTCCTCCCCGGCGGTGAACAGCGCCTCGGTGTCGTCCCATGGCGCCGACACCAGCGGGATGCCGCAGGCCAGAGCCTCGAAGACGCGAATGGTCGGGATGCCCGGCAGCGCCCGCACGTAAGGACGGCGAGGCACATGCACCGTCACGCGAAAACGCGCGAACACTTTCGGGACCTCGTGGTTGGGCAGCCAGTCGCCGTAGTCGATGCCTGCCTCGCCGAGCCGGTCCAGCGCATGGGCCGGATAGCGCACGCCGTGAATGCGTGTGCGCAAGCCGAGCTTGCGGACCGGCTCCAGGAGGAACTCGCTCAGTTCCGCCTCGCGCTCGTCGTCGCCCCAGTTGCCGATCCAGACGAGATCGCCTTCGTTCCGTTCGTCGGAGAGAGGCCGGAACCGCCGGGCGTCCGCCGCTTCGTGCCAGGTCCACGCCCGCCGCGACCAGCCGTGGCTCCGATACAGGTCGCGGATCACATTGCCGAAGGCGAGAACGCCGTCATAGTGCTCGAGCGCGTACGCGGCCATGCTCTGCGCGTCCGTCGCCGATCGATGGTGGGTGTCGTGAAAAAGCAGCCTGTAGTGGTTGTTGCGGCGACGGTGCTCGCCGATGCGGCGGACCAGAAGATGGCTGTTCCATTCATGGACGAGCACGAGGTCCGCGCCGTCCAATGCGGCGTCGAGATCGAGGCTCTCCAGCGCATAGGTCTTGCTGCGCAGTTCAGGGTAGGCGCGCGCGAAGGCCTCCAGCGGTGCGCGGCCGTGAGACGCTTCGAGCTGCAAACGGCTCCACGCATCTTGCGGCTCGTAGAAGACGATCGAGTGCCCACGGGCGATGAGCTCGCTGCCGATCCCGCGCAGGAAATGCGCGTTGCCGTGGTTCCAGTCGGAAACCAGCGAATGACAGAAGACCACCACGCGCATGTCAGCCCTCCGCATGCGATATGGCATTGACGGCGCCCGCATCGCCCGCATCGCCATGAGCGCGGCGGTACGCGTCGAAATAGGCCCGCACCATGCCTTCGGGCCCATAGCGCAAGGCACGCGCGCGCGCCAGCCGGCCGCGGTGCATGCGCCAGGATGGCTCCGCGATCAGCCGGCGCAGCGTCAAGCGAAGCTTGTCGTGGTCATCGGGCTCCACGTACAGCGCCGCGTCGCCCCACACTTCGCGCAGGCTCTCCAGGTCGCCCAGCACGAGTGCACAGCCTGCGAGCCCTGCCTCCAGTGCGCTCTGCCCGAAGGGCTCGTAGCGCGCGGGCAGCGCGTAGATGGCCGCGCGCGCCAGCTCGGCAGCCAGGCTCTTCGGCGACAGTTCACCCAGCTTGACGACACCGCTCGGCTCGACCGCGTGGCCACCTGGTGCCGCCGCGGATCCGGCGACGCGAATCGGCCACGGCAGGTGCGGCGCGACCGCCTCCAGCGCCTGGATGTTCTTGGCGGCGTCCCATAGCCTGCCGGCGAACAGAATCACTTCTTCCTTGGGGCCGGGCGAAAAAGTCGGCACGCTGCGGCCGTTGGGCAACACCACGCCGCCGCCCCAATAGCCATAGTTCGTGGCGAGCGAATTCAGCATGGCCAGCGTGGGCGCGCCGACGAGGTCCGCCCCATGGAGCCCGCGCCTGACTTCATGCCGGTAGCGCGTCCACAGCGCCGGTGCGGGCTGGTCGTGCACGGCGCGCCACCACGAGAGCACGCACGAATGCGCGACCAGCAACTTGGGCGCCACGAAGGGCAGCGCACCGAAGGCAAACTGATTGAGATGAACGACGTCCGGCTGCAGCGCACGTTCGAGCCGCAGCAGCCAATCGCCAGCCTCTCGCACATCAGCCCACGGGTTCTCCATCCATTCGAGCCGATAGCTGCTTTCGTAGACGGTGGTCGTGGGCAATTGCATGACCGCTTCGCGCTGCGACGGCAGCAAGGGTGCGCCCATCGTCGCAAGCGCGACGCGCACCCCGCGACGGCCCAGCGCACGCGCGAGTTCCAAGGCGTGCGTCCAGACGCCCCCGACGCTGTCGGTAGTCATCAGCACTGTCCGGATGCGAACGTCATCGGCCATAGACGGCATCCAGGACGCGCGCGACCTCCCCCACGCTTCGGATTTCGGGGTCGAAGCCCTCGCCGCCGGCGAGCCGGCGAACCCACTCCAGTGCAGCGCGGCCGCCCCAGTCGTCCGGCGGCGCCGCAAGCACTGTGCTGCGGGTGCCGTCGAAGCGCTCGGCCACGAAGTCGAGAAACGATCCGCCGACATTGCGCATTGCCAGGCCGCCACGCGTGCCGTGGAAGTGCGCCTCGATGACGGCGTCGCGCCCGACCGACAGGTTCCACGAGCAGGCCAGCCTCACAGCCACGAACCCATCAGGGCCGCTGTGGAGGTTGAACTGCACGATGGCGTGGTCTTCCACCACCTCGGGGCGCGGGCCGAGCCGCCGGCCGCCGGCAAAGAGCTGCGCGGCGACGTCACTCACCTCCCAGGCGCCGAGCGTCCACAAGGCGAGATCGACCAGATGCGTGCCGAGATCGATCACGCAACCGCCGCCGGAGAGCTTTGGATCGCGGAACCAGGCTTTGTCCGGCCCATAGGCGTTGTGGAAGACAAGGTCGATGGCGTAGACGTCGCCGATCTCGCCTTCCCGCACAGCGGCGCGTATGCCTCGCATCGCGCTGGTGTGGCGGTACGAAAGATCGACGCCCAGCAGCCGGTTCGACCGCCGTGCCGCCGCAATGACCTTCTGCGCTTCTGCCGCCGTGCGAGCCAGCGGCTTCTGGCAGAAAACGGCGACGCCTTTCGCCAACGCAGCCTCGGCTTGCCCCGCATGCAGCGCGCTCGGAGTGGCGATCACCACGCCATCGAGTTCGAGGTCCAGCAGTGCTTCGAGGCTCTCGCAGGTGGCGGCGTCCGGCGCCAGGGCCAGCGTGTGCGTGCGCAATGCCGTGTCGGGGTCTGCCACGGCAACGATGTCCGCAACGTCCGCATCGGCGATGGCGCGCAGGCGATTGCGGCCGATCCATCCGACGCCAAGAAAGCCGAGCCTCGGCCGGCGCGTGGTGGCAGCGGGCTTCGCGTCCGAGCCGGCCGGCACGCGCAGTTGCTTGATCTGTTCGCTCATCGCAGCTCCTCAGCCGGTCGTGACGACGGCCTTGAGGAAGCCGTCGGGCCGGTCGCGTGTCATGGCGAGGGCGCTGCCCAATTCATCGAGGCCCACACGATGCGTGATGAGCGGCAAGGTGTCGAACACGCCCGAGCACAGCATGTCCACGGCGCCGCGGATGCCCACGATCGCGCGCGCGGGGTCACGCTCGTGCGCATTGATGACATCGATGCCCCGCCAGTTCCAGAGCTGCATGTTCACCTGTCTTGTTCCGTCCTGGTGATAGCCGGCAATCACCAGCCGTCCGCCTTCGGCGGTGAGTTCGCCTGCCAGATCGAGCGGCGCCTGCAGCCCGACGGCTTCGATCACGCGCTCGCACAAATGCCCATCGGTGAGGCGCTTGACCTGTTCGATGACGCGCCAGTGGTCGTTCATCTCGACGGCTTCTTGCGCGCCGCAGGCCCTCGCGATGTCCAGCGCAAAGGGCCTTCGGGAGATGGCGATCACGCGTGCACCCGCGCTGGAGGCCATTCGCGTGAGCAATGCGCCGAGAAAGCCGATGCCGACGATCGCGACCGTCTGTCCGGCGGCAATGCCGCTGCGCCGGAAGATGTTGAAGGCGCAACCCAGCGGCTCACCGGGCACCGGCATGCCGTCGAGCATGGGCGGCAGCGGGACCACGGCGCTTGCATCGGCCACGTCGTACTCGGCGTGGGCGCAGTAGCTGAGCGCGGCCACGCGCTGGCCGACGCGCACTTGGGTGACGCCCTCCCCGCATGCCTCCACGCGGCCCCAGCCCTCGTGACCCGGCGCGCCCGCGGCCTGCGGGTACTGAAACCATTCCCGGCCTTCCCAGAGCGGAATGCTCGATGCGCAAACGCCCGAACCTTCGAGCCGCAGAAGGACCTGGCCTGGACCGGGCTCAGGCCGTGGCACGTGCTTGAGCAGTACGTGGCCCGGCGAGGCGATCACGCCCGCAAGCACTTGGCATCTCCCTCGGCGACCAGGGACTTCCCCGCGGGAGCCGAGACGGACGTTCGCCGCATCTCGCGCAGCCATGCGTAGAGTCGCTCGATGCCGTGGTCGGCACTCGTCTGCGGACGCCAGCCCGTCGCCCGCTGGAAGCGCCGGGTGTCCGAGACGTAGTAGCGCTGGTCGCCCACTCGCCAGGCATCGAAGTCCACCTTCGGCCGCGTGCCGTCGATCGCCTCGATGCGATCGAGCAGGTCCAGCAAGCTGATGACGTTGTCCACCCCGCCGCCCATGTTGAAAGCCTGTCCCGAAAGCCGCTCCATATGCTCGTCGGCAAGAACCATCGCGTTCACCAGGTCGTCCACGTGCAGGATGTCTCGCACCTGCCTGCCGTCGCCGAAGATCGTGATCGGCTCGCGCCGCAATGCGCGCAGCAGGAAGTGGGCGACCCAGCCCTGGTCTTCCGTGCCGAACTGCCGCTGGCCGTAAATGCAGCTCATCCGGAACACCACGGTCCGCAGGCCGAAGCTGCGCGCATAGTCGTGAACGTACTGGTCCGCCGTTCCCTTCGAGCATCCGTAGGGGCTATGGAAATCGAGCGGCCTGTCTTCCGAAATGCCATGCGCCAGCGTCTCGGGTGAAGCCGGCGCGTAGCGTTGCCCGCTCAACTCCAGGGCCACGTCGTCGAGGCCACCGTAGACCTTGTTCGTCGACGTCAGCACGATCGAAGGCGCGCGGGGCTGAGCACGCGCGGCTTCCAGCACATTGAGCGTTCCCAGCGCATTGACCCCGAAGTCTTCCATCGGGTCGACGAGGCTGGTGGTCACAGCGACCTGCGCAGCGAAATGAAAAATCCGCCGCGCCCTGCCCACGGCCCATCGCACCGCTTCGGCGTCGCGCACGTCTTCGACCATCACCGAAAGGCGCTCGCCATGTTGCTGCCTGAGCCATTCGAGGTTGGCCTCAACGCCGGGCCTCGAAAGGTTGTCATAGACCAGCACCGTCCTGCGCTCGCTCATCAGGCGATGCGCCAGGTTGGAGCCGATGAACCCGGCGCCGCCGGTGATGAGCGTGAGGTCTTCATCGCGGCCGAAGCGGATGGATTGCGCCTTGCGCGGTCCTGCCGCGTGGTTGCCGTTCACGCCATGCGTTCGGGTCACGCGACTCGTCATAGCGCCAACCCCCGGGCGGTGAGTTCGTCACGAGCCCGAACGACGTGGTCCACCGCCGCCTGGCCCTCGAGCCATGCCGCCAACTCCGACAAGCCTTCCTGCAGATCGACCTGTGGCTCATAGCCCAGGACTTCGCGTGCACGGCGGATGTCGGCGTAGCAATGGCGGATGTCTCCCACACGGTACTTGCCGGTCACCTCGGGATGCACCTGCTCCTTGCCCACGACCTCCGCCAGCCGACGGGCGATCTCCACGACCGAGCTCGGCTTGCCGCTGCCCACGTTGAAGACCTCGCCCGCTGCTGCAGGCGTTTCAAGCGCAAGCCTGCAGGCGCGCGCGATGTCATACACGCTCACGAAGTCGCGCTGCTGCTGGCCGTCTTCGAAGATCAGCGGCGGACTGTCGTTGAGCAGGCGCGACGCGAAGATCGCCAGCACGCCCGTGTAGGGATTCGACAGTGCCTGGCGCGGCCCATAGGCGTTAAAGAATCGCAAGCCGACCGTCTTGAAGCCGAAGGCCCGGCCGATCATCAGGCACATGCGTTCCTGATCGAACTTCGACAGCGCATACACGGAGGCAAGTGCCGGCGGCTTGTCTTCAGGCGTCGGCGCAGGTGACAGCACATGCCCTTCGGCGTCGTGCAGTTCCCAGTCGCCGCGGCGCAGTTGATCGAACGAGCGCTCCCCCACCACGCGGACCTCGCCTTCGCGCGTGCGATAGAGCCCTTCGCCATAGACACTCATGCTCGAAGCCACCAGCAGTTGAGCGACGGGGCGCTCGATCAGCGCCTCGAGCAGCACCGCAGTCCCGAGGTTGTTGGCGCGCGTGTAGTGCGCGACCTGGTACATGCTTTGGCCGACCCCCACCGCCGAGGCGAAGTGATAGACCGCGTCGACGCCTTCGAGCGCCTTGCGGACGAGCGCCGGGTCGCACACGTCACCTTGCATCAACTCGACTTCCGGGTCCAGGTAGCTCGGACGTCGAGGGCGCTCGCCATGCACTTGCGACGCGAGCGTGTCCAGCGCGCGAACGCGATAACCGTGCGAGAGGAGTTCGTCCGCGACGTGCGAGCCGATGAAGCCGGCGCCGCCGGTGATGAGTACGTGCTGTGCCATGAGACCCTTTCTTCGTGTTTCTTCGTTGTTCGTTCGTTGCTTCGTCGTTGCTTCTTGCGTTGTTCTGGTCGCGTTGCGCGATGGATCAAAGTTGCTGCATTCGAAATCCAGCGCTTTGTACGAGCGCGCCGATCGAGGCGTAGGAAGAAAACGCGGTTACGTCACGGCTGAGTTGGTTTCGCCTTAAACAAGCAACTTTCCTGAGGCGCTTCGAAACCAACGGCTGTAGATTTGGTTTCGTCGCGCTCCGCGACACTGCTGCTTTGACACAGCGGCGATCGAACAACAAAGGGTTCAGCCATGAAGAAGGTTCGGGTTGCCATCGTCGGCGTGGGCAACTGCGCTTGCTCGCTCGTGCAGGGCGTGACGTTCTATCAAGGTGCCGCAGGCGATTTCGTGCCCGGCTTGATGCACGTCGATCTCGCGGGCTATCACGCGGGCGCCATTGAATTCAGCGCGGCCTTCGACGTGAGCGCGCACAAGGTGGGCCGCGATCTCGGCGAAGCGATCTTCGCGCCGCCCAACAACACGATCCGCTTTGCCGACGTTGCGCGGATCGGCGTGGACGTGAAACGCGGAGCCACCCATGACGGCATCGGCCGCTATCTCAAGGGCGTGGTCCCCATCGCGCGCCGCCCCGCAGTGGACGTGGCTGAAGTCCTGAGGAAGACGCGGACGGATGTCGTCGTCTCCTATCTGCCAGTGGGCTCGGAGAAGGCAGCGCGCTGGTATGCGCAACAGGCGCTCGACGCCGGCTGCGCCTTCGTGAACTGCATGCCGGTGTTCATCGCGTCGGATCCTGTCTGGCAGCGGCGCTTTGCGGATCGCGGATTGCCGGTCATTGGCGACGACATCAAGTCGCAGGTCGGCGCGACCATCGTGCATCGCATCCTCACCGATCTTTTTCGCAAGCGCGGAGTTCGGCTGGATCGCACCTATCAGCTCAACTTTGGCGGCAACACCGATTTCCTCAACATGCTGGAGCGCGAGCGCCTCGAATCCAAGAAGATCTCGAAGACGCAGGCCGTCACCAGCCAGCTCGGCAATCCGATGAAGGCTGCGGACGTGCACGTGGGTCCGAGCGACCACGTGCCCTGGCTCGAAGATCGCAAGTGGTGCTACATCCGCATGGAGGGCACGACCTTCGGCAACGTCCCGCTGCAGTGCGAAGTCAAGCTGGAGGTGTGGGACTCGCCCAACTCGGCGGGCGTGGTGATCGATGCCATCCGCTGCGCCAAGCTGGCAAAGGATCGCGGCATCGGCGGGCCGGTGCTGGCGCCTTCGAGCTACTTCATGAAGTCGCCGCCGCAGCAGTTCACCGATGACGAAGCGCGCGAGCTGGTGGAAGCCTTCATCAGGGGCGATGCCGAAGCGATGGGGCCGCCTGAACCTCGCCCTGCGCCAGCCGTTAACGTGGCGGTCGACCCCTCGGAGCAGCGGAAATGATCGAAGCCGTCAAGTTCTGGAACGAGCCCAACAATAAATCGCACTGGGATCTGGAGCTCGATCCCGAGTGGACGCAGTTCGGCTGCATGGCGCGAGAGGCAGCCATGGCGGTGCGCTCGGAGAACCCCGAGATGGTCCGCGTCCTGGGCGGCATCTCGCCGATCGATCCGCACTTCATCGAGCGGTTGCGCAACGATGGCGTTCTCGATCTCATGGATGCGGTGGCTGTTCACGGCTTTCCGCTGGATTGGAACAACTGGCAGATCGATGAATGGCCCTCGCGCATCGCCGAGATCGAAGCTGTCGCGAACATGCCGGTGTGGGTCACCGAAGTGGGGGTTTCGAGCTTCGGCGCCGAGGAAGTGCAGGTGTTCGGCCTCTCGCGTTCGGCGGAACTGCTGATCGGCCGCGTCCCGCGTGTTCACTGGTATTCGCTCTACGATCTTCCGAAGGCGTGGCCCGCGACCACCCGGCATCGTGAGGCCGAAGGGTCGAGCTACTACCGGCATTTCCACATGGGCCTGTTGCGCGAGGACGGCACGCCCAAGCTCGCCTGCCGCCTCTTCAGCGACTATGCGCCCGCCCTCGGCATCTGCCAGTGGTTTCACTTCGAGGATCCGCGCATCGAAGACGCCGTCCTTTGGCTGCGTCAGCTCGGCGTTCGCCATTTGCGCACCGGCTTGAGCTGGGCCGACAGCTTTCGCCCGGACGCCGATCGATGGTTCGACCGGCAGATGCGGCTGCTGGAGCCCTTCGACGTCACGCTCACCTTCTGCTTCACGCCGGAGCATCGCGGCAAGGCACCGCATCACACGAGCCCGCCGCTGGATGTTGGCGAGTACGCCGAGTTCTGCGCACGCATGGTGCGCCGCTATGCGCCGGGCAGCTTCGCGCGCACCCCCCTGCCGGCGCGTGTCGATCCGGCGGTTTCCGTTCGTTCGATGGCATGAGCCATGACGCGCGTTGCGCAATGGAAGCCCACCTTCAGCTGGATCACCGACCAGCTGGCGGTCGGCGGCAGCTTCGATCATCGGCACGTCGACAGGCTCGCCGGTGAACACGGCATCGAGGCCGTCGTCGACCTGCGTCTGGAAGCCAGGGACGACGAGCATCTGCTGCGCAGCCATGGCATCGTGTTGCTGCATCTGCCGACCGAGGACACGTGCGCGATCGAATCCACGCATCTCGCGCACGGCGTGCGGTTCGCGACGCAATGGATGGACGCGGGGCGCCGCGTACTGATTCATTGCGAGCACGGCATCGGCCGTTCGGCAACGCTCGCGCTCTGCGTGCTGGTCGCCCATGGCGCGACGCCCCTGGATGCGCTTGCCCTCGCGAAGAAGCGCCGCGCGGTCATCTCGCCTTCCCCTGCGCAGTTCGAGTGCTGGGTTCGGTGGCTCGAGGACTATCGCCGCGGCCGAGTCGTGGCGTGGTCGATCCCGACCTTCGAGGCTTTCGAGCGCATCGCCTATCGGTCCTTTCCTTCGGCGGAGTGATGCTGGTCTACGGCGATGCCGTACAGCGGGAGCCCGCGACCACGGCGCTCGCGCGGCTTCGGCTCGCCATGCGGCAAGTCGATACGACGGCACCCGGACTGGAGCGCCATGGCCGGCTCACGGGTTTGCTCATCGATGCCGGCATGCTCGCGCAGGGCTTCGCCGATGCGCATTTCGAGCGCTCCGGCGTCGACGCCGCGGGCGTCGAGGAAGTGACGGCGATGCGCCTGGTGATGGCCCTGGCGCACTGTTGCGCCGTGTCGTGGAACTGCAGCTTTGCGCAAACCGCGACGCTGCCGTGGCTCGAGCTTCGCGCCTGCGACCACGCGGCAAGGGACCAATGGCTCGAGATGCGCACGCCGGAGGGCTACGCCTTCTATGCGCTCTATCCGGAGAGCTATCTGCAGGCGGCGTTGCGCTGCCGAGCTTCAGTCTCGGACCCTGCGGCGCCGTGGCGCGTGATCGGCCTCCGCAGCATCGGCACCAGCCTGTCGGCGATGGTCGCGATCGCACTCGGTGCGCCGCTGCCGCTGACGTTGCGGCCGACCGGCCCGCCGTTCGAGCGCCGCATCGAAGCCGAAGCTCCTGCGCGCCTTCCCGGCGGATGCCGCTTTGCGATTGTCGATGAGGGGCCGGGCCTTTCAGGCTCTTCGATGGCGGCGGCGATCCGATGGCTAACGGGCGCGGGCCCGAGAGTTCGGCCGGACCAGCTTCATCTCTTTCCGAGCCACGGCAACGGACCCGGCGCCCATGCGAGCGATGAGGTGCGTCGGCTTTGGGCGCAGGCGCCCCAGTGGGTTTCGGGCTTCGACGCCTCGGTGCTGGAGGCAGGCGATCCGGCCCATCGGTTGTCGAACTGGATTGCGCAAGCACTGGGGCCGCTCGATGAACCGCTGCAAGACATCGGCAATGGCGCGTGGCGCAAGCTGCAGCCGACGGCCGCCTCGCGACCGCCCTCGCATCCATGGCAGGAGCGCCGCAAATACCTGGCGCATGCGTCGGGGCGGCGATGGCTGGCCAAGTTCGTCGGCCTCGGCCGGCGCGGTGTGCATGCGTTCGAACGTGCGAGTGCGCTCGCCGCAGCGGGCTTCTGTCCCGAGCCGGTGGCCTTCTGTCACGGCTTTCTCGTCGAGCGCTGGCGCGACGACATGCGGCCGCTGCCGCCGCAGTTGGCCCCGCCATTGCGCTCGCGGTTTGTCGCGCACCTGAGTGCCTATCTTGCTTATCGCGCCCTGCGTTTCCCGGCTCCGAGCGGCCGTGGCGCTTCGCTGGTTCAATTGCAAGCCATGGCGCGCCACAACACGCAAGAGGCCCTCGGAGCCACGGCGGCCACGGCCTGGCAAGCCAGGGAGTCTCTTGCTGCCTCGCTCCAGGCGCGTGTGATGCCGATCGAGACCGACAGCCGTTTGCATGCATGGGAGTGGCTGATGCAGGAAGACCGCTTTCTCAAGACAGATGCCGTCGACCACCACGCGGCGCACGATCTGGTCGGTTGCCAGGATGTCGCGTGGGACATTGCGGGCGCGACTGTGGAGTTGTCGCTGTCCGACAAAGAAGAGCTGACGCTGATCGGGCAGCTGCGTGCGGCAGGCGTTCGCCTGGACGAGGACCTCCTTCGATTTCTCAAGCCGTGCTATCTGGCATTTCAGATGGGCTACTTCCGGATGGCGCTCGACGACTCACGGGAAGCCGATGACCGGCCACCGCTCGAAGCCGCGCGGGCGCGCTACGAAGCTGGGTTGACGCGGTGGATTGCCAAGGGGGCGCTCTGACGGGGCTCGAAGCCAGGGCCTCGCCTCAGGGGCCAGGCTTGCCGGTCAACTGATCGGCATTGGTCGAAGAGCGGCTGCCCTTCAGGTACATCTCGACCTCCGTCGCACTCGTGCCGACCGCCTTCACCGCTGCTTCGAGCTGATCGCGCGTGACGTCGAGTTCGCGCAGCCATCGATTGACGTTCTCGGGCGAATCCAGATCGACTTTCTGCACCGGCCCGGCGCCCTCCAGCCCCGAGGCCCGCGCCTCCGCTTTTGTGGGCATGACTTTGCTCAGCGGCGGACCATTCGGGTTCGCCGGCGCTGTGGGCTCTTTGGAAGCGGGTGCCATCGTCATCTCCTGTGATGCAGATGCAAAGCTATGCAGTGCCTCGGCCCATCGATGTGCGTGGCACTCTGGCCGGTTTGTAGGACGCTTCAGCGGTCGATGCTGCAAACCTTGCGAATGCGGCGAAGGCACCGGGCCAGGCTCACGGCGGCCGCTTGAGTTTGCGGCGCAGCTTCGCGACGTCGCCGGACGACACCGGGCGCGCGTCATTCCCCCAGGTCGTTCGGATGTGGGTGAGAACCTGCGCGATCTGCACGTCGTTCAGCGTGCGGTTGAACGAAGGCATCTCCGAGGGCGGCTCATCGGTCGTTTGTGCCGCACGTCCGCCTTCGAGCACCAGACGGATGAGGGATGTCGTGTCCTTGCCCAGCACGCTGGGATTGCCCGCCAGGCGGGGTATGCCCGGCGGCAGCCCCCTGCCTTCCTGCTGGTGGCATTGCGCACAGAAGCCGGCGTAGACCGCCGCACCCACGGACTGGGTGCCTGCGGTGTGATTGCCCTTTTCTGCCCACTGCTCACGGTCCGGCTTCGGGTCGTACTGGCCCGAAGGCTGCTGCGCCGGCAATGATTTCAGGTAGCCGGCGATGGCGTTGGCGTCTTCTTCACTGATATAGCGCAGCGATTCGTTCACCGTTTCGGCCATGGTCCCGTAGGCGACCAGCCCGCCGCCCTTGCCGTTCTTCAGGAAGGAGGCGACCGCTTGCTGGTCGATGCGCCCGAGGCCGGCACCGGAGTCGCCCGTCAGGTTGGGCGCGAACCAATCATTGGTGACGGTGCCCGCAAGGAACTGGCTCGACGACTCGTTCTCGCCGCGCTCCTGGTAGCCCATTCCGCGCGGCGTATGGCAGCTGCCGCAATGCGCGGTGGACTGCACCAGGTAGGCGCCGCGGTTCCAGGCGGCATCCCTGCCGGGCTCTGGCTCATAGACGCCCTTCTTGAGGAACGCAAGCTGCCAGAGGCGCAGCATCCAGCGCTGGTTGAACGGGAAAGGCAGCTTCGTCTCGGGTGGCTTCACGGGCACCGGCTCGACGCCTTCCATCAGATAGACGTAGAGCGCCTGGAGGTCTTCTTCGCGCATCTTCGTGTAGGCCGTGTACGGCATCGCCGGATAGAGGCGGCGGCCGCTGGGCGTGACGCCGTCGCGAAGGGCCCGCTCGAAATCGGCGAAGGTGTAGCGTCCGATGCCGGCCTCCTTGTCGGGCGTGATGTTCGTGGTCACGATCGGGCCGAAGGGGGACGGAACACTGCGTGCGCCCGCGAAGGGGCGGCCGCCATTCGGATCGGTATGGCAAGACGCGCAGCCAGCGACCAGCGCGAGGTACTCGCCTTGGTCGCGCAGAGCGGATGGGGACGGGGATAGCGACGGCGGCGCCGCTGCGCACTGCAGGGCCGCCATCGCGGCGCAAGCAAGGGCAAGGCGACGTGGTTGCCGTTTCATGGTCCCGCGCCGGTACCTGGAACCAAGGGACGCCCGTCGCGCTGCAGCAGGCGTTGCGCAGCCACCACCAGCCCGCCGACGAGGTATGCAAGGCCGCCCGGCACCCACATGACCAGGCCACCGAGTTGCTGGTCCTGGAGCGGATCGAAGCCCCATGCGGTGGCCGACTCGATGTATGACGGATACCAGAGCGCCGGTGCCAGCGTCAGCAGCGCGCCGAGCGCGCCGGTATGGGCCATGGTCGTGAACAGCGAGAGCATGGCCGCACCGCCGTTGCTGCCGTTGCCGTTGCCGTTGAGGTTTCGTGCATGCGCTCCGAAGATCGTCCACCAGAACAGCAGCGCACTGCCCAGAAAGCTCGCATGCTGCAACGCGTGTATCGCGGGGTCAGCCAGGGCCGCCTCGAACAGGCGCGGTGCATGCCAGAGCCAAAGCGCTGCCGCATGCAGGACCCAGGCGACGCTCGCCCGCGTGATGAACCGCCATGTGCCACGAACGCCGCCGGAGCGCATTGCCTTGCCGATGAGCGTTCGTCCGCGCGCGGGAAACGCCCACAGCATCGTGAGCAGCGGACGGCCGATGACCAGCAACGGCGCCGCCACGATCATCATCAATTCATGCTGCACCATGTGCGCCGAAAAAAGAGCGCCGCCCAACGCGTCCAGCGGCGACAGGAGCGCGGCGACCAATGCGATCCATCCTGCGGCGAAGGCAACCGCCTGCCGTTTCAGGATCGCGCGGCTTGATCTCGCACGCTGCAGGAGTGTCCGGTGCCCGGCCGCATACAGCAGGGCCGAGATCAGCAGCGGCAGACTCACACCGAGTTCGAAGTTCCATGAAGGTGCCCATGCGACAGTCGTCGCAGCACCGGTGTGTGCATGCGCCATCGATGCGCCACAGAGTGCGAATCCTGCTGCCGGGAGATGTCGCAAGCGGATCGAGCGGATCACGTTCGAGCCCCTTCGTCGTCAGAACAGGGGCGCCAGGTAGATGACCGCATAGATCGGCAGCCAGCTCGCCACGACGAAATACCAGTACACCGCGTTCTCGCTCACGTCGCTGAACCGCTTGCCTTCGAAGGGGCCGGTGAAGAGCAGGACGCCCAGCACGACCGTATCGACAAGGTCGGTGATCAGGTGCGTCGTATGCAGCCCCAGCAGAATCCAGATGACGGAGCCGTAGGCATTGGCGTCCCACGATATGTTGAGCGCGCCGAACTCCAGCGCGCGTACGGCCAGGAAGGCGATCGCGAACAAGGCGCACACCACCAGCCAGCGCCGTGCCACGCGCCGGTTCTCGGCATTGGCGGCGCGCCTGGCGAGTTCGTTGGGCCACATGCTCACGAAGAGCAGCACCGTGTTGATCGTGCCCCACAAGAGGCGCGGCGGTGGTGCGCCGAGCGGCCATTGGGGCGAAACGCCCCACAGGTAGAAATACGTCATCACGCCGAGCCCGAAGACCGTGCCTTCGATCAGCATCAGTCCGAGGGTGCCCCAGAACATCAGGCTCCGGGTGCCGAAGCCATAGGTCGGCAGATGACCGACTTCGAGCCTTGCACCGGGCGTGGCAGGGAGCGTCGCGCCGGGCACGCTCACGGCCTCTGCTCCAGCGCCACGGCATGGGCGTTTTCTCTCTTGTTGGGCCAGAACCAGGCGATCAGGACCGCGGTCAGCGGGAAGGCGGCCCAGACGACCGCCCAAGGCGTGAAGACCGATCCGACGAAAAGCACGGTCGTGGCGACGGCACTCCAGAAGGGCCACGCCGTGGGCATGGGGAAGAGCGGACGGTTCTCAGGATGCGCCTCGATCACGCTGGTGACCAGGACCTCTCGCGCGTCGGTCGCGAGCCCGCTCACGGTCGACGGTATTCCGTTGGGCTCCCAGAGCGGTTCCGCGGACTGGACCACGGGAATGACGTTGAAGTTGTGCGGGCGCGGCGGGCTGGCGGCCAGCCACTCCAGCGTCGAGGCGCCCCAAGGGTTCGGTCCGGCCACGCGGCCCCGCCACAGGCTCCAGGCGACATTGCCGAGGAAGGTCGCCACGCTGAGTCCGATGGTCCAGGCACCGATCGTTGCCATGAGGTTCAGCGAGTCCCAGCCCATGCCCTCGGGATAGGTCCAGACGCGGCGCGGCATGCCCCACAGACCCAGCAGATGCATTGGAAAGAAGGTGAGGTTGAAGCCGACGAAGAAGAGCCAGAAATGCCAGAGGCCCGCTTTCTCGTTCAGCATGCGCCCGCTGAACTTCGGAAACCAGTAATAGAACGCCCCGAAGAGCGGAAACACCCCGCCGCCGAACAGCACGTAATGCAGATGGGCGACGACGAAGTAGGTGTCGTGCACCTGCAGGTCGATCGAGACCGATCCGAGCATCAGGCCCGTCAACCCGCCCAGCACGAGGATGAAGAAAAAGGCGAGGACGAAATACAGGGGCGTCGCAAGCCGCACGCGCCCGTGCCACAGCGTCGCCATCCAGCAGAAGATCTGCACTGCGGAAGGAACGGCAATGGACAGGCTCGAAGCGGTAAAGAAGGCCTTGCCGAGTTCCGGCAGGTTGGTGGCGAACATGTGGTGGACCCACAGGCTGAACGCCAGGAACCCCGTCGCGATCAGCGCGAGCACCATGGCCGTGTAGCCAAAGATCGGCCGCCCCGAGAAGGTCGCGATGATGGTGGAGATGAAACCCAGCGGCGGGATGAAGATCAGGTAGACCTCCGGATGACCGAAGAACCAGAACAGGTGCTGCCACAACAGCACGTCGCCGCCGCGCTGCGGGCTGAAGAACTGCGTGCCGACCAGGCGGTCGAGGATGAGCGACGTGCTCGCCAGCATCACGGCCGGCATCGCGAACAGCACCATGAACTGCGTCACCAGCGTGGCCCATACGAAGAGCGGCATGCGTCCGAGCGTCATGCCCGGCGCCCGCATCTTGAAGATGGTGGTGATGAGCACGACCGCGACCAACAGGCTCGACAGCTCGGTGAAGGTGATCATCTGCGCCCAGATGTCGGGTCCCTTGCTCGGCGAGTAGTCGCCCGAGGACAGCGGGACGTAGCTGAACCAGCCCGTGTTCGGCCCGTTGCCGAACACGAGACCCGCATAGAGAAAGATTCCGCCGAAGAGGAACACCCAGTAGGCATAGGCGTTCATGCGCGGGAAGGCGATGGACCGCGCACCGATCATCAACGGCACGAGGTAGACCGCCACCGCTTGCATGACGGGCACCGCGAAGAGAAACATCATCGTGGAGCCGTGCACCGTGAAGAGCTGGTTGTAGACGTCGGGGCTCATGAGGCGCAGGCCGGGCCTTGCGAGCTGCGTACGCATCGCCAGCGCCAGCAGCCCCGCAATCAGAAAAAAGGCGAAGGTGGTCAGCATGAGGCGCCGGCCCAGGGTCTTGTGGTCGATGGCGGACAGCACACCCCGCCAGCCAGGCGGATCGCGCCATGCATTCATCAGCGCTGCGGCGATTTCGGGCGAATCCTCGCCGTCGACCCGCTTCGTGCGCGCGGCGATCGACGCTTGGGCCGGCTTCATTGGAGGGTACCGAGGTAGGCGACGAGGGCGCGCACGTCGTCGGGCGCGAGCGGGTTCGCCGGCATCCAGCTGCCAGGCTTCTTGGCTTGGGGATCGACGATCCAGGCGGCGAGTTCGCTCGGCGTGTTGGCGATGGCGCCGGCCGCGATGGTCCTGCGGCCCGCCAGGTGCGTCAGGTCGGGTCCGAGCGCGCCTTGCGCCGACGTGCCCTTGATCGCATGGCATTGCGCGCAGGTGCCCGACATGAAGATGGCTTGGCCCCGAAGCGCCTCCGCATCAGAAGGCTGCGCGGCGGGCGCTCGCTGCGAGGCCTCCCACGCTGCAAAGTCTTCCGGCGATTCGGCGGTGACCGAGAGCGCCATCAGTGCGTGCTCCTGCCCGCAGAACTCCGCGCATTGCCCGCGGTACACGCCGGGCTTGTCGGCCCTGAACTCGATGGTCGTCGGCCGGCCGGGCAGCATGTCCTTCTTGCCATGCAGGTTCGGAACCCAGAAGGTGTGGATCACGTCGACGCTGTCCAGGGCGATCACGACCGGGCGTCCAACCGGCACGTGCAGCTCGTTGGCGAGCTTGAAATCGGGCGGCTGCCCTTCGGCGCCATAGGACACTTCCCACCACCACGAGTGCCCGACCATGCGGATGTGCAGCGCGTCGTCCACCGCAAGCCGAGACAGCGATCGATCGGTGGAAATGTCGGCGCCCACCAGAACCACCAGCCCCGCCGACGACAGCAGCGTCGCCGCCAGCACGGCGCGTCCTGCGCTCCGCTCGCCCGCGCTGGCGGGATCCGGCACCGCCGGCGAAGGGTGCCGCGCGGACGAGCCCTTTCGCATGGCGACGAGCAGCGCGAGCAGCACGCCGGCGAAGACGAGCATGCACACGATGAGCGTGAACTGCCACAGCCCATAGATGTGAGCGGCCTGGACTCCGGCTGGCGCGAGCGCGTCCTGCATGGCCGCTCGTCAAGCGTGGGCTGCTGGCGAACCGGCTTGCAGGCGGATGGGAATCGACTTGCCCGCGGGCACCTTCGCGCGTTCGGCATGGTGGGCCAGCGGCAGAAGCGGATTGCACTCTGGGTAGTAGCCGGCGGCACAGCCGCGCGGGATGTTGTAGGGCGTGACGCGCAGCCCGTCGACCTCGCGTGTTTCGCCGTCGTCCACCGCGGTCGTCGCGCGGACGATGGCGCCTTCCTCGAAGCCGAGCCGGTCGATGTCGAACGGGTTCATCAACAGCACGCGCCGCGTGCCATGCACGCCGCGGAACCTGTCGTCCAGGCTGTAGATGGTGGTGTTGAACTGGTCGTCGCTGCGGATGGTCATGAGGCGAAGCACGTCCGGCCCGGTCTCCGGCGCATCGGGGTCGACCTCGAGCGAACCGGGCAAGACGAAGTTGGCCTTGCCGGTCGGTGTCTTCCACTCGTGCTTGTTCGCCGAGATCGGCCGTTGAAAGCCCCCCGGCTTGCCGAAGCGGGCATTGAAGTCGGTGAACACATCCGGCCACGTCGCCTCGATCGCATCGCGGATGCGCGAGTAGTCATCGACCCAGTCGTCCCACGGCACGCGCGGATTCGGCGGCAGCGTTGCCTTGGCGATGCCGGCAACGATCGCGATCTCCGAGCGAAGCGTCGTCGCGGCCGGCTCCGCCACGGCGTGCGACGCATGGAAGTAGCCGGTCGAGTCCTCCATCGATACCGTCTGCGGTCCGGTGCGCTGGCGATCGATCTCGATACGGCCCAGGCAAGGCAGGAGGTACGACACCTCGCCATGCACCAGATGCGTCCGGTTGAGCTTGGTGGCGATGTTGACCGTCAGGCGCAGCCGCCGCCATGCGGCTTCCATGCGGCGCGTATCCGGCACCGCACGAACAAAATTGCCGCCGAGCCCGACGAAGGCGCGCACCGATCCGTCGAGCACGCCTTCGCAGGTCTCGACCGTGTTCAGTCCCTTCTTCCGCGGCGGCTCGAAGCCATAGAGTTCCGCGAGCCTGTCCAGCGGCACGAGTTCAGGCTTTTCCGAAATGCCCACCGTGCGCTGTCCCTGCACGTTCGAGTGCCCGCGCACGGGGCAGATGCCGGCACCGGGTCGGCCGATGTGGCCACCCAACAGCAGCAGATTGGTCACCATCTGCACGTTCTGCACCCCTTTTCGATGCTGCGTCAGGCCCATGCCGTAGACGCCGATCACTGCGCGTGCCTTGGCGAACACGCGTGCTGCCGCTTCGATGGCATCGCGCTGCAAGCCGCTCTCGCGCTCGATGGACTCCCAGCTCGTGTCTTCGACGAAGCGCTGGAATTCATCGAAGCCGTGGGTGTGCTGGGCGATGAATCCACGGTCGACGGTGCTGCCCTGGCCGCCATTGGCCGACGGGTCGTCGGCGGCGAGAACGGCCTTGCAGAGCCCCGTCATCGCAGCGATGTCGCCGCCGATCTTGAGCTGAAGGTACTGCGTGCTGATCGTGGTGTCCGCCGGCGTCAGCATTTCCTTGGGCGATTGAGGGTTCGCGAAATTCACGAGCCCGCGTTCGCGCAGGGGGTTGAAGGTGATGATCGGCACGCCGCGGCGCCGCGCTTCCTGCAGCTGGTGCAGCATGCGCGGACTGCTCACGCCGACGTTCTGGCCGAAGAAGAAGATCGCATCGGTTGTCTCGAAGTCGCCGAGATCGACCGTTCCCACCGGAACGCCGATGCTCTCAGGCAATGCGACCGACGTGCTTTCATGGCACATGTTGGAGCTGTCCGGCAGATTGTTGTTGCCGTAGAGGCGCGCCATGAGCTGGTACATGTAGCTCGCTTCCAGCGATGCCCGCCCCGACGTGTAGAAGACCACCGATTCGGGCGAACTCTCGCGCAGCGAACGCAGTTCGGCGCCAATACCCTGGAACGCGTCTTCCCAGCTCACTTCGAGGTAGCGGTCCGATGCCGCGTCCCACTTCATCGGGACGGTGAGGCGACCGCCCGCTTCCAGGTCGTGGTCGCTCATCTGGAGCAGTCTTTCGACGGTGTTCGATGCA
The DNA here is from genome assembly GCF_056394705.1 of Variovorax sp. 10N420. Taxonomy (NCBI): domain Bacteria; kingdom Pseudomonadati; phylum Pseudomonadota; class Betaproteobacteria; order Burkholderiales; family Comamonadaceae; genus Variovorax; species Variovorax sp. 10N420. Next base: position 39,404 of record NZ_JBFTIJ010000016.1, on the reverse strand, counting down.
AAGAATTCAGCGGTGCGCCGCTTGGACGTGAGCTCCCAGGCCGTCGCCTTCGCACCGTTCTCGCAGAACTCGGCAGGGTGCGGCTCCGCCGGCTTCGCCCATGCGCAACTCACGCACATGAATCCGTCCGGCTTGTTCTGATGCAGCAGCGCTCTGGCACCCGCGATCGCGATCCCTTCGTGAAGAAGATGCGAGGTCACTGCCTTGAGAGAACCCCATCCGCCCGATGGATGCCGATAGTGCTCGAATTTCTCTTCACTCACGATGGTCTCCGGTGGTTTGACTGTTGTGCTCGAAGCCGTACTCCGCTCTGTACTCCGTACCCCCGAACATCGTGAGCGGATTGCCACCTTGTGTCGTCCCGGCACTGATGACACGGAAGGCGCGGACCTACGAGTGGGCGCTCTTCCTACGGGCGTGCCTGCCGGTTTGCCGCAGCGTCCCTGCATGACCAGGGCTTCGAAGCCTTCCAAGAGTTCCAAGCATTCGGGCGATTTGCGGATCGGCGTCTCGGGCTGGCGCTACGCCGAGTGGCGCGGCGGCGCGTTCTATCCCAAGGGGCTCAAGCAGCGGGAAGAACTCGCCTTTGTGGGGAGCGTGCTGTCGTCGACGGAAATCAACGGCTCGTTCTATTCGCTGCAGCGGCCGCCGCTGTACCAGGGGTGGGCATCCGAGACGCCGGACGATTTCGTCTTCGCGCTCAAGGGGCCGCGCTACGTGACTCACCTTCTGCGCTTGAAGGAAGTCCGCACGGCGCTCGCCAACTTCTTCGCGTCGGGACCGCTGGCGCTCGGCGCCAAGCTCGGACCGATTCTTTGGCAGCTGCCGCCGACCCTGCAATGGAACGCGGAACTGATCGGCGCTTTTCTTTCGCTGCTGCCGAAAGACACCGAAGAAGCGAAGGCGCTCGGTCGCATGCACGACGAGCGCACGGCGGGCCGCACGTGGCTGCAATCGGATGGCGAGCGGCCGCTGCGGCATGCGCTCGAGGTCCGCCATCCGAGCTTTGTCGACCCGGCGTTCATCGCCCTGCTTCGCGAACATCGCATGGCGCTCGTCGTGGCGGACACCGCCGGGCGATTTCCGCTGATCGAGGATGTCACGGCCGACTTCGTCTACGTGCGGCTTCATGGCGATACCCAGCTCTACGCCAGCGGCTACAGCGACGAGGCGCTGTCACGATGGGCGCGCCGCATCGAAGCATGGCGCGATGGCGGCCAGCCGCCCGATGCACGGTGTGCGTCCACCCGTGCGGCGCCGACGCGCGCGCGCCGCGACGTCTATTGCTACTTCGACAACGACGTCAAGGCGCACGCGCCGCACGACGCCATGCGGCTGGCCGAGATGCTCGGTGCATCAGCCGGCCGGCTTGCCGCCCGTGCTGGCAATGACGTCTCCGCTGGTGAAGCTCGCTTCGGAGGAAGCGAGAAGAGCGCAAAGAACGTAAAGGATGTGAAGGACGTAAAGGCCCGCGATCCCGGCCGGCTGTCCAGGCCGGCCCATCGGCGACTCGGCGCCAAACTGCGGTAGCTTGTCCGGCTTCTGCCCGGCACTTGGCTGCGGCGGCGTCCTCACTCACCCATTGCATTGGCCTTTCCTTCAGGCGATACCCAGGTACCTCTTCACAGCCGCGATCCTCGTGCCGCACGCGGCGACCGCCGCTCGCAGGCGGCCTTCCGTCACTTGCAACTCCTGCATCCAGAAACGCAGTTGGTAGACGTCGTTGAGGTCCACATGATCGAGATCTTGCGGAACGAACTGACGGGGACGAGGGGCGTGTGCTTGGATTTCCATGGAGCAGTCCTGGTGCGTGATTCGGCTTGTGTGCCATTACTCCGGCAATAGTCGTGCCATGCCGGCGACGGCTGCGGCACTGGAACGTCGGGCAATCCGCCAGGCGGCTGCTTGAAAAACTTGCCGCAACTTCAGCCGGGCGGCCGGTAGTTCCGTCGAGCCGGCGCAACCGGCTAGACCTCCTGGATGCCGACGATCTGCAGATAGAACGCGGTCTCGCGCATGGTCATGCCTTCTTCGAGCGCCGAGAGCTCCAGGCGCTCGAAATCATGGGACAGCCATTCGAAAAGCCGCGAGACCGGCGCGTCTTCGAGCGACACCGAGTCCTCCCATCCGCCCAAGCGCGCCGAAGCGCTTGCCATCATCCGGCGCAGGAACACAGCGCGGCAGATCCGGAGCTGGCTCAGATCCTCCGCGGTGAACGAGCCGCGTATGGCGAGGAGTTCGCGGTGGTAGTTGTCGAATCGCTGGGAGATCGTCGCGCCGTCCCAGCCCGGCGGCTCGCCGCGCCCGCTGACGCGCAGCACCCGCGCCAATTCACGCAGGACCTGCATGAGCGCCAGTTGCTGGAGAAGGCACAGCCCCAAACGGACGTGGGGTGACATGAACGCTCCCTATGCCGGGTTGGTGTCGCCGCCGCTCCGCTTGATCGAGGCAGCCAGCGCTTCGCGATCGGCGATCAGCGTCCGGGCTCTCTGCGCAAGTGCGCGCAGTGCGCTGGCGCCATCGCCGTGGGGAGTCGCGAGCACCAGGCGGCAGCTGTAGTTGCCGGCGCGCAGATCCGCATGTCCGCTCACGTGCCCCTCGCGGCTCACGCCATCGAGCTGCAGGGTCACGTCCCAGCCTTGGTAGTTGAAGTGGTGCCCCGCGTGGTTTCCCGCAAGGGCCAATGGAGGGGTGCCGGCGCCCGGCTCGTTTGCTTGCATGATGGTGTTCTGGTGTACGGCCTCCATGTAGGCAAATGCCGTGCCCAAGTGCCCGCTCCCGACTGCCGAGCTTGATTCGTGCCTGGCGCCCGCGGTCGGTAAGAGTTGCCGCAAGAACTACCGGGGTGCGGTCGCTCACGCGCGCCTTGCGATGCACATCCGCAGGCCTCGATGCGGCGCATAATTTCGGGCTTTTCGAACGTTGGCCGAACTTTTGCGAAAGGGCAGGATGAGCGCACCGGAGCCTGAAGGGACCACCGAACCCAGCGAACAGAACGCCGAAAAGACGGCCTCCACCCTGCCGCGCACAGTGGCCGCGGTGCCGGTCGTTGGCATTGGCGGTTCCGCGGGCAGCATCGGCTCGCTGGTCACTTTCTTCAAGAGTGTTCCTGAAGCGCCGGGCGTCGCCTTCGTGGTCGTGCTGCACCTCGCCGCGGATCATGAAAGCACGCTGGCCGAACTGCTGCAGCGCTGCACGAGTTTGCCCGTGATCCAGGTCCAGGAGACGCTGACGATCGAGCCCGATCACATCTACGTCATTCCGCCCGGCAAGTCGCTGCAGACCGCGGGCGATCAACTGCAGCTCGGCCTGCTCAAACGCAGGGGCCGCCCCCTGGCCGTCGATCTGTTCCTGCGCTCTCTGGCGGAGTCGCACGGTCCGAAAGCCTCGGCGGTGGTGCTGTCAGGCGCTGACGGCGACGGCGCGATCGGCATCAAGCGCATCAAGGAACGAGGCGGCCTCACGGTCGCGCAATCGCCCGAGGAGGCCGAGTACGACGGCATGCCGCGCGCATCGATCGAGACCGGCATGGTGGACTGGGTGCTGCCGGTGTCGCAGATGTCGGAGCGCCTGCTGCGCTACCACCGGCTTGGCGAACAGCTGCGGCTCCCGACGGAAGAAGAACCCGCCTCGCAAGCCTCGCGTCCGCCGCCCGGGCACGACGAAGCGGCGCTGCGCGACATCCTGACGTTTCTGCGCGCTCGCACCGGGCGCGACTTCTCGTCGTACAAGCGCGCCACCGTGCTGCGCCGCATCGCCCGGCGCATGCAGGTCAATTCGATCGAGGATCTGCCCAGCTACCTGAATTGCCTGCGCACGAATTCCGCGGAAGCCGGTGCGCTGCTGCAGGATCTCTTGATCAGCGTCACCAACTTCTTCCGCGACCCTGAATCGTTCGCGGCGCTGCAGCGGCAGATGCCGGCGCTCTTCGCCAAACGGGGGCCGAACGAAACGGTTCGCGTGTGGGTCGTGGCCTGCGCGACGGGCGAAGAGGCTTACTCGGTCGGAATGATGCTGGCCGAATACGCGCGCGAGGTCGACGCGCCGCCCCTGATCCAGATCTTCGCGACCGACCTCGACGAGGAAGCGATCCAGGCAGCGCGCGAAGGCCTCTACCCGGCGGCCATCGAAGCCGACGTGTCCGACGATCGCCTTCAACGCTTCTTCACCAAGGAGCATCGCGGCTATCGCGTGCGCAGGGAGTTGCGCGAGATGGTGCTTTTTGCAACGCACAACGTGCTGAAGGACTCTCCGTTTTCGCGGCTCGACCTCGTGAGCTGCCGCAACCTCCTGATTTATCTGAACCGGGACGCGCAAGCGCGCGTCTTCGAGACCTTCCATTTCGCGCTGAATCCGGGCGCCGTTCTGTTCCTGGGCTCGTCGGAATCGGTGGACGACGGCAGCCCGCTGTTTGCCGTGGCCGACAAGAAGTACCGGATCTACAAGCAACGCGCGGCGCCGCGCATTGGCCTTCCGGTACCGTCGGGTCCGGGCACTCTGGCATTGCAGATGCAGCGCGGCGCGTTCTCGCCGGGCGTGCAGGTTGCAACGGAGGCAGCGTCGACGGCCGCGGCCGCTCAGCCCTCGCTGCCGCTGCAGCGCGCCGGCCGCATGCCGGAGCATTCGCATCGGACTTCCTGGGGCGAACTGCACCTGCGTCTGCTGGAAGAGCTGGCGCCGCCTTCCATCCTCGTGGACAGCGAATACGAAATCGTCCACCTGTCGCCGAGCGCCGGACGGTTTCTGCAATTCACGGGCGGCGAGCCGAGCCGCAATCTGCTGCGATCGGTGAACTCGGCCCTGCGCATCGAGTTGCGGGCGGCGCTGCTCGAAGCCGGTCAGACACGGAAGACTTCCGAAGTGCCGGACCTCCCTATCGAACTCGATGGCGAGGCGCTGGTCCTTCGCCTGAGCGTGACGCCGGTGGGTGAACCGGGGGCCGATCTGTACATCGTCCTGCTCGACAGCCGGCCCGCGGCGGTGCAGACGCCCGAACCGGCGGATGCCGCGGCTCGGCTCAAGGAGCCCGACCCGGTCGCCCGCCACCTCGATCGCGAACTGGAGCGGCTCAAAGCGCATCTGCGGGACACGGTCGAGCAGTACGAGGCATCCACCGAAGAGCTCAAGGCCAGCAACGAGGAATTGCAGGCCATGAACGAAGAACTGCGTTCGGCCACCGAGGAACTGGAAACCGGCCGCGAGGAGCTGCAGTCCATCAATGAAGAGCTGACGACGGTCAACCACGAACTCAAGGCCAAGGTCGACGAACTGGGCCACGCCAACAGCGACATGCAGAACCTGATGGACGCCACGGCGATCGCGACCATCTTCCTGGACCGCGACCTGCGCATCAAGCGCTATACGCCCTCGGCCATCAGCTTGTTCAACCTGATCCCGACCGACCTGGGCCGGCCGCTGGCCGACCTGACGACGCAACTCAATTACCGCGAACTCAGTGCCGATGCGCATCGCGTCCTGGAACGGCTCGTGCCGGTCGAGCGCGAAGTCGGACAGGCCGACGGCAGCTGGTTCCTCGCGCGCCTGCTGCCCTATCGCACGACCGACGACCGGATCGCCGGGATCGTGCTGTCCTTCATCGACATCACCGAGCGCAAGCAGGCGGAGGAAGTGCGGCTCTGGCTGTCGGCGGTGGTTGCCTTCTCCAGCGACGCCATCATGAGCTTCGCGCTGGACGGCACGATCCTGAGCTGGAACGGCGGGGCCGAATCCATGTTCGGCTATGCGGAGGAAGAGATCATCGGCAGGCCGCTCTCCATCCTGTCCCCAGAGCAGGACGTGCGTGAGACGGCCTTGCTCGACAAAGTCATCGCCGGTCAGCAGGTGCAGAACTTCGAAACCGTTCGACGGCGCAAGAATGGCTCGACGCTTCAGGTCTCCATGACCATTTCGCCGATCCACGACGACAACGGCCGAGTGATGGCGGGCACCGCCACCGCGCGCGACATCACGGTCGCCAAGCAGGTCGAGGCCGAACTGCGCGAAAGCCGCGAGCAGTTGCGCCTGGTGATCGAGAACGCCGACGAGTTCGCCATCTTCTCGACGGACCTGGACCGCCGCGTCACGACCTGGAACGCGGGTGCGCAGCGCATCCTCGGCTACTCGGAAAAGGAAGTCGTCGGCCGCTCGGTGGACGTGATCTTCACCGAAGAGGATCGAGCCGCCGGCGCACCCGAGCAAGAGGCTGACCTCGCCCGGACCGAGGGTCGCGCCGCCGACGATCGCTTCCACGTGCGCAAGGACGGCACGCGCTTCTGGGCGAGCGGCGCGATGATGCTGATGCGGGACAGCGCCGCCGCCGCGGTCGGATTCGTCAAGGTGCTTCGCGACCAGACGCTGATGCGCAAGGCGCAGGACGCGGCGGAGCGCAGCAAGGCGGAGTTGCTCGAAGCCTTGCAGGACAACCTTTCGGCCCGGCGGGCACTCGAAGTGGCCGACGCGGCCAAGGACCGGTTCCTCGCGGTCCTGTCGCATGAGCTCCGGACGCCGCTCGCATCGATATCGTCGGCGGCCCAGGTGCTCGAAGGCCCGGACACCGACGGCGACCGCAACAGGGCCGCCGACGTCGTGCGCCGGCAGGCGGCGGCGATGCGCGAACTGCTGAACGATCTGCTCGACGTCTCGCGCCTCCGCCTCGGCAGGCTCGCTCTGCAGCGCCAGGCGGTTCGCGTTTCGGCCGTGGTCGAGTCAGCGCTGGAGGCGACCCGTCCGCAGATCGATGCCGCCAATCACACCCTGACCGTGAGGCTTCCCGTCGTCGAGTTGGAAGTCGATGCCGATCCGGTTCGACTGGCGCAGGTCATCAGCAATCTCGTGAGCAACGCCGCCAAGTACACGCCGGCCGGCGGACACATCAGCGTGTCGGCCGAGCTTGTCGAGAACGAAGTGGTGGTGACTGTCGCCGACGATGGAATCGGCATGGTGCCCGCAGAGATCGACGCCATGTTCGACATGTTCGTGCAGGCCCCGGAGGCGCGCGAGAGGATCGCCGGCGGACTCGGCATCGGGCTCGCGCTCTCGCGCAGCATCGTGCAGTTGCATGGAGGATGGATCCATGCGACTTCGGCGGGCCCTGGACAAGGCAGCCGCTTCCGCTTCGGCCTGCCGGTGTTCCGCGCCACGGCGTTGGACGCCCCCCCGACCCCGCGCCAGCTCGTGCCGCTGGACGTCCCGCCATCGCGCGAGACAAAGATCCTCGTCGCGGACGACAACCGCGATGCGGCCTGGGGGCTCGCCAAGCTGCTCGAGCGCGCGGGCTACGGCGTCGTGATTGCCAACGGCGGGCTGCAGGCGGTCGAACTCACCCGAACGCACCGGCCCGACGTCGCGCTCCTGGACATCGGCATGCCGGATCTGGACGGCCATGAAGTTGCACGGCAATTGCGCGCCGATGTTGGGAACGCCGAAATGATGCTGATCGCGGCGACCGGCTGGGGTCAGCCGCGCGATATCCAGGATGCGCTCAATGCCGGCTTCGACGCCCACCTGACGAAACCGGTCGACGTGGAGACCATCCGCAAGCTGATCGATGAGCACTTGTTGCGCCGCATGGTCAGCGAGGCGCCGCCCAAGTAGGCCCAGGCCGAAACCGGGGGCCTCACCCTCCTCCGCCGCCGCGTTTGCGGCGCCGCCATTCCGAAACCCAGGCGAGGCACTCCTCGTTCAATTCTCCGCGTAGCTGTCGGAGTGAACCTTGCTTGCGGGACAGGGAGAAAGTGCATTCCAGCCGCAGGTCGCGCGTACGGATCACTTCCGCACGGCCGTGGAGCACGCCGTCGAAATCACGCTCCGGGACGAAGAACACGAATTCCCATTCGAGGTATGGCACCCGAAATTTCTGCTCCATCGTTCCCCCTCCGAATGCCGGATGTCGAATGTCGATGTCGATATCGAATGCTGGCGTCAAGAGGGGTCCCGACTCTGTTCCGAGCTGAGGTCTTCCCTCAGGTTGTAAGGGGCCGAGTCGTCTTCACGGCTGGTTTCCACGCTTTTGCGCCGGTCGGAGTTCCTCTCCACAGGAGCCGGGCCCGAGACGTCGCCGCCTTGCGTCTGCTTTCCGGTGAACGCTTCTCCGGCCCCGATGTTGTCGACGCCGCCGCTGGTGACGGGGCGGGTGCCGTCCCCGCTGCCCGAATCGGCCACCTGACCGGACTGGCCTGATCGTTGAGGTGGTGCAGTCATGACTTTTCCTTCGCTGCTGTTGGGTTGGGAGTTGGTGGTCGGGTTGGTTGGGATGGAACCGCTCATCGTGACCCAGCAATCACAGCAGAGGCCATCGCCAATGTCCTCATAGCTTGCCGGTGTGCGCCTACACCATCGTTTTGCGGCCATTCGCCATTGCCTTGCATCGCATGTCCTCAGCGCTTCTTGCGGGTTGCACGCGCCTTCTTCCTACATGCGCAATGACGGCGCGCTCGAACGCTCCGCCACAGGAGCAAATGCCCGTGATCCATCCCTTCTTTACCGTCATCCTCAGGCGGCCAGACCTGGTTGCACGCCATCTGGCCAACCACGTGGCTCTCATGCGAGCCGAACTTTCCGCAGCCAAGCGCGCGATGCTGATCAAGGCGACGGGTGCCGTGGTGGCGGGGGTTTGTCTCCTGCTCGCATTGGGCCTGACCGCCGTGGCGATCATGCTCGGCGTGTTGCAGGGGTTCCACTGGGCGCTGGTCGTCGTTCCGGGCGTCGCGTGGCTCCTGTTCGTGATCGGACTCGTTGCGGCGATGCGCTCGGCGGTGGTGCCGAAGGCGCAGGAAGTGCAGCAGCAATTCGAAGCCGACCTCGACCTGCTTCGTGTGGTCCGAAAGGAGAAACTGCATGAACGACTCTGACGCTTCCCTCGACGCCAAGGCCAGGCTCGCCGTGACACGCGCCGAGCTCCATGAGGAGATGGACCAGCGTCCTCTGCAGGAGTACGGCAAGAAGCATCCGGGTTTGCTCGTCGCGTGCAGCGCGGGTGCAGGCGCGGGCGCATTGCTGGTCCTGTTGAAGCCCTGGCATCGTCGCCGCCGCACTTTCAACGGCAGTGGGCGAGGTCCTACCGCATAGACAACCGGCAGCCGACATGGGTGCCGCCCTCGCCTTCAGATGCTTCGTCACTCGTTCTTGTTTTCATCCCCCACTCAACCGGAGCCCCACGATGCCGACTTCCACCAAGCGCGCCGCCGCCGACGCGTGCAGCCTTCTCGATGCGGACCATCGCAACGTCAAGAAGCTGTTCAAGGCCTATGAAGAATTGACCCACTCGAAAGCCGCCAACGTTTCCGACAAGAAGCGCGAACTGGCCGAGGAGATCTGTTCGGAGCTCACCGTTCACGCACAGATCGAAGAAGAAATCTTCTATCCCGCCGTGCGCGAAGCCATCAAGGAGACAGACCTCCTCGACGAAGCCGAGGTGGAGCATGCCAGCGCCAAGGACCTGATTGCCCAGATCCAGGGCGCCACGGAGATCGACGACAAGTTCGACGCCAAGGTGACCGTGCTTGGGGAATACATCGACCACCACGTCAAGGAAGAGCGCAACGAGATTTTCGTCAAGGCCCGTGCAGCGCACGGACTCGACCTGATGGCCCTGCGCGATCAACTTGAAACCCGCAAGGAAGAGCTGATGGGCGAACTCACCGCGGCCGCCTGACCCGCGCGAAGGGCCCTCTTCAAGGGCCCTACTCGACGTAATGGACGAGCAGTGGTGCCACGGCCCGCAGGAACGACAACTCGCAGGGCCGCACTTCACAGCTGTCTATGTCGAAGTGGCACAGCACGCCGCATGCGGGTCCATCCACCGGCGCCAGAACGACGCCGCAATAGGAAATGATGAGTCCGCCGAGCGGCTTCAGGCGAACATCCTGGCTGCAATCCGAGGTCACGAAATCACCGGCCTCCACCGTGATCGCGCCGAGCGCCGCCAGGAATTGCGCGCTCTGGAGATAGGCGCGGTTTTCGTTGAAGCGGTCGAAGACGCACACGGGGAGCAGATTGCCGCCCCTGAGCCGGTGCAGCGCGGTGTAGCGGAACTTCGTTCGATCGTTCAGAAGCTCCAGGGCCGACGCGAGTCCCTGTTTGGCCAGCCGCGCCTCGAACGCGAGAAGCTGGTCCTCGAAGGGAATCTCCATCGACGCTGTGGGGGGCGCCTCTGCTGCAGGGCTAGTCACCAAAGACTTCCCGGATCGAATCGCCCGCATCGCGCTGGCTCTCGTTTCTGTATCCCCTCACCGCCTCTGCGCATTCGTCCGCGACGAGCATGCCGTAGTCGCGCAACCGCATCGGCAGCGAATCGCCGGGCTTGATCAGCATCGCCGCCGTTGCACAACGCCTGAAGATCTCTTCAGACGCTTCGATGTTGATTGCCATGGCTTGCCTCCGATGTATGTGGTGGGTCATGGATGGCCGGCGCTACCTGCGCTATGGGCGCTATTGGCCCAGTCTCGATGCCGTAGGCGTCACGGACGTTCGCCAACGCTTCCAGGATCAACTGGTAGGCCTGCTGCCGTTCGGCGGAACTGGCGGAGGGCCTGCCTTCGGCACCCGGCGAGTCCAGGGAGTTGCGCAGGCGCTCGCAGGCGGCCTCGAATGCAAGCAGCGCCCGTGACTTCGAAGGAACCGAAGAGATCGAAGGGATCGAAGGGATCGAAGAGACCGAAGGAATAGCTCTTTGAGACATGACCTCTTCTAAGTAGTGATCATCCCGGTGAAATACTGCTCGTGCGCGCGTTTTCAAGTCGGCAAAAAACTCTAGCACCGGGTTCTGAACCTATCCTGACCGCGGAGACGTTAGCAGGGGAATTCAGAGCACGAATCTCTCAAAGATGGAGCGCCAGCCGATGTGCAGTGCAGTAAGCGAAAAACGCATCCAGTTCCGTGGACTTGTCGAAGATCGCATCGGCGCCCCCGGCCAATGCCTTGCGGGCAATGTCGGCAGTCGCGTAGTTTGTCAACACAACCACACGCTGATCAGCAGAGCGCCCACGACACTGCTGGACAACACCGAGTCCCGAGCCTTGGGCCAGGAACAGGTCGATCACCCCGAGCTTCCAGTGATCGGGATTTGCCTTGAGCCACGCGACGGCCTCCGCCTCCGACGGAAAGACTTCCATGACCTTCGCTCCCGCCAATTCATCCAGTGCCGAGATCAGGTTCTTCTGAATCAGCAGGTTGTCTTCGACAAGGAAGAAGGGCAGCGACATGGCATTAAGAGCATGTATTCACTCACAGTATTCAATGAGTGCAGGTAGGACGAACCCGCAATTACCGAAAGCAGCCCGGCGGTGGGAGCGGTCCTACCGTACGCGCAACGTCGTACCGACACGCGCGCTCGCACCCGGCCCGGAAGCTCTGTAGACACTAGGAGACCTTCCATGCAAGCACCGACATCGCAAGGCGCGACCGAAGGGCGGCCCTTCGCCTACCGCGGATGGCTGTTCCTGTGCGGCACGGAGCCGATGCCGGGGAACACGTTCAAGCCGGTCGCAATCTGCGTTGGCGGGCCTTCAGTCACCAAGAAGATCGAGCTTCCGAACGACACCTCCGAGTTCGCCTATGCGACTGCCGCCGAGGCGCTGCGCCACGCGGAGCAGCAGGCCGTGCGATGGGTGCACGACCGGACGGGCACCGGGAAGACGCAACTGTGATGAATCCAAATGGACAGGGAGACCGCAGCGAACGATGAAGAATCCCCCGTCGCGGGGGTGATCGACCGCAACATCGCCGCGCTGGTGGAGCGGCGGCACATGCACAGCGCGTCCGCCGGCATTCAGGACAAGATCGCCGACGCCATGACCCGGCTCGCGGGAAGCATGGCTTTCGTCTACGTTCATCTCGTGATCTATGGCGCCTGGCTCGTGATCAATCTCGGCTGGACGCCTTTGGAGCCCTTTGATCCGACCTTCGTGGTGCTCGCGATGGTCGCCTCGGTCGAAGCGATCTTCATCTCGACTTTCGTCATGATCAGCCAGAACCGCATGGCAGCGCTGGCGGATCAGCGCGCGGATCTCGACCTGCAGATCAGCCTGCTCAGCGAGCACGAGATCACGAAGCTGCTCGGGCTGGTGAAGGAGATCGCCAATCGCATGGAACTCGCATCGGCTCGCGACCCGGAGCTTGAAGAACTCAGCCGGAACGTGGCGCCGGAACGAGTGCTCGACCGGATCGAACAACCCGGCGTGGAGGGCGAATAGGACGTCCCTTGGCATGTGACTCCGTCCTACGCGAAAAAATGCGGGAGTGGCGGAAGGTGCCGACGAGGAACTGGCCTTGAAAGATCCCGATGAAGCATCAGGGCAATTCGCCCCAACAGGACCCCAGCGGCCCGGAAGAATCCGGGCACAAGACTTGACGTCGCTGCACCAGGCCTGGCGCCGCTTCCAGCTGGCCGCGATGTCCACGCGCGGACTGCGGGTTGTGTGGCTCGCCGTTCGCAACTACATCCATCACCAGAGCGCGAACCAGGCCGGCAGCCTGGCTTTCTCGTCGCTGATTGCGATGTTTCCGTTGTTGATCCTGGTCTCCGCCGCTGCCGGTTTCATCGGCGAGCCTGGCGACGCGGCAGCGCTGGCGGATCGGGTGATGGACTACGCGCCGCAGGCGGTGCGGGACGCGATGCAGCCGGTCATCAAGCAACTGCTGGCCCAGCGCAACCAGGCACTTCTGACATTGGGTGTCGTCACCACGCTATGGACGGCCTCGTCGGGCATGCAGGCGGTGCGCAGTGCGTTGAACCGCTCCTATGGCATTCAGCGGGGCCTTCCCTTCTGGAAGGCGCGCATCAAGGTGACGGTGTTCACGATCATCGTGGGCGCGGGCATCCTGGTCGCGTTCAGCTCGGTCATCGTGATGCCCTATGTGTCGCGGTTGCTGGACACGATGGGGACGGCGCAGGAAACGCTCTGGCTTCGCAACAGCGTGCGCTATGGGTCGGCCTATGTGGTGCTGGCGATGCTGTATGCGCTGATGTACGGCTGGCTCCCGGACATCAGCCAGCGGCTGTCTTCAGTGGCGCCTGGCGCGCTGGTGGGCGCTGCATTGTGGGTGGCCGCCGCCGCGACGCTGTCGTACACACTGCGCTCCGCAGGGCGGCTGGCAGTGGTGTACGGCAGCTTTGCGGGCGTCATCGCGACGCTGGTGTTCCTGTACATCAGTGCGGCGACGCTCATCTTCGGTGCCGAGATCAACGCGGTGCTGCGCGAAGGAGCCAGGCCACAGGTATGAATCCGGCATGAATCTCCCATGACCGGCGCTCGATGCCGTGCTATTCCTACTCGGGCGCCGTCCTGCCGCCTGGATCATGCAGGCTTGCATTCAACTGGAATGAACCGAAGGCGCCCATGTTCACCTCATTCAGTCTCGACCCTTCCATGATCGCGACGGTCGGCGGCACGTTCTATCCGACCGGCTATTCGATGGTGATGTTCCCGGACGAAGCCACGGCAGTCTCGGTCGGAACGGAGTTGAACACGCGCCTGGAAGACAGCGAGGTTCTCCTGGTGACGCCAGCGGCGATCCTGTCGCAGATCACACCCACGGCCAAGGATGCGGACGACCCGCTGCCATCCGCCGGCACCGAGGGTGCGACCGTGAGGGCCTATACCAAGCTGGCGAGGGAAGGCCATTACGGGCTCCTCGTGAAGACGCCGAACGAAGAGACTGCGGCAAAGATGATGGAGGTCGTGAGTCGCGGTCCCTATCTGATGGCCCAACGCTATCGCATGTTCGTCATCGAGGATCTGTGATCCCCGCCCCCCCGCAATGCCGGCAACTCAAGGGACTCAGTCTCCGACGGGCCGCTCCTCGGTCTTCACGCGCCAGGTTTTCAGCACCGGCACGAGCGCTGCCGATGCAATGGTGACCATGTGCGCCGTCACCCTGCCTCCCTTGAAAGCCACCACGAGTTCGGGTCGCCCTTCTCGCAGCATCTGCGCATTCCGGATCAGACCGGCACGTCCGGGGTAGCGTTCCCAGTGGGCGGTGAACGTCAAGACCTCGATCCCGCGAGCCTTGGCCCAACGCCGTGCGAGTTCGTCGGCACCCGTCGCACCTCCTTCGATGAGCTGGGTAATGGGCTGGCGCGCGTGGACCCGATCGAGCACTCGAACGATGAATGTCCAGTCCTCGTAGTCGCGACCGCCACAGACGAGGACTCTCATGGAATGGCCGTCTCTTTCGACTCGTTCATGCTTTCTTACTCAAAATGATTCCGCCAAAAAGCAAACCCCGCCGAAGCGGGGTTGGATTGCGATGACTGTCAGCCAGTCGATGAATCAATCATTCGCGCATGATAGCCATGGTTGCCTCCGCACCGATGGCTTTGTTGATTGCTACGAAACTCGTCTCCAGCCGCGCACGACTTGCCGCCAGATCGATCCGGGCTTGCAGATAGGCACGTTGGGTGTCCAGCACCGTGGTGAAGTCGACCGAACCGCCGTCGTATTGCGCCCGGGCCAGCTCGTAACCCTCCCCGGCCGTGGCGACGCGCTCCTGGTACTGATGCCATTGCTGCTGCTCCGCCGTATAACCGGTCAGTGCGTCGTCGATCTCGCGCCACGCCCGCAACACCGTTCGCTGATACGCGATGGCCGCTTCCTGCTGTTGCAGTTCGCGCAGTTGCACTTCGGCTTTGCGCCTGCCGCCATCGAAGATCGGGAGGCTCAGCGATGGGCCGATCGACCATGTGCGGCTGCCCCAGTTCGTGAATTCGTCCGCCAGGAAGGACTCGAGTCCGAACCCTGCGCCCAGCCGGATGCTGGGATACAACTGCGCCTGAGCAACACCGATCCTGGCCGTCGCACTGCGCAGTTGTGCCTCGGACGCGCGAATGTCCGGACGGCGTTGAGCGACTTCGGATGGCAAGCCGAGCGCGAGGTCCGGCAAGCGCATGGCTTCAGAGTCACCTGCCGCTTCAAGCGTCTTCTGAAGGGCGCCGGGACGTTCCCCGATCAGCACGGCGATCTGATTGAGCAGACTCGTCTCCTGCGCCAGCAATGCTGACACCTGGGCGCGCAGACCCAGCACTTCGCTGCGCTGCCGCAGCAGGTCGAGGCGGGTCGTCACGCCGCCGTTGACCCGTGCTTCGATCAGGCTCAGGCGATCGTCGAGTGCGGCAACTTCCTGCCGCGTCAAAGCGAGGCGTCGCTCCACGCCTAGCAACTCGAAGTAGTTGCGAGCCACCTCGCTGAGCAGGCTCAGGCGCGCCTGGTCGAGCAACGCCGCCTGTTGAGCGACATCGGCGTCGGCCGCTTCGACCGAGCGCCGTACGCGGCCCCACAGATCGAGTTCCCATGATGCATCGAACCCCGCCTGATAGAGATTGAAAGGCTCGCTCAGCAGTTGAATGAGTTCTTGCTGCGTTGTGCCGCTGCTGATCGCGTCGATCAGACGAGTGCCCGCACCGAACTCGCTCAGGCGCTGGCGCGTGGCGCCTGCACTGAGGTCGAGCGTTGGCGCCTTCTGTGCATTCTGGCCTTGGCGCACCGCGCGCGATTGAGCGAAGCGCAGGGCCGCCGTTTGGAGGTCGGGGCTGGCCGCCAGCGCACGCTGCTGCAGTTCATCGAGAACAGGGTCTTGAAATACGTCCCACCAACGATCGGGCAGCACGCTGTCAGCCGTGACCGTCACTGCCAGTGCCGGATCGCCGCTGTGCCAGCTCGACCAGTTCTTGGGTGACGCGGTGGCCGGAGCCGAAAACTCCGGACCGACCGCACAGCCAGCCAGGCCGAGCAACAGCACGGCGAGCGCGCCGGGCGCCACCAAATTCAATGAACCCAATGAATACGAGTGCGGCATGGCGTCCTCGATGATCAGGAAAGACGATGACGAAAAAGCCACGCGGCCAAGGGCAGCGTGACTGCCGCGATACAAAGCAGTGGCACGAAATCCATCGCGACGTCGCGCATGCCCGCTCCCTCCAGATAGACCCGGCGAACGATACTCACGCCAAACCGCAATGGATTGGCATAGGTGACCCATTGAAGGATCTGAGGCATGTTCTCCACCGGAGTGAGCAGGCCCGATAGAAGCATGAGCGGCATGATCAGGAGAAAGGCGTAGAGCATGGCCTGCTGCATGTTCAGCGCCAGCGCCGAAATTGAAAGGCCGATGCCCACCGCCGCGCCCGTGAAGCAAAACAGTCCGAGATAGATCAACCAGACGGACCCGTTCAGTGGCACCTGGAACCAGAAACGGATGATCAGGAAGATGATGCTCGACTGCACGAGCCCGATGAAGATGGCTGGAAGCGCCTTGCCGACCAGGATCTGCATCGGCGTGAGCGGCGTCACCAGCAGTTGGTCGAAAGTCCCCTGCTCTCGCTCTCGCGCGACGGACAAGGCTGCGAGCAGCAAGGTCTGAAGCATGCTCAGTGCCGCGATCAGTGCGGGCATCAGATTCCAGCGCGATTCGAGATTGGGGTTGAACCATGCACGTCGCACGACGGTGACACCGGGCATACCGGCGCGCGATGCGTTGAAGCTCCCGACGATGGCGCCGACGTAGGCGGCCGCCATGCCCGCAGTGGTCGAGTTCTTGCCATCCAGAATCAACTGCAGCGGCGCCGGCTCTCCCTTCGCGAGACGCGACTCGAAATCGGACGGAACGCTCAGCACCATCAGCGCATCGCCCGAGTCGATGGGCCGCGCGATCTCTTTCGTGGAGGCGAGTGATGCGACCCGTTCGAAGACGCCCGTTCCATCCAGCCGTGACAGCAGTTCGGTCGAAGCGGCGCCGCGGCTGAGATCGACGACGGCATAGGGCACATGCTTGATGTCGAAGGTCGCTCCGTAGCCGAACAGAAGCGATTGCAGCAGCGCCGGCACCACGAGGATCGCCCTGCTCGACGGCTCCTTGAGGATGGCAAGCAGCTCCTTGCGCACCAGGGCGGCGATCTGCGCGAGCTTGGCGATCCCTTCGTGCATGCTTCACTCCAGGCGCTTACGCAAGGTCCGGCTGCAGCCGTAGATGAGAACCACTGCATAGCCGAAAAGAATGGCGCTGTTCTTCAACACAATGGCAGCGTTGTCGCCGGCCAGGAAGAGCGTCTTGATCATGCCCATGTAGTGAGTGGCAGGCAGGAGTTGACTCACCACCTGCACGGCCACCGGCATGTTGCGCAAGTCGAAGACGAAGCCCGAAAGCATCATCGCCGGCATGAAGCTCGTCAGCAGCGCGAGCTGACTGGCCTGGAACTGGTTGCGGGTGATGCCGGAAATCATCAATCCGAGCGAAAGAGACACCAACAGGTACAGCAGCGATGTGCCGACGATGATGCTCAGCGATCCCCGCATCGGCACGTCGAAGAGGAAACGCGCCGCGAGCAGGCAAAGCGCCAGGTCGATGGCTCCGATGATGAAGTACGGCACCAGCTTTGCAATGACGATCTCCATCGGCCGAACGGGGGTGACGAACAAGGACTCAAGCGTTCCGCGCTCCCATTCGCGAGCCACGAGCAGCGACGTGAGGAACGCACCGATCAGCGTCATCACCAGTGCCAGGAGACCCGGTACGAGATACCAGGTGCTGACGCCGGCCTCGTTGAACCACATGCGCTGCGCGAGAACCACGGTGCCGGAAGCCGCGACCGACTTGCCGCCTTGACGGTCTGCCCGACGCAACCCCGCGCTCGCCAGCGCGCCCGTGACATAGCCTTCGATGATGCTGGCGGTGGTCGAATCCACGCCGTTGAGCACCAGCTGTATCGGTGCGCCCGCGCCGCTTGCGGCCAATCGGGTGAAGTCCGCTGGCACGCGCACGATGCCGCTCACGCGCCCGGCGCGCATCATCGCCTCGGCCTCGGCCATGCTGCCGACAGCCGCCGGCGAAAGGTACTCGGTCCCGTCCAGCCCGGAGACAGCTTCGCGAGCCGTGGGTGAGCGGTCGTCCAGGACGACAGCGACAGGGGCTTTCGTCACGTCGAAAGACAGCCCATAGCCAAAGAGCAGGATCAACGCGAAGGGCAGCAGCAAGCCCACCGCCAGGTTGCTGCGGTCTCGCACCATCTGGCGGATCTCCTTGCGTACCAGAGCTGCAATGCGCGTGGGCAGGAAGGTGGAAAGATTCATGCGGCGGCCTTTTGCGCTTCCTCTTGGTGGCGCGCTTCCTCCTGGTGGCGCGCCTGCTCGACGATGGCGATGAAAGCGTCGGACATGTCGAAGCCCTGGTCTCCCCCCGCCTTCTCACGCACTTGCAGCGGCGTGCCGAGCGCGAGCACCTTGCCGGCGTCCTGGATCGCGATGCGATCGCAATACTCGGCCTCTTCCATAAAGTGCGTGGTGATCACCACTGTGACGCCCGACTGCGCGAGCGCCGTGATGATGCGCCAGAAAGAGCGCCGCGCCAGCGGATCGATGCCGCTGGTCGGTTCATCGAGGAACAGGATCTCGGGCTGGTGGATGAGACCTGCGGCCATCGCCAGGCGCTGCTTGTAGCCGCCCGGCAATGGCCCGCTGGCGGCAGCACCGTCCAGCCTGAACTGCTGCATCGACGCCTCTACCCGCTGCTTCAGCGCGCCGCCCCGGAGACCATAGGCTGCGCCGAAAAACTCGAGGTTCTCGCGCACGCTCAGGTTGCCGTACAGCGCGAACTTCTGCGCGACGTAGCCGATGCGCGCGCGGGCCTGGGCACGGGCAGTACGAAGATCGACGCCAGCAACCTCCAGGTACCCGCTGGTGGCCGGCAGCAGCCCGCACAGCATCCGAAAGGTGGTGGTCTTGCCGGCGCCGTTCGGTCCCAACAAGCCGAAGATCTCCCCGCGTGCGACGTCGAAGGACGTGCGCGCCACCGCGGTGAAATCGCCGAACTTGCGCACGAGATCGCGGACGACGATCACAGGCTTGTCCGCGTCGTTGCTTGCCTGCCGGTCATCCCGGCGAGGCTCGATCCGGGTCGCGACGGCCTTCCTGGCGGTATCGGTCTCGCCCTGGGCCTGCCGCCGGTGCAGCATCAGCATGAACGCGTCTTCCAGCTCTTCCGGCCTGTCGTGGTGAGGGGTGTCCTGCAGCAGCGTGCTCAGAGCCGCCTGACTTTCCCGGCCCTCCTGTCGGACGATGTATCGCACTCCGCCTGCCTTGGGCACCGCATCGACGATCAATTCCTCTGCGTCGAGGAGGCGCGCCTGGAGATTGCGCGGAGGTTCACCCGCCGCCGGCTCGGCCGTAAAGGTCAAACCCTTCGCCTGCTGACGCAAGGCCTCGGGCGTTCCTTCGTAAAGCAGCCTGCCTTCATGCATGACCAGCACCTTGGCGCAGCGCTGGGCCTCGTCCATGTAGGCGGTGCTGACGATGACGCTCAGGTGCTCATCGTCGACCAACTGCTGAACGATCTTCCACAGATCCCGACGCGACAGCGGATCTACCCCGACGGATGGCTCGTCCAGCAGCAGCAGGTCGGGCGAACGCACCAGGGTACAGGCCAGCCCCAGCTTCTGTTTCATGCCGCCGGAGAGCTTGCCGGCCGGCCGCGCGGTGAATCGCTTCAGGTCCGTCATTTCCAGCATGCGGGCGAAACGCTCGCGACGCACATCCTGCGCGACGCCATGCAGGTCGGCGTAGAGCTCCAGGTTTTCCTGCACGCTTAGATCCTCGTACAAGCCGAAGCGCTGGGGCATGTAGCTGATGCGATCCTGCACCGCCTGGGGCTGCGCGACCACGTCCAGGCCAAGGACCTGGAGACTGCCGCTGGTGGGGCGAAGCAGGCCGGCGATCATGCGGATGAGGGTGGTTTTGCCGGCGCCGTCCGGGCCCACCAGTGCGGTGAGCTCGCCCCGGCGAAAGCTCGTCGTCATGTCGCCCACCGCCACCATCGTGCCCTTGGGCGCTGCGGGAAACTCCTTGTGAAGGGACTGGGCGACGACGGTCGCCTCCGGCAAGCTCATGGTGCTTCGCCGATGGCCAGCCTGACGGTGGCGGGCTGGCCCAGGCGCAGCAGGTTGTCCTCGTCTTTGACCAAGACACGAACCTCGTAGACGAGACTGGAGCGCAGTTCCTCTGTCTGTACTGTCTTCGGTGTGAACTCCGCCACAGAGGAGATGTAGCCCACGGTGCCTTTGACGGGGCGATCGGGGTGGCTGTCGGTAAGGACCGTGGCCTCCATGCCAGGCCGGATGCGGCCGAGCGACGCCTCGCTCGCGAAGACGCGCACCCACTTGGGGTGCGTGAGCGCCAGCGCAAACACCGGCCGCTGTGGCGTCGCCATGTCGCCGGGCTCCAGAAGGCGCGAACGGACCACGGCATCCGCCGGGGCCTTCAGCTCCCCTTGCGAGATCTGATGCTGAAGAAGGGCCAATTGCGCGTTGGAAGCCTCCAGTTGCGCCTCGGCGGCGGCCAGATCTTCGGCTCGTGCGCCCAGTTCCGTCAGCCGCAGGGCATCGCGGAGTTCTTCGGCCTTCGCCCTGGCGGTCTGCATCGCGGTTTGCGCCCGATCGAGATCCTGCGGACTGACTGCGCGTCCCTGCGTGTTGCCGGAGATGCCGCGCAGGCGATCGAGTTCGCGCTGGGCGCGCTGTGCCTCTGCTTGCGCCGCGGCCAGGCGGCTGCGGGCCTGTGCAACTTCCTGCGGTCGCGCGCCGTGACGCAATCGAAGCAGGTTCTGCCGCTGCACGTCGATCTGCGCGCGGGCTTGGTCGCCTTGCAGGTGCAGAGTCCGGGTGTCCAGTGTGGCGAGGACCATTCCGGCCTTCACCTGCTGGCCCTCTTCGGCATTCAGCTGTGCAACACGTCCACTGCCGTCGAAGGCCAGCGAAATCTGCCGGATGTCGACGTTGCCCTGCAGCACCAGCGTGTTGTCGTCACGGGCATTGCGTGCCTTCCACCAGAACACGCCGCCCACAATCAACACAGCGGCGAGCACGACGGCAAGAATGCCAACCAGTGATTTCTTCATTGAATCCCCGCTGCGTTCAGCAAACGCATGCAAGGATACTGGAGCCACCAGCAAAGGACGGGCGTTTCGGTGAGGATTGCGTTCGATGAAGATTGCCACTTACAACGTCAATGATGTGCGCAAGCGCATCGGCCCTTTGCGCGCCTGGCTCGACGTGACCGCCCCTGATGTGGTTTGCCTGCAGGAACTCAAGTGCATGGAAGATGAGTTTCCGATCGACGAGATCCGGGCCATGGGGTACGAAGCGCTCGTTCACGGGCAGAAGTCGTGGAACGGCATTGCCATTCTGAGCAAGTGCGGTGCGCCCATCGAAATCCGCCGACGCTTGCCGGGGAACGACGACGATCGGCAGGCAAGATATCTCGAAGCGGCCGTGCAAGGATTCGTGATCGCGTCCCTCTACATGCCCAACGGCAATCCCCAGCCCGGCCCCAAGTTCGACTACAAGCTCGAATGGTTCGACAGGTTCAACCGTCACGCCGCCTCGCTGCTGGCCTCGGGGCACCCTGTGGTGCTTGCCGGAGACTACAACGTCGTGCCGACGGACGCCGACATCTACGCCACGCGTTCATTCAAGGACAACGCGCTGTTGCAGCCGGCGCCGCGAGCGGCATACCAGGCGCTTCTCGACGCGGGCTGGGTCGACGCGCTGCATCGTCAATCTCCGGCGGAGCCGCTCTACACGTTCTGGAGCTACTTGCGCAACCGGTGGCCTCGCGATGCCGGCTTGCGGATCGACCATCTGCTGCTGAGCCCCGCTGCAAGCGGACGGATGATGCAGGCGGGAGTCGATCGCGCGGTGCGGGGCCTGGAAGGCGCGAGCGACCATGCGCCGGCCTGGGTCGAACTCAACGACTGAAATCCCGGCGGCGCCTTATTCCGGCTCCAGGCCGGCCTTCTTGACCAGCGCCGCATACTTTTTCATTTCGCTGCGGAACGCGGTCTGAGCCTGTTCCGGTGTGCTGATGCTGATCGTGTTGCCCTGGTTGGCCATCGCCTGCTTGACCGCCGCATCTTCGAAGGCCGCAACCACCGCATCGTGGGCCTTTGCGATGCTGGCGGGGCTCATGCCCTTGGGCCCGATCACCGCGAACCATGCGTCGACGACGAAATTCGGCAAGCCCTGCTCGGCGAAGGTCGGGATCTCCGGCGCCGCCGGCGTGCGCTGGGCCGTCAACACCCCGATCGCGCGAAGCGCGCCGCTCTTGATGTGCGGTTGCACGCTGGGGAGAGCGGCGGTCGCGAAGTCGACCTGTCCGCCGATCAGGCCAGCCACCATGGGCCCCACGCCTTTGTAGGGGATGTGTCTGGCCGACACGCCGGCTTCCTCGAGGAATAGCTGCGTCGCCAGGTGCAGGATCGTGCCGTTGCCGCCGGACGCGAAGTTGAACTCCCCCGGCTTGCTCTTGAGCAACGCGATCAACTCCTTGCTGCTCGTGGCCGGAATCCGTGACGGATTGACCACCAGCACCATGGGCGTCGCGCCGACGATTGCGATCGGCGTGAAGTCGCCGGGCATGTCGAAGGACAGCGACTTGATCACGCTGGGGAAGATCACGACGTTGTTCGAAACGACCGCCAGCGTGTTGCCGTCAGGTGCCGAGCGCGCGAGCACCTGCAGGCCGACGATGCCGCCCGCCCCCGGCTGGTTGTCGACGATCACCGAAGCTCCCAAGGCCTTGGACAACGCCGGCTGGGCCGCGCGCGTGATTCCATCCACGCCCGAACCGGCGGCATTGGGAAGGATGATCCGCACCGTGCCGGACTGCGCGTGCGCGGCCAGCGTCCACGGCCCCAGGGTCAAAGCGGCCGCCGAACCTGCAAGCAGAGATCGGCGCGAAATACGCGAAATGCGGGAAATATGAAGTGGCGATGTGCTCATGTCTGTCTCCTTGTTTTCTGCCGTACCGAACGCCCTGCGGCGTCAGGCCACGACGTTGCGGGCGCGCATGCCGTCGACCTCGGCATCGCTGCATCCCATCTCCTTCAATAGCTCGGCGGTGTGCTCGCCCAGGCGAGGCGGGTCCATACGCACACCGAGACGGCGCCCCTCCAGCGTGATCGGGAACAGCGTGGTCTTGACGGTCTGGCCCGCCTTGGGTCCGTCCGACAGGCGCATGTCGGCCAAGCCGCCGGTGGCCAGCAAGTGCTCGTCCTCATAAAGGTCTTCGGGCTTGCGGATGGGTGCAAAAGGCAGTCCGGCCTTCTCCATCACCTGCGCCAGCTCGGCTGCGCTGCGCTCGGCGATGCGCTCTGCAATGGACTTCAGCAGGCGGGGCCGGTGCGAGACGCGCTGATTGTTGGTCGCGAGTTCAGGCTCGCCCTTGAGGTCGGCGAAGCCCAGCGCGTCGCAGAAGGTCTGCCACTGGGCGTCGCTGACGGCGGCCAGGAAAATCTGCTCGCCGTCCTTGACGGTGAACACGTCGTAGACCGCCCAGGGGTTGTCGCGCGCGGGCATCGGTGCCGGATGCTTGCCGGTCACCGCGAACTGCAGCATGTGCTGGCCCATCAGGAAAACATTGTTCTCGTAGAGGGCGGACTGAATCTCCATGCCGCGACCCGTGATGCCTCGCTGGATCAGCGCACCCAGCACGGCGATGGCGCCGAACAGACCGCCCATGATGTCGTTGACGCTGGTGCCCGCGCGCAGCGGATCGCCGGGGCGCCCCGTCATGTACGCGAGGCCGCCCATCATCTGCACCACCTCGTCGAGCGCGGTGCGATGGTCGTAGGGCCCGGGCAGGAAGCCCTTGTGGCTCGCATAGATGATGCGCGGACTGACCTTGGCAAGCGATGCGTAGTCGAGCCCGTACTTGGCCATGGTGCCCGGCTTGAAGTTCTCGGCCACCACGTCGGCGGTCGCTGTGAGGCGCCGCGCGGTGCAGGCGCCTTCCTCGGTATGCAGGTCGATGCCGATGCTCTTCTTGTTGCGGTTGAACATCGGGAAGAAACCCGCACCGGCACCCACCAGCCGCCGGCTGTGGTCGCCGTTCACCGGCTCGATCTTGATGACTTCCGCACCGAGGTCGGCCAGCACCATGCCGCAAGTCGGCCCCATCACCATGTGCGTGAACTCGACGACGCGCAAGCCCTTGAGAGGTTGGGCGACCTGTGCCTGTTCGCTCATGCGGCTTGCTCCTCTTTCATGGTCTTGGGAAGCCCGGCGCGCCAGAGCGTGCCGTGCAGGGTCTCGCCTTCGAGCCACTGCGCGAGCTTTTTCCGGAGGGCCAGCAGCGCGTCGAAATCCTGGCCGGTCTCGATGCCCATGCTGGCGAGCATGTAGGCAAGGTCTTCGGTCGCGACATTGCCGCTCGCGCCCGGCGCATGCGGGCAGCCGCCGATGCCACCCAGGCAGGCATCGAAGCGGCTGATGCCGAGTTCGAGCGCGGCATAGACGTTCGCCATGCCGAGGCCGCGCGTGTCGTGGAAATGACCGCAGTTGAGCTTGTCGCCGGCGATCGGCAGCACCGCCTCGAACAGCGAGCGCACCATGGCCGGGTCGGCATAGCCCACGGTGTCGGCAAGGCCGACGGACTCGGCGCCGGCATCGATCACCGCCTTGACCAGCCGGACCACCTCCAAAGGCTCGACCCGGCCCTGCAGCGTGCAGCCGAAGGCCGTGCTGATCCCGACCTCGATGCGGGTGCGGGAGCCACGCGCATCGCGCGCATCGCGAATACGCGCGATGTCCTCGACCACCTCATCGGGCGTCTTGCGCAGATTGGCAAGGCTGTGCGCGTGGCTGGCCGACAGCGGAAGCAGCATGAGGTCGGCTTCGCACGCCATCGCGTGCTCGGCGCCCTTCAGGTTGGGCACCAGCACGGAGGCCATGAGGCCGGGCAAGGTCTTGGCAAAGGCCACCAGTTCGGCGGTGTCGGCCAGTTGCGGCAGAAGGCGCGCGGGCACGAAGGAGCCGACCTCGATCTCGCGCTGTCCCGCTTCATAAGCGTCGCGGATCCACTCGAGTTTGGCGGCGGTCGGCACCACGCGCGGGATGATCTGCAGGCCATCGCGCAGGCCGACCTCCCTGATGACGACGCTGGGTGGCAAGGTGGAAGAACGGGTCATGGCTTGTTTCCTGGTGGCATTTGGCTGGCCTCACTCTAGAATTTCCGGACTGAGCCTGGTTGTCATTTTGAGAAGCTCTGAATTCCCGATTGGAATATCTTGCGAGACCTCGACCTCACCACCCTTCGCCTCTTCGTGGCCGTTTGCGAGGCCGGCAACATGGCGCGCGCCGGCGAACAGGCCAACATCGTCGGCTCCGCCATCAGCAAGCGGCTGGCGCAACTCGAAGACCAGTTGCGAACGCCGTTGCTGGTGCGCAAGCGCCACGGCGTCGTGCCGACCGCGGCGGGCCAGACTCTGCTGGAGCATGCACGCGGCATGCTGGACAGCGCGGCACGCATCGAGCGCGACATGGAAAGCTATCTGACCGGCGCGCGCGGGCAGGTGCGGGTCCTCGCAAGCATCTCCACCATGGCCGGTCCCCTGGCCAACGACGTGGCGTCGTTCTTGAAGATGCCCGATCACCGCACCATCCAGGTCGGTCTCGAGGAGCGGCTGAGCCCGGAGGTCGTGTCCGGTGTGCGCGATGGCCTCGCCTCGATGGGCGTCTGCTGGGACAGCGTCGATCTTGGAGCGCTGCAGACCCGACCCTACCGGCGCGACCACCTCTGCGTCGTGGTGCCGCGCGGCCATCCGCTTGCATCACGAAAGACGGTCCGCTTCGAACAGACGCTCGAGTACGAGCATGTGGGCGTGCCTGTCGGCAGCTCGCTGCAGGTCTTGCTCCAGCGCGCGGCTGCACGCTCGGGGCGCACATTGATTCACCGCATCATCGTGAGCAATTTCGAGGGCGCGCTGGGGGTGGTGCGCGCCGGGCTTGCCATCGGCGTGGTCCCGAGAGAAGTGGCCGACCGCCAGGGTGCATCCCATGGCTTGCACGTCATTTCGTTGGCGGAGCCCTGGGCCGAGCGCCGTTTCGTTCTCTGCTTTCGCGATGCCAAAGGCCTTTCGGTGGCGGCGAAGCTACTGGTGGAGTACCTGGGTACCCGCGAGGGACAGTCCTTCACTCCTTGAGCAAGCGCCGCAATACCTTGCCGGTGCCGCTGGCCGGTAGCGAATCGCGAAACTCGACCTTGCGCGGCACTTTGTAGTGCGACATGTTCTCGCGCGCCCAGCGCAAGAGGGCATCGGCGTCCAGTCCCCTCGCGCCAGGGACGACGAAGGCCTTGATGACTTCGCCCTTGTCGGCATCGGGCACGCCGATCACGGCGACCTGGGCCACATCGGGATGCAGGATCAGGATGGACTCGACTTCCTCGGGGAAGACGCTGAAGCCCGACACCTTGATCATCTCCTTCACCCGGCCGATGAAGGTCAGATAGCCCTGGTCGTCCATCTTGCCGATGTCGCCGGTATGGACCCAACCGTCGCGCAGGACCTCCGCGGTGGCGTCCGGCCGGTTCCAGTAGCCATGGAAGACGCCGCGGCTGCGTACCGCGATCTCGCCGGTCTGGCCAGGCGGGAGTTCGCGACCATCGAGATCGAGGATCTTCAGCTCCACGCCCCGGCCGGGGACTCCGTTCGTTCCCCAGCGCACCGCGTCGCGCGGCATGAGAACGTCGTTGGTGTGCGTCTCCGAAAGGCCATAGCCCGCCTCGTACACCAGGCAGCCGTTGGCAAAGGCGCTCCAGCGACTCGCCAGTTCTTCCGTCAGCTTGATGCCGAAGCTCGTCCCCATGGTGGTGTGCAGCGACGACAGGTCGAACTTCTCCGCGCCCGGCTCCTTCATGGCCGCGACCAGCATCGGCGCCATCGCATACCACCAGCTCACGCGATGCCTCTCAATGGCCTGCAGGACAGCGAGCGGATCCATGCGGTTGAGCAGCACCACGGTGGCGCCGGTATACGCCAGCATCGTGACGCCGCAGATCATGCCGGCGATGTGATAGAGCGGCGCCACCGCCAGCATCACGTCATCGCTGCGGATGCGGAACATCTCCTGCCCCACCGCCGTCTTGTAGAGCGCGTTGCGGTAGCTGAGCATCGCGCCCTTGGGCATGCCGGTCGTGCCTGATGTGTAGGTCATCAGCGAGACGTCGTCCATCGACAGCTCCACCGACGGCGCGACCGGGTCTGGCCGCGTTACCGTCGCGTGGAAGTCGATGGTGCCTTCAGGCAGCGACAGCCGCGCCAGGACTTCGTCGGGCACACGCAAGCTCGGCGCCTGTGGCAGGAAGTCCGAATAGCGCACGCTGAATACGTGCGGCACCCGAACCCGGTCGGCCACGGACTGCACGATCGGTACCAGATGGTCAGCCACCACGATCGCCTTCGCACCGAGATCGCCGACCTGGTAGGCGAACTCATGCGCCTTGAACATCGGGCTGCACGGGCTCACGATGGCGCCCAGCTTCTGAATACCGAAATGCGCGATCTGGTATTGCGGGCAGTTCTGCATGAAGAGCGCCACGCGGTCGCCCTTCGCCACACCACGCTCGTGCAGCGCCTGCGCGAAGGCATCGCTGTAGCGATCGAGCTCCGCATAGCTGATCTCGCGCCCGTACCAGACCAGCGCGGTCTTGTCCGGCTCTCGGCGGGCGTGTCCCCGCAGGTATTCGTGCAGAGGCTTTTCGCCCTGGAGATAGTCGATGTCGTCGTTCATGCTCTAGAGGCCGAGCGTGTGCTTGGCCATGATGTTTTTCTGAACCTCGGTGCTTCCGCCGTAGATGGTCATCGCGCGGCAGAAGAGATAAGTGGCGACGGGTCCGAGCGCATGCTCCGGGCCGATCAGGCGGTCGTCTCCCTGGCCGAACAGCGGCCCGGGCTGGTAGCGCAGCGCGTCTGGCCCGCTCGCCTGCACAAGCAGTTCGGTGATGCGCTGCGCAATCTCGGTGCCGCGGATCTTGATGAAGGACGACTTGCCCGGCCCGGCAGGTGCGCCGGCATGCATGTCCGACAGCATGCGCAAGAGGCCGATTTCCAGCGCCTTGAACTGCACCTCGATGGCGCTGACTTCCGCCATGAAGCCGGGATCGTCTGCCAGCCGCCGGCCGTCGCTGCGCACGAGCGCCGCGACCTTGTGCAGCTTCTGCAGCTCCTGGGTGATGAAGCGCAGGTTGGCGTTCTCGACGCGCTCGTGCTCCAGCAGGAACTTGGCATAGGTCCAGCCGAGCCCCTCCTCGCCGATCCGGTTGCGCTTGGGAATCTTCGCGCCGTTGAAGAACACGGCATTGAGGTAATGGCGCCCATCCATCATGCGGATGGGCTGCACCTCGACGCCCGGCGTCTTCATGTCGATCAGCAGGAAGGAGATGCCCTGCTGCCGCTTGGCCTCGCGGCCGGTGCGAACGAGGCAGAACATCCAGTCCGCATGGTGCGCGAAGGAGGTCCAGATCTTCTGGCCATTGACGATGTAGTGGTCCCCGCCGTCTTCCGCGGCGGTCTGCAACGCGGCGAGATCCGACCCCGCGCCCGGCTCCGAATAGCCCTGGCACCACCAGACCGACGAGTCGCGGATGGCGGGAAGATGCTCGGCCTTCTGCTCGGGTGTTCCGAAGGTGTAGATCACCGGCCCCACCATCGCCGGCCCGAAAACCTGCAGCTCAGGGCAATGCATCTCGCCGGCGATCCGGTTGAAGATGATCGTCTGCATCGCGCTCCATGCCTGCCCGCCGTGTTCGCGCGGCCACGCGCCGGTGAACCAGCCCTTGCGCCCGAGGATCTTCTGCCAGCGCATGTAGTCGTCGCGCTCGAGGTGACGGTCGAGCCGCACCTTCTCGCGAATGTCGGTCGGCAATTCGCGCGCGATGAATTCGCGCACCTCCGCTTCGAAAGCCCGCTCTTGTGCGGATAGATTCAGGTCCACGCCTCGTTCTCCCGGCCGATTTGCTCAGGCGCTCGCATGGCGCTGCAGGTGCCAGCTCATGTCGCCGAAGGTGACGCCGATCATCGACAGGCGCTTGAAGTAGTGGCCAACGGCGAGTTCCTCGGTGACGCCCATGGCGCCATGCAACTGCACGGCATCCTGGCCCACGCGCCGCGCCGTGCGGTCGATCTCGATCTTGGTGGCCGACAGCGCCTTGCGCCTCACGGCCGAATCCGGCTCGCCGAGCATCAGCGCGCCATACAGGGCCATCGAGCGCGCCTCATCGAGCGCGATGTACATGTCGACCATGCGATGCTGCAGCGCCTGGTTGGTGCCGATCGGCCGGCCGAACTGCTGGCGGGTCTTGAGGTATTCGAGCGTCATGTCGACCAGCGAGCTCATGGCACCGACCGCTTCGGACGCGATGGCGGCAATCGCCTGGTCGATCACGAGTTCGAGCGCAGGCAGGGCCGCGCCCTCGTCTCCGAGGCGGCGCGAGGCGTCCACATGCACGCCTTCGAACACGAGGTCGGCCGCGCGGCTGCCGTCGTGCGTGGCATAGGGACGCACTTCGAGGCCCTTGGCCTTCGCATCCACCACCAGCGCGGTGAGGCCCTTGCTGTCCGACGACTCGCCGGAGGTGCGCGCGATCACGACATAGAAGTCCGCTGCGCCGCCACCCTGGACGAAGGACTTGCGTCCGTCGATGCGCCAGCCGTCACCGTCCCGGCGCGCAGTCGTCTCGCAGTGCGCGAGTTCGTAGCGCGACTCGGGCTCGGCATAGGCCAGCGCCAGCTTGTGGGCGCCAGTCATCATCGGCTGCAGGAACTGCGCCTTCTGCCCGGCGCTGCCGAGCGCCGCGAGCACGCCACCCCCGAGCACCACGTTGGCGAGATAGGGCTCCAGCAGCAGGCCACGGCCGACGCCTTCCATCACGATGCCGGTGTCGGTCGCATCGCCGCCGATGCCCCCGTCCTCTTCGCTGAACGGTACCGCCAGCCAGCCGAACTCGGCATAGCTGCGCCAGCATCTTTCGTCATGCCCTGTGTCGCTCGCCGCGAGCTTGCGGCGATGCGCAAAGTCGTATTCCTCGCGCACGAAGCGCTCCACGCTCTCGCGCAGCTGGTTCTGTTCGGGGGTGTACTGGAGATCCATTGAAATCCTGGAGGTTTGCGTTGAAGTGGAGGGTTCCAAAAATGTCAGAGCGCGAGGTAGCGTTGCTGCACCTGCGGGTTGCGATCGAAGTGCTCCCAGTCGCCTTCGAACACCACACGGCCTGTGTCGATCACGTACACGTATTGGGTGCATCGGCGCGCGAACCAGATGTTCTGTTCGCACAGCAGCAGGGCGACGTTGCCCTCCGTGCAGGTCCGCACGACGTCGCGCGCCATCTCCTCGACGATGATCGGCGCCAGTCCCTCGGTCGGCTCGTCCAGCAGCAGCAGGCTCGGGTTGGCCGACATCGCGCGTGCCACCGCGAGGAGTTGCTGCTGGCCGCCGCTGAGCTGGCCGCCGTAGCGCTGCTGCAGCGGTGCCAGCATCGGGAAGCGCGCGATGATGTCGCCCACCGGCACAGCAGGCCGAGCGGGCGAGGCGCCGTAGCGCGCCATGGCGATGTTCTCGGCGACGGTCAGGTGCGTGAAGATGCGCCGGTCTTCCGGCACCAATGACAGGCCCATGCGCGTGCGCTGGTGGGTGGGCACGCCATGCAGGTCCTTGCCGTCGAAGCGCAGGGTGCCTCGCACCCGGGGACCTGCGTTCATCACGCTCTTCAGCAGGGTCGACTTGCCCGCGCCGTTGCGCCCGAGCAGCGCGACGCGCTGGCCGGGCTTCACCGAGACCTGGGCGCCGTGCAGGATGTGGCTGTCGCCGTAGAAGGCATCGAGTTCGCGGACTTCAAGCATCGACCATCTCCTTGCCGAGGTAGACCTCGCGAACCTTCGGGTCGCCACGCACTTCGTCCACCGTGCCGGTGGACACGACTTCGCCGTAGTTCATGACCATGATGCGGTTGGCCAAACCGAACACGACATCCATGTCGTGCTCCGTCATCACGACGGTGATACCGCGCTCCTTCTGCGTGCGTGCCACCAGCTGCGCGATCTCGGAGCGATCGCTCGGCGACATGCCTGCAGTGGGCTCGTCGAGCATCAGGATGGTCGGCCGGCCGGCCAGCGCGATCACGAATTCGAGCCGCTTCTTGTCGCCGTGCGAGAGATAGCGAGCGGCCTCGCCTGCCAGCGCCTGGAGCTTGACGTCTTCGAGTAGCACCATCGCCTCGTCCCGCACATCTTGCGATGGAGCGCAGCGCCAGCGTGAGCCGAGTGGCTCGCCCCGGTAGCTCCTACGCGCCTCGACAGCCGCGATGACGTTGTCGAGCACGGTGAAGTCGCTGAAGACGCGTGCCACCTGGAACGTGCGGCCGAAACCTTCGCGCACCCGATCGTGCGCGGCCAGCCGGGTCACGTCCTTTCCGCCGAAGTGGATGGTGCCGCCGTTGGACGGCACCTCGCCGGTCATGACCTTGAACATCGTGGTCTTGCCGGCGCCGTTGGGTCCGATGATGGCGAAGACCTCACCGGCGGCGACGGAAAGACTCACGCCGTGCAGCACTTCGATGGGGCCGTAGTTCTTGCGCACGCCCTCAACGCGTAACAGGTCGTCGGTCATCGCGCGGCTCCCGGCTCCAGGTCCGGGACCGCAGGCACTCGCCCCTCGCGGCCCGCATCGATGGGCACTGCACGCTGCGGCTTGCGACCCCAGAGTCTTTCCTCGAGGTTGCGCCACAGGCCGACCGCTCCGTTGGGCGCCAGCAGGATGATGGCGAGCAGGCCCGTGCCGACGATCAGCTCCGACAGCCCGACCAGCGTGCGGGTCGCATAGGTGATGGCTGCGAACAATCCCGCGCCGACGACCGGCCCCCAGAACGAACTGACCCCACCCAGCAGCGTGTTCAGCATCGGCTGTGCCGAGGCGAGCCAATGCACCTCCTCCACCGTGACGATGCGCGACCACGGCGCATACAGCGCCCCTGCCACTGCCGCAACGGCACCGGAAATGACGAAGGCGGCCAGCCGGTATCGCGCGACATTGGTCCCCATGAAAGCGGCACGTTCCGCGTCCTGCCGCACGGTCTGCAAGGTGCGCCCGAAGCGGCTGTGCAGGAGCCACCACAAGAATGCTGTGATCAGCACTGTCGCCACCAACAGGAACCAGTAGTACGCGTCGGAACTGGCGAGGTCGATGCGGAACAGCCCGAAATCCAGCGCCGGACGCGGGATGTCGGTGATGCCATCCTCGCGACCGAGGAAGGTCGAGAAGCCGATCACGAGCCGCAGCGCCTCGGCCAGCGCCACGGTGAGGACGGCGAGAAAGACGCCGCTCATGCGGCGCAAGGCCAGGACCCCGATGACCCAGGCAGCGACCGCGCCGAGCACCGCCGCGCCCGCGATCACGCCGAGGAAAGGCACGCCCGCGATGTGGCGCAGCGCAAGTGCCGCCAGGTAAGCACCGATCGCGAAGAAGCCCGCATGGCCAAAGGAGACCAGGCCCGTGTAGCCGAAGAGGATGTTCCACGACAGCGCGAAGATCACCTGGACCAGCACGGTGCCGACCACGTAGAGCGGCCCGGCATTGACCCACAGCGGCAAGGTCGCGAGCACCGCCACCGTGGCCACGCCCAGGCCCTGCCACACGCCACGCGGAATGCGTGGGCGGTGCAGCGCGCCCGATCCATGCGACTCCCCACCTGCCTCGCCCTGCGTCCCGACCGCCGGGAACAAGCCGCTCGGCTTCCAGAGCAGGAATGCGGCGAGCACCACGTAGATCGCGAGGCCCGGCACGGAGGGCAGCAGCACCGTGTTGAGGCTCTGCACGAGGCCCAGCACGAGCGATCCGATGAAGGCGCCGCGTATGTTGCCGAGGCCGCCGATGATGACGGCGAAGAAGGCATACATGAGGTAGGAATCGCCGAGCCCGGTCGACAGGCTCTGGTTGGGCAGCAGCAGGCCGCCGGCCAGCCCAGCGAGGAAGAAGCTCGCCATCACGCTCAGCGCGATGCCGAAGGACACATTGAGCCCGAGCACACCCGCCATCCACGGGTCGGCCGCGAGCGCCTGCATCAGCTTGCCGAACCACATGCGGTGGATCGCCAGTTCGAGCACGATGTAGACCACCAGCCCGGCCGCGATCACGAAGATCTGGTAGGCCGAGAAGAACATGCCGAAGGGATTGAGCGGCTGGTCGAGCCCGGGCGGTGGGTTGACCGAGAAGAAGTCCACTCCCCAGACGAGCTTGGTCACGCCGGTGCAGACCATCATCAGGGCGAAGGTCGCGATGAGGACGTAGTGCGGATCGACGTCGCGCAGCCTGCGCAGCACGAGGCGGTCCGTCACGAGCCCCAGCAGCGCCACCACGATGCCGCCCACCAGCGCAGCCAGCAGGAACATCCAGAGCGACTGCACGTCGCGGCCCATCACCGAGTAGGCCGTGTACGCGCCGATCATGAAGAAGCCGCCCTGCGCCATGTTGAGCAGGCGCATCAGTCCGAAGATGAGCGTCAGGCCCGCCGCGACCACAAAGATCGCCATGCCGAAAGCCGCGGCATTGAACACCGCGAACATCAGTTCATTGGCCACTTTCAGCCCTCGTACTTCTTGCCGGGCGCTGCGGGCTCGACGATCTCGGTCTCGTCCAGGCGTACCACCTGCTCCAGTCCGTAGCCCGGCGCGGCGTCCCGTGCTCCGATCTTGGCGAAATAGAAGGAGCCGATGCCCTGGTGGTCTTCCTTCCGAATGCGATAGGGCCCGGCCGCCGTGTCGAACTGCAGTCCCTCGAGCGCCTGGATCACGGCCTCGGTCTCGGTCGACTTCGCCTTGGCCACCGCATTGAAGATCGCGAGCGCCGAGCGATGCGACGCCTGCACGATGCCGGGCACGAAGGGCGTCCCCGTCACTTCGACGATGTACTTGCTCAGGTCCTTGCTGACCGGGAACTGGCTCTTGAAGGGCTCCAGTTCGGGCGCCCAGAAGGTCACCCCCCACAGGTTCTGCGGCGTGGACTTCTGCATCGCTTTGGCGATCAGAAGCTCGGTGCCGGCTTCTCCGATCACCTTGAACTTCTTGTCCATGCCGACCGCGCGGCCCTGCTGGAGCAGGCTCACGCAGGGTGCGGCAGTGAGGCCGATGAACAGGCCCTCGGCGCCGGAGTTCATGAGGTTGTTGATCTCGATCTTGTAGTCGGCCTTGTTCAGGCTCGCGAACACCGGCTCGATCACCTTGACCTGGCGTCCGCTCTTGGCCGCCGCCTGCATCACACCCGCCTTGAAGTAGCGTGCGACGTCGCGGCCGTTCTCGCTGTCCGGCGCGATCACGGCCCAGGTCTGCACGTCCGCGAAGCGCGTCGTCATCAGGTTGCCGATTCCGCCATAGAGCATCAGGGCGTTGGAAGACAGGCGGAAGAAGTTGCGGCTGAAGTTCTCGTGCGTCACCGACATCACGCTGGGCGCCGGCGCCACCACCACGCTCTTGAGTTCGCCAAGGATAGGAGCGATCGCCAGCGCCATCGGCGACTGCCCTGCACCGATCGAGATGTTGACGCCCTCGCCGGCCAGCTCTCGCACCGCACTGACGGCGCCCGCGCTCGTGAACTTGTCGTCGCGCACGACGATCTCGATCGGCCGCCCCAGCAGGCCGCCATTGGCATTCCATTGCAGCTGCGCGGCCTTGATGCCATTGAGCCACGCTGCGCCCGCTTCCGCGCCGATGCCGCTCATCGGCAGCATCGCGCCGATCTTGACCGGCGTGCCCTGGGCCAGCGCCAGGGACGAAAACCGCGTCCCGGCGGCGCCCAGCACGGCTGCCGCACTCGCGGCCTGGATGAAGGTTCGGCGCTTCAGTGGTGTCATGGCTGTGTCTCCTCGTCGTCGCTCACATCGAGATGGGCTTGCCCGGCGATGGCGGTTCGGCCACGTCGGCTTCGTTGTAGGCAATGGCATCCACGATGCCGTAGCCCGGATCCGCGTCGCGCGCGCCCACCTTGGCGATGTAGGCGGTGCCGAGCCCCTGATGGTCTTCCTTGCGCACGTGGTAGGAACCCACGGCAGTGTCGAAGCTGAGGCCCTCCAGCGCGGCAATGACAGCTTCTGTCTCGGTGCTCTTCGCCTTCTGGATCGCGTTGAAAAGACCGAGCGCGCAGCGATGGCTCGACTGCACGATGCTTGGCGGGTTCTTGTCCCCGGTCAGCTTCACGTAGCCCTCGTAGAGCGGCATGCTCATCGGATTGCGCTTGCCGACTTCGGTGCCGGGCACCCAGTAGCTGATGCTCCAGAGATTGGCGGGCGTGGACTTCTGCATCGCCTTGGCGATCATCAGTTCGGTGCCGGCGTCACCGATGACCTTGAACTTCCTGTCCATGCCGACCGCCCGGCCTTGCTGCAGCAGGCTGATGCAGGGCGCGGCCGTGAGTCCGACAAAAAGCCCCTGCGAAGGCGCGTTCATGAGGCT
The DNA here is from genome assembly GCF_056394705.1 of Variovorax sp. 10N420. Taxonomy (NCBI): domain Bacteria; kingdom Pseudomonadati; phylum Pseudomonadota; class Betaproteobacteria; order Burkholderiales; family Comamonadaceae; genus Variovorax; species Variovorax sp. 10N420. The sequence goes on along the minus strand of NZ_JBFTIJ010000016.1, from coordinate 4,148 downwards.
GTTGATCTCGACCTTGTAGTCGACCTTGTTGAGGCTCGCGAACACCGGGTCGAGCACCTTCACCTGCCGGCCTGCCTTTGCGGCGGCACGCTGCACGCCGATGGTGAAGAAGCGGGCCATGTCGCGGCCGTTCTCGCTGTCCGGCACGATGCACGACCAGGTTTCCACTTCCTTGAAGCGGTCCGTCAGCATGTTGCCGATCCCCGCGAAGGCGATGTAGGCGTTCCAGGACAGGCGGAAGAAGTTGCGCTGGAAGTTCTCGTGCGTGAGCGACATCACGGTCGGGCAAGGCGCGACCATCATGGCCTTCAGTTCGGGGAGGATGGGAGCGGTCGCCAGCGCCATCGGAGACTGCGAACCGCCGATCAGCAGGTTCACGCCGCTGCCGGCCAGTTCACGCGCAGCTGCCACGGCGCCGGCGCTCGTGAACTTGTCGTCGCGCACGACCAGTTCGACGGGTCGGCCGAGCACGCCGCCCTTCGCGTTCCATTGCTCGGCCGCGACCTTTGCACCGGCGAGCCAGGCCGCGCCGGCTTCGGCGCCGATGCCGCTCATGGGCAGCATCACGCCGATGCGCACCGGCCCCGCCTGGGCTCGCGCCGAATGCAGCATCGGCAAGCCCAAGACGCCGGCCGCAGCGGCAGTGGTTTGCAGGAAATGGCGCCTCTTCATCGACATCGGTGTCTCCTTCGTTGACGCCTCGGAACAATCTCCGCTGCGCGATATTTGTTATAACAGATGCCAATTTACGACCAAGCCCAAGATGTCGCACTGGCGAAAACCCTCATGGAAAGATTCAGGCGCGCGCCTGCGCGGCGCTGTGCAGCGCCGGACGCTTCTTCGGAACAGGAGAGAAGGTGCCGCCCGCCTAGCGGACGCAGCAACGCATCAGCACCGAGCGCAGCCAGCGGTTGGCTGCGTCGTTGTCCGTACTGGCGTGCCAATACATGTAGGCGTCCATCGAGGACAGCGGCACCGGGAAAGCCATCACCTGGTTGCCGAACTGCCTGTTCGCCATATGGGCGTAGCTCTCCGGCATGGTGAGCACCAGATCCGTTTCGGACACGGTGCGGCACGCGGCAAAGTAGAACTGGCAGCGCAACGCCACCTGACGCTGCACACCCATGCGGCGCAGCTCGATGTCCTCGAATCCGGGCCCCTGGCGGCGCGAAGTCACCAGGATGTGGCGCTGGGCGAGGTAGGTGTCCAGGTCCAGCGATCCGTGGATGGCCGGATGCCCTTTGCGCACCACCACGGCCATGCCGTCCACGCTGATGCGCTTGACCTTGACCGCGTCCGACAGCGGCAGCAGCACGTCGATCGCCACATCCAGCGTGCCTGCAGCCAGCTCGCTCTCGAGGCTCCGGCGGTTGGCGCGCACGCCGGACACTTCGACCTCGGGCGCCTCGATCGCGAGGGCGCGCATCAGCGGCGGCATCACGGTCGATTCCATGTAGTCGCGCAGGCCGATGACGAAGCGCTTCTTCGCGACGGCAGGCTCGAAGCTCTGGGTGTCGTTGAGCAGCGCGCCGATGGATTGCAGCGAGCCGCGCAACGGATCGATCAGCCGCTTGGTGAGCGGCGTGGGCACCATCTTGTGGCCCTGCCGCTCGAACAGCGGGTCGTTGAACAGTTCACGCAGACGCGCCAGCGCATGGCTGATCGCAGGCTGCGTGAGGTGCAGCTTTTCCGCCGCCTTGGTGATGCCGCCTTCGGTGTAGATGGTGTCGAGCACCACGAGCAGGTTGAGATCGACTCTCGAGATATGCATTCGCTGTATCCAGGTCCATTCCAAGCATTCATTGGCCTCTGGGCGCCGCGGGCCTTAGGCTCTTTTGCAGCACGCCCATGATGCCGATCATGCCGCGAGATCGCGCCCGAGCGCATTCACCGAGGAGACAAGCCCCATGAGCGAAGCATTCAGCGGAACGACCGAAGTCCAGGAGCGCCAGCGCTTCGACGAAGCTCGGCTGCGCGAATGGTTCGTCTCGCACGTCGACGGCGATGCGGGCAGGGAGTTTCGGGTCTCTCAGTTCAAGGGCGGCCAATCGAATCCGACCTTCCTGGTCGAAGGCGGCGGGCGGCGCTACGTCGTGCGGCGCAAGCCTTCGGGCGCCCTGCTGCCGTCCGCCCATGCGGTAGACCGCGAGTTTCGCGTCATGAAGGCACTGGCCGCCACGGAGGTGCCGGTGCCTCGCGTGCATGCGCTCTGCGAGGACGAGGCCGTCATCGGCACCATGTTCTACGTGATGGAGTACATGGACGGCCGGATCCTCTGGGATCCGAAGCTGCCCGGCGCGAGCAACGAGGAGCGCGCCCGCATCTGCGACGACATGAACCGGGTGCTCGCCGCACTGCACGAGATCGACGTCGAAGCCGCAGGCCTTGGCGATTTCGGGCGCACCGGCAACTACATCGAACGCCAGATCGGACGATGGACTCGCCAGTACCGCGCAAGCGAAACGGAGCGTATCGAAGCGTTCGAGAACCTCATCGAATGGCTGCCGAAGCACGTGCCGCCGCAGGCAGCCACCCGGATCGTCCATGGCGACTTCCGCCTCGACAACCTCGTTTTCGCGCATGACGAGCCACGCATCATCGCCGTGCTGGACTGGGAGCTCTCGACGCTCGGCGACCCGATGGCCGACTTCGCCTATCACTGCATGGCCTGGCAACTGCCGCCGCCGTTTCGCGGGCTGGGCGATCTCTCCCGCGTGCAGATGGCGGCCTTGGGCATTCCGACAGAGGACCGCTACCTCGCGCGGTACTGTGAGCGGCGGCGACTCCCGCCGGTGACGGTAGATGCCTGGCGGTTCTATTCCGCCTTCAACCTGTTCCGGGCCGCGGCCATCGCGCAGGGAATCATGGGGCGCGCACTGGGCGGGAACGCGTCGAATGCGCAGGCGCTCGAAGCCGGCAGGCAGGCGCGGCAGTTGGCCGAACTCGGCTGGCATTGCGTCGCCAAGGACTGACGGCGGATGCCGGTGTCTCTGCAGCCACCCCGATTTCGCGGGCTCCGCCTTGCCCTAGCCGATGACGATGCGGCTGCAGCGGTGATCGAAAGCGTGTTCAACGTGCCGTCTGCTTCATCGAACTCCCATGCCGGGCGGCGATACGTCTTCGACGATCGGTGGATCGAAATGCATGCTTCTTCTTCAGACAATGCATTCGCCTTCCGATGCAACGACCTCGATGCGCAGCGCACCCACCTGCAACGGCTCGGCGTCGAGGCGCTCGACGGCTCCGCTCTCGGTTGCACGCCCCGCCTGTTGCTGGACGCGACGGACACGGGCGCTTGCATGGTCGATCTGCAGGCGCAGGACGCCGAACGCGCCCGAGCCGATGGACCTGCGCACCTCTGTGGCGTGGAACTGGCCGTGCGCACGCCCGAGCGGGTGGCGCTTCACTGGGCGCAGTTGTTCCACGCCGCATGCTCGCGCGATGCCGACGGTCTTCCGACGCTGGCGCTCGATCGCTTCAACCTTCGCTTCGTCCCGGCCGACGACGGCCGCACCCGCGTGACGGCCCTGGACTTCACAACCGGGGCACTGGATTCGCTCGTACGTAACGCGTCTTCTCAGGGCTTGAGCATCAACTGCGATGCGCGCCATGCCGCGTTCACGGCGCTCGGCATCACCTTCAGGCTTCGGTCCGGGGTATGAACCGAAGGCGCTCGCAGATCAGCTGAAGGACTTGCCTTCGGCCACCAGCTTCTGGATTAGCGCCGCAGGCTGCCAGAACTTCGCGTTGTCATGCGGGTTCTTCGCAAAACGCTTCATCGATTCGGCCACGTTGTACAGGCCCACCTGCGATGCGTAATGCATCGGACCGCCGCGCCAGATCGGGAAGCCATAGCCCGTCAGGTACACCATGTCGATGTCGCCGGACTTCGATGCAATGCCGTCTTCGAGGATGTGCGCGCCTTCGTTGACCAGCGCATACACCAGTCGCTGAACGATTTCCTCGTCCGAGATCTTGCGCGGCGTGATGCCGATTTCCTTGCCCGCGAGGTCGCCCATGCGGAACGGGCCCATCGCGAAGCCGAACTTCTCGATCGCCTTGTCGACCTGCTGCGGGGTCGCGCCTTCGTCCAGCAGGAAGCCCGCCTGGCGCGAGTACTGCTCGATCATGCGGTTGCCGATGAAGCC
>NZ_JBFTIJ010000015.1:0-100912 GCF_056394705.1 Variovorax sp. 10N420 | reverse complement strand
AATCGGCGTGTTCAGGCTTTCGACCGTCGGCACACCGGCAATTCGTTTGAGAGCCGAGTCCAGCGCGCCTTGGACCGCGAACACCTTGGAGGCGTCAGTGCTCAGCACGACGTGGTCGATGCGGTTGATCCCATGGGTGCGCGCGGCCATGGCGAGGGCGGAGGCGAACTGGTCACTCTGCCGATCGGGGGTGCGGCCCACCTTCGCATCGAGCAGATGCACGCCGGCCTGCGCCTCGCTGAATAGTTTGTGAGCCGGGTGCTCGGGGTGGTCCAGCTTGCTCAGCTGCAGTTGCCTCGGCGCCGGAAGGCCGTGGATCGGGACGTGCTGATGGCTGTCAGCCGTGTGATCGAAATGCTCTGCGACATGCGGCGCCCGTGTGTCTTGGTAGGCGCAGCGGGCGGCTGGTGCGCCGAGCCAGATGCCGTTTTGCTCCAGCAGTTTCTCGTCGAGCTTGAGCCCGCGCATGTCCAACTGCAGCTTGCCGGCCAAAGCGGGGTTGAGCATTTCATAGCGGCATACGGAGCCGACGAGTCCGGCGGCGTAGTAGTTGGCGTAGTCGGAATTGCCGTGGTGGCCGAGTCGGGTGTCGTCTGGCTTCTTGTCGAAGAAGTGTTTTGCGGCGGCTTCGATGTTGCGGGAGTTTGGGGTGATGGAAAGATCAGCGTTGAGGGTGAAGCCATCCTTCGCAGTGGTGTATAGGTGCCCGTCGATTTCCTGGCTCTCGACAAAGTCGTTCACATATCCGACGTACTTCGCCAGTTTGTCAAGGTCGGACAAATTGGCTTCTGGGTCCCCTTGCTTCACTCGGCTGACCAAGGCGTTCCAACCGGCAATATGCGCACTTGCTTCATCGTTCCGGTTGATCGCCAGCATCTGATCCAACGGCGTGCTGTAGTCATGGACTGCCTGACCGCTTTCAACGACGCTCCTGACATCGGCGTCGAACTGTTGGAGACCTTGCCTCGTGCGCTCACGGTTGATGCCATGCTGTATTTCATGCCCCAGGAGGAAGGTAAGCGAATCTCTTTGCCTGAGATTCAAGAGATCGCTGTGCTTCAGATTGATGGTTTGTGTGTCGGGCCAGTAGCTGGCTCCCGCGCTCTCGCCTTCGGGCATGAAGGCGAAGTGTTTCAAATGACCTTGCGCGACGGCGTCGTTTATCTGCCGCATCAACACCGGCGATTCCTCGATGACTGCGCGCAGGTTTCGATAGGACGCTGATGTCGGGTCACCGACTTCTCGGATCATGCGGTCGAGTTGGGGGCTGATGGCGCTCACTGCATTGCCTCCAAGTCCACATCTTTCACCACGAAGCCAATGGACACTCTCTTGATGCAGTCATGCGAAATCTTTTCAAGGCTCTCGTCGCTCTCCCCGACGATTCCGATTTCTACTTCGACCACTCCGCGTTCGTATTGCTTGGCGGGACTTTCACGACGAGTGCTGCCGACATGCCGATAGCCCATCTGGAGGAGCGCTTCGTGGAACTGCGCCGCGTCCAACTGGCAGATGTCCGTCTTGGGAGGATGCTGGTCGGAGTGTCTTTTGTAGAACGCCAAGCCCAATTCGGCAAGATGTGTTGCGCCGTTTGGCCCCCAGAGATATCTGTACCGCCAGTTCTCCGTGAGTAGCTGAGATATCACATATGTGTCGTTAGCGGGCTTGTCAGAGAAGGGCTTCATCGGAAACCCAGTGAACTGCGCGACCCGCTCGATGGTCAGGTCTTGCGGCTCACGCACGCTATCGATGAGCGCCAGCAGTCGGCGCAGCACTTCAGGCGCGTCAAGCCGAGGCGCCTCTGTGAAAACTGAACTGGACATGGTTTCTTTCTGCGGATGAAGTACGGCTTTGTCGGTCGTCGATGAACAGGCGCCGAGCGCAAGTCCGACCAAAAAACAAGCGAGGGCGCGAGCCAGAAAGCCCGTTGCCAATTTGTTCGAATTGTCAAAATTAATCAGGTCAACGGAAGCCGCAAAGCGCGAAGTTCGCGGGCCAACTATGAAAATTGTTTGAAGCTCCCGAAGAAGACTTCGGCCGGCCAGGCTGTGGCCGACCCCGATGAATCGATTCACCTTTTCCTCCCTGTGCATAGAAATTTTTATCGCATTCTATGCACGCCTCCGCTATAGCCTGAACGCATTGCATCGAGCAAACTTTTGGCCAGTTGTTAGGCAAAACAGAAGCCCCTCCTTCGCAATTCCTGATTGCGCGTCTGCATCTCAGCAATGACGATGAGGCTCCAATTACCATCCGTCAAAGAGGCGACATGAGAAAAATCACAATGGGTCTGAATGCCACGATCTGGACAGGTCTGGCGGCTGGCCTGCTGGCATTGCAGGCACCCGCGGTCGCGCAATCCAACTGGCCCGAGAAGCCCGTCACGATGGTCGTGCCTTATTCGGCGGGCGGGCCCACCGACGTGGTTGCGCGCATGCTCGCGATCCCGATGGGCAAGTCGCTCGGGCAGACAGTCGTGGTTGAAAACACCGTCGGCGCGGGCGGCACCATCGCGCCGGCACGCGTGGCGAGAGCCGCGCCCAACGGCTACACGATCCTCATCCACCACATGGGCGTGGCGACCGCACCGGCGCTCTACAGGAAGCTGGCGTACGACCCGCTCAAGGACTTCGAATACGTCGGGCAGGTCCTCGATGTGCCGATGACGCTGCTGTCGCGCAAGGACTTTCCCGCCAACAACTTCCAGGAACTGCTCGCCTACGTGAAGGCGAACAAGGACAAGGTGTCCCTTGCCAATGCCGGCGTCGGCGCGGTGTCGCAGCTTTGCGGTCTACTGTTCACGCGCCAGATTGGCGTCGAACTCACGACGGTGCCCTACAAGGGCGCTGGTCCGGCGCTCAACGATCTGATGGGCGGGCAGGTGGATCTGCTGTGCGACCAGACCACGCAGACCGCGCCCGTCATCAAGCAAGGAAATCGCGTGAAGGTATTCGGCGTGACCACGCCGACGCGCCTGTCGAGCATGTCCGACATCCCGACGCTCGACGAGCAGGGCCTCAAAGGCTTCGACGTGCGCGTATGGCACGGCATCTATGCGCCCAAGGGCACGCCGCCCGCCGCAATCAAAAAGCTCAACGCCGCCCTGCGCGTCGCGTTGCAGGACGACAGTGTCAAGGAGCGCCTTGCCGACCTGAGTTCGGAAATCGTGCCGATGGACAAGGTGACGCCCGAAGCCTTGCGTCGGCACCTGGAGGCCGAGGTCGCCCAATGGGGCAAGGTAATCCAGGAGGCGGGCATCCAGGGCGAATGACTGGAACTCAGCGCCAAGGCCCGCTAGTCGGAGAGTTCGATCAGCACCGGCTGATGGTCGGATACCTTCGTCCGCAGATCGACCTCTACGCGCCGCACGCGCGGCGCCAGGGCGTTGCTCACGAACACGAAATCGCAGGCGATCGGATCAGGGCCGTAGGTGCGGTCGAAGAGCCGAAAGGTCGCGTCGTGCGGACGATCGGGATGGGCCAGCGGCCAAGCATCCTGCAGACGCCTGTCGGGCGTGCCGCCGGCAGCCAACGCCGGATCGGTGAAGGGTTCCTGGATCGCCTCATAGGCGGGGTCCGAGGCTGCCATGTTGAAGTCGCCGCAAAGAATGGCCTGCGGCGTGTGCAGCTTGGGCTGAAACGGCGAGCCGCGATACTCGGCAACGGGCGGCGCCGCGGCCTGCTCGCAGGCTTGCGCGTGCAGATCACGCAGCGCCCGGGCTTGCGCGAGGCGCTGCGAGGCAGAGTAGTACTCCAGGTGCGTGGTCATCACGCGCAAGGCGCCGAGTTCAGGGCTGCTCAGCGTGACGACGCTGCACATGCGCGGCATGCTGGTGACGCTGGGATCGGCGGGCCATGGCAGCGCATGGTGCTGGACGCGAGACACCGGCAAGCGGGTCGCGATCAGGTTGCCGAAGCGCTGGCGCCGGCCGTCGGCATCGAACTCATCCACGGCAGCACCGAAGAAGACCTGGAAGCCGGGAAGCAGGGCCTGGATCTCCGCCGGCTGGTCGCCGGGCCGGCCCGGCATCTCGCCGAATCCGGAAGCGATTTCCTGCAGGCACAGCACGTCGAAGTCGCCCATCGCGCGCGCGGCTTCGATGATGCGTTCGGGGCTCACGACCCCATCCAGCCCGCAGCACCATTGGGTATTCCATGTCACCAGTTTCATTTGATGCCAGCCCTCATGAAGCTCTGGACGAACTGTCGCTGAAAGAGCAAGAAAGCAATCAGCAATGGCGCGGATGTCATCAATGTCGCCGCGGTAATCACGGACCAGTCGACGCCTTGGTCTACCGAGGAGAACACCTGCAAGCCCACCGTCAGCGGCCGGGCGTTGACGCTGTTGGTGATGATCAGCGGCCAGAGGAAGTTGTTCCAGTGAAAGCTGATCGAGACCAGTGCGAAGGCGGTGTAGACGGGTTTCGCGAGCGGCACGTAGATGCGCCACAAGGTCTGCATGGCGCTCGCGCCTTCGACGCGCGCAGCTTCGTCCAGCTCTTTGGGGATGCCGAGGAAAGTCTGCCGAAGCAAGAAGATCGCGAAGGCAGACGCGAAGTAGGGAAGCCCAATGGCCACCAAGGTGTCGACGAGTCCGAGCCGGGCCATGGTCTTGTAGTTTTCGACCACGAGGATGTCCGGCATGATCATCAGCTGCACCATCACGAGCGCGAAGGCGACACCCCGGCCCTTGAACTCATAGCGGGCAAAGGCGAATGCGGCAAGCGTGCCCAGCACCACTTGCACCGCGAGCACCATCGCGACGAGCAGCGTGGTGTTGAGGAAATAGCGGGCAAAGGGCGCGGCTTCCCAGGCGCGCCTGAAGTTGTCCAGCGTGAGCGGCGCAGCGAGGGCGAAGCGCGTCGAGTATTCAGCGGGATGAAAGGCCGTCCACACGGCATAGGCGAGCGGCAAGATCCACAGCAGCGCCAGCATCCAGGCCGCCACGGTGTCCAGCCACGTCGGCTCATTGAACGCCAACCGCTGCGCTTTGACGGCGGCTTTCATTTGTAGTGGACTCTTTTGTCCAGCACGAAGAACTGGAAGAGCGCGATCCCGGCGAGCACCACCACCAGCACCACGGTGATCGCCGACGCATACGCCGTGTCCCAGAAGCTGAACCCCACCTCGTACAAGTGATAAAGCAGCAGGATGGACGCGTTGTCGGGCCCGCCGCGCGTCAGCACGAAGAGGTGGTCGACCATTCGAAACGCATTGATGAAAGCGTTGACCAGGACGAAGAGCGTGGTCGGCATCAGGAGCGGCCATTGCACGCGTCTGAAGAAGTACCAGCGGCTGGCGCCTTCGATGGCAGCCGCTTCGCGCAGGCTCGGGTTGAGGGTCTGCAGTGCGGCCAGGTAGAAGATCATGAAGAAGCCGGCTTCCTTCCAGATCGCCACGAGCGTGACTGCGCCAAGCGCCGTCGAAGGGCTGCCCAGCCAGTTGTGCGACGGCAGGCCGAGCGCGCCGGTGATCTGTTCGAGCAGGCCGTACTGCGGCGTGTAGAAAAAGAGCCAGATGTTGGCCACGGCGATCATCGGCAGCACCGTCGGCGTGAAGTACGCCATACGCAAGAAGGCACGGCCCGCGATGCGCTCGTTGACCCACAACGCCATGACGAGCGCCAGCCCGATCGACAGCGGTATGGTTGCTCCGGCGAACCACAGGTTGTTGCGCACGGCCTTCCAGAACACCGGGTCGTCGACCATCACCGCATAGTTCTCGAGCCCGACCCACACGCCCGGACGATTACCCTTGGGTGTCGAGAAGAAGCTGTCGATCAGCGTCGAGACGGCCGGCCAATGCGTGAAGGCGACCAGCAGCACCAGCGCCGGCAGCAGCATCAGCCACGCGTGAATGGCGTTGCGCGATGCGGTACTCCCTGCGGCGATGCTTTGGCTGGCCATCTGCTGGGTCTGATGCTTACTTGAATGAGCGCAGGATGCGGTCGGCCTCTTTTTGAGCGTCCTGCATGGCTTGAGCCGGCGTCTTCGTGCCGGTCAATGCCGCCTGCAGTCCGTCATTGAGGGCCTTGGTCACGCGCTGGTTGTCGTGCGTGGAGAACTCGGCAACGGACACCGGCAGCTGATCGCGGGCCACCAGCGCGGCCGGGAAGTCGCGACCATATTTGCGCAAGGCGTCGGTTTCGTAGGCGGCTGGCGAGACGGCAACGTAGCCAGTGTCGATGCTCCATTGGGCGGCGCGTTCAGGTTGGGTAATCCACTTGATGAACTTGAAGGCCGCTTCTTGCTGTGCGGGTGTCGACTTCTTGAAGATGTAGAAATTGCCCCCGCCCGTCGGCGAGCCCTTGCGGCGGTTGCCGGGGATCATGCCGACACCAAAGTCGAACTTGGCGTTGGCCTTGATGTTGGTGAGATTGCCCGTGGTCGTGAAGATGATGGCGGCCTTTTTCTCGAAGAAGTCCTTGGGCGTCGTGCCCCACTCGACCACCCCCGGCGGGTGAACACCCGCCTTGCCGAGATCAACCCAGTACTGCAGCGCTTCGATGACCTTCGGGTCGTCGAACTTGACGGCGGTGCCGGCCTCGTTCGCCAGAATCGCATCGTTGGGCGTGGTCAGCGTCTGGAAGAGCCAATAGGGAAAGCCGCTCGACGGAATCTGCACGCCCCATTGCGTGACCTTTCCGCTCGCGTCCTTCTTCGTCAGCTTGGCTGCCGCCTCCTTGAGTTCGGCCCAGTTCGTCGGCGGTTTGTTGGGGTCGAGGCCGGCTTCCTTGAAAGCTTCCTTGTTCCAGTACATCACGACGGTCGAACGCTGGAACGGAATGCCCCAGGTTTTTCCGCCGGTCTGGCTGTTCATCATGAAGGCCTTGTAGAAGCCGCCGAGCCACGCTTTGTCGTCCGCTGTTTTGATGAAGTCGTCGAAAGGAACGATGGCGTCTTCGTCGATCAGCGTGAACATGTCGGTCGACAGCAGCACCGACGTGACCGGCGGCGTGCCGGACTTGTGCGCGGTCAGCGCCTTGACGATGGTTTCCTGGTAGGTGCCGGCGTAGATCGGCGAGACCTTCACACCGGGGTTTTCCTTCATGAAACCGGCCGCGAAGCCGTCGATGGTCTTGGCAATGGGGCCGCCCACCGCGACGGGGTAGTAGAACTGGAGTTCTACCGGTGTCTGCGCATGCAGCAGCCCGGAAGTGGCTGCAAAAAGGCCGCTGGCCGCCAGAAAGGGGACTGCGAGCGTCTTGATGAAAGTCTTGCGTTGCATGGTCTTCTTTTCCTTCGTTGAATCGTCGGGTGGTGCAATGGTTGGCTCAGTCAATCGATGCGTCGCCCGGCCGTGTCGAAGCCGTGGGCGTCCTCGCCGGCCCAGCGCAGGCCCACGCGCTGACCCGGCTCGGCAAGGTGCCGCCCGTCCGTGCGAACCAGGAGCATCTCGGTGCCTATCCGACAGCGCAGAACGAGGTCTGCACCCAGGTATTCCACACTTTCCACGGTGGCGCCGATGCCATCCGGATCGAGCGAGATGGCTTCCGGCCGAACGCCGAGTGTTGCGGCCTTCAGGCCCACCTTGGTGTCGCTCCCCGCGATGCAACCGTCTCCCAGCGCGATCAGGTTCATCGGCGGGGTGCCGATGAACCGGGCGGAAAACGTGGTCGCTGGCTGCGCATAAAGGTCGCGCGGGGCCCCGGTCTGCTCGACATGGCCGCGGTTGAGCAGCACGACCTGGTCGGCCATGCTCATTGCCTCCGCCTGGTCATGGGTGACGTAGATCACCGTGAGCCCGAGTTGCCGCTGCAGATCCCGCAATTCGCGGCGCATCTCCTGGCGAAGCTGTGCGTCCAGGTTGGACAGCGGCTCGTCCATCAGGCACACCTTGGCTTGCGCCACCAGCGCGCGGCCGAGCGCCACGCGCTGTTGCTGGCCCCCCGAAAGCTGAGAAGGCTTGCGATCGAGCAGCTCGGCCAGCCCAAGCAAGTCCGCCGCGTGCCGCAGCCGTTCAGTCTGCTTGGACTGCGGTGTCTTGCGCACCGAAAGTCCGAAGGTGATGTTGTCCGCCACGCTCAGGTGCGGAAAGAGCGCGTAGTTCTGGAACACCATGGCGATCCCGCGCTTTGCCGGGGGCAGGGCCGTGACGTCGTGGCCGTCGATCAGCACGCGTCCGCCCGTGGCGGTCTCCAGCCCGGCGACGATGCGCAGGGTCGTCGACTTGCCGCAGCCGGACGGACCGAGCAGCACACAGAACGAGCCAGGCTCGATATTCAGATTGACCGCATGCAGGGCGGTGGTGTCGCCCCACGATTTGGCGATGTCGATCAACGCGATGGAAGACATCGATTCAGTATATGGACGTCTTGTGACACCCCGTTGCAAAGAAGGCTCAGTGTTTTCCTGATCGAGTGTTGGTGGGAAACTTCGCTACAGTGATCCCGCCGTCCAGGCATGCACACACCAAGGAACACTCTTATGAGCAAAAAAGTCGCATACGTCACCGGAGGCATGGGAGGCATTGGAACGGCCATTTGCCAGCGCCTTCACAAGGACGGTTTCACCGTCATCGCGGGCTGCGGCCCCACAAGGGACTTCGGCAAATGGCTCGCGGAACAGAAGGCCGAAGGCTATGAGTTCCACGCGTCGGTCGGCAATGTCGGCGACTGGGAATCCACCGTCGATGCCTTCACCAAGGCCAAGGCGGAGCACGGCACCATCGACGTCCTCGTGAACAACGCGGGTATCACCCGCGACCGCATGTTCCTGAAGATGACGCCCGAGGACTGGAGCTCGGTGATCGAGACCAACCTCAACAGCATGTTCAACGTCACCAAGCAGGTGGTGGGCGACATGGTCGAAAAGGGTTGGGGCCGCATCATCAACATCAGCTCGGTCAACGGCGCCAAGGGGCAGGCCGGCCAGACCAACTACTCGGCCGCCAAGGCCGGAATGCATGGTTTCACCATGGCCCTGGCACAGGAACTCGCCGCCAAGGGCGTGACGGTCAACACCGTGAGCCCGGGCTACATCGGCACGGACATGGTCAAGGCCATCCGCCAGGAAGTGCTGGACAAGATCGTCGCCACCATCCCGGTCAAGCGCCTGGGCGAACCGAGCGAAATCGCCTCGATCATCGCGTGGCTCGCGACCGACGAAGGCGGCTATTCCACCGGGGCCGACTTCTCGGTCAACGGCGGTTTGCACATGCACTGAGGATTGGCCGCAGACCATTCAGCAAGAGACCCGCTCAGGCGGGTCTTTTGCTTTCTGGGCGGCCACGTGTTTCGCGGCTACAGTCATAGCCGCCCGGTCAGTCGTTCAAACGGCCTATAGCAAGGAGACCAGAAATGAGCCCAGCCGCCCCGGCGCATGCAAAGCCGCCCATCTACAAGTCGCTCTATGCGCAGGTGATCACCGCGGTGGTCATCGGCGTGATCCTCGGACACTTCTATCCCTCGGTGGGCGAGACGATGAAGCCGCTGGGAGACGCCTTCATCAAGCTCATCAAGATGATGATCGCGCCGATCATCTTCTGCACCGTGGTCGTCGGCATCGCCGGCATGGAAGACATGAAGAAGGTGGGCAAGACAGGCGGGCTCGCCTTGCTCTATTTCGAAGTCGTCAGCAGCATCGCGCTCGTGGTGGGGCTGGTGCTGGTGAACGTGCTGAAGCCGGGCGTGGGCATGAATGTCGATCCGGCTTCGCTCGACACGCGTGCGCTGGCTGCGTACACGGGACCCGGCAAGATGGAAGGCACGGTCGACTTCCTGATGCACATCATCCCCAACACGCTCGTGGACGCATTCGCCAAGGGCGAAATCCTGCAGGTGCTGTTGATTGCGGTGCTGTTCGGCTTTGCCTTGCATCGCTTCGGCGGCCGCGGCACTCTGGTCTTCGACGTGATCGAGAAGGGCTCGCACGTGCTCTTCGTGATCGTCGGCTACATCATGAAGCTGGCGCCCATCGGGGCTTTCGGCGCGATGGCCTTCACGATCGGCAAGTACGGCATCGGCTCGCTCTTCCAGCTTGGCAAGCTGATGGGGACGTTCTATCTCACGTGCCTGCTGTTCATCTTCGTGGTGCTGGGCGCGATTGCGCGCTTCCACGGCTTCAGCATCTGGAAATTCATCAAGTACATCAAGGAAGAACTGCTGATCGTGCTTGGCACTTCGTCCTCCGAATCAGTGCTGCCGCGCATGATGGAGAAGATGGAGAACCTCGGCGCGAACAAGACAACTGTCGGCCTGGTGATTCCCACGGGCTACTCGTTCAACCTCGACGGCACGTCGATCTATCTCACGATGGCGGCGGTCTTCATCGCGCAGGCGACCAACACGCCAATGACCCTCATGCAGGAGATCACCCTGCTGGCCGTGCTGCTGCTGACCTCGAAGGGCGCGGCGGGCGTCACCGGCAGCGGCTTCATCGTGCTGGCTGCAACGCTGTCGGCGGTGGGACACGTGCCGGTCGCGGGGCTGGCGCTGATCCTTGGCATCGATCGGTTCATGTCGGAGGCGAGAGCGCTCACCAACCTGATCGGCAACGGCGTTGCGACCATCGTGGTCGCCAAGTGGACCGACGAACTCGATACCGCGCGGTTGAAGGCGGGCCTGAACAACGAGACCTGGGTCGAGGCGCAGGAACCGGAAGACCTGGTCAACGCCCGTACGGGAAAGATGGCCACTTGAATCGGCTTCGGGCGTCGTTCTTGCAGAATGCAAGGCGATGCCCCATAGCGTTTCACTGATCAACACCGTCGCGGCAGGCCTGGGCCTGGCGCTGTTGCTCGGCTTTCTCGCGGCGCGCCTGCGATTGCCGGCGCTGGTGGGCTACCTGCTGGCGGGCGTGATCATCGGCCCGTTCACCCCCGGCTTCGTTGCCGATGCCGAGATCGCGGCGCAACTCGCCGAAATCGGGGTGATGCTGCTCATGTTCGGAGTGGGCCTGCATTTCTCGCTCGACGATCTGCTCGCGGTCCGAAAAATCGCACTACCGGGCGCGCTGTTCCAGATGATCGTGGCGACCTTGCTCGGCGGCGCCTTGGCCACTTGGTGGGGATGGAGCCTTGGCGGTGCCCTGGTCTTCGGCCTGGCGCTTTCCGTTGCCAGCACGGTGGTCCTGCTGCGTGCGCTTGAAAACCTCGGCTTTCTCGATTCCTTCACCGGCCGCATCGCCGTCGGCTGGCTGGTGGTCGAAGACCTGGCGATGGTGCTCGTGCTGGTGCTGCTGCCACCTTTGGCGACGGCGCTCGGCGGTGCCGATGCGGGTGCCGAGAACCTTCCTATCTGGCAGACGCTGGGCCTCACGCTGCTGCAGGTCGGCGGCTTTGTCGCACTGATGCTGGTCGTCGGGCGCAGGGTGTTTCCGTGGCTCCTGTGGCAGGTCACCCGGACCGGTTCGCGCGAACTCTTCACGCTTTGCGTCGTCGCGGCCGCGGTCGGCATTGCGTTCGCATCGGCTTCGCTGTTCGGCGTCTCGTTTGCGCTGGGCGCCTTCTTTGCGGGGATGGTGATGCGCGAATCGGAGTTCAGCCACCGTGCCGCCCAGGAATCGCTTCCGCTGCGCGATGCGTTCGCGGTGCTGTTCTTCGTTTCGGTGGGGATGTTGTTCGATCCGGCTGTGCTGGTCGAGCGTCCCTTGCAGGTGTTGGCAGTGGTGCTGGTGATCGTCGTCGGCAAATCCGTCGCCGCTTGCGCGCTGGTGCTGCTCTTTCGCTATCCGCTGGGCACCGCGCTCACGGTCAGCGCGAGCCTGGCGCAGATTGGCGAGTTCTCGTTCATCCTTGCCGCACTGGGTGCCCGGCTGGGGCTGCTGCCAATGGAGGGCCAGAGCCTGCTGCTTGCCGGTGCGCTGATCTCGATCGCGACCAATCCGCTCTGGTTCAGCCTGATCGCTCCGCTGCAAAGGTGGCTGCATGCTCATTCGTCTTTCGCGCGCGGGCTGGAATCGCGGGACGATCCTTTGGCCGAACTGCCGACCAGCACGGCGGCGCGCTATCTGTCACGGCAGGTCGTGCTGGTCGGATACGGCCGCGTCGGGAAGCGAATCGCCTCGGCCCTGGCCGCTCACGACGTTCCTTTCGTGGTCGCCGAGCAGAACCGGGAACTGGTCGAAAAGCTGCGCGAACAGGGCATTGCGGCAGTTTGGGGCGACGCCTCCGATCCAGGCGTGCTGGTCCAGGCGCATATTGCTCGCGCGCGTGTCCTGGTGGTGGCCACGGCCGATGCAATCAATGTGCGGCAGATGATCGAAACCGCACGAACCCTCAATCCGGCCATTCAGACGGTGATCCGCAGCCACAATGAAGACGAGGCCAACCTGCTGGCGAAGGAGGCCTGCGCGACGGTGTTCCTGGGCGAGCACGAACTTGCCCAAGCGATGGCTCGAGAAGTGCTTTCGCACGCCGCGGCCGCATGATCCTTCAGAGGTCTTCGATCACGAGTGCCCTGTACCGCTGGGCAATCGAGTAGGGCACTTCGCGCACGAGCATCATGAGCCGCTGCGCCGAGGCTTCGTCCTTGGTGCGAACGAGCAGCGCCGTGTGGCCTTCGCGCGCAAGCTTGGTATAGGCCCTGACGGTCGCCCCGTCGGTTCCGGCGGAAGGAAGCGGGTTGTCGGTGTCGCGGACGGTCGGCGTGATCTGCTCCAGCACGACGTGTGGCGGAATCAGATAGACCTCGTCGCCACTGAAGCCTTCGTCGATGAGTTGGTGCCCAATGCGGCTCGCGTCGGCTGCGTGCGGAAACATCACGAACGAATGGCCCGAAGGATAAAACGCGCCCCCGACGGCTGCGGTCATGTGCGGTGCCAGCGTGAAATGCTTCATGTCTCCTCCTGAAGGTGGATTTACGAACATTGAGCCTAGCCGTCTCATTGGTCAAGTCATGCGCGCGTTCAAGAGGGCGGCGCGAGAGGTGCAAAATTCATACTAATGGTCACATTTGTGACGATTCGTGATATTGTGACTAGCCGTTGCAGCGGCGGTTGCATAGGATCAACCGCTTACTTGATGTCGCCGCTAACTCTATGTCGCAACTGCGAAATATCGCCCTTACCGTCCAGGAACTCGAAGAAGGCGAGTTCTACTGGGTGTTGATGGAGGCGACCGACTGTGTCGTCGAAGATACGCTCTCTTACCTGCCGATAGAGGCGGCAAGCGAGCCGCAGGTCACGTACTCCAATGCTTTGGTCGCGGGTGTGGCAGCAATCCGAAAAATGTTTGGCAAGGACGGCCCGCGGAGTTGAGCGGGCTGCCTTGGAATCAGGGGGAAACCATGCGGAAACTTGGAGCGGCCATCGCGGCCGGCATTGCTGTGTTGGTGGCCGCGGGCTGGTTCTACCGGCCCTCCACGTCGGCCGAGATCGCCGCCTGGGTGCAGACGCTCGGTGTGCTCGCAGCCATTCTCTGGGCCGTGCGGCTGCAATTGGCGGCATCCAGGCAGAACCTGCGACAGGCGGGCCAGGTCGCTTCCATCTTTGCAAGCCACATGCACTGGGTCTTTCGTGAGCTGAGCGATGCCTGCGGCAAGCGCAGCTGGGCCGACTACACAGTGCACCGCCGCATCCTCCAGGAGGTGCTTTCGCAAGGCCGCGAAGTGACGCTGCAAATGCTGGACGGCCGCTCGCTCGCCATGGTGAGCAGCCTGCGCACCATCGCTGTGGAAGCATTGGAGATGACCGAGGGCCACAGCGACGCCGGCAATTGGCCGCATCTGCATCTCTACTTCGAGCGGCGCCTCCCGAGCATCGCCGCATGGTTGTCGGCCACGGGCAATCCGCCCGAAAGCAATGGCCCGACCGACTATGCCGGTCTGCGAACGTCCTTCGGACAACTCGGCAATCTCTAGCAGTCTCCAGCAGTCTCCAGCAGTCTCCAGCAGTCTCTAGCCAAAAGCCGGCCGCATGGCCGCGTACAGCGCCTTGAAGCGCGCATGGCGGGTCGTCAGGACACTTGCGTTCGATGGATCTGGCTCGAATCTCTGCCGCACCGGCGGACGGCGGCAGACTTCCGCTTCCGACCCGCCATCCGCCAGCCAAGCCAGTCGTGCCGCGCCCATCGCTCCGCCGGCTTCGCCCCCTTCGCAGACCGCAAGGGGCACTTCGAGGATGTCCGCCAGCAGCTGCGACCACCACGCGCTGCGAGCACCGCCGCCGACCAGCACCAGATCGCCGGCCGGTCGCGCGAGGGTGTCCAGCCCGTCCCGCAGCCCGAAGCTCACGCCTTCCGCCACTGCATAGGCAATCTCCGCCGGTCCGTGCGCGTGCGTCAGCCCGAAGAGCACACCTTGCGCGCGGGTGTCGTTGTGGGGCGAGCGCTCGCCGGAAAGATAGGGGAGAAAAAAAGGCGAGTGCTCGCGGCCGGCGGCGTTCAGCGTTGCGGCGGCAGCCAGCAGCGCGGCCTCGTTGCCCAGGCCGAATGTGCGCGCAGCCCAAGTCACTGCGCTGGACGCCGACAGCATCACGGACATCTGGTGCCAGCGTCCCGGAAGGGCATGGCAGAAGGCGTGTACGGCCTGTGACGGATTCGGCTCGAAGTGGTCTCCGCACACGAAGATGACACCGGATGTGCCCAGCGACACGAAGCCTTGGCCCGCTTCCACCAGCCCCATGCCCACGGCACTCGCTGCGTTGTCGCCGCCACCGCCCGCGAGCGGAATGTTTTCGGGGAGCCCCCATCGCCGAGCCAGCTCGGGCTTGAGCCTGCCGGCGATCTCGCTGCCTTCGACCAGGTCCGGCATGTGCTGTCGACCGAGTCCGCAGGCGGCGAGCAGTTCGTCCGACCAGTCGCGAGCGGCGATATCGAGCCACAGCGTGCCCGACGCGTCGGACATATCGCTCGCGCGCGTGCCGCTCAGCTTGAAGCGCAGCCAGTCCTTGGGCAGCAGCACGCAGGCGGTGCGCTTGAAAAGTTCCGGCTCGTGCTCGCGCATCCACAACAGCTTGGGCGCGGTGAAGCCGGGCATCGCAAGATTGCCGGCGATGTTTGTGAGGCGCGGCACGTGCGCCATGAGGGCTTCGCACTGCTTTGCGCTGCGACCGTCGTTCCAGAGAATGGCGGGCCGCAGAACCTCGCCGGCCGCGTCCAATGCGACGGCGCCGTGCATCTGGCCCGAAAGACCCATGGCACGAACGGCAGCAAGCGACTCTGCATTGCTCCGGCGCAGCGCCGCCATGACCGTCTCCAGGGCTTCCCACCATTGCTCGGGCGACTGCTCCGACCACAGCGGTGAGGGCCGGCTCACGGTGAGCGGCGCGCGGGCGAGCGCAATGATGCGGTGGTCCGCGCCGAGCAGCAGCGCCTTCAGCTCCGACGTGCCGAGATCGAGCCCGAGGTACACGGCCGTTTCCTTCAAGCGATGCTGCCGAAACGGCTGTCGCTCTGGCGCCGGAACTCGGTCGGCGTCATGCCCTTGATCTCGAGAAAGCGCCTGTTGAAGTTCGCGACATTGTTGAAGCCGACCTGATAGCAGATGTCGGTCACGTAGTGGTCCGTCTGCATCAGCAGGTGGCAGGCGCTGTTGATGCGGACCCGGTTCACGAAGTCCGTGAAGCTGTTGCCAGTCGAGCGCTTGAAGAAGCGGCTGAAGCGGCTTTCGCTCATGCCGAGTTCGCTGGCGATGTCGGCCATGACGATCGGATCGGCCAGGTTGGACGTGATCCGGTTGACGATGATGTTGATCTGGTCGACCTCCACGTCGCCCTCGACACCCTGCATCTGCACGTTCGAAAGCAGCCGGTAATCCGTGCAGTGGACGAGTTCGTCCAGGTATTCGAGAAAGCGCGACAGACGCTGCAGGCCATGTGCCGCCTTGACTGCATTCCAGTGCGCGAGCGCACGGTCCGCGAGGCCGAAGAACTCGACGCCGTGGCGCGCGCGTTCGAGCAACTGCAGCGTCTCGCGCAGCTCCGGAATCTCCGCTGCCGCGCGTTCGATCGGCTCATGGCGAAACTGGATGACGCGGTCGCGTCCGATGGCGCCGCCTTCCGGCGCATCGAGCGAGATCCAGTTGTGAGGAAGCCGCGGTCCGCACAGCACGAGATGACCGGGCTGGAAAGGGCCGATCCAGTCGCCGACGAAGGCCCGGCCCGAAGTCTCCGTGATGAGATGAAGCTCGTACTCTTCATGAAAGTGCCAGCGCACCAGCGGGCTCGGAAAGCCGTGCGCGAGGCAGCGCACGAGGCCGCTTTCTTCCGGCGCCTCGTAGCCCAGCGATGGCGAGCGCGTGATGTCGCGCTCGAGTTCGGGCTCTCGATGGCGGGGCAGATGCCTTTGGCGCGCCGATGTCATGGAAACGGACCTTCTCTTTGCCTCAGCTCATCACATTACCACCGTCGACGTTGAGCGTTTGCGCCGTGATGTAGCGAGCCTCGTCGCTCGCGAGAAATACCGCGGCGTCGGCGATATCGTCCGGACGCCCCATCCGCCCGAGGGGAACTTCGAGCCCGACCTGGCGCTTCTTCTCGCCGGGCTGGAGGTTCTGGTATTTGGCGAAGAGGGAATCGACATGGGCCCACATGGGCGTGTCGACGACGCCCGGCGAAATCGCATTGACGCGGATGCCATGTGGCGCCATCGCAAGCGCGGCGCTTTGCGTGTAGCTGATGACCGCCGCCTTCGTCGCGCAATAGTGGGAGACGAGCGCTTCGCCGCGACGACCTGCCTGCGAAGCCATGTTGATCACGGACGCGCCTTGCGTCTGCGCGTCCACCATGTGCTGAAGAACACGCTGCATGACGAAGAACATGCCCTTGACGTTGACCGCAAAGAGGCGGTCGAACGAGGCTTCGTCGCTCTGCAACAGCGGTGCCATGTCGAACAGTGCGGCGTTGTTGACGAGCGTATGGATCGGCCCGTGCGCCGCCTGCGCCGCATACAGCATGCCGCCAACGGAAGGCATGTCCGTCACATCGGCTTCGACATAGGCGAGCGCATTCGGGTGCCGCCGCCGAAGCGACTGGACACCATCGGATGGCTGCGCCGTCCTGTCGGCCAAGGTGCATTTGGCGCCCTGGGCAAGGCAGGCTTCGGCGATGGCCAGACCGATGCCGCCGCCGGCACCCGTGATCAGCACATGCCGTTGTGCGAGTCGACCTGTGGTTCCTGTCCTCACAGTTGCCTCCGTCATTTTCCGGCTCCCTTGATGAATGCCTCGACACGCATCGCAGCCTTGCGCAAGGCATCGACCAGCCGGGCATCGCCGGCAGCATCGCCCCACAAGGCGGGGTCTGCGCTCAGCGCGGCGACCGGATCGGCTGCTTCGCAGATGGCGTGCGCTACGGCTTCGTCCATTCCCTGATCCTGGTAGACGTAGGGCAGCGTCTTTTCATGCCAGCGTTGCAGGAAGGCGAGGAAAAGGGCAGGGAGCATGGCGACGCTGTCGATGGATTCGCCGCGCCCCAGGCGCTCGCGCACCGTCGGTGCGATGAAGCCGGGGATCTTCGAGAAGCCGTCCATCGCCACGCGCTGGTTGGTGTCTCGTATTGCAGGATTACCGAAGCGGTCGAGCACCACGTCGCGGTACGCCGGAAGGTCGACGGGACTGGGATTCGCGGACGTGTTCAGGCAGGGGATGACGTCGTCCGTTACGTAGTCGAAAGCCATGCGCCGTATCGCGGCGTTGCGGGTGCCTTCGTGGATGTACTGCAGACCCAGCAGCGTTCCGGCCCAGGCGATGCAGCTATGGCTTGCGTTGAGGATGCGGATCTTCGCTTCTTCATAAGGCGAGACCGAATCGACCAACTGCACGCCGACGCGGCCCCAGTCGGGTCGGCCATTCACGAAGTCGTCCTCGATCACCCATTGGATGAAACTCTCGCCGGTGACCGGCGCGGCGTCGTCCCAGCCGCTGGCTTGCAGCACGCGCTGACGCAGCTCTGGAGGGGGTCGGGGCGTGATGCGATCGACCATCGCATTCGGGCAACGCGTTTGCGTGCGGACCCAATCGGCCAGATCGGTCTGGCCCGCCTGTTCGATGAATTCCAGCAGTCCCTTGCGGAAGCGGTCGCCGTTGTGGCGCAGGTTGTCGCAATTGAGCAGCGTCACCGCGCTCGAATTGGCGCCGCGTCGCGCACGCAGGATCGCGCAGATGGCGCCGTAGATCGTCGCGCCCGGATGTCCCTTGCGAGCCCGATCGAGATCCGCCGCCAGATCCGGCGCAGTGAAGTCCAGCTTGTCCATCGGATCGAGGTAGTAACCGGCCTCGGTCACGGTGAACGAGATCACCCGCGTGCGTGATTCAGCGCCACGCGCGATGACTTCGCGCAGCTCTGGGTCATAGGCCAGCACTTCCTGGATCGACGTGATGCGCTGGTAGCGATATTCGCCGGCGGGCGACACGGTTTCCAGCGTGTACTGGCCGCCCTGGGCGCGCAGCGCGTTTTCCACGTCGGCCATGTCGGGCCGCAGATTCGCGCCAATGAGCGACCAGCGCGTGTCGCCAGCATCGATCAGCGCCTGCAGGTACACCGC
Source organism: Variovorax sp. 10N420 (assembly GCF_056394705.1). Classification (NCBI taxonomy): domain Bacteria; kingdom Pseudomonadati; phylum Pseudomonadota; class Betaproteobacteria; order Burkholderiales; family Comamonadaceae; genus Variovorax; species Variovorax sp. 10N420. Next base: position 82,493 of record NZ_JBFTIJ010000015.1, on the reverse strand, counting down.
CTGGTGCGCGCGATGGAAGGAGCCGAGCCCGAGGTGGAGCACCGCGAATTCGGAAGGGGAGGGATGGGCCATGGAAGCAACTCAGGCGGCGACCGTTCGGCCTTCGCGATTGAAGAAATGAAGTACGGAAGGATCGAGTTCGACGCTGACCGGATCGCCCGCCTGCAGGTCGGTGCGCTCGTTCTGGCGCGCCACCAAAGGCACGCCGCCGACGTCGATGTGGATCAGCGTGTCGGCGCCGAGCGATTCGACCAGTTCCACGCGAGCTTGCGCGCCGACGCCGTGCCCGTCGTGATGCACGCGCAAGCCCTCGGGCCGCACACCAAGGAATCCATCCTGCGGCAGCCTGCCGCCTGTCAGCGCAGAGAAGCTCGGTATCGCCTTGGCCTCCACCATGTTCATCGACGGCATGCCGATGAACTGCGCGACGAACTGATTGGCAGGCCGGTCGTACAGGTCCATCGGCGTGCCGACCTGCTCGATCAATCCATCGCGCAGCACGACCACGCGGTCGGCCAATGTCATGGCTTCGACCTGATCGTGCGTGACGTAGATGCTGGTTGCACCCAGCGCACGATGCAGCTTGTGGATTTCCACCCGCGTGTTGCCACGCAGGGCCGCATCGAGATTCGAAAGTGGCTCGTCGAAAAGAAACACCTTGGGCGCGCGCACGATTGCACGACCGATGGCGACCCGCTGGCGCTGACCGCCCGAGAGCTCCTTCGGCGTGCGATTGAGGTATTGCGTGAGGTTCAGCGTCTTCGCGGCGTATTCGACCTTGGTCTTGATGACGTCCTTCGACACCTTCGCGAGCTTGAGTGCGAAAGACATGTTGTCGTACACGCTCATGTGCGGATAGAGCGCGTAGCTCTGGAACACCATCGCGAGATCGCGCTTGCCGGACGGCGTGTGCGTGATGTCCTTGCCATCGAGCAACAGCTTGCCGCTCGTGATCGCTTCGAGCCCCGCAATCAGCCGCAGCAGCGTCGACTTGCCGCAACCCGAGGGACCGACGAACACGATGAACTCGCCCTTGTCGATCTCGAGATTCACGCCCTTGATGACGTGCGTTTCCCCGAAGCTCTTCTGGATATTGTCGAGTTGCAGGTAGGCCATCAAATGTCTCCTTGAATATTTGTCGGGGAACGCCGCGAACAGTGAGGCCGCCACGGAACCGGCTCCGCCGGGCCGTCGGCGGCGCCCCCGGCAGGGGGTAGGCGAAGCGACACGCAGTGCGCGCAGCCTGGGGGCGAGCTCATTTCACCGCCCCGAAGGTCAGACCCTGGACGAGTTGCTTCTGGCTGAACCAGCCGAACACCACGATGGGCGCGATGGCCATCACCGACGCTGCAGAGAGCTTGGCCCAGAAGAGGCCCTCGGGACTGGAGTAGGACGCGATGAGCGTCGCGAGGGTGCCGGCTTTTGCGGAGCTGAGATTGAGCGCCCAGAACGCTTCGTTCCAACTCAGCACCAGGCAGAGCAGCCCGGTGGAAGCCAGCCCGCCAATCGAGAGTGGCAGCACCACGTGCCGGAACTCCGTCCACAGGCTGGCGCCATCCATGCGCGCGGCTTCGAGGATCTCCGGCGGGATGTCCTTGTAGCTCGTGTAGAGCATCCAGACCATGATCGGCAGGTTCGACAGCGTGAAGACCACGGTGAGTGCCGTGCGCGTATCGAGCATCCCGGCGGTCTGCGCGAGCACATAGATCGGCACCAATGCGCCCACGGCCGGCATCATCTTGGTGGAGAGCATCCACATGAGGATGTCACGCGTGCGCTTCGTGCGAAAGAAGGCCATCGAATACGCGGCGGGCGCGGCGATCAGCAACCCTATGATCGTTGAGCCAACGCTCGTGATGAGCGAGTTCTTTGCATAGAGCAGGTAGTCGCTTCGGCGCTGCACTTCGGTGAAGTTCTCCAGCGTCGGCTCGAAGATGAAAAGCGGCGGAACGTGGATGGCCTGCAACTCCGTCTTGAACGAAGTCAGCAGCAGCCAGCCCAGCGGAAAGAAGAGCAGCAGCGTGACGGCCCAAGCGACGACCGTGCGCAGTGCGAGGGGAAAGATGTTGGTGGTTTGCATGCTGCGGCCCTCAGTCGAGGTTCTTTCCGATGATGCGGATCAGGAAGGCCGCAACGATGTTGGCCAGCACCACAGCGAAGAGCGCGCCTGCGGAAGCCACCCCCACGTCGAAGTTCATCAGCGACTGCTTGAAGATGAGGTAGGTGAGGTTGGTACTCTCGTTGCCCGGCCCGCCATTGGTCGTGACCGCAATTTCGGCAAAGACTGAAAGCAGAAAAATCATCTCGATCATGATCACCACCGCCATCGGCCGCCCGAGGTGGGGCAGGGTGAGATAGCCGAAGCGCTGGACGGCCGTGGCGCCGTCCATGCGCGCGGCTTCCATCTGCTCACGGTCGAGCGACTGCAGCGAGGTAATGAAGATCAGGCAGGCGAACGGCAGCCACTGCCAGGCGACCATGATGATGACCGAGAACAGCGGCACATCCGTGAGCCAGTCGACGGGCTCGGCGCCGAAGCTGCGCCACAGGTCCGCGAGGACGCCGTAGATCGGGTTCATCATCATGTGCTTCCACAGCAGCGCGTTCACCGTGGGCATCACGAAGAAGGGCGAGATGAGCAGCACGCGCACGATGCCGCGCCCGGGAAAGGGCTCGTTCACCAGCAGCGCAAGCCCGACCCCCAAGCCGACCGTGATGATGATCACGCTGCCGATCAGCACCAGCGTGTTCCACACTGCCGGCCAGAAGTCGGGGTCGGTGACGAAGTAGCTGAAGTTCTCGATCCCGTTGAACGTGCGCTCGCCGGGCTGCATCAGGTTGTAGTTGACGAACGAAAAGTAGATGGACATCAGCAGCGGCACGAGCATCCAGAGGACGAGCGTGATCACGGCCGGCGCCATCAGCGTTCGAGGCAGCAAGCGGTTCATAAGAAGACCCCCATGGCATGGCTTTTGTCGTGAGTTGCCGCGGACCCGGCTTCGCCGGGCCGCTGGCAGCGCCACCCGTGGGGGGTGGGCGAAGCGACACGAAGTGCGCGCAGCCTAGGGGGCTACTTGTAATAGCCGCCCTTCTTCATCTCGCGTTCGGCGGCCGTCTGTGAGGTCTTCAATGCCTGGTCGACCGTGACCTTGCCTGAAAGCGCGGCGCTCATCTGCTGGCCGACAGCGACGCCGATGGCCTGGAACTCCGGAATGGCCGCGTATTGCACGCCGACGTAAGGCGACTTGGGCAATGTGCTGTCATTGGGGTTGGCGGTATCGATCGCCTTCTTTTCGGCATCGGCAAAGCGCGCCGCCTTCACGAACTCGGGTGATGCGTAGGTCGTCTTGCGCGTGCCGGTCGGCACCGAGCCCCAGCCCTCTTCCTTGGCGACGAGCTTGACGTAGTCCTTCGACGTGGCCCACTTCACAAAAGTCTGCGCCGCATCGGCCTTCTGCGAACTGGCGGGAATCGCCAGCGCCCAAGCCCAGAGCCAGTTCGCGCCCTTCGGCGTGACCGCCACGGGAGCCTGAGCGAAGGCGACCTTGTCCGCCACCTTCGATTGCTTCGGATCGCTCACGAAGGAAGCCGCAATGGTCGCATCGACCCACATCCCGCACTTGCCTTCGTTGAAGAGCGCAAGGTTCTCGTTGAAGCTGTTGGCCGAGGCACCGGGCGGGCCGTAGGCCTTCATGAGGTCGACGTAGAAGCTGACTGCGTCATGCCAAGGCTTGGAGTCGATCTGCGGCTTCCAGGTGGTGTCGAACCATTGCCCGCCATTGGTGTTGACCATCGTCGTGAGGAGCGCCATGTTGTCGCCCCAGCCCGGCTTGCCGCGCAGGCAGATGCCGTAGACGCCGCCCTTCGGGTCGTGGATCTTGCCGGCCAATTCCTTGACCTGCGTCCAGGTCGGTTGCTCGGGCATCTTGAAGCCGACCTTGTCCGCGAGGTCCTTGCGGTACATGAGCATCGAGCTTTCGCCGTAGAACGGCGAAGCGTAGAGCTTGCCGTCCACTGAGAGGCCGCTTCGGATCGCGGGCAGCAGGTCGTCGACGTCATAGGCGGCATCCGTCGCAATGGGCAGCAGCCAGCCTTTCTTGGCCCAGATCGGCGTCTCGTACATGCCGATGGTCATCACGTCGAACTGGCCGCCCTTGGTGGCGATGTCCGTGGTCACGCGCTGGCGCAGCGTGCCTTCTTCCAACGTGACCCACTTCACCTTGATGTCCGGATGCGCTTGCTCAAAGAATTTGGTGAGCTTCTGCATCTCGATCATGTGGCCGTTGTTGACGGTCGCGACGACAAGCTCGGTGTCGGCGTGCGCCAGGCCGGCGGTTGCGGCTGCCGCTGCGACTGCGAGCACCAGGCCCGCCTTCAGAAAACGCTTCATGTTGTCTCCTTGGTTCGACGACAGGCGTCGCCGCGCCCAGATTCTGGAGACTCTGAATTGCGGGTTTGGTACTTCTTCGGCCAGTGCCGATACTTAATTGCACCAGTTGATTGGTGACTTCCCTAATTCGAGCAAGAAGTGATGTGCCGCTCGATGGGCTTGGGCAGTGCGTTCAGGCGGCTTGCAACGCGGGTGCGCGATCGCCAAAGCGGCTGCCCCATGCAGCGATTGCCAAAGCCACCAGCGTGATGGCGGCACCGGCCCACGGAAGATCAGCCAGGGGAGCGCCGGCGGCGAGCATGCCACTACCGATCCACGCGCCCGTTGCGTTGCCGAGGTTGAAAGCGCCCTGGTTCAGCGTCGAGGCCAGGTTGGGGGCGGCGCTCGCGTGCTGCACGATCAGCGTCTGCAGGAGCGGCACGAGCGCAAACGACAGCGTGGTCCAGACCAGCATCAGCACGACGGTCGGCGAGCGCACCGGCAAAGCGAAATGCAGGAGTGCCAGCACGAGTGCGTTGAGGCCCAGCACCAGCAGCAGTGAAGGCACGAGCCGCCGGTCGCCCAGCCGCCCGCCCACCGTGCTGCCGATCGTGAGCCCGACGCCCAGCAGGAGCAGGATGGGCGCCACCGCAGCCTCTGAGAAACCGCTCACCTGAGTCAGCAGGGGGGCTATGTAGGTGAAAACACAGAACAGGCTCGCGGATGCCAATGCGCTCGTCGCGAGTGCCAGGAGGACGCGGGCGTCCGCGAGCACGGTGAATTCGCGCAGGATGTTGCTCTTCTGCATTTCGATGTGGCGGGGCAGCAGCACGATCAGCGAAGCCACTGCGCCCAGTGCGATCACGACGATGGCTGCGAAGGTCATGCGCCAGCCGTAGTGCTCGCCGATGATGCGGCCAAGCGGCACGCCCAGCACGTTCGCCAGCGTGAGGCCGGTGAACATCAGGGCGATGGCTTGCGAGCGCTTGTTCGGCGCAACCAGCCCCGCAGCGACGACCGAGCCGATGCCAAAGAAGGTGCCGTGCGCGAGCGCGGTAATCACGCGGGCGACCATCAGCATCGCGTAATTGGGCGCGAGCGCGCAAAGGAGATTGCCCACCACGAAGAGCGAAGCCAGCGCGATCAGCGTCGCCTTGCGCGGCAGGCGTGCCGTGGCGACTGCAAAGACGGGCGCACCGATGACCACGCCCATGGCATAGGCTGTGACGAGAAGCCCCGCCTGCGAAAGCGTGACGCCCAGATCGAGCGCCATTTGCGGCAACAAGCCCATGACCACGAATTCACTGGTGCCGATCGCGAAGGCCGCGGCGGCGAGCGCCAGCAGGGCAATGGGCATGCGAGACGAAATGGCGGAAGTCGCTTCGGTGTGCTGGGTCATGCGAAGGTGCTGAAAGGTGCTATCGGAGGAGGATATAGGGTTAACCCTGATTATCCCGAAGCACTTCGTCAGGTCGCAGGCGAAAGGGAATTCCGACGGAACTCCGTGGCGTAAAACAACAGTGCCACCACGGCGAACACGCCCCCCAGCAGGCTGAGGCCGTTCCACCCGTGGAAGGTGTAGATGGCCGCAGCCAGTCCGGAAGCGATTGCGGCGCACATGAAGATGAAAGTCAGGAAGAGGCCGTTCAGCCGTCCGCGGAGTTCCGGCGCCAGCACATACAAGCTGCGCAGACTGAGCACGTTGCACAGCTGTACGGCCGCATCGAGCAGCACACCCGCGGCGACCAGCCCCAGCAGCGAATGGAAGTGCACCGAGACAGCCCCAAGGCCGAACGACAGGAGCGCCACCGCGATCGCCGCGCCCGTCGCGGGCCGCGAGAGGCCGCGATCCGCCAGCCGCCCGGCCCAGGGTGCGGCGAGTGCACCCGCCGCCCCCGCCAGCGCGAACAGCGCGATGCCGCCCTGGCCCATGTTGAACTCGCTTGCAAGCGCGAGCGGCACCGCGGTCCAGAACGCTTGGAAGCCGGCGAACATCATTCCCTGGTAGAACGCCCTGCGCCGCAGAAGCGGCGTTCGCCAGACGATGCCGGGCAGAGAGGCCATCGTGCGCGCGTAGCCGAGCGATGCGTGCGGGTGCCGATCGGGCAGGACACGCCATATCACGACCGCGAGGGTTGCCATCAGTACGGCGGAAATCCCGAACACCGCGCGCCAGCCGAAAGCTGCGGCGACCACACTGGAGAACGGCCGCGCCAGCATGATGCCGGCCAGCAGTCCGGCCATGATGTTGCCGACGACCTTGCCGCGCGTTGCCTCCGGTACGAGGTGAGAGGCCAACGGAACCAGCACCTGCGCGGCGACCGCGCAAGCGCCAACCAGGAACGAAGCCGCGAGAAAACTCGCTGCCGAGTCGGACAGTGTGATGCCGATCAACCCGATCACTGCGCCGGCCATCGCGAACGTGATCAGTCGACGGTTTTCGACCACGTCGGCCAGAGGTACCAGCAGGAGCAATCCGGCGCCGTAGCCGAGTTGGGTCAGCGTCATGATCAGCCCGGCCAGACCCGGCTGCAGTTGCAACGTGACGGCGATCGGCCCGATGAGCGGCTGCGCGAAGTAGATGTTGGCGACGCAGAGTCCGCAAGCGATGGCGAACAGAACGGTCAAGCCGGTGGAAAGCCCGCCGGGTGCGGGCGCTTTGATGTGAGGCAAAAGAGACCTTCGACGGATTTAGGGGTTAACCCGAAAGGGTTGGCACCTTAGCATTTCTCACGCCGCCGTGCAGGCCGCCCGGTGCGGGGTTGCCGCGCGGCATATCGCGAATGGCGCATGGCCGGGCATTTGGGAAGGGGCCAAACTGCCGCTGCAAGATCAGGATGCCTTGTGTGCCTTGTGTGCCTTGTGTGCCTTGTGTATTTGCGAAAGGAATTCGCCGTGGCAAAGAACATCGTCTTTTGTGCCGACGGCACGTGGAATGGGCTCGGCCAAGGCGATACGCAGGATCTCCAGGCCAAGGCCACCAACGTGCTGCGTCTGTTCGCGGCACTGCAGGGTGACGTCACCGCGGATTCGCTTCGAAAGCAGGACGAGCAGGAAAAGGTCGCCGCCGGACCGGACGCCCGAATCACGCAGGTCGCGAAATACCTGCACGGCGTCGGCGATTCGCAGAATGCCGTCCTGAAGATCCTCGGCGGCGTGTTCGGCGAGGGCTTTATCGAGCGCATCGTTCGCGGCTACACCTTTATCTCGCGCAATTACGCGCCAGCCGACCGCATCTATCTGGTCGGCTTCAGCCGCGGCGCCTACACCGCCAGGGCGCTCGCCGGAATGATCGCGAAGATGGGCCTGCTGCCGCAAGACGCCATGCACGATGCCGAAACCGCCTACAAGCTCGGCATCTTCGTCTGGAGCCAACACCGCAAGGCAATGGGCAAGCAGAGCACCCTGCTCGGGTATCTTGAAGAGTTCAAGGCTCAGCCCATCGACCTGAATCGCCTGGTGCAGGGCGCCGGCATCGAAGCCGTCGGCGTCTGGGACACCGTGGGCGCGCTCGGGGTGCCGACCTATGGCCTGGACGATGCGTCGAAAGTCGACATCTTCGAATTCGCGGACCGGGTTCTGTCGGACAAGGTGAAGGCCGGATTCCACGCGCTCGCGATCGACGAGCAGCGCGTGGACTTCGAGCCGACCCTCTGGGAAGACAGGCAAGGCATCGAACAGCGTTGGTTCTGCGGTGCGCATGCCGACGTCGGCGGCGGCTATGCAAAGCGGGATCTGGCCACCTGCTCGCTCGATTGGATGATCGGGCGCCTGCGCGGCGCCGGCGTTGCGATCTCTGCGCAGTACCGGGCGACCGATGCGTTCGAATTTGGCCCGATTCACACGCCGTACAGGGAGCCACCCTTCGACGTGCGGCCACATTCGCCGAGGCAGATCCCGGGGGACGCGCGGTTTCATCCAAGCGTACAGCTGTACCTCACGCAGTTTGCGGCTTATGAGCCGTCTTCCAATCTCGCGCCCTGGCTCAGGGGCAGGCAACTGGCTGCGGCGGTGTTGGCGGCATAACGGGGAAAATGGCGCCTTGTGCGCATTCCCGCATTCCCGGGCCGCCCTCTTCAGGCGGTGCCGCAGCAAGAACCGTTATGAATCAAAGAGTCAAGCCGCCCGAGATATCTGTCGCCCCCATGATGGACTGGACGGACCGCCACTGTCGCTTCTTCCACCGCCTGCTCACGCGCCGCGCGTTGCTCTACACCGAAATGGTGACCACCGGCGCGCTCATCCACGGCGACGTGCCGCGACACCTGCGCTTCAACACCGAAGAGCACCCTGTCGCGCTGCAACTCGGCGGCAGCGAGCCGGCCGACCTTGCGCACTGCGCCAAGCTCGGCGAGGAATGGGGCTACGACGAGATCAACATCAACTGCGGCTGCCCGAGCGAGCGAGTGCAGCGCGGCGCATTCGGTGCCTGCCTGATGAACGAACCCGAGCTCGTGGCGGATTGCGTGAAGGCGATGGTCGATGTGGTCGAGGTGCCGGTCACCGTCAAGCACCGCATCGGCATCGACAAGGTCGAAAGCTACGACTTTGTGCGCGACTTCGTCGGCAAGGTGAGCGAGGCGGGCTGCGAAGCTTTCATCGTGCATGCGCGCAATGCCTGGCTCAAGGGGCTTTCGCCCAAGCAGAACCGGGAAGTGCCGCCGCTGCGCTATGAGTTGGTGCATCGGCTGAAGCACGACTTCCCGGCGCTGCGTTTTTCAATCAATGGCGGCTTCAATGAGATCGCGCAAATGCAGGCGCATTTGCGGCTGTTGGACGGCGTGATGATCGGGCGCGAGGCTTATCACAACCCGTGGTGGCTGACTGAGTGGGACCAAGCCTTCTACGGTGAGGCGCCTTCGACGGCCACGCGCGAAGACGTCGAGCGCCAGATGTGCGACTACATGGTGCGCGAGGCCGAAGCCCACGGCACGCCATGGTCGAACATCGCGCGTCACATGCTCGGCCTGCGCAATGGGCTCGCCGGCGCGCGCCATTGGCGGCAAGTCTGGAGCGACCATCGGCTCAAGGCGCTGTCGCCGCATGAAGTGATGACGCGGGCGCACTCGCACGCGATTCGCCCTGACGCCGAGGAGCCGGCTCAGGCGCTGGCCGGCCTGCCTTCGTGAAAGCGGGCGAGGAAGGCGCGTGTCGCCGGCTCGTTGGGCTCATCGATCACCTGGCGCGCTGGACCGCATTCGACGATGACGCCGTCGCGCATGAACGCCACCTGATCGGCCACCTCGCGCGCGAAGGCCATCTCATGCGTGACGAGCACCATGGTCATGCCTTCGTCGGCCAGCACTCTGATGACGCGCAGCACTTCGCCAACCAGCTCTGGGTCGAGCGCCGACGTCACCTCGTCGAACAGCATCACCTGCGGCTCCATGGCCATCGCGCGGGCAATGGCGACGCGTTGCTTCTGCCCGCCTGACAGTTGATCCGGCCAGGCGTCGGCCTTGTCCTGCAAGCCGACCTTGCCGAGCAGCAATCTTGCCTTGGCTTCCGCCTGCGCCTTGGCTTGTCGCAGCACGGTGACAGGTCCTTCCATGACATTGCCCAGCACAGTCATGTGCGGAAACAGGTTGAAGTGCTGGAAGACCATGCCGGTGCGGGCGCGGAATGCGGAGAGCAGCGCGTCCCTGGGCAGCCGCGTCGCAGCGCCCTTGAAGGCCATCGTCTGGTCGCCCACGCGTACGGTGCCTTCGTCGGGCACGGCCAGCAGGTTCAGGCATCGCAGGAGCGTCGACTTGCCGGAGCCCGACGGGCCGATGAGTGCCACGACCTCGCCTTTGCCGACGGAGAGGGACACGTCGCGCAAGACGCGGTTGTCGCCAAAGCTTTTGCCGAGGTGGCTGACCTCGATCATGGGTGCGTTCACGGTCGGAGTCATGCGCGGGCGGTCTTCGAAAGACGGGTTTCCGCACGCTTAACCAGAATCGTCGCCGGCAGCAGCACGATGAAATAGGCGAGCGCCACGACGGTGTAGGTTTCCAGCGGACGGTAGGTCTCGTGCGCGATGCTCTGGCCCTGGTAGAGCAGGTCGGGCAAGGCAAGCACCGACAGCAGCGAAGTGTTCTTGAGCTGCAGGATCGACTGGTTGAGCAGCGGCGGCACCATGCGCCTGAAGGCCTGGGGCAGCACCACCCGGCGCATCACCTGAAAGCGGCGCATCCCCAATGCGCGTGCGGCATCGCTTTGCTCGGGGTCGATCGAGATGATGCCGCCGCGGATGATCTCCGAGAAGAACGAGCTCCCGTAGAGTGACAGCGCCAGGATGGCCGCGAGCGCCGCCGAAATCTGGATGCCCGTCAGCACCGGCAGCGCGTAATAGAACCACACCAGTTGCACCAGCACCGGCGTGCAGCGAAAGATTTCGACATAGCCTCGCAGCGGCGCCCGGAGCCAACCGTGCCGCGACAGCCGGCCCATGGCGACTGCCAATCCGATCAACAGCCCCAGCAGCGTGCAGATCACCGTATAGGCGGCCGTGTAGCCCAGGCCGATGAGGAGGAGCCGGCGAAAGCCCCAGAGAAATTCAAAGTCCCACTGGTACACGGCGGCCTTGCTTCAGAAGCTGATTTCGGTCGGTACTTGATCCGGCTTCACGCCCGACAGCGCCTGCATGTTGCTCAGCACCACCTGCTTGACCTTGCCGCTGGCGCGCGTCTGCGCGATCCACTTGTTCACGTATTCGATCCATTGGCGATCGTTTTCCTTGCGGAAGCCGAGGTTCGTCGTGGTTGCCTGCGTCGGCGTCGGCAGCACGATGTGGCCGATCGTCGGGTTCTTGCTCATGACGGTGAGTGCGAGCACCACTGCCAGTACCTGGCAGTCTGCGCGCCCGGTCTGCACCGCCAGCGTGGCGTCGGCGGCTTTTTCGAGGCGGATGATCTGCGCGTTGGGAAGCGTCTTCGTCACCATCTGGTCGTGCGACGAGCCGATGTCGACCGCGACCTTCACGTCCGGCTTGTTCAATTCTTCCCAGGTCTTGGGATTGAAGCCCTTGCGCGCCACCAGCACGAAGGCATTGTTGAAGAGCGGGTCCGAAAAGTCGACCACCAGCGCGCGCTGGGGTGTCGGATTGAGCCCGAAGAACACGTCGATCTTGTTCGACTGCAGGTCGAGCACCGAATTGCCCCAGGTGGTTTCGTTGATGTCCAGCTTGACGTCGAGGCTGCCCGCCAGGTTCTTGGCGAAGTCGATCATGAAGCCCTGCCATTCGCCGGACGCCAGATCCTTGTGATAGTAGGGCGCCGCGCCGGCCACCGCGCCGATGCGCAACACCTTCGTGCGGTGAATGCGCGCCCAGGCACTTTCGGGCTCCGCTTGCGCGAAGGCCTGAGTGGCCCAGCTCGACGCAGTTCCGGCAGCTCCTGCGGCGGCAACGCGGGCAATGAATTGGCGACGGTTTGTCATCGAATCGTTCTCCATCGGTTGAAAAATCGGGGTGCGTGGCGTTGCGTGTCTACAAGGTCATGCCGCCGTCGACGTGCAGCACTTGTCCCGTGATGAATGCGGCTTCCGGGCTCAGCAGAAAGGCGATCGGCGCCGCAATGTCGTCGGGCGTGGCGAGGCGCCCTGCGGGCACGCGTGACAATGCCTGCTTCCATTGATCAGCGGTCAGGGCGCCGCTGTTCGGGCGGTCCTTTTGAACATAGCCGGGAGCTACCGCGTTGACGGTCACTCCGCGCGCGGCCACTTCCGCCGCGGCCGCCTTGACCAATGCCTCGACGCCCGCCTTGGCTGCGGCAGTGGCGGGAAAGCTGGACGCTCCGAGCGTGAACCGATGCGCGACGAACGAACTGACGGCAACGAATCGCCCGTGCGAGGCTTGTTCGAGCAGCGGAAGGGATTTGCGCAAGAGATGGGCGAGCGAGACAACCATGGTGCGCAGCGAGCGCTCGACGATGTCGTCATCCAACTGCGCCAACGTGCGGCGGTCGGCAAAACCCGCATTGGCGACGACGCCGCGCAACCCACCGAGCGCCTGTGCGGCATGGAACAGCGCATCGACAGTGCCCGCATCGGCCATGTCGCCGATCACCACGGTGCTTCGTACGGCGCTGCATTCGCGCGCGAGTGCCATTGCGGCTTCTCGCTGGCTGCCGGTGTGGATCACGAGATCGATCCCTTGTGCCGCCAGGCGCCTGCATGTTGCAGCCCCGATGCCCGAGCCCGCGCCGGTCACGACCACACTACTCATTCACGATACTTTCTCTTCGGATCACCGGAGGGGCGCCGCTTGCGTTAAGTCGAAGCAAGTATTGTGCAAGCAAAGCACGCCGCCAGGATGCGGGTCGAAGTCGGGCCTCCGACGGGGCAGGGTCAGTTCGCCGCTTCGAGCCCGTTGCTGAAATGCTGCTGCATGCGTGCCATGGCGACGGCCGGATTGCGCCCCTTGAGCGCGGCCATGATCGCGCGGTGCTCCTTGAGGGATTCGGCGATGCGCCCGGACTTCAAGAGCGAGTTGTGCCGATTGAGCTTCATCACCTTGCGCAGGTCGGCCACCATCTGGTCGCGCCAGCGGTTGTCGGCAATGGCGAGCAGCCGCATGTGAAAGCGCTCGTTGATGGCGAAGAAGTTCTGGCGGTTCACGTGGCCCGGCGCGGCGGCCGCTTCGAGTTCGGTGTGCAGGGCTTCGAGCTCGGCCAGTTCGGCATCGGAGGCGCGCTCGGCGACCACGCCAGCGGCGTCGCTCTCCAGCAGGCTCAGAAGGTGATACACGTCGGCCAGGTCCTTGTCCGAAACCTCGGTCACGTAGGCGCCGCGCCGCACTTTCATGGTGACAAGGCCCTCGGCGGCAAGTACCTTGAGCGCTTCTCTCAGTGGGGTGCGGCTGATGCCGTATTCGTCTGCCAGCTTCAGTTCGTCGATCCAGCTGCCGGGCTCGAGCTCGCGGTTGAAGATGCGCTGGCGAAGTAGCTCCGCCACCTCTTCGTAGAGGGCGCGAGGAGTGAGGGTGAGCGCAGACATGGGTGGAAATGTACCGCAACTCAGATTGTTTGAATTAATAATTACAGATGGGTTAGACTCGCTCCCGACCCGGGCCGCACCTGTGCGCGCCCCCTCGTTCCGCGACCTTTTCAAAGCTGCGCCCATGAGCAAACCCGAACCTCAATTTTCAAACGCCACCCTCGAAGCATGGGCCAAGGCCGCCGCAAAATCCGCTCCCGGTGGTGATGTGAATGCATTGAACTGGATCACGCCCGACGGCATCACCGTCAAGCCGCTCTACACGTCCGCCGACTTGAAAGGGTTGAAGTACGCGGACACGTTGCCCGGGTTCGAGCCTTATCTGCGAGGCCCGCAAGCCACCATGTACGCGGTGCGTCCCTGGACCATCCGGCAATACGCGGGCTTCTCGACAGCCGAGGAATCGAACGCTTTCTATCGCAAGGCACTCGCTGCCGGCGGCCAGGGCGTGAGCGTCGCGTTCGATCTTGCAACCCACCGGGGCTACGACAGCGACCATCCGCGCGTGACGGGTGACGTGGGCAAGGCCGGCGTAGCGATCGATTCAGTGGAGGACATGAAGATCCTCTTCGACCAGATTCCGCTCGATAAGGTCAGCGTGTCGATGACGATGAACGGTGCGGTGCTCCCGGTGCTTGCAGGCTATGTGGTGGCAGCGGAAGAGCAGGGTGTCTCCCAGGACAAGCTCAGCGGAACGATCCAGAACGACATCCTCAAGGAGTTCATGGTCCGCAACACCTATATCTTTCCGCCGGAGCCGTCGATGCGGATCATCGGCGACATCATCGAGTACACGGCGCGCAACATGCCGAAGTTCAACTCGATCTCGATCAGCGGCTATCACATGCAGGAAGCCGGCGCGAATCAGGCGCTGGAACTGGCCTTCACGCTGGCGGACGGCAAGGAGTACGTCAAGACGGCGCTCGCCAAGGGTCTGGACGTCGATGACTTCGCGGGCCGGCTGAGCTTCTTCTGGGCCATCGGCATGAACTTCTATCTGGAAGTCGCCAAGATGCGCGCGGCGCGCCTTCTGTGGTGCCGGATCATGAAGGAGTTCAACCCGAAGAACCCCAAGAGCCTGATGCTGCGCACCCACTGCCAGACCTCGGGCTGGTCGCTGACCGAACAGGACCCCTACAACAACGTGGTGCGCACCACCATCGAAGCCATGGCCGCGGTGTTCGGCGGCACCCAGAGCCTGCACACCAACGCACTGGACGAAGCGATTGCGCTGCCCACCGAGTTCAGCGCCCGCATTGCGCGCAACACCCAACTCATCATCCAGGAAGAGACGCACATCACCAACGTGATCGACCCGTGGGCTGGCAGCTACATGATGGAAAAGCTCACGCAGGACATGGCCGATGCCGCCTGGACCATCATCGAAGAGGTCGAGGCAATGGGCGGCATGACCAAGGCGGTCGACAGCGGTTGGGCCAAGCTGAAGATCGAAGCCGCCGCCGCCGACAAGCAGGCGCGCATCGACTCGGGCAAGGACGTGATCGTCGGCGTCAACAAGTACAAGCTCAAGAACGAAGACACGCACGACATCCTGCAGATCGACAACGTCAAGGTGCGTGACGGGCAAATCGCCAAGCTCAAGGCCATTCGCGAGAAGCGCGACAGCGCCGCAGTGCAGGCAGCGCTCGACGCGTTGACTGCCGCCGCCAAGAGCGGCGAAGGCAACCTGCTTGACCTCAGCATCAAGGCCGTGCGCTTGCGCGCCACCGTTGGCGAAATCAGCGATGCGCTCGAGAAAGTCTACGGCCGCCATCGTGCCGACACACAGAAGGTGACCGGCGTCTACGCGGCTGCTTACGACTCCGCCGAAGGCTGGGAAGCGCTTCAGAACGAGATCGCTGCTTTTGCTGAAGAGCAGGGCCGGCGCCCGCGCGTGATGATCTCCAAGCTGGGGCAGGACGGCCACGATCGCGGCGCGAAAGTCGTTGCCACCGCCTTTGCCGATCTTGGTTTCGACGTCGACATGGGCCCGCTGTTTCAAACGCCTGAGGAGTGCGCGCGGCAAGCCATCGAGAACGATGTGCATGCCGTCGGTGTGAGCACGCTTGCCGCAGGCCACAAGACGCTGGTGCCGGCCATCATCGAAGAACTCAAGAAGCAAGGTGCCGACGACATCATCGTTTTCGTCGGAGGGGTGATTCCGCGCCAGGATTACGAGTTTCTCTACGACGCCGGCGTGAAAGGCATCTACGGCCCGGGAACGCCCATCCCTGCCAGTGCCAAGGACGTGCTCGAGCAGATTCGCGCTGTTCTATGACGCACACCCCCAGGCTTGCCCACTTCGTGTGGCCGCCCACCCCCTTGCAGGGGGCAATACCAGCGGCCCGGCGAAGCCGGTTCCGCGGTATTTCCCGAGGCGATTGGGGCGGGAGCTGAAGTGGCGGCGATCGAGTCCATGAAATCCGTGGTCACGGCCGGGTCGGTGGTGGCATCGGAGGGGCCTTTGCAACGGCGTGCGATTGCCAAGGCGATCACTCTGCTCGAATCGACGCGTGACGATCACCGGGCACAAGCCGATGAATTGCTGACTGAATTGCTGCCGCATACGGGCAAGTCCTTCCGCCTGGGCATTTCAGGCGTGCCCGGCGTGGGCAAGTCGACTTTCATCGAGACGCTGGGCCTGTTCCTGATCGAACGCGGCCATCGTGTTGCGGTGCTCACGATTGATCCTTCGTCCACTGTGTCCGGCGGCTCCATCCTGGGCGACAAGACGCGGATGGAAAAGCTCTCAGTGCATGAGCGGGCCTACATCCGTCCGAGCCCGTCATCCGGCACGCTGGGCGGTGTCGCAGAGAAGACGCGCGAGGCAATGCTGGTGTGCGAGGCCGCGGGCTACGACATCGTCATCGTCGAGACAGTCGGCGTGGGCCAGAGCGAGACGGCGGTGTCGGGGATGACGGACATGTTCGTGCTGCTGCAATTGCCGAACGCCGGCGATGACCTGCAGGCGATCAAGAAGGGCGTGATGGAGCTCGCCGATCTCGTCGTCATCAACAAGGCGGACATCGACAAGGATGCCGCGACGCGCGCGCAGGCGCAGATCACATCCGCGCTCCGGCTCTTCGGTCATCACGGCAATCCGGCGCATGCACAGAGCGTTCAGGCGGCGCACGCCGAACCGGGGTCGCCTGAAGCGGAAGTGCGCCTGTGGCTGCCCAGGGTGATGCAACTCAGTGCGCTGGCCGGGACCGGCATCGATGCCTTCTGGGATTCGGTGCTGCAGTTCCAGTCGCTGCAGACTGCCAACGGCAGACTCGCGTCGCGGCGCGAAAAGCAGGCGCTCGCATGGATGTGGGAACGCATCGAGGCGGGCCTGAAACATGCATTTCGACACCATCCACGCGTGCGCGAGCTGCTGCCGCAGGCGATTGCCCAAGTCACCACTGGCACGCTTCCGGCATCGACTGCCGCACGAAATCTTCTCGCCGCACAGGCGGGGCAGGCGTAGCCTGTCGGACCCATCGAGCCAACAAGATCAACTTTTCAATAGAACGTCATGAAAGAAATCCTCGAACAACTTGAAAAGCGCCGCGAACAGGCACGCATGGGCGGTGGCCAGAAGCGCATCGACGCCCAGCATGCCAAGGGCAAACTGACGGCCCGCGAGCGCATCGAGCTTTTGCTCGACGACAACACCTTCGAAGAATGGGACATGTTCGTCGAGCACCGATCGAGTGATTTCGGCATGGCCGACACGCGAATTCCCGGCGACGGTGTCGTCACGGGCTACGGCATGATCAACGGCCGGCTGGTCTTCGTCTTCAGCCAGGACTTCACGGTGTTCGGCGGCGCGCTCAGCGAAGCGCATGCCGAGAAGATCTGCAAGGTGATGGATCAGGCCATGAAGGTCGGCGCACCCGTCATCGGACTCAACGACTCCGGCGGGGCGCGTATCCAGGAAGGTGTCGCCTCGCTCGGCGGCTACGCCGAAGTGTTCCAGCGCAACGTGATGGCTTCCGGCGTCGTGCCGCAGATCAGCATGATCATGGGCCCCTGCGCGGGCGGCGCGGTGTATTCGCCGGCCATGACGGACTTCATCTTCATGGTGAAGGACAGCTCATACATGTTCGTCACCGGCCCGGAGGTGGTGAAGACGGTCACGCACGAAGACGTCACGGCCGAGGAATTGGGCGGCGCGTCGACGCACACGACCAAGAGCGGCGTGGCCGACATGGCGTTCGAGAACGACATCGAAGCACTGATGATGCTGCGCCGGCTCTACAACTACCTGCCGCTGAACAACCGCGAGAAGCCGCCAGTGCGCCCCAGCGGCGATCCGGCCGAACGCGCCGATCTTTCGCTCGATACGCTGGTTCCGGACAACACCAACAAGCCTTACGACATGAAGGAGCTGATCTCGAAGGTGGTCGATGACGGCGACTTCTTCGAACTGCAGCCTGACTACGCCAAGAACATCGTGATCGGCTTTGCCCGCATGGAAGGCCAAAGCATCGGCATCGTTGCCAACCAGCCGCTGGTGCTCGCGGGCTGTCTGGACATCAAGTCTTCGATCAAGGCGGCGCGATTCGTGCGCTTTTGCGATGCTTTCAACATCCCTGTCGTGACCTTCGTCGACGTGCCCGGCTTCATGCCCGGCACCAGCCAGGAGTACGGCGGCATCATCAAGCATGGTGCCAAGCTGCTCTATGCCTACGCCGAATGCACCGTGCCGAAGATCACCGTGATCACGCGCAAGGCCTATGGCGGTGCCTACGACGTGATGTCGTCCAAGCACCTGCGCGGCGACGTGAACCTTGCATGGCCACGTGCGGAGATCGCCGTGATGGGGGCCAAGGGCGCGGTCGAGATCATCTTCCGCGAGGACAAGAACGACCCCGAAAAGCTCGCGGCACGCGAAGCCGAATACAAGGCGCGCTTTGCCAATCCGTACGTCGCCGGCACGCGCGGCTATATCGACGATGTGATCCTGCCCAGCGAGACACGCAAGCGCATCTGCCGAAGCCTTGTGATGCTCCGCGAGAAGAAGCTGGAAAACCCGTGGCGCAAGCACGGCAACATCCCTCTGTGAGTCCGGGAGAAGAGAACATGTTCAAGAAAATCCTTATCGCCAATCGGGGTGAAATCGCATGCCGCGTCATCAAGACGGCGAAGAAGATGGGCATCCTGACCGTCGCCGTCTACTCCGACGCCGACAAGGACGCTCGCCACGTCGAACTCGCCGACGAAGCGGTGCACATCGGTGCATCGGCCAGCCGCGAGAGTTACCTTCAGGCGGACCGCATCATCGCGGCTTGCAAGCAGACTGGCGCTGAGGCTGTGCACCCTGGCTATGGCTTTCTCTCCGAGAACGAAGCCTTCGCCCGCAAGGTGGAAGACGAAGGCATCGTCTTCATCGGCCCCAAGCACTATTCGATCGCCGCCATGGGTGACAAGATCGCGTCGAAGAAGCTGGCGAACGAAGCCAGGGTCAACACCATTCCCGGCTGGAACGACGCGATCGACACCGCCGAGCGTGCGGTCGAGATCGCCAAGGACATCGGTTACCCGGTAATGATCAAGGCGTCGGCTGGTGGCGGCGGCAAGGGCTTGCGCGTGGCCTTCAACGACAAGGAGGCTTTCGAAGGCTTCACCTCGTGCCGCAACGAGGCCCTCAACAGCTTCGGCGACGACCGCGTGTTCATCGAGAAGTTCGTCGAAGAGCCGCGCCATATCGAAATCCAGGTGCTGGGCGATTCCCAGGGCAATGTGATCTACCTGAACGAACGCGAATGCTCTATCCAGCGTCGGCACCAGAAGGTGATCGAGGAAGCACCGTCGCCCTTCATCAGCGATGCGACGCGCAAGGCAATGGGCGAGCAGGCTGTGGCGCTCGCCAAGGCAGTGAAGTATCAGAGCGCGGGCACAGTCGAGTTCGTGGTGGGCAAGGACCAGAGCTTCTATTTTCTGGAGATGAACACGCGCCTGCAGGTGGAGCATCCGGTGACCGAAGCCATTACCGGCCTTGACCTCGTGGAACTGATGATCCGCGTTGCCGCCGGCGAGAAGCTGCCGCTGACGCAAGCGGAAGTGAAGCGCGAGGGCTGGGCGATCGAATGCCGTATCAATGCGGAAGACCCGTTCCGCAACTTCCTGCCGTCGACGGGCCGGCTGGTGCGCTTCCAGCCGCCGAAGGAGACGATGTTCTCCGCCGACACTGAACATCTGTATGGCGTGCGGGTAGACACCGGTGTGTACGACGGCGGCGAAATCCCGATGTTCTACGACTCGATGATCGCCAAGCTCATCGTTCACGGTCGCGATCGCGCGCACGCGATCGCCTTGATGCGCGAGGCGCTCAACGGGTTCGTGATTCGCGGCATCAACAGCAATATTCCCTTCCAGGCAGCGCTGCTTGCGCATCCGAAGTTCGTCGCTGGCGACTTCAACACCGGGTTCATTGCCGAGCACTACGGCAAGGGCTTTCATGCGGAAGACGTGCCGCATGACGATCCGGACTTTCTGGTGGCTCTCGCGGCTTACGTCCATCGACGGTATCGCGCCCGCGCGTCCGGCATCAGCGGCCAGCTCGAAGGCCATGGCGTCAAGGTCGGCGAGCAATTCGTGGTGGTCGTGCTCGACGAAGCCGGCCAGCATGTGCACAAGCCGGTGTCGGTCACGGACTTTCATGGGCAGACGGGATCGAGCGCGGTTGCGGTGAATGGCAACAGCTACAAGATCGACAGCAAATCGGCGCTCGGCAGCATTCGCGTCGAAGGCACGGTGAACGGTCGCGCCTTCACCGCTCAGGTCGAGCGCGGGGCCGGCAAGAATCCGCTGTCGCTGCGCGTGTCGCACAACGGCACCCAGCTCGAGGCGATGGTGTTGTCGCCGCTCGGTGCACGACTGCTGAAGCTCATGCCCTACAAGGCACCGCCCGATCTCAGCAAGTTCCTCATGTCGCCGATGCCTGGCCTGCTGGTCGAAGTGGCAGTGCAGGCCGGCCAGCGCGTCCAGGCGGGCGAGAAACTGGCGGTGATCGAGGCAATGAAGATGGAAAACGTGCTGTTCGCGACGCAGGATGGCGTCGTCGGCGCCATTGCGGCCGCCAAGGGCGAATCGTTGTCCGTCGATCAAGTCATCATGGAGTTTGCCTGATGAGCCGCCCATTCAAGGTGCTGGGCATCCAGCAGATCGCGATCGGCGGCCCGGACAAGACGCGGTTGCAGACGCTATGGGTCGAGATGCTGGGTCTCGAAGTCACGGGCACGTTCAGGAGCGAACGCGAGAACGTCGACGAGGACATCTGCGCGATCGGCGGCGGGCCGTTCAAGGTCGAGGTCGATCTGATGCAACCGCTGGATCTGGACAAGAAGCCGGCTGTGCACACCACGCCGCTCAATCACGTCGGCTTGTGGATCGATGACTTGCCCAAGGCCGTCGAATGGCTGACGGCGCGGGGTGTGCGCTTTGCGCCCGGCGGCATCCGTGCCGGTGCGGCAGGCTTCGATATTTGCTTCTTGCACCCGAAGGGCAACGAGGAGTTTCCGATCTCGGGGGAAGGCGTGCTGATCGAACTCGTGCAGGCGCCGCCGGAGGTCGTCAAGGCTTTCACGGCCCTCGCGGGCTCTTAGAGCTCCGACGCCAATGTTGATTGCGATCAGGCGCCGGGGCGGCGCCAGATCGCAAGCGTACCGGCCAGAAGCCACATGCCCACGGCGCAGCCCCGGTTGAGCCTGCGCAGGCTGCGTTGCGAGAGCCAGCGCACGGCTTGCGTGCCGGCGGTGGCGTAGCCCAGCATCACACAGGTGTCGAGACAAACGAAGATCGCGCCGAGCAGCAGGTATTGCTGGCCCTGCGGCTGGGCCGTGTCGATGAATTGAGGCAGGAAGGCCGCGAAGAACAGCAGGGACTTCGGATTGGACAACGCCACTGCGAGGCTGCGCAGCAACGCAAGGCGGCCAGGAAGCGGTTTGGCCGCTGAAGCTGCCAGTTCCCTCGCAATATCGGGTGCTGGCGCGCGCCAGAGCTTGACGCCGAGCCAGACGAGGTAGACGACGCCCACGAGCCGAATCGCGTTGAAGAGCCACTCGGATGCCGCAAGCAGCGAGCCCAAGCCCAGGGCGACGGTGGCAATCACGATGCTGCTGCCGAGCGACGCACCTGCGATTCCCCAGCCCGCTGCACGCATCCCGCCCCCAATGCCGTTGGACAGCGCAAGAAGCATGGTCGGGCCCGGCGTGATCGCAAGCGCGATCGAGGCCAGGGTAAAGAGAAGGAGGGTATCGCCGCTCATGACTTGCCGCTGCCGGTTCTGGATGCGCTCGCCGCGCGAGCGCGGGCAAGGGCTGCTTCAACGATGGCCCGCTTGCGGTCTGCCGGGGGCGCCGCATCAGGCGCATCGACCTGGCTCGGATCGGCAACAGGGGCCCTCTTGTCGCTGCGCAGCTTATGGCCCTCATAGCGCTCGCGCGCGTGTTCTGCCTGCTCTTGCGACCACGCTTGCCAGCCGCTGCGGCCGGGCGTGGCCACTTCCAGCGAGATGCAATCGACGGGGCAGGCCGGAACGCAGAGTTCACATCCGGTGCAATGTGCCTCGATCACCGTATGCATGCGCTTGTGGATGCCGACGATGGCATCTGTCGGACAAGCATCCAGGCACAGCGTGCATCCGATACACCACGCCTCATCGATGACTGCCATCGCGCGCGGACCCTCGACGCCGAACTGCGGATTGACTTCCGTTGCCGGGCGACCCGTCAACCGCGAAAGCCGCTCAATGCCCGCAGCACCGCCAGGCGGGCATTGATCGATCTCCGCCTCACCGGCTTCGATGGCATGCGCGTAGCCTGCGCAATCTGGATAGCCGCAGCGCGTGCACTGCGTTTGCGGCAGCGCCTCGAGCAGGCGCATCGCCAGAGCGCTCACGGCATCACGCGGACTTGCGCTGCGACGTACGTGAGCGGGGTGCCGGCGCAGTCTTGCGTGCTGCAGCCGATGTCGCGCGCTTCTTCGCAGCGGAGGGCTTCGGGTCTTCCTGGGCCAGCGTCACTTGCGATGCGCGCGTCTGCGGCTTGTCGTGCGCCAGGATGAAAGCCTTGACTTCGGGATAGACGCGGTCTCGCCAGCGGCGGCCGCTGAAGATCCCGTAATGGCCGGCGCCCTTGACCTCAAGGTGCCTTTGCTCGTCGGACGAAATGCCCGTGCACAGATCATGCGCGGCCCGCGTCTGGCCCGCGCCGGAAATATCGTCCAGTTCACCTTCGACAGTCAGCAAGCCCGTCGAACGGATGTCCTGCGGCCGTACGGGCTCACGCACGCCTTCGGGGTTCTTCACTTCCCAGGTGCCGTTGACGAGCTTGAAGTCCTGGAAGACCGTCCTGATGGTGTCGAGGTAGTAGTCCGCATCCATGTCGAGGACGGCGTTGTACTCGTCGTAGAAGTTGCGGTGGGCGTCGGCGCTCGCATCGTCGCCCTTGATCAGATTCTTGAAATAGTCGTAGTGGCTGCTCGCGTGGCGGTCGGGGTTCATCGCGACGAAGCCCGTGTGCTGCAGGAAACCCGGGTACACGCGGCGACCGGCGCCGGGAAAGCCGTCCGGCACGCGGTAGATCACGTTGTTCTCGAACCATTCGAAGCTCTTGTTCATTGCCAGGTTGTTGACCGCGGTAGGCGATTTGCGCGCATCGATCGGGCCGCCCATCATCGTCATCGACAGCGGCGCCTTTTCGCCACGGCTCGCCATGAGCGAGACCGCTGCCAGCACGGGCACCGTTGGCTGGCAGACGCTGATCACGTGGCAGTTGCCGTACTCGGCCTGCAGGTAGCGAATGAAGTCCTCGACGTAGTTGACGTAGTCGTCAAGGTGGAATTCGCCCTTGGAGAGCGGCACGAGGCGCGCATTGACCCAGTCGGTGATGTAGACCTTGTGGTCCTGAAGCATCGTGCGCACCGTGTCGCGCAGCAGCGTTGCGTAATGGCCGGACAGCGGTGCCACGATCAACACCACGGGTTGGCTCTTGAGGGTCTGGAGGATTTTCGGTTCGTCAGTGAAGCGCTTGAAGCGGCGCAACTGGCAGAAAGGCTTTTCGACTTCGATGCTTTCGTGGATCACCACGTCGCGGTCCTCGACCTTGACCGTCTTGATCCCGAATTCCGGCTTCTCGTAATCTTTGCCCAGGCGGTAGAGCAGGTCGTAGCCGGCAGCCATGCGTTGTGCAATAGGCGTTTGCCCAAACACAGCGCCTTGCCCATAGAGTTTTGAGGCGGCTTGTGCGAAGTCCGCAAACGGCTCCATCAGGGAGCGTTGCGCTTCATAGAGTTGGTAGAGCATGGGAGGCCCAGTTAGTTATTGCAGTGCAATATATCAGTTGCCATTTTCTACAAATGGGGCGAGTGTTCAACTTGACAAGGCAGTCGTGACATTCGAGTCGCCCTGAACACTTATTTCGGCAACTTAAGCATCGGGGTGCGGGCCAACCCAAAGGCTGAGTTAAAAGGCGACGCCCTCTCCAACGCGCCGCCATTCACGGCTCAGACGACCTTCGCGATACTCTGGCAGACGTAATCGATGTTCTTGCTATTGAGCGCCGCAACGCACATGCGGCCGGTGTCGGTGCCGTACACGCCGAATTCCTCGCGCAACCGGACCATCTGCTCCTTGGTAAGCCCCGAATAACTGAACATTCCGATTTGTGACGTGATGAAGCCCATGTCCTGCTTCACTCCGGCAGCTTTGAGTCCGTCGACCAACTTGTGCCGCATGGCCTTGATGCGCACGCGCATTTCGGCCAATTCACCCTCCCAGACAGCACGCCGGGCCGGGTCGTTCAGCACCGCTGCGACGACCGCGCCGCCATGGATCGGCGGGTTGCTGTAGTTGGTGCGAATGGCGATCTTGAGCTGCGACAGCACGCGGCCGGCTTCTTCCTTGCTTTCGCAAAGCACCGAAAGCGCACCGACCCGTTCGCCGTACAAGCTGAAGCTCTTGGAAAACGAGGTGGAAACGAAGAAAGTCAGGCCCGCTTGCACGAACTTGCCGATCACCGCGCCGTCCTCGGCGATCCCGTTGCCGAAGCCCTGGTAGGCCATGTCCAGGAATGGCGTCAGATTCGCCGCCTTGACCACGGCAATGACCTGATCCCACTGCGCCGGCGTGATGTCGTATCCGGTCGGGTTGTGGCAGCAGGCGTGCAATACGACGATCGTTCCGGCGGGTGCGGCGTTCAGCGCCGTGAGCATGCCGTCGAAGTTGATGCCGCGCTTGGCAGCGTCATAGTAGGGATAGGTTTCGACCTCGAACCCGGCGTTGGTGAAGAGCGCGCGGTGGTTTTCCCAGCTTGGATCGCTAATCAGCACCTTTGCCTGCGGGCTCAGCTTCTTGAGGAAGTCGGCGCCCACCTTGAGGCCCCCCGTTCCGCCGATCGCCTGGATGGTGGCGACACGGCCGGATTTCACGGGTTCGCTGTCAGCGCCGAAGACAAGGCCCTTGACCGCGTTGTCATACGCGGCGATACCGTCGATTGGCAGATAGCCGCGCGCGCTGGGCGACTTCATCATGTCTTCTTCCGCGGCCTGGACGCACTTCAGGAGGGGCAGCTTGCCGTTGTCGTCGTAGTACACCCCCACGCCGAGGTTGACTTTTTGCGGATTGCTGTCGGCGGCGTACTGCTCGTTGAGGCCCAGAATCGGGTCGCGGGGCGCCATCTCGACGGCGGTGAACATAGACATGGAGAAATCCTTTTCGGGTGGTCGATTCGCGTGATGCCGGGAGCTGCGTTACGCTTTCCGGTTCGCTTGAATTTTACCGGCCGCGGCCGCATCTCTCTCAGCTCCAAGCCATGCCAGATACGTCCGAAGTCATTCCAGAGCCTCAGCATGCCGATCCGGTAGGTCCGGTCAAGCAGGGTGAGTTCATCAAATTCCCCGGTTCGCCGTTTGAGCTCTACCAGCCCTATCCGCCGGCGGGCGACCAGCCGGCGGCAATCGCCGGGCTGGTCGAAGGCGTGCAGGACGGCGAGGTCTTCCAGACGCTGCTGGGCGTGACCGGCTCGGGCAAGACTTTCACCATGGCGAATGTGATCGCCCGCCTGGGTCGCCCGGCGATCGTGTTTGCGCCCAACAAGACGCTGGCGGCCCAGCTCTACAGCGAGTTCCGCGAGTTTTTTCCAAAAAACGCGGTCGAATACTTCGTCAGCTACTACGACTATTACCAGCCGGAAGCCTACGTCCCTCAGCGCGACCTGTTCATCGAGAAAGACAGCTCGATCAACGAGCACATCGAGCAGATGCGCCTTTCAGCGACCAAGAGCGTGTTGGAGCGGCGCGACACGGTGATCGTGGCCACCGTGAGTGCGATCTACGGCATCGGCACGCCCGAGGACTACACGCAGATGCGCTTCATCATGCGGACAGGCGACAAGATCGGGCAGCGCGACGTGATCGGCCGACTCATCCGCATGCAATACACGCGCAACGAGCAGGACTTTGCGCGTGGGACGTTCCGCGTGCGCGGCGACACCATCGACGTCTTTCCGGCCGAGCACAGCGAGTTGGCGATCCGAATCGAGCTCTTCGACGACGAGATCGAGTCGCTGCAGCTCTTCGATCCCCTCACGGGCCGCATCCGCCAGAAGATCCCGCGTTTCACCGTCTATCCCTCCAGCCACTACGTCACGCCGCGCGACAAGGTGCTGAGTGCGGTGGAAACCATCAAGCTCGAGCTTGACGAAAGGCTCAAGTTCTTCGTCGCCCAAGGCAAGCTGGTCGAGGCGCAGCGGATCGAGCAGCGCACGCGCTTCGATCTCGAAATGCTGGCTGAAATCGGCCATTGCAAGGGCATCGAAAACTACAGTCGCCATCTCTCCGGCGCGGCGCCCGGCGAGCCGCCCGCGACTCTGACCGACTATCTGCCCAAGGACGCCCTGATGTTCCTGGACGAGAGCCACCAGATGATCGGCCAGTTGAGCGCCATGTACAACGGCGACCGGGCCCGCAAGACAACGCTCGTGGAATACGGCTTCCGCTTGCCGTCGGCCATGGACAACCGCCCGCTGAAGTTTGAGGAATTCGAGGCGCGGACGCGGCAGTGCATCTTCGTGTCCGCCACGCCCGCGCAGTACGAAAAGGACAACGCGGGAAACGTCGTGGAACAACTCGTGCGGCCGACAGGGCTGATCGATCCCGAGGTTGAAGTCCGGCCCGCGACGCATCAGGTGGATGACGTGCTGCAGGAAATCCGGCTGCGCGTGGACAAAAACGAGCGCGTACTGATCACCACCCTGACCAAGCGGATGGCCGAGCAGCTGACCGACTATCTGGGCGACAACGGTGTCAAGGTGCGTTACCTGCACAGTGACGTGGACACGGTGGAGCGGGTCGAAATTCTTCGTGACCTCCGGCTCGGCACGTTCGACGTGCTGGTCGGCATCAACCTGCTCCGCGAAGGGCTGGATATTCCCGAGGTGTCGCTGGTTGCAATTCTGGACGCCGACAAGGAAGGCTTTTTGCGGGCGGAGCGCTCGTTGATTCAAACGATCGGCCGTGCGGCCCGGAATCTTCATGGCAAGGCCATCCTGTATGCCGATCGGGTCACGGATTCAATGAGGAAGGCCATCGACGAGACGGAGCGCCGCCGCGCCCGGCAGATTGCTCACAACGAAGCGCACGGAATCACGCCGCGCAGCATCGTGAAGCAGGTGCGGGACCTGATCGACGGTGTCTACAGCGAGAAGACCGGGAAAGAAGCCGCCAAGCGAGATCTTGAGCGCGCGAAGGTGGAAGACATGTCCGAAAAGGACATTGCGCGCGAGATCAAGCGCCTGGAAAAGACCATGCTCGAGCACGCGCGCAACCTCGAGTTCGAGAAGGCCGCGCGCGTTCGGGACCAGTTGGCAGTGCTGCGCGAACAGGCCTTTGGCGCTTCCGGGCACGACAATATCGCCCCTGTGTAGGCGGGCGGCGCGACTGCCGGGATCCGCAGGGCGCGAGCGGGTTTACCCGAGCAAAGTGAAGGGGCTCCTGCTATACTTGAGCGAAATACTCAACAACAAAGAAACTTCGCGATGAAGGGCCGACTCCCATTCACTGGATCACCAGAAAAGCAGGGGTCGGGCAGGGCGGAGACGACGTCACCACGGGTCCCGGCCAAGGTGTCATTTCAACGGTAAGCACTAAGGAGCTTGCGATGCGTCTCACTACCAAAGGCCGCTTTGCGGTTACAGCCATGATCGATCTGGCGTTGCGCCAGAACACCGGTCCGGTCACGCTGGCCGCAATCAGCCAGCGGCAGCAGATTTCGCTGTCATATCTAGAACAACTCTTCGGCAAGCTGCGCCGGCACGAATTGGTCGAATCCACGCGTGGCCCTGGCGGCGGCTATTCGCTCGGCCGCAAGGCTGCCGATATCACCGTTGCGGACATCATTGTCTCGGTCGATGAGCCCATCGATGCCACGCAATGCGGCGGCAAGGAAAACTGCCTCGGGGAAGCGGGTCGATGCATGACGCACGAACTGTGGGCTTCTCTCAATCAGCGCATGGTCGAATTTCTCGACTCCGTCACTTTGCAGAAGCTGGTCGACGACCAGATCGCCAAGGGCGTTCAGATCGAAAACAAGCCCGCCGTGAAGCGCGCGATTTCGAGCCAGCCTGTGGTCAAGCCGATCAGGGTCAACGCGCCCAATTCGGTATTTGCATTGGGCAACGTTTTCGCCAAGTCGTGATTTGCAGGCGCCTCGGGGCGCCGCTACTTCAGCTTCAACAAAGATAAACCCCACGCCAGCCTGAGCCAGCCATGGACGTCACTCCCCATTTCCCGATCTATCTTGACTACGGCGCCACAACGCCCGTCGATCCCCGCGTCGTCGACGCGATGATCCCGTGGCTGCGCGAGCATTTTGGCAATCCGGCATCGCGGAGCCATGCCTGGGGATGGGAGGCCGAGGAGGCCGTCGAAAAGGCGCGAGTCGAAGTCGCGGACCTGATCGGCGCTGACCCGCGTGAGATCGTCTGGACTTCCGGTGCTACCGAATCGAACAATCTGGCGCTGAAGGGTGCGGCCCACTTCTACAAGGGCAAGGGGAAGCACCTGATCACGGTCAAGACTGAGCACAAGGCGGTTCTCGACACCATGCGCGAACTCGAGCGCCAAGGGTTCGACGTGACCTATCTTGACGTCCAGGAAAACGGGCTGCTCGATCTGGAAGCCTTCAAGGCAGCCATCCGTCCCGACACCATCCTTGCGAGCGTCATGTTCGTGAACAACGAAATCGGTGTGATCCAGGACATGGTCGCGCTCGGAAACATTTGCCGTGAAAAGGGCGTGATTTTTCATGCCGACGCGGCGCAAGCCACGGGCAAGGTCGAGATCGACGTCAAGAACCTGCCGATCGACCTGATGAGCCTCGCTTCACACAAGACTTACGGGCCTAAGGGCATCGGCGCACTCTACGTCCGCCGCAAGCCACGCGTACGTCTTGAAGCGCAGATGCATGGTGGCGGCCATGAGCGTGGAATGCGCTCCGGTACGTTGCCTACGCATCAGATCGTGGGCATGGGCGAAGCCTTCCGCCTTGCCAAGCTCGAAATGAAGCAAGACATTGCCAAGGCGCACGCGCTTCAGAAGCGCCTTCTTGACGGCCTTAAGGATGTCGAACAGGTTTTCATCAATGGCGATCTCGCGCATAGGGTTCCGCACAACCTGAACATGAGCTTCAACTACGTCGAAGGCGAATCGCTGATCATGGGCATCAAGGGTCTGGCCGTGTCCAGCGGCTCTGCCTGCACCTCGGCCAGTCTCGAACCCAGCTATGTGCTACGTGCCCTCGGCCGCAGTGACGAACTCGCTCACAGCAGTCTGCGCATGACGATCGGCCGGTTCACGACCGAAGAAGAGATCGACTACGCGGTTTCGACCATCAAGCACAACGTCGCCAAGCTCCGCGAACTGAGCCCGCTGTGGGAGATGTTCAAGGACGGCATCGACATCAGCACGATCCAGTGGTCGGCGCATTAAAGATCAAAGAGGTATCCCATGGCTTATTCATCCAAGGTTATTGACCATTACGAAAATCCCCGCAACGTCGGCTCTTTCGAAAAGGGCGACGAGTCGGTGGGCACCGGCATGGTGGGCGCACCCGCCTGCGGTGACGTCATGAAGCTCCAGATCAAGGTCAACCCCGAGACAGGGGTGATCGAGGACGCGCGCTTCAAGACATACGGCTGCGGTTCGGCAATTGCTTCGTCGTCTCTCGTGACCGAATGGGTCAAGGGAAAGACGCTCGACGAGGCGGCTGCGTTGAAGAATGCGCAGATCGCCGAAGAGCTCGCATTGCCGCCCGTCAAGATCCATTGCTCGATCCTCGCCGAAGACGCCATCAAGGCGGCGGTCAGCGACTACAAGGCCAAGCATGGCGTCGCCGCATCGGCGACGGAGGCTGCTCACTGACATGGCTGTGACTCTCACCGAATCGGCTGCGCGCCACGTCACGCGCTACCTCGGCAAGCGAGGGAAGGGCGTGGGCGTGCGTCTGGGCGTCAAGACGACAGGCTGTTCAGGGCTTGCCTACAAGCTCGAGTACGTCGACGAACTGTCGCCTGAAGACGTGGTATTCGAGGACCACGGCGTGAAGGTGCTCGTCGATCCCAAAAGCCTTGCCTACATCGACGGAACGCAACTCGATTTTGTGCGTGAAGGCCTCAATGAGGGCTTCAAGTTCAACAATCCGAACGAGCGCGACCGCTGCGGTTGCGGCGAGAGCTTCCGCATCTGACCTCCACCGGCATCGAGCCCGAGCCGCCACCATGTCATGTGCTGGCGGCTTTTTGACGTATGAACCTCACTGACAACGATTTCGACCTCTTCGCGGTGCCTGCCCGGTTTGTGCAGGACCGCGCCAAGCTGGACGCCCGCTGGAAAGAACTGCAGCGGGAAGCGCATCCCGACCGTTTTGCTGCGCAGGGCGCGGCAGCTCAGCGGGTTGCCATGCAGTGGTCAGTTCGCATCAACGAGGCCTACCAGCGGCTGAAGGATCCGATCAAGCGTGCCGCATACATTTGTCAATTGAATGCTGCGCCGATCAACGCCGAGAACAATACCGCGATGCCGGCGGATTTTTTGATGCACCAGATGGAGTGGCGCGAAGAGCTCGACGAAGCTCACGGTGCGGCCGACCTCGAGAAACTGCGGTCCGAAGTCGAAGTCGTCCGTGCTCGCGCGATGTCCTCGCTCGATTGGCTCATTGACGAAAAAGGCGACTACCCTGCGGCGGCCCTGCAGGTCAGAGCCCTCATGTTCATAGAGCGCTTTGCCGACGATATCGAGGCGAAGTCAGAGCAATTGGGACAATAGCGCCATGGCATTGCTCCAGATCTCAGAACCGGGCCTCGCGCCCGATCCGCACCAGCGCCGCATCGCGGTCGGCATCGACCTCGGAACCACGCACTCGCTCGTTGCTGCCGTGCGCAATGGAGTCGCCGAATGCTTGCCAGATGCGGAAGGCCGCGTGGTGCTCCCTTCGGCCGTGCGCTATCTCGACAAGGATCGCCGGCAGATCGGCTTCGACGCGTTGGCTGCACGCGTGGGCGATCCCACCAATGTCATCACGTCCGTCAAGCGCTTGATGGGCCGCGGCATCCAGGACATCGGCAATCGCGAAGCAATGGCCTACCACCTGACGGACGACGCAGGCATGGTCAGGGTGCGCACGGCGGCCGGCGAGAAGTCGCCGATTGAAGTCAGCGCCGAGATCCTCGCGACCCTTCGCTATCGGGCCGAGGACACTTTCAATGCGGATCTGTACGGCGCGGTGATCACCGTTCCCGCGTACTTCGACGAAGGCCAGCGCCAAGCCACCAAGGACGCCGCTCAACTCGCAGGACTGAACGTGCTGCGCCTCATCAGCGAGCCGACGTCGGCAGCAATTGCCTACGGGCTCGACAACGCGAGCGAGGGTGTGTACGCCGTCTACGATCTTGGCGGTGGCACTTTCGACATTTCGATCCTGCGCCTGACGCAGGGCGTATTCGAGGTCATTGCAACCGGCGGCGATTCGGCCTTGGGAGGCGACGACTACGATCACGTATTGGCGGACGTGGTCCTCGCGCAAGCAGGCCTGAAGGTGTCCAGCGATACCGACAAGGCTGCGCTGCTGGTGACGGCTCGGGCAGCCAAGGAGGCGCTCACGTCTGCTGAAACAACTCTGTTCTCCGCCAGCCTGCAGGCCGGCAATGTGACCGCCGAGATCCGGCGCGACCAATTCGAAGGCGCGACCCAGCCCCTCACCGCACGAACGATCGCTGCCGTTCGCAAGGCCTTGCGAGACGCTAAGCTCCAGCCGACGGACATGCAGGGGGTCGTGCTGGTTGGCGGGGCCACGCGAATGCCGCAGATTCGGCGCGCAGTCGGTGAGTTCTTTGGTCGAGAGCCATTGACCAATCTCAATCCTGACGAGGTGGTGGCACTGGGCGCGGCCATCCAGGCCAATCAGCTTGCCGGGAATGCGGGCGCCGATGACCTGTTGCTGCTGGATGTGATTCCGCTTTCGCTCGGCATTGAAACCATGGGTGGTTTGGTCGAGCGTATCGTGCCTCGCAACCAGACGATTCCGACGGCGATGGCGCAGGATTTCACGACATACAAGGACGGGCAGACGGCGCTCGCGCTGCACGTGGTGCAAGGCGAACGTGACCTCGTCGCAGATTGCCGCAGCCTGGCGCGATTCGAGCTGCGCGGCATTCCGCCGATGGTCGCGGGCGCCGCACGGATCAGGGTCACCTTCACGGTCGATGCGGACGGCTTGCTTAGCGTGAGCGCCAAGGAGCAGGGCAGCGGAGTGGAGGCAAGCGTTACCGTCAAGCCTTCTTACGGGCTCTCTGACGACCAGATCGCCACGATGCTGCAAGACAGCTTCTCAACCGCCCAACAGGACATGCAGGCACGCGCACTGGTCGAGGCGCGGGTGGACGCCGATCGCATGCTGCTGGCGACACAGAGTGCGCTGGATATAGATGGTGCGCTTTTGTCCCCCGAAGAACGCGGGGCGATTCATTCGTTGATGGACGCCCTGCGCGAAGCCCGATCCACCGGCGACGCAGCCACTGTCGAAGCGGCGACCAAGGCGCTCGCCGATGGCACCGAAGCCTTCGCGGCCGAACGGATGAACGCCGGGATCGCGCGAGCGCTCTCGGGTCGCCAGATCGAATCCCTCTAGAACAAGCAATGCCCACGATCAAGATCCTTCCCCACCCCGAATACTGTCCCGAGGGCGCCGAGATCACCGCCACGGCGGGTACCTCGATCTGCGAGGCTCTGCTCGAGCACGACATCAACATCGAGCATGCCTGCGAGATGAGCTGCGCGTGCACGACCTGCCACGTGGTGGTCCGCAAAGGGCTGGAGTCACTGAACGATGCCGAGGAAGAAGAAGAAGACCTGCTGGATCGCGCTTGGGGCCTCGAGCCCCAGTCGCGCCTGAGCTGCCAGGCAATCCTTGCACAATCAGACCTGACCGTCGAAATCCCGAAGTACTCGATCAATCACGCGAAAGAAAACCACTGATGACAAGGCAGATCGTTCTCGATACCGAAACCACGGGCCTTTCGGCTGAAAACGGCGATCGCATCATCGAACTCGGGTGCGTCGAGCTGTTCAACCGAAAGCTCACGGGCAACGATCTGCACATCTACTTCAATCCTGAGCGGGAAAGCCATGAGGACGCCCTCAAGGTCCACGGCTTGACGTCCGACTTTCTGCGCGACAAACCCAAGTTCGTCACGCTGGCCAATGACATCGTGGAGTATCTGCGTGGTGCGGAACTGATCATTCACAACGCAGCTTTCGACGTCGGGTTTCTCAACAAGGAATTCGAGCTTGCCGGCCTGCCTCGCTTGCAAAGCTTCGTTGGCGAGGTGACCGACACGCTGGCCATGGCCAAGATGGTGTACCCCGGCAAGCGCAATTCGCTGGATGCGCTATGCGACCGATTCGGGGTGGACCGTTCGAACCGCACCTTCCACGGCGCCAAGCTCGATGCCCAACTGCTGGCCGACGTCTACATCAATCTCACGCGCGGACAGGATGCGCTGCTGATCGACGTGGTGCCGAACGAACCGGTGCTGGGCGCCATCGTTGTCGTGGAACTGAGCACCTACGAGTTGCCGGTTTTGGTCGCGACCGAACACGAACTTGCCGCGCACGACGAAGTGCTGGCGCAACTCGATAAGGCGAGCAACGGACGCACTCTTTTTCGACAAATTGCTGATTTTGCTGTGGCATAATCGAAGGCTTCGTGCCATACACGGCGCGAAAAATCCAAACGGCGCAGGTATTCAATATCTGCGCCACGGGCGGTTAGCTCAGGGGTAGAGCACAGCATTCACACTGCTGGGGTCGGAGGTTCGAAGCCTCCACCGCCCACCAAATTCCCCCCCTCTCTCTTTGTCCCCAGCGCTGGTCCTTCAGATCAGCGCTGTGCGTCACGTTGCGCTCGCGGCTTCCG
The DNA here is from genome assembly GCF_056394705.1 of Variovorax sp. 10N420. Lineage (NCBI taxonomy): Bacteria > Pseudomonadati > Pseudomonadota > Betaproteobacteria > Burkholderiales > Comamonadaceae > Variovorax > Variovorax sp. 10N420. Next base: position 48,693 of record NZ_JBFTIJ010000015.1, on the reverse strand, counting down.
AAGTTGCGCTTGAGGCTCGCCTTCGGCGGCCCTGCTGACGATGGCAAAGAAATCACGCGCATACGAGCAGTCGGCGAAGGCAATGCCGAGTTCGACGAGTTCAAAACGAACTTCAGCCTTGCAGCAAATTGGGCGTGCACGGATGTGACGGCGAAACTGGCGCAGGAGATTCGCGGGGACGAAAAATTGCGCTGAGTCCGCTGGTTCGGGCCACGTCTCTTACCCCTTGCATCCTCCGCCGAGCTCCCGTAGAAGTCGAACTGAAGGAGAACCGCCATGGCCACCAGCCCTGATCTTCCGCCGCCCATCAGCCCCGACCCGCCGGATGTCCCCGAGCTACCCGTCGAGCCCGACGAGGGCCCCGCGACGCCGCCAGGCAATCTGTCCAAGTCGCTCGCCCCACAACCGGCGCTAGTGAAGTGATCCGCCCGCAAGCCAGCTAAGCTTGCGTCATGGACGAATTCGATTGCGCCGTCATCGGCGCCGGGGTGGTTGGCTTGGCGGCGGCTCGCGCGCTTGCGCTGGCGGGCAGAGAGGTGATCGTGCTGGAGGCGGAAGGCGCGATCGGGACCGGCACCAGTTCTCGCAACAGTGAAGTCATTCACGCGGGCATCTATTACCCCAAGGGCTCACTGAAGGCACGACTGTGCGTGCAGGGCAAGCAGTTGCTCTACGACTACGCCATCGAACGCGGCTTGCCGCACCGACGCTGCGGCAAGCTCATCGTGGCCACTGCCGAGCCGCAGGTTGCGCAGCTCGCCGAGATCAAGGCCAAGGCCGCGGCCAACGGCGTAGACGACATGGTTCTGCTCTCAGGCGAGGAGGCGCGCGCCATGGAGCCTCAGCTCCGGTGCCTGGCGGCGCTGCATTCCCCCAGCACCGGGATCGTGGACAGCCATGCCCTGATGCTGAGCCTGCAAGGCGACCTCGAGCAGGCCGGTGGGGTCGTTGCACTGAAATCGGGCATCCTCAGTGCCGAATGCCTGGGTGACGCCATCGTATTGAAGTCCATCGACGGGACGCTTTTGCGATGCAAGAGCGTCGTGAACTCCGCCGGTCTCGTCGCGCCGCTGCTTGCCCGGCAATTCCAAGGCCTGCCGGCGACTTCCGTACCCAAGGCTTATTTCGCAAAAGGCAACTACTTCACGCTGGCTGGGCGGGCGCCGTTCAGCCGGTTGATCTACCCCGTTCCCGAGGCTGCGGGCCTGGGCGTGCATCTCACACTCGATCTGGGCGGACAGGCCAAGTTCGGTCCTGACGTTCAGTGGGTGGACTCGCCCGAGGATCTGGTGGTCGATCCCGCGCGGGGAGAGGGCTTCTATGCCGAGGTGCGCAAATACTGGCCCGCCTTGCCGGACGGCGCGCTGATTCCCGGATATGCCGGCATTCGCCCCAAGATCTCCGGGCCCGGAGATGCTGCTGCGGACTTCATGATCGCAGGCCCGGCGCTGCACGGAGTGCCGGGCTTGGTCAACCTCTTCGGGATCGAATCGCCGGGGTTGACCAGCAGCCTCGCAATTGCCGATCATGTCGTGGGAATTCTGTCGTAGATGCACTTGGGCATGTACTATGACGCGGAGCGTCGTTTGTCGGCGTGTGTTGCCGGCGCGGTGCCGGCGTGACTGAGGAGGACAACTTTAAATGACTGCATCCAATAATCTCGAAGCGGCAGCCAACGCCGTTGCTGAAGACATCGCGAGCGACGTTCGCGGTGTGCTCGCCAGCAAGGATCTCGACTCCGTTCCCCATATCAAGGCGCTTCGCCAGCGCATCGACAGCAAGCTGGCTATCGCGCGCGAACTGGCTGCCGAAAAGAGCCGTATCGCGAGCAAGAAAGCCCGTGAGGCAGCCAACTCGGCCAACGCCTACGCCCACGATGAGCCCTGGCAAATCGCCGGCGCTGCGTTGGCGGTGGGGGTGCTGGTGGGCCTGCTGCTTGGCCGCCGCTGAGCACGCCCGCCTGAGCGCGCAACAGCCAACCGCTTCCGCGGCTCCCATCGGCGGTGAGGCTCGCGGAGGGCACACGTGAAGTGGTTGTCATCGCTTTTTGGGATCAGGTCCCAATGGCGGCGCGTGCGCATCCTGGCGGGCGAAGGCGCCCTGGCTGCTGAAGACCGCCTGGACTTGCTGCGTTTCGCCTGGGAAGACGAAAAGAAGCGTTTGCGATCGATGCTGGGCTTGGTGATCGCGGTGGTCGGGTTGACGACCATTGCGATTGCGCTGCTGTCCGTGGCGATCGTCGTCCATTTCTGGGATTCACCGAATCGCACTGCCGCCGCCTGGTCGGTGGCGGCGGTCTGGCTGGTGCTGTGGCTCGTGTCAGTGATCGCGCTTGTGTCGATGAGTGGCAAACCTTCGACCGCCTTCGAGCCGGTGTTGCAAGAGCTGGAGCGCGATCGCCAGTGGCTTCGACACAGCCTGGGCCGCGGTAGCCCGGACAGTGACAGCATGACCCCGCGTGAGCGGCGCCCGGTGAGTCGTCCGGAGCTGCTTGCGCGAATCGAAAAGCAGCGGATGCGTATCGCAACGCTCCAGGCTGCAGCGACGGGAGCCGGGGAAGCGCCAGTGCCTAACGAGACGACAAGCGCTGCGGCAATGCGCCTCGCGCGCGAACACCCTGTAGCTGCTGGCGTGGCCGCGGCGGCGGTGGTGGCTGCATTGGGACCGCGCCGCCTGGTGCGCTGGGCCAGCGTGCTCGTGCCGGTTCTTTGGCGGATGCGCTGAGGGCGACGGCGCATTCCCAGACAGACCCTCAGGCCCTGCCGCGTTCGTCGCGCAAGGCCTGGGCGGCCCGATGCACCAGCGCCGGTCCGCGGTAGATCAAACCCGTGTAAATCTGGACCACATCGGCGCCGGCCGCAATCTTTGCTTTGGCGTCGGCTGCGCTCAGGATGCCGCCCACGCCGATGATCGGAAACCTGCTTCCCAAGGCGGCCCGCAACTGGCCGATCACTCGATTGCTTGTTTCCCTGACCGGCGCGCCCGAAAGGCCGCCGGCCTCTTCGGCGTGCGGCAAGCCTGCCACTGCATCTCGCGAAAGCGTCGTGTTGGTGGCGATGACGCCGTCCATGCCGTGCCGGACCAGCGTGGCTGCGATCACCTTGACCTGGCTCTCGTCGAGGTCCGGCGCAATCTTGACAAAGAGGGGGACTCGCCGACCTTGCCTCGCCGCAAGCGCCGCCCGTTTGTCGGCCACGGCGCCGAGGAGCGCGTCCAGCGCCTCGTCACTCTGGAGTGAGCGCAAGTTCGCTGTGTTGGGGCTCGAGATATTGATGGTCACGTAGTCCGCATGCGGATACACACCGTCCAGGCACACAAGATAGTCGTCCACGGCCCGTTCGATCGGCGTCGCTGCGTTCTTGCCGATGTTGAGCCCCAGCAGCATCGGCGCTTTTGACGCATTTCGGCGAAAGCGCGCGCGTTGCACGTTGGCGACGAAGGCGTCCAGTCCTTCGTTGTTGAAGCCGAGCCGATTAATCAGTGCATCCCGCTGCGGCAGGCGGAACATGCGTGGCCGCGGGTTGCCGGGTTGCGCCTTCGGCGTGACGGTTCCGACTTCGACAAAGCCAAATCCCATCGCCGCGAAAGCATCGATGCAGCGTGCGTTCTTGTCCAGACCGGCGGCCAGGCCGACCCGATTCGGAAAGGTGAGGCCGGCAAGCGTGATTCGGTCTTCGACGCGAGGTGCGGCGTAGGTGCGGGCGAGTGGTGTGTTCTGGGTTCGTGCCAGCGCATCCAGTGTGAGCTCGTGGGCATGTTCGGGGTCAAAGCCGAAGAGGAACGGACGGGCAAGTCCATACAGCGAGGAGGGCAGCAGCAAGGGCATCGGATAATTCTCGACTTGACTTCAATCAGCCCAGGATTCTCCCCGATGCCTTCTCCCGCTTCAGCTCCCGCCCTGACCCAGGACGAACTCAAGGCGCAGGTCGGTCGCGCCGCTCTGGATTACGTCGTCAAAGGCGAGATCGTCGGTGTCGGCACCGGCTCGACGGTCAACAAATTCATCGATGCGTTGGCGACGATCAAGAGCGAAATCCGCGGAGCGGTTTCAAGCTCCGTCGCGTCGACCGAGCGCCTGCGCGCGCTGGACATTCCCGTTTTTGACAGCAACGAAGTCGAAGAGCTGGCGGTCTACATCGACGGGGCCGACGAGATCGACGGCCGCGGCTACATGATCAAGGGCGGCGGCGCCGCGCTGACCCGCGAAAAAATCGTTGCCGCGCAATCCCGGCGGTTCGTATGCATTGCGGATTCGTCCAAGCTGGTCAATACGCTTGGAGCATTTCCGTTGCCGGTCGAGGTGATCCCGATGTCTGCGCAGCGGATCATTCGCCAGTTCGCGCGACTGGGCGGACTGGCGCAGGTCCGCGAAAAGGACGGCACGGCGCTCGTCACCGACAACGGCCAACACATTGTCGACGTGACGGGTCTGCGGATCACCGATCCACTGGGCTTCGAGACTGAAGTGAATCAATGGCCCGGCGTCGTCACCGTTGGCGTCTTCGCGCATCAGCGCGCCAGCGTCTGTTTGCTGGGCACTTCTTCTGGTGTCAGGACGATGCGCTTCGGCTGAGCGCATCTTCAATCTTCAAGCGTCAGAACTTGATGCCGGCAGGATTGCTCGGCGTTGGCTCGTTGCTTGCGGCCGGCGGAGGAGGAGGGGCCTGCACCGGCGCAGCGGCAGGCGCGGCGGGTGCAGCGGCCTTCAGAGCAACGAGCGGCTGGGCCGGCGGATTGCGAAAACCCGTGGGCAGTTGCGAACTCTTCGGATAGCCCGCAGCATCGAGATACTGCGACCACTCCGCGTCGGAGAACCCCTTGAGCTGCTGCGTCCCGATCGTCAGCAAGGGCAACCCGTTTTGTCCGCTCAGCCGTTGCAGCGCTTGAACGTCGTCATTGCTCTTGACCGTCTTCTCATCGAATGGAATACCGCGCGTGATCAGCAGCGAGCGACCTGCTCCGCAAGGAGCGCAATCGTCCCCGGTGTAAAGCGTGACGGGATAGCGCTGCACCACCTGACGCAGTTCATAAGGCAAACCTGAATTGGCGGCGACCGTCGACACACCCGTGCGTGGCTCGGCAGGCTGGGCGCTGGCTGAAGTTGGCTGGTCCGAAAACGTGACCTTGCCGTTCTTATCGACATTGCGATAGACGGCCTGCGCGAGCGCTGCGCTGGCGAGCAGCGTCAGGGCCAAGCCGGTCAGGGCGGTTTTGCGTTTCATCGAGATTCCCCGGTATCGAATGACGCCGAGTATCTCAGGCTCTGCCGCCCTCTGACCGTCACGCCGCCTGCGTTTCGGCCATTCCCTGATGGCGCAAGAGGGCGTCGATCTGAGGCTCGCGGCCCCTGAAGGCCTTGAACGAGTCCATGGCGCTCCTGCTGCCGCCTGCTTCGAGGATCGCCTGGCGGTATTTGCGTCCGGTCTCGATGCTGGGCTCGCCGTTGGCGCCTGCCGTCTCCTCGAAAGCGGCGTACGCGTCGGCGCTCAGCACTTCGGCCCACTTGTAGCTGTAGTAGCCTGCCGCGTAGCCGCCCGAGAAGATGTGGCTGAAGGTGTTGGGCGTGCGGCTGAAGGGCGGCGAAGGCATCACCGCGACCTCTTCGCGCACCTTGCCGAGCAGTGCCAGGACGTCGCCCGGTTTGGCCGCTGTTGCGTCGTACTCGGTATGCAGCAGCATGTCGAACAACGAGAACTCGATCTGCCGCAGGGTCTGCAGGCCGCTCTGGAAGTTCTTGGCTGCGGTCATCTTCTCGAAGAGCGCGCGGGGCAGCGGCTCGCCGGTGTCGACGTGCGACGTCATGTGGGCAAGCACGTCCCACTCCCAGCAGAAGTTCTCCATGAACTGGCTCGGCAGTTCGACAGCGTCCCACTCCACGCCGCTGATGCCGGAGACATCGCGCTCGTTGATCTGCGTGAGCATGTGGTGCAGGCCATGGCCGAATTCGTGAAAGAGCGTCGTCACGTCATCATGCGTCAGCAGCGGCGGCTTGCCATCCACGCCATCGGCGAAATTGCAGACCAGCTGCGCGACGGGCGTCTGCAGCGTTCCGGTGTCCGGACGCAGCCAACGCGCCCGGACGTCGTCCATCCACGCGCCTCCGCGCTTGGCCGAACGGGCGGAAGGATCGAGATAGAACTGTCCGACCTTCTTGCCATCGCGCTCAATGCGATAGAACTCGACGCTCGGATGCCACACAGGCGCGACGTCGCGCTTGATCGACACCTCGAACAGCGTCTCCACGATCTTGAACAGCCCGCCCATGACCTTCGGCGCGGTGAAGTACTGCTTGACCTCCTGCTCGCTGAAGGCATAGCGCGCTTCCTTGAGCTTCTCGCCGATGTAGCTCCAGTCCCAAGGCTGCGGGTCGACCATGCCGAGCTGGTCGGCCGCGAAGGCACGCAGATCGGCCAGATCGCGTTCGCCGTAAGGCTTGGCCTTGGCGGCGAGGTCGCGCAGGAACTTGACCACTTGGCCGGCGGATTCGGCCATCTTGGGCACGATCGAAAGCTCGCCGAAATTGGGGTAGCCCAAGAGCTTGGCTTCTTCCTGGCGCAGCGCGAGGATTTCGCGGATGAGATCGGTGTTGTCAAAGGCCGGATCGCCGAGTTCGCTGGCTCGCGTGACGTAGGCGCGATAGAGCCTTTCGCGCAGCGCGCTGCTCTTGGCAAACTGCATGACCGGCAGGTACGACGGCATTTTCAACGTCAGCTTGTAGCCTTCCTTGCCGTCCGCTTCGGCGGCGGCGCGGGCCGCACTGATGACGTCTTCCGGAAGTCCTTCGAGTTCGCCCAGAGGCGCATACCAGGCGAAGGCATCCGTGGCATCGAGAGCGTTTTCGCTGAACTTCTGGCTCAGCTCGGCCTGGCGTTCCTGGATCTCGGCGAACCGCGTCTTGGCCGCACCCTGGAGTTCGGCGCCGCCGAGAACAAAGTTGCGGACCGCATTGCGATGCGCTTGGCGCTGCTCCGGATTGAGCGTCGCGACGTCGATCGCCTTGTACTTGGCATACAGCCGTTCATCGGACCCCAGGCGCGTCCAGAACGCCGTCACACGCGGCATCGCTTCGTTGTAAGCCGCCCGCAGTTCAGGCGTATCAGCCACGGCATTGAGATGCCCGACAGCCCCCCATGCACGGCTGAAGCGCTCCGAAGCCACATCCAGCACCTTGGAAATAGCCATCCAGTCAGCCGGAAAATCCGGCGCCGTCACCGTCTGCAGCGCAGCCTCGGCATCCGCCAGCAGAGTGTCCACCGCTGGCGAGACATGCTCAGGCCGAATCCGGTCAAACAGCGGAAGGTCAGTGAAATCGAGAAGCGGATTTTTCATAGGGCGTTTCCAATGCAAGCGCAGCGAAGCAGTTTCGGGAACCACCGCGGAACCGGCTCAGCCGGGCCGCCGGTGGTGCCCCTTGAGGGGGAGGCGGCTACACGAAGTGAGCAAGCAACGGGGTGGTTCTTATGTAGTCATGCGCTCGGCAGCTTCAAGGGTGTTGGCGAGCAACATCGCACGTGTCATCGGGCCGACGCCGCCCGGAACGGGGGTGATCCAGCCGGCGACTTCCTTGACACCGTCGAAATCCACGTCGCCGGCGAGCTTTCCGTCTTCCTTGCGGTTCATCCCCACGTCGATGATCACCGCGCCGGGCTTGACCATGTCCGCCGTCAGGATGTTGCGCTTGCCGACCGCTGCGACCACCACGTCCGCATGACGCGTGAAAGCGGCGAGATCCTTGGTTGCGCTATGACAGATCGTGACGGTCGCGTTCTTGGCGAGCAGCATCATCGCCATCGGCTTGCCCACGATGTTGCTGCGCCCGATGACGACTGCATGCTTTCCGCGCAGGTCATAGCCGATAGAGTCGATCATCTTCATGCAGCCGTGCGGCGTACAAGGCCAGAAACCGGGTTGGCCGACCATCAATGCCCCGGCGCTGGCAACATGGAAGCCATCCACGTCCTTGGCAGGCGAGATGGCCTCGATGACACGATGGCTGTCCATGTGCGGCGGCAGCGGCAGCTGCACCAGGATGCCGTGTACCTTGGGATCTTCGTTGAGGGCGTGGATGCGCGAGAGCAGCTCGGCCTCGGTCATGCTGGCCGCGTAGCGCTCGAGGTTGGCCGTGAGTCCGGTCTCGGTGCTGTCGTTGACCTTGTGCTTGACGTAGACCTGGCTTGCCGGGTCTTCACCGACCAGCACGATGGCCAGCGTCGGCTCGACGCCGCGCGCCTTGAGTGCGGCAATGCGCCCGGTGACGTCGCCGCGAATCTTCCGGGCCAGGGCGTTGCCATCGATCAATTGGGCTGTCATGGTTTTCTGTCTTCCAAGTAAAAACGCCCGCTTGCGCAGGCGTGGATGCAAGATGGGCTGCAGTGCAGGCCAGCAATTAGGCTTTCGCCGGAGCCGCCTGTCCCAGGGCGATCTTCAGTAGATCGGCCACTGTGTTTGCGTTGAGCTTTTCCATGATGTTGGCGCGGTGTGCCTCGACCGTCTTGATGCTGATGCCCAGGTCGTCGGCGATCTGCTTGTTGAGGCGTCCGGCAACGATGCGCTCGAGCACCTGGGCCTCGCGGCCGGTGAGCTTGGACAACAGCGCGTCGCGGCTGGCGGATTGCTGATGCTGCGCAAACGCACCGCGCGCGTGTTCGAGCATGCGTTCGACCAGCGCCACGAGCGCTTCGTCGTTGAAGGGCTTCTGGATGAAATCCATGGCGCCCTTCTTCATGCTGTCGACTGCCATTGGCACGTCGCCATGGCCGGTGATGACAACGATCGGCAGCGGCGACCGGCGCTCGATCAGACGGTCCTGAAGCTCCATGCCCGACATGCCGCCCATGCGGATGTCGACGATCAGGCAGGCGACTTCGCGGGGGTCATATCGGGAGAGGAAGGACTCGGCGGAGTCGAAGCAGCGGACCCGGTAGTCCTTGCCTTCGAGCAGCCATTGCAACGAATCACGAACCGCCTCGTCGTCATCGACGACATAGACCGTGCCCTTCTTGGGAATCAAACTCATGCAGGTACTTTCGCCTCGTTGCTTGCTATTGAATCGATAGCGTCTAATACCGGTATCCAGAAGGAGAAACGGCATCCGACGACATCCGAACCATTGTAGATGTTCTCCGCCTGCATCCGGCCGCGGTGGGACTCGACGATCGTCCGGCAAAGATTCAGGCCGATGCCCATGCCTTCGGGCTTGGTGGAGAAGAAAGCTTCGTACAGCCGGTCCATCACTTCAGGCGCGAGGCCCATGCCCGTGTCCTGCACCGAGAACTCGACGGCGTTCTGGCCATCGATGATTTTCGGGAGCACGCGCAATTCGACGCTGCGCCGTGCCAGCGGGCGATTGGCCAGGTCGATCGACTCGGCTGCGTTCTTCAGCAGGTTGACCATCACCTGTTCGATCAGGATCGGATCCACGCGCAGTACCGGCAGGCGCGCCGCGACATAGTGGTTGAGTCGCACGTTCCGGCGTCGCAGTTCGATGCCTGCCAGTTCGACAGCTTCGCTCACCATCGTCGCGACCTCGGCCGGCGTGCGGTTCGGCTCGCTGCGCTTCACGAACGAGCGGATGCGCTGGATGATCTGACCGGCACGTTGCGCCTGCTTCGAAGTCTTGTCGAGCGCGGCCAGCAATGCGTCCGAATCGATCTGCTGCCCCCTGATGCGGGACATCATTCCGTTGCAATAGTTGGTGATCGCGGTCAGCGGCTGGTTCAGCTCGTGCGCCACGCTGGACGCCATCTCGCCCATGGTGATCAAGCGGCTGGCGGCCTGCGCACGGTCGGCTTGGGCGGCCGACAGGTCCTCGGCGTCGCGCCGCGGGGTGATGTCGGTGGCGATGACGAGCTGGGCCAAGCGCCCGTCGACCCAAGTCAAATAGCGAGACCGCACTTCCAGCCACTTGCCAAGCTCGGGAACGAAAATCTCGTTGTTGGCTGGCTGGGCCGTGGTCAGCTGGTCGATCGGCAGACCGGCGAAAGCGTCGACGTCATCGAGTTCTTCATCCCGCGTATGCGAAGCCGGAACACCAGCCTGCGCGACCATGCCCAGGTGCCCGACGGTGTTGGAGCCGAACCAGAGGCGGTACAGCTTGTTCGCGAACACGAGTTCCTCGCTGCCCAGCGGCGCCACGGAGACTGATGCGTCAAGCGCTTCGAGCACGGTCGTGAAGCGCTCGTAAGAAGCGGACAACTGCTCGCGGATGCGCGTCGGCTCCGTGATGTCGGTCATCGAAGTCATCCAGCCCGTCTGGTGCCCGCGGGCGTCGATCAGCGGCGAGACATACAGGCGGGCATTGAAGACGCTGCCGTTCTTGCGCTTGACGCGCACCTGGAAACCCCCCGGCAGGGCGCGGCCATGCAACTCTTCTTCGAGCCGCTCGTTCATGACTTCCCGATCGGACTCAAGCCAATAAGGGAAGGGCGGCGTCTGGCCGACGAGTTCGTTTTCGCTCCAGCCGGTCATGGCGCAGAAGGCGGCATTGACGTAGGTGATGCGGCCTTCGAGGTCGAGCACGCGCATGCCGGTCAGCATCGAGTTTTCCATCGCACGGCGGAAATTGGTCTCGGCGACCAGCGCCTGCTGTGCCTGCAGCCGGCGGCGCGTATGGCGCCAGGTGCCGATCAGCATCCAGCTTGTCAGCACGCTGAGTGCGCCCACCAGCCAGAACAAGCCATTGCCGACCACCCCCTGCGAGGTGCGATAGGCCTGGGCGCGAAGCACCAGCGCATTGCCAACTGGCGAAACCGGCACTTCGTACTCGTTGGTCCGCACCGTCCAGGGCAGGAGCCGATTGCGGGCGCCGTGCGGACTCGCGACGGTGTTGCCCGCGATGAGCCCGCCCTTTGCATCGAGCAAAGACACCGCGTAGCGCGCCGAGACTTCGGCCGGCATGCCGTAGCGCAGCAAGCCGTCGATGGAGAACTCGCCGAGCAGCATGCCGGCGAACAAGCCTTGGTCGAAGAGCGGAATATGAAGCTGAAGCATCGGCGGAGGATCGCTGCCGGCCAACGGCAGCGAGAAGACCGGCTGTCGAAGCTCTCGCGCCAGGGCGTAGTTGCTTTCGGTGTCGCCCGGCCTGAGCACTTCACCGACTGCACGCTGCTGCGCCGGATGGACGCTGGGCGCCGCATAGCTGGCTTTGACGCGCCGGCGGTCGTCGATCCATGTCACTGCCTGCAATTCGGGGAACTGACTGACCAGTGATTCCGCTCGGCTGGTGAACTCAGTGGCATCGATCTCACGGTTCGACGCGTCGCGCGCGAGGCGCATGAGTTGCTCTTGCCGCTCCAGCAGGCGCAGGCGCACCCGCTGCTGCGCGTATTCGACGTCGCGCTTGACCGATTCCTGGACGCGCTCCATTTCCTCCGCCCGCAAATACCAGAAGGCGGAAACGATCGCCGCGAGGAAGAGCAGCACCGCGGCGAGCGGCGCCAGCATGGCGACCGCGTCCTGCAGCATCGGCGTCTGGCGGCGCCACCAGCGGCGCCACCAGGACAGCGGCGACGCGTGCACGGCGCTTCGCGCGACCTCGATCGGGGAGGAAAAGGGCATCCATCGAGTTTAGGTGAAGGCTTCGAAAGCAGTGCATCGCTTTCCTGGCGCCAAAGAGAGCAAAGAACGAGCGGAAATCTCTGAAAATTTCATATCAAGAAACGACTACGCACGATTTGAAATCGCGAGAATTCTGTGAGAAACTTCCGCGCGCTGCCGTTACGGCACTAAATTACAGCCACAACCCGCCTTAAAAAGGAGACAAGCATGTCGGCAAATCCCGAGAACCTGTTCGGCTCGGCCGCGAACGATCCGGATGCGCAGGAAACGCGTGAATGGATGGACGCTCTTTCGGCGGTCATCGAGAGCGAGGGCCCTGAACGCGCTCATTTCCTGCTCGAACAATTGCTTGAGCATGCCCGCCAAAGCAGCATCGACAAACCGTTTTCGGCCAACACTGCCTACGTCAACACGATCGAGCCTGATCAGGAAGAGCGCTCTCCCGGCAATCTCGAAATCGAAGAGCGGTTGCGTTCGTACATGCGCTGGAACGCAATGGCGATGGTGGTCAAGGCCAATCGCCACCACCCACCCGAGGGCGGGGACTTGGGCGGTCACATTGGCTCTTTTGCTTCGCTCGCATCGATGTTCGGCGCCGGCTTCAATCACTTCTGGCACGCCGAGAGCGAAAATCACGGCGGCGATTGCCTCTACATCCAGGGCCACGTTTCGCCTGGCATCTACGCTCGCGCCTACCTCGAAGGCCGTCTGACGGAAGAGCAACTCCTCAATTTCCGCCAGGAAGTCGACGGCAAGGGCCTGTCGAGCTACCCGCACCCGAAGCTGATGCCCGAGTTCTGGCAGTTCCCCACGGTGTCGATGGGTCTCGGCCCCTTGATGGCCATCTACCAGGCCCGCTTCCTCAAATACCTGCACGCGCGCGGCATCGCCAATACCGAAAACCGCAAGGTCTGGGTGTTCTGCGGCGACGGCGAAATGGACGAGGTCGAATCCCTCGGCGCGATCAGCCTCGCTGCACGAGAGAATCTCGACAACCTGGTCTTCGTCATCAACTGCAACCTGCAGCGCCTGGACGGTCCGGTGCGCGGAAACGGCAAGATCATCCAGGAACTTGAAGGCGAATTCCGCGGTTCTGGCTGGAACGTGATCAAGCTGATCTGGGGCAGCAGCTGGGATCCGCTGCTGGCGCGGGACAAGGACGGCGCCCTGCGCAAGATCATGATGGAAACGAACGACGGCGATTACCAGTCGTTCAAGGCCAACGACGGCGCCTACGTGCGCAAGCACTTCTTCGGCCGCGATCCCCGCACGCTGGAGATGGTCTCCAAGATGAGCGACGACGAGATCTGGAACCTGCGCCGCGGTGGCCACGATTCGCAGAAGGTCTATGCGGCTTTCCATGCCGCGGTCCAGCACAAGGGCCAGCCGACGGTGCTGTTGATCAAGACCGTCAAGGGCTTCGGCATGGGCAAGATCGGCGAGGGCAAGAACACCGTCCACCAGACGAAGAAGCTCGGCGATGAAGACATCAAGGCCTTCCGCGACCGCTTCAACATCCCGATCCCGGACAGCCAGATCGCCGATCTCCCGTTCTACAAGCCCGCCGACGACACGCCCGAAATGAAGTACCTGCACGAACGCCGCAAGGCGCTCGGCGGCTACCTGCCGCATCGCCGGGTCAAGGCTGACGAGAGCTTCACGGTGCCGGCGCTCGAAACCTTCAAGGCCGTGCTCGAACCGACCGCCGAAGGCCGCGAGATCTCGACGACGCAAGCCTACGTTCGCTTCCTGACGCAACTGCTGCGCGACCAGGCGCTCGGTCCGCGCGTGGTGCCGATCCTGGTCGACGAGGCCCGTACCTTCGGCATGGAAGGCCTGTTCCGCCAGATCGGCATCTACAACCCCGCGGGGCAGCAGTACACGCCGGTCGACAAGGACCAGGTCATGTACTACCGCGAAGACAAGGCCGGCCAGATCCTGCAGGAAGGCATCAACGAAGCGGGCGGCATGTCGAGCTGGATCGCAGCGGCCACGTCATACAGCACGAACAACCGCATCATGGTGCCGTTCTATGTGTATTACTCGATGTTCGGCTTCCAGCGGATCGGCGACCTGGCCTGGGCGGCTGGCGACATGCAGGCTCGCGGATTCCTGCTGGGCGGAACGTCCGGACGCACCACGCTGAACGGCGAAGGCCTGCAGCACGAGGACGGCCACAGCCACATCCTGGCAAACACCATCCCGAACTGCGTGAGCTACGACCCGACCTTCGGGCACGAGGTCGGCGTGATCCTGCATCACGGTCTCAAGCGCATGGTCGAGAAGCAGGACAACGTCTACTACTACATCACGCTGCTGAACGAGAACTACCCCATGCCCGGCCTTCAGCCCGGCACCGAAGAGCAGATCATCAAGGGCATGTACCTGTGCAAGCAGGGGCCGTCGCTCAAGGCCAAGTCGCCGACGGTGCAACTGCTGGGCAGCGGCACCATCCTGCGCGAAAGCATCGCCGCGCAAGAACTGCTGGAAAAGGACTGGGGCGTGAGTGCCTCCGTCTGGAGTTGCCCGAGCTTCAACGAACTCACGCGCGATGGCCAGGAAGTGGAGCGCTGGAACCTGCTGCATCCGACAGAGAAGGCACGCGTTCCGTTCGTCGAGCAGCAGCTTTCTGCGAGCACCGGACCGGTGGTCGCGTCCACCGACTACATGAAGGCGTATGCCGAGCAGATCCGTCCCTTCATTCCGAAGGGCCGCAACTACAAGGTGCTCGGCACCGACGGCTTCGGCCGCAGCGACTTCCGCGCCAAGCTCCGCGAGCACTTCGAGGTGAATCGCCACTTCATCGCGGTTGCGGCGCTGAAGGCGCTGGCCGAAGATGGTGCCGTTCCAGCTCAGAAGGTGGCAGACGCGATCAAGAAGTACGGAATCAACGCCGACAAGATCAACCCGCTCTACGCATAAAACATCAACGAACAACCTACTGCGCCCCAGGGCGGGAGACACTTATATGGCTACAGTGGAAGTCAAGGTGCCGGACATCGGCGATTTCGATGAAGTCGCAGTGATCGAGGTGCTGGTGAAGGCCGGCGACACGGTGAAAGCCGAGCAATCGCTGATCACCGTGGAGTCGGACAAGGCATCAATGGAAATTCCGTCGAGCCAGGCCGGCGTCGTGAAGGAACTCAAGGTCGAAGTCGGCAGCAAGGTCAAGGAAGGGTCGGTCGTGCTGGTGCTTGAAAGCACTGGCGCGGCAGGCGATGCACCCGCTCCCGCCGCGGCGCCTGCGGCTGCAGCGTCCACTGCTGCGGCGCCGGCTGCACCATCACCATCACCATCACCGGCAGCGGCCGGCGCTTCAGGCCCCATCGAAGTCAAGGTTCCCGACATCGGCGATTTCAAGGATGTCGCGGTGATCGAAGTGCTGGCAAAGCCCGGTGACACCATCAAGGAAGAGCAGTCGCTCATCACCGTCGAGTCCGACAAGGCATCGATGGAGATTCCGTCGTCGGCGGCCGGCGTCCTCAAGGAACTCAAGGTCAAGGTCGGCGACAAGGTCAATATCGGCGACCTGATCGCAGTGATCGAGGGCTCCGCAGCTGGCGGAGCCGCACCTGCATCCGCTGCTGCGGCACCGTCGCCGGCTCCCGCTCAGGCCCAGGCCGCTGCTGCGCCTTCGTCCGCCAGCGTCCCGGCGACGGCTCCAACGGCCGCCCCTGCCGCTCACGATCCGACGGTCGCGCCCAGTGGCAAGCTTCCGCACGCTTCTCCTTCGGTGCGCAAGTTCGCGCGCGAACTCGGCGTGCCGCTCGAAGAGGTCAAAGGCAGTGGCCCCAAAGGGCGCATCACGCAGGAAGACGTCCAGAACTTCACCAAGGCCGTGATGAGCGGCGCCGCCAGCACCAAGGCCGCAGGCGCGAAGGCGCCCGCAGCGGGCGGTGGCGAAGCACTGGGCCTGCTGCCCTGGCCGAAGGTCGACTTCACGAAGTTCGGCACGGTCGAGCGCAAGGATCTGTCGCGCATCAAGAAGATCAGCGGTGCCAACCTGCATCGCAACTGGGTGATGATTCCGCACGTCACCAACAACGACGAAGCCGACATTACCGAACTCGAAGCCTTCCGCGTTTCCACCAACAAGGAAAACGAGAAGTCGGGCGTCAAGGTGACGATGCTCGCTTTCGTGATCAAGGCCGTGGTCTCGGCGCTCAAGAAGTTTCCCGAATTCAACACCAGTCTGGATGGCGACCAGCTCGTCTACAAGCAGTACTTCCACATCGGCTTCGCGGCAGACACGCCGAACGGGCTCGTGGTGCCGGTGCTCAAGGACGCGGACAAGAAGGGCGTTCTCCAGATCAGCCAGGAAATGGGCGAGCTTGCCAAGAAGGCGCGCGACGGCAAGCTGGGCTCCGCCGACATGCAAGGCGGGTGTTTCTCCATCAGCTCGCTCGGCGGCATCGGCGGGACGAACTTCACGCCGATCATCAATGCGCCTGAAGTGGCAATCCTCGGTCTTTCCAAGAGTTCGATGAAGCCGGTTTGGGACGGCAAGCAGTTCGTGCCGCGCCTGACCTTGCCGCTGTCGCTGTCTTACGACCATCGCGTGATCGATGGCGCCCTGGCTGCCCGGTTCAACGCCTACCTGGGCCAGGTGCTTGCCGACTTCCGCCGGGTGCTGCTATGAGCGGCTTCGTCGGGGCGGCGCGGCGTGAGCCTCTATGACCACGGTCGTGGCCGTCCGCAAGGGCGGTCAGGTCGTGATGGCTGCCGATGCGCTCGTGACCTTCGGCGATACGCGCCTGTCGTACCGCGCCGAAGAGAACCGCAAGCTGTTCATGGTCAACGATGCCGGCGGCCAGAGTATCTTTGCGCTGGCCGGCGCCGCAGCGCATTTCCTGGTGCTGCAGCACGCATTGGCGGCGCAGCCGGTGGAGGCGCTTCGGTTTGGCAGCAAGGACGAGATCTTTCGCACCTTCACGCTTTTGCATCCGGTGCTGAAGGACGCGTTCTTCCTGCAGACGAAGGAAGACGAGCATGAGCCCTACGAATCGAGCCAGTTCACCATGCTGCTGGCCAATGCAAGCGGCATCTACGGCATCTACAGCTACCGCGAAGTCTTCGAGTTCAAGCAGTTCTGGAGCATCGGCTCCGGCCGCAGCTTCGCATTGGGCGCTATGCACGCCGCCTATGACAAGGCGCGTTCCGCGCGCGATGTTGCCGAGGCCGGCGTGGCTGCGGCCTGTGAATTCGACCGCAACTCGGCCGGACCGGTCGACGTTCTCACACTCAAACTGAAGGTGTCCAAATGAGCGAAGTACAAGTCAAAGTGCCGGACATCGGCGATTTCGCGGAAGTCGCCGTGATCGAAGTCCTGGTGAAGCCGGGCGACACGATCAAGGCCGAGCAGTCGCTGATCACCGTCGAATCGGACAAGGCCTCGATGGAGATTCCTTCGTCGCACGCCGGCGTGGTCAAGGCGCTGGCCGTGAAGGTGGGAGACAAGGTCAGCGAAGGGTCGGTGGTGCTGACGATGGACGCTGCCGATGGCGCAGCTGCCGCTCCGGCGCCTGCGCCCGCGCCCGCGCCCGGGGCATCCGCCACACCAGCCGCAGCATCCGCACCCCAACAGCCCGCCCCCGGCCCCACCGCGCCGGCGAAGGCGCCTGCAGTGGCGTCGACCTACTCGGGCTCAGTGGACGTCGAATGCGACCTGCTCGTTCTCGGCGCCGGTCCCGGCGGCTACTCCGCCGCATTCCGCGCCGCGGACCTCGGGCTCAAAGTCGTGCTGGTGGAGCGCTACGCGACGCTGGGCGGCGTTTGCCTCAACGTGGGCTGCATTCCATCGAAGGCGCTGCTCCACGTCGCCGCGGTGATCGACGAGGTCAAGCATTTCGCCGACCTGGGCGTGAGCTACGGCGATCCCAAGATTGACCGGAGCAAGCTGCTCGGCCGCAAGAACAAGGTGGTCGGCAGGCTCACCGGTGGTCTCGCCGCGATGGCGAAGATGCGCAAGGTGACGACAGTGCGCGGCATCGGCGAATTCGTCGACCCGTACCACGTCAAGGTGCAGGAAACCACCGGCGACGGCAAGGACGCAACGGGCAAGTCGCAGACGGTCAAGTTCCGCCACTGCGTCATCGCCGCGGGTTCGCAGGCGGTGCATTTGCCCTTTATGCCGAAAGATCCGCGCGTCGTCGATTCGACCGGCGCGCTCGAACTCGGCGTCGAACCCAAGCGGATGCTCATTCTCGGCGGCGGCATCATCGGCCTCGAAATGGGCTCGGTGTATTCCACCTTGGGCGCCCGGCTCGACGTCGTCGAGATGCTCGATGGCTTGATGCAAGGTGCGGACCGCGACCTGGTCAAGGTCTGGCAAAAGCTGAATGCCCCGCGCTTCGACAACATCATGCTGAAGACGAAGACCGTGGGCGCCGAGGCAACGAAGGAGGGAATCCGGGTCACTTTCGAAGGCGAGCAGGCGCCCAAGGAACCGCAGCTCTATGACCTGGTGCTTCAGGCCGTGGGCCGAAGCCCCAACGGCAAGAAGATCGGCGCCGAAAAGGCGGGCGTCGCTGTGAGCGATCGCGGCTTCATCCCGGTCGATGTGCAGATGCGTACCAACGTACCGCACATCTTCGCGGTCGGCGACATCGTCGGCCAGCCGATGCTGGAGCACAAGGCGGTGCATGAGGCGCATGTTGCCGCCGAGGTCATCGCGGGCGAGCAAAAGGGCGATCACGAGCTTTCCAGCGCTGCGTTCAACGCGCGCGTGATCCCGAGCGTGGCCTACACCGATCCGGAAGTGGCGTGGGTCGGGTTGACGGAGGACCAGGCGAAGGCGGAAGGCGTGAAGATCCAGAAGGGGCTGTTCCCGTGGACGGCCTCGGGCCGCGCCATCGCCAACGGGCGCGACGAGGGCTTCACGAAGCTGCTCTTTGAAGCGGAATCGCATCGCATCGTCGGCGGCGGCATCGTCGGAACCCACGCTGGCGACATGATCGGGGAGATTGCGCTGGCCATCGAAATGGGCGCGGATGCGATCGACATCGGCAAGACGATCCACCCGCACCCGACGCTGGGCGAAAGCATCGGGCTTGCGGCGGAGGCTGCGCACGGCAGTTGCACGGATTTGCCGCCGGTGAAACGCTAGCGCACGACGGCCATAAAAAAATCCCGCGAGCAGCGGGATTTTTTTTGGCGGTCGGGTGGCGACCGGCCGGTGGTGATCAGTCGCCGGAGGTCTTGGTGTCGTCCTGGGCTGCGAGAACGCGACGGGCGCCGCTGAAGCGGCGTTGCCAATAACTTCCGCTCATGTCTTCCACGCGAACCTGGGCGCCAGGCTTGGGGGAATGGATGAACTTGCCTTCGCCGACATAGATGCCGACGTGGCTGAAGGCGCGGCGCATGGTCTTGAAGAACACGAGATCGCCCGGCTTCAGTTCGCTACGGTCGATTTTCTGGGTGGCGGCAGCTTGCTCTTCGGCACGGCGGGGAAGCAGATGGCCTACGGTCTGGGTGTACATCGCGCGGACGAAGCCGCTGCAGTCAAAACCGGTTTCGGCCGTGTTGCCGCCTCGCCGGTAGGGAACGCCCAGGAATCCGATGGCCGTCACCACGAGGTCGGAAGTGCGATCGACAACGGTCTGGCGGACCTGATGGAATTGGCCGAGAAATGTCTTATCGACTGTTTTGTCGAAGAGCTGCGGATCCGAATTTTCGTCAACCCGTTCAAGTTGCGGCGCGGCATGAGCGGCGAAGGCAATCAAGAGGCTGGCGGTGAGGAGGATAAATCGCATGGCGCGTAGGATATGGACGACACACCGCAGTGTCAATTTCAGGCAGGTTCGGGATTGTGCCTGTAACTCCTTGTCGTTTAACGATTTTCTTCTTCCTCTCACATCAGAAAATGTAAAGGTTTCGATTATTTTGAATAAGGGCTTTAACAAATGTAATGCGAAAGGTTTTCAAATGCAGGCTGAATGGCCAAACGTTTGCAGAGATCACGTCTTCGAAGGAGTGCCATGAATTCCCCATTGACAAGGATTTGCGCACGCGTCTGTTACGCGATTTTTCTTACATTCATTGCTGGCGGCCTGGCCGCCGCAGCGCCCCGGTCGGAGGTTATTGCTTCCGGTCTCGAGAACCCTTGGGGCGTCACGTTTCTGCCGGGCGGGCGCTTTCTTGTCACGGAGCGGCCGGGGCGGCTTCGCGTCGTCGGCGCGGACGGCAAGCTCGGCGTCCCGGTTGCAGGTCTTCCGCCGATCGCGACCGGCGGCCAGGGCGGGTTGCTCGACGTTCTGGCGGACTCGGGCTTCGACGGGAACCGCACGGTCTATTTCTGCTTTTCGGAGCCTGAGGGTGCCGGAAGCGCGAACAGCACCGCGCTCGCGCGCGCCGAACTGTCCGCGGATGGCAGCCGGCTGGACAACCTGAAGATCATCTTCAGCCAGCGGCCGAAGGTGGCAAGCCGCAACCACTTCGGCTGCCGCATCGTCGAGGCGAAGGACGGCAATCTCTTTCTCACGCTGGGGGAGCGCTTCAGCCGCAAGGAAGAGGCGCAAAAGCTCGACAACCACCTGGGCAAGATCGTCCGCATCGGCAAGGACGGCTCGGTGCCAAAGGACAACCCTTTTGTCGGCAAGCCGGGCGCCTTGCCTGAAATCTGGAGCTACGGGCATCGCAATGGCCAGGGCGCGACGCTGGCGCCGGACGGCACGCTATGGATGCACGAGCACGGCCCGCAAGGCGGCGACGAGATCAACATCCCGCTGCCGGGGCGCAACTATGGGTGGCCGGTCATCACCTACGGCGAGAACTACGGGGGCGGCAAGATTGGCGAGGGCATCACGCACAAGGAAGGCATGGAGCAGCCGCTCCATTACTGGGTTCCGTCGATTGCGCCGTCGGGCATGGCCTTTCTGACGAGCGATCGCTATGGTCCCGAATGGAAGGGCAATCTGTTCGTGGGGTCGCTCAAGTTCGGCTACCTCGACCGGATCGAACTCAAGAACGGCAAGGTGGCCGCCGAGCACAAGCTGCTCGAAGAAGGCCGCGCGCGCATACGCGACGTGAAGCAGGGGCCCGACGGATGGCTCTACATCCTCACTGACGAGTCGAATGGCAAGCTGATGCGGCTGCTGCCGAACTGAATCGACGTGCGCGGAGCCGGACTCACGGAAGACAGACGGGTAAGTCGAGCTTCGGCAGGATGTCGTGCCAGAGGCGCCGCCATTCGGGCCAATCGTGCCCGCCCGGCGTCAGGAAGACATGGTCGTCGGGGAGCATGGCCGCCAACAACCGGTCGCTGAAGGCAAAGCGGTCGTCGACGCCGAAGCCCAGGTAGAGCTTCGGCAACTCTGTTGTGCCGGATAGCCCGGATGTCGCGGACGTCGCGGATGGCTCCATGTTCTTGCGACTGCCGCCGTAGCGCTGCAGCCAGCGCCAAAGCCGCTGCTCACCCTTGTCGCCCGGAAGCATCTCCGTCGGCGGCTGCCATCGCGAGAGGCCGCCTGCATTCGCGATGTCGATGCTGGTGGTGCGCTCACCCAGATACGGCGCGAGCGCGACGATGCCCGTGATGTCACCTGGATGCGCGGCCGCGTAAGCCAGGCCGCCGAAGCCTCCGACAGAAATGCCGACCACCCAGATGGACGTGTAGCCTTGCGCGCGGGCAGGCGAAAACACATCGTCTCGCAGGTGATCGAGGATGCTCATGTCGTAGCGGTAGTAGGCGACATTGGCGTCTACACGCATGATGTCGACCGCGAGCTTGCGCTCCTGGACTGCCGCGACAAAGCCTTCGCGCACGAACTCGTCGGGCGTGGAAAAAGCGCCCGGCAGCATCACCAGAAGTGTGCGGGCATCGGGCGTGCATGAACTCTTGTCGAGCACGGTCTTCACCGGCGCTTCGGGCGATTGCCAGAACAAACCGCATCCGGCGAGCGCCAGCGCGATGCAACTGGTGATGATCCAGCGCAAAAAGGCAAGGGGCCGGGGGCGCGTCATTCGGAGCGGGGAGCAGGCAGGTCCACCATCACCGGTTGCCCGGGTGTCGTGCACCCGGTGTCGCAGCATCGACCAGGCTGGCGATTGCGCGTAATGGCGCGCTGCGGCTCGTGCGGCGCCGCCGCGGCCAAGCCGTCCGCCGCAACGCCGCGCTCCAGGATGCGTTCGACCAGTTCCACCTTCGATCCGACCGGATAGTTGCGGTAGATCTCCTGCTTCATCGCCGCCGGGGAGCCGCCGCCGTGCAGGCTGATGGTGCTGTACCAGCCACCCTGGTAGCCGGCGGTCAGGTCTTCGATGAAACGGGCGGTTTCGATGCGCTGTTCGTATGGAATGTCAGGATTTGCACGCAGCACTTCGGACAGCCGCGCGGCGGTTTCGGGGTTGTGATCCTCGTCGGGGCCGGGCAGGGCGACGATCAGCCCGCCGCTCACATAGTGCGCAATGCGGTGCATGTCGTAGATCTTGGTTGCCAGCAGCAGCTTGCCGATGTTGCTGAAGACCGGGTCCGGCATGAAGACCTCGCAATGCGCGTCGGCCTTGCCATACACGCTCGCAGCGACGCCGCAGGCAAAGAAGCTTTCGGTGATGGTGATGAGTTCCACCATCTGCTCGCGCAAGTGCGTCTCGCGGCCGGGATCGAAGCCATTCGCCTCGCACATCAGCGCTCCCGCGCCGATCAGCAGATCGCCGAAGCCTGCGCGCGCGCCGATGCAACTGTGGCGATGGTGCGTGGCATAGCTGTAGGTGAGATGGCTGCTGTGCTCCCACTCGCCGGCGTAGAAGACGCTGTCCCATGGGACGAACACGCGGTCGAACATGCAGACGCCGGTGCTTTGCCCAAACTTGCGGCTGAAGAGGGCATCGCCGTGCTCGAGCTTCTCGCCAGGCCTGCCTGCGGGCCGCGCGACGATGGTCAGGCCGGGCGCGTCGAGCGGCACGGCGCAGCAGACCGCGAAGTCAGCGTCTTCCTTGCCCATGTTGCGGCACGGCATGACGAGCAACTCATGCACATAAGGCGCGCCAGTGACGATCGCCTTCGTGCCGGAGATGACGATGCCGCGCACGCCGTCGCGAACCGCGTTGCGCTCCACCACGTGCACGTAGCTGTCGGCATTGGCCTGTTCGTGGGGGCGCTTGCTGCGGTCGCCTTTGGCGTCGGTCATCGCCACGCCGAGCGTCAGGTCCTGATCCTGGATGCGATGGAGATATTCGGTGAATCGCGCCATGTGCTCGGTCGTGCCGCGCGCGTCGTCGATGCGAGCCGATACCTGCGCAATGGCGTTGAGCGCATCGTGCGTCAGGTAGCGCTGCGCGCATCCGGTTTCCTGGCACACGAGCCTGACGGCCTCCAGCTTGTTGAGCAGGTCGCCCGAACTGGTGTCGATGTGCGAGAGCCGGTTGACCCGCTTGCCGCTGGTGTGCTGCACCGCGGTCATGAGCGGCGCGTATTGTTCCTTGAGCGCGTAGTCGTAAGTCAGTGCAATCGCATTGATGCCTGGCTGGAAAGCCTGCTCATCCGCCACGCTCTCGACCCGGCGACCATCGACGAAGACAGTGGGGCGGTAGCGGCGGAGAGATTCGCGATAGTCCTGGCCGGACATCAGCGCGACGGCCGAAAGCGGAGCGTTCATCGTCTCATCCTTGTCTGGGTGCTTGCGCGCCGGTGTTTTTAGCATCAACCCGATCTTTTCGGTGGTACGTTCTAGCCCCGCTATTTTTTTAAAGACGCTTTCCATGTTGCTCGACGCATCGCAATCCCAACTGGTCCTGGTCGACTACCAGGCGCGCCTGATGCGCGCGATCCTCGAAGCGGACGCCGTCGCGAAGAATGCAGTCCGCCTCGGCAAGCTCGCCCAACTGGTGGACGTGCCCGTCTGGGGCACCGAACAGAACCCTTCCAAACTCGGCGAAAACCTGCCGGACATCCGCGCCCTGTGCCAGCGCACGCTCGCCAAGATGCATTTCAGCGGCGCCGAAGAAGGGCTCGTCGAGTGGCTGCGGGCGCCCGCCAAGGCGCCGCAAGGCAACGCGCGAAGCCTTCCCAAGCACCTGCAGAAGCAGGCTGTCCCCGAAGAACGCAACACGATCGTGATCGCCGGCTGCGAAGCGCATGTGTGCCTGCTCCAGACGGCGCTCGATCTGCTGGAAGACGAATTCGACGTCTGGGTCGTGACCGACGCTTGCAGTTCGCGCACCGAGCGCAATCGCGACGCCGCCTTCGACCGCCTCGCCGGTGCGGGCGCCGAACTCGTCACGACGGAGATGGTCGGCTTCGAATGGCTGCGCACTGCGGAACATCCGCGCTTCAAGGACCTCCAGGCGCTGATCCGCTAGGGGAACCCTGAGGCACCGCTATCTCTGCAGCCGCCGATAGGCGCTGAAATGGCGGATCGCATCACGCCGATGGCCGAGATGGTCGTGCAGACGCGCGGCGTTGAAGTGCGCGTCGGCGATGCTGGGGTCCAGCCGCAGGCATTGCTCGTAGGCATCGACCGCTTCCGCGAGGCGCCCCATGTCTTCCAGCGCGACCGCCCGATTGAAGTGCAGCAGCGGCACGTCGTGAATGCGTCGCAAGGCTTCGTCGTAGAGCGCGGCGGCTTCGGCCGCCCGGCCGGATTCGCAAAGGATCGCGCCGAGATTCAGATAAGCGTCCGCATGGTCGGGCTCGAGGGCCAAAGCCTGGCGATACGCAGCCTCCGCCGCCTTCAAGTCCGTCAGTTCGAGTTCTTCACCGGCTGAGAACAAAGCCTCTGCCGACACCGCATCCGCGGACGGTCCCTCGCTTCGCCGCCGGTCGACAAAGGCCACCGCACCTCGGGTTGCGGCGATGTCGAAGTCCATGAGCAACTGGCCGGTCTCCGCTTCCCACTGGCTTTCGCGGTCGCGCACGGCGATCGAACTTCCCACGGCCGTGATCCGCAAGCCTGACAACGGCAGTTCTTCAGGCAGCGTCGCCTTCAGCCGCTGCAGCGCCCGCAGGATCTTGCGCGTCGGAATGTCCGCCGCCTGCAGGTCGTGCGCGGTCCTGAGCAACACGACGTCGCGGAAGGAAAAACGATAGGCGTTGCGCGGCCCGCGAGCCGGGCGCACGAACCCGTTGGCGATCAGCCCCGCGATGGCGCTCCGGGAGAGGCCCAGCATCTCCTGGATGCTGCGCAAGGTGTGTGGAGTCTCCGGATGATCGAGGGTCACTTCCTGGCGCGGGCTTTGGCAGGGACGGCGTCGGCAGCGGCAGCAGTCTTGGACGCCCGCTTGACGCCCTTGCGCTCGTTGGTGGCAAGCGGCGTGACGACTTCGGCGGCAGCGGGCGCGCGTGCCTGGCGCTTCGCCGGGGCTGCCCCTGCACCGGCCCCAGAGCCCGATTTGGCGAGGCTGGCGCGCAGCATCTCCGTCAGGTCGATGATCTGACCGCCCGAAGCCGCCTCTTCGTGGTGCTCGGCAGTCACCACCTGCCTGCCTTCGATCTTGGCGTCGATGGCCGACAGGATCCGCTGCTTTTCCTCGTCGACAAACTGCGTCGGGTCGTAGCTGTCCTGCGAGATCTGGTCGATGAGCTGGAGCGCCAGTTGCACCTCCGCGTCAGAGGGCTTGATCTCCTCGATCTGCAGGTCCTTCATTGACCGCACTTCGTCGGCGTAAAGAAGCTGCTGCAGCACCAGCCCGTCTTCGGCCGCGCGAATCTGCACGACGTACTGCTTGCCTTTCCAGGCCCATTTCGCCAGGGCGCACCGGCCGCTCTTGCGCATCGCTGCGCGCAGCAGTGTGTAGGGCTTGCCGCCGCGCTTGTCGGGTGCGATGAAATAGGCCTTGTCGTAGTAGATGGGGTCGACGGCCTTCTCGGGAATGAAGGCGACGATGTCGATGGTGTGGGTCGCGCTCTCTTCGACTGCCTTGAGCTCGTCGGGTGAGAAGAGCACGTAGCGGTCCTTCTCGAATTCGTAACCCTTGACCATCTCGGAGCGCGGCACCACGACCGAAGGGTCCTTCTCGGACACGTATTGCTGCTTGACCCGCGAACCGTCCTTGGTCAGGAGGTTGAATCTCACCGCACTGGAACTCTCCGTGGCGGAATACAGCTTCACCGGAATCGACACCAGACCGAAGCTGAGCGATAGCGACGCGAGGGAACGAGCAGCCATGCGAAATCTCCAGAGGAAGTTCGACGCACCTCCCGATGTGAGGATGCCACTTTCCGCGTTTCTCGAAAACCCCCGGGGAATCAGGATCAGGCCGCAGGCGGGGCGTGCAGCGCCTCCTTGGGCACCACGACGGGCGCGGCCGGCTGCAACACGAAGTGCGGCGACATGATCTGCACGCCGTATTCATTGAAGACGTCCTGGATGTGTCCGTTCAGCTCGTTGACCACATCGTATTTGGGGGCGCCGTCCCGGATGAAGACGTTGAGCTCGTACTCGACATAGAAATCCTGCAACTGCAACTGGCGGACGACCGGCGGCGGCTCCGACAAAAGCTCGGCCGTCCTGCCAGCCGCAAGCGCGAGCATCGCGTGCACTTGGCGCCAGGGAGAGTCATAGCCGATGGTCACCGATGTCGTGACCGAAATACCGCGCGCCTTGGAGGTGTCGCTCTGGTTCAGGATGCTCGCCGCGACCACGACCGTGTTGGGCAGGGTGACGACCTGATCCACGTGGTTGCGCAGCTTGGTCGACAGCACACCCATCTCGATCACGTAGCCTTCCGATTCGCCGATCTTCACGAAGTCGCCGACTCGCAACGCTCGCGCATAGATGAGCACGAAGCCCGCCATGACCTGAGAGACAGTGCCCGACGACCCCAGCGTGACTAGCACGCCGAAGAATACGCTGAGGCCCTTGAAGGCGTCCGAGTGCGACCCTGGGATGAACGGATAGGCCATCACGAGCGCGAAGACCCACACGAGCGCGGCCGTCAGTCGCCGCGTTGCGCCAATGGTGTCAGGCTGCAGTGCCGCGACCGAGACGCCGCTGCTGCGTGCGGCCTCGAAAATCGCATGCAGGCCGCGAATGGCCAGGTGGGCCAGCACGAAGATGGCGGCGACGGTCGCGAGGTCCGGCAACGAATGAATGATGCCGGTCACGAGCTTGGTCGCCAATCCGATCACCGAACTGCCGAGCGTCTCTCCCCACGGCTGCGTGTAGGGGAAGCGCGTCAGCACGTAGGCCAGCCACAGATAGACGGCGACCAGGATGATGGCGATCTTGATCCAGTGAACCGCACCGATCAGCCCCAGCGCGACCATGCGGCGCCAGTCGAGCAGCTTGCGATTCTCGAAGCGCGCTCGGAGCGGCCCGGTGCGGTCGCTGACCCGCAGGGCGGTGCGTTGCAGCACGAAGACGAACGCCGCGAGGATCAGCGTTGCCAGCGCCGTCCAGCCGGCCGATGCGGCGAACTGGCGGCCGTTCATCTGGTCTGCGCGGACCTCCAGTGCATCATGCAGGCGTCGAGCGGCGCTCGCTGCGACCTGCTCCAGCGGCGGATCCCCTGGCTCCCGATCGCTTTCGAACACGGTGAAGACGGTGCCGCCGTCCACCATGATCGCGTACCCCTCCATCCCTTCGTGCGTGAAGCCGTTGGCCTGGGGCATCGATCGCAGCCGCGAGAAGGGCAACTGGCCGATGCGCTCCGCCGCGCGCGCCGACCGCTGCTGTGCCGTGAGGCCGAACATCGGCGAGCGGAAGACGAAAACCTCCCGGTTTGAAACAGTCAGCGGCGCTCCCGCCGGAGGCGCCTCTTGGGCCCCGACGGCCCCGGCCCACACCGTGAGGATCAGCGCCAGCAGCGTCGCCGCGCACGTAATCCAGCGCGCGTTCCATGCCCGGCGGCACGTGATGGTCGACGCAACATTGCGGTGGTTTTGGTGCGCTGCGCCGGATTTTGCGAACAGTAAGCCGCCGAAAAGGATGAGCTGGGAACGCGTCATGCGGCACTGTCCGGTGCCGCATCCGGGTTGTCAACTGCCCGAAGGTGCAAGGTCCGCGGCGTAAACAGCTGAGACTGCGTCCTACATTCCCATCGAGCGCCCGGTCCGATACTGGGGCCCCGCACCCGGGAAGACTGATGTGAATGTTCTGATCGTCGACGACAACGAAGCCGCAGCCGACCTGCTCAAGGAGATCCTCGCGCTGCAGGACCACACGGCACGTTGCACCTATACCGGTCGACAGGCGCTCGACGCCGCCGCCAGCGAATCATTCGACGCCGCCTTGGTCGACCTCAAGCTGCCTGATTTTCCAGGCACCGAAGTCGCGAGGCAACTGCGCGCCAGCGCGCGCGGCGCGCCGCCGATGATCGTGGCGATCTCGGGTTTTGCGTC
Organism: Variovorax sp. 10N420; assembly: GCF_056394705.1. Taxonomy (NCBI): domain Bacteria; kingdom Pseudomonadati; phylum Pseudomonadota; class Betaproteobacteria; order Burkholderiales; family Comamonadaceae; genus Variovorax; species Variovorax sp. 10N420. Next base: position 20,861 of record NZ_JBFTIJ010000015.1, on the reverse strand, counting down.
AGAGGAAGCCGGCGCTCCGGCAGGGCTCTTCGATCACCACTTGCAGAAGCCGATCGACTTCGACGCGTTGGATCGCATCCTCGCGCTCGCGCTCGCGCAACGCAGCTGAACTCACATCCTGCCGAGGTGCACGGCGACCTGGTCTGCTGAAACGCCGACGTCGGCAATGGCCTTGCGCAGTTCCTCTTCGGTGACGCCGAGGCGATCCATCCAATAGCTCACGTTGTGCGGTTCAGTCACGTCGATTTCGGAATGGTCCAGGCTGTTGCCCAATTCGATGACGTCGGACATGGATGAGCTCCTTGCGATATTGGATGGATGGTTGATGGGTGAAATGATTGAGTTCGAATCTGGGCAGAGTGTCGGGCCCTGATGCCCGACGGACCCGAAGGACGACGCATGCTCCGCGTGCAGGACAACGACCGACGCCGTCCCCATCATCTTCTTCCGCCTCATGGATTTCATCGAAATGGCGACTGCTCGACCATTGCAGACGCATAGCGCACTTTTTCATTCGGAGTCATCGCGTTCTCGATCTGTGCGAGTTCCATGCGTTCATCGTCGTGCGCAACCCACTCGAACAGGTGCGAAGGGGGCATCTCGTCCAGCGCGTCGCGGTCGCTCCAGAATTGCAGCCGAAAGCCCGCGCTTTCCTGCAGCAGTCGGAGGAAGAGGGCGCGCTCCAGCCGAAGCCGCTCGCGCTGCTCGCGGGTCATCCCCAGGAGGAGTGTCGTCAGCTGCTGATCGAGGCTTTCGAGACGGCACTCCAGCTCGAAGCGCGGCGGGCCGTTGAGCAAGGCATTCTGGGGCGACAACCCGGCGCAGGTGAGCAGAGCCCGCGCACAGGCAGCCGCTTGCAGCAATCGAAGCGCTTCTTGAACCAGTGTGCCCATGACGGGCATCTCAGTGCTGGCGGCGCTGCGTGGACGTAGGACGAAAGAGCAACGTACAGCGGGCACGCGCTGCCGTGCGCGTGTGCTGTGCATGTACTTTGCGCGTGGGCGCGCTTCAGCAGGTTTCGTGGGCGGACATTTCGAAGTCCGCGGTTTCGAGCACCACAGGCCGGCCGCCGCCCTGGTGGTGACGCTCGATCGCTATGGCGTTGATCAGATCCGCGTTGTCCAGATAGGCCCGAACGAGGCTTTCGCCGCCTTCACTCGCGCCGAAAAGATCGCGCAGCGGATCCTCGCTGATCGCGGCCACCACCCGGACGCCGTCGGGATAAATGGCAAACCGCACACAGGCGGTATCGAAACAATAAATCGCTTCTCGCATGAGTCCTGTCTCCGTCATCGCACACTGATATTGAGGGCTGGGGCCACCCATTCAGATAGGTTCTGGAGAGCGGAAGTTGCAGCAGCCAGTGGCTGCTTCAAGGGTAGGCCGGGTCCTACGTCAGCAGTATCGGAGCTCAGGAGCCAGGAGCCTACGCGGCCAGCGTTGCCCTTCGCACGGCCGTCTCCCATCCGGCCATTGCTTCATCCGCCTTGGCTCGGCTCATCGTTGGGATAAAGCGCCGCTCCACACGCCAGAGTTTCGACAGTTCGCCCACATTGCCGTACACCCCGGTAGACAGCCCCGCCAGGTAGGCCGCGCCCAGCGCCGTGGTCTCCGTCACTTCTGGCCGCACCACCGGGATGCCCAGCAGGTCGGCCTGGAATTGCATGAGCAGGTCGTTCACCGAAGCACCGCCATCCACGCGCAGTTCGGCCACGGGAGTGCCTCCTGCCGCAAGGGCATCGCGGCTCATCGCCTGCAGCAGCGCAGCACTCTGGTAGGCAATGCTCTCGAGCGCAGCGCGCGCGATGTGTGCCACGGTGGTTCCGCGCGTCAGGCCGGTGATGATGCCGCGCGCCTCGGCGTCCCAATAAGGCGCGCCAAGCCCCGTAAAGGCGGGCACCATCATCACGCCGCCGGCGTCAGGCACGCTCTCGGCCAGCGCTTGCACATGCGCACTGCCCGGGATGGCCTTGAGCCCGTCGCGCAGCCACTGTACGACGGCACCGCCGACGAACACGCTGCCTTCCATTGCGTATTGCGGCTGCCCGCTGGTCTGCGCGGCGCTCGTCACGAGCAGCCCGTTGTGCGAAGGCTGGAAGGCGTTGCCGGTGTGCATGAGCAGGAAGCAGCCGGTGCCATAGGTGTTCTTTGCCGTGCCGGCTTCGAAGCAGGCCTGGCCGAATAGCGCGCTCTGCTGGTCGCCCGCCACGCCGCCGATCGGCAGGCTGCAATCGAACAGGCCGGCGTCCGTGTCGGCGAAATGCGCGCTCGACGGCTTGACCTCGGGCATCAGCGGTGCCGGAATGTCAAGCGCCTTCAGCAGATCGGCGTCCCACTGATTGGTGTGAACGTTGAAGAGCATCGTGCGCGACGCATTGCTGACGTCGGTGACATGCACCTTTCCGCCCGTCAATTGCCAGATGAGCCAACTGTCGATGGTGCCGAAGGCCAACTCGCCGCGCTCGGCCTGCGCGCGCACGCCGGGGACGTTGTCGAGCAGCCAGCGCAGCTTGGTGCCGGAGAAGTAGGCGTCGATCACGAGGCCGGTCTTGTCCCGGATGGCGTCGGCCATGCCGTCCTGTCGCAGCCTGGCGCACATCGGCTCTGCGCGCCGGTCCTGCCAGACGATGGCGTGGTGCACCGGCTGGCCCGTCTTGCGGTTCCACACGAGCGTGGTTTCGCGCTGGTTGGTGATGCCGACCGCGTGAATGTCGCTGGCCTTGAGCTTCGCCTTGGCGAGCACGTCGCGTGCGGTGGCGAGTTGGCTGGTCCAGATCTCCAGCGGATCGTGTTCGACCCAGCCGGGTTGCGGATAGATCTGCGTGAGTTCGCGTTGAGCGATGGCGACGATGCGGCCGGCGCCATCGAAAACGATGCTGCGTGAGCTCGACGTGCCTTGGTCGAGGGCGAGCAGGTAGGTCATGAAAAAAGGTTCCTTCAGTGTTCGCGTGCGATCTCGCAGCGGACTTGCGCGTGTTCGATCAGCTCGGGAAAGGGGGGTGGTGGTTCCGCGTCGGTGAAGAGGCAATCGATCTGCGACAGCTTGGCGAGTTCGATCATCGCGGGCCGGTTGAATTTGCTTGCATCGGCCGCGAGCCAGACTTCGCGTGCCTGCGCGATGATGGTTTGCGCCACCTTGACTTCGCGCAAGTCGAAGTCGCGCAGCGTGCCGTCGGCCTCGATGCTCGACACGCCGATGAGTGCGATGTCCACTTTGAACTGGCGGATGAAGTCGACGGTCGCCTCGCCGACGATGGCGCGGTCGCGCAGCCGCACCGAGCCGCCCGCCACGATCACTTCGCAATGGGGGTTGTCGCTGAGGATGGTCGCGACGTTGAGGTTGTTGGTGATCACCCGCAGGCCGGTGTGATGCAGCAGCGCCTTCGCGATGGCTTCAGTCGTCGTGCCGATATTGAGGATCAGCGAGCAGTCGTTCGGCACCCGCGCTGCCACGGCTCGCGCGATGCGCGCCTTGCCCTCGGCGTTGAGCGTTTCGCGCTGCTGATAGCCGATGTTTTCAGTGGTCGAGCTCGGCACGCGCACGCCCCCATGGAAGCGCGTGAGCAGTTTTTCGTCCGCCAGGCGCTGGACGTCCCGGCGCACCGTCTGCAGGGTGACGCCGAGCATTTCGGCCAGTTCTTCGACGGTGACCGAACCCCGCGAGCGGACAGTGTTGAGGAGCTTGAGTTGGCGGGGATTTGAGTTCACGGATGGCGGCAGACGCGATTTCGCTCAACTTTAGAACGAAAATAAACGAACAAGATTAAGGGTTAACGCCGAAGAAAATCGCGCTTTAAGGAACCAGAATGAAAAAAACCGAAAAACCAACGCCTCAGACAACCCCCACAGAAACGGAATCGACCCCCTTGAGCCCGGAAGCATCGCCCCCATCCGCTTTCACCGCAGACTGCGACGTCCTGATCGTCGGCGGCGGGATCAATGGTTGCGGCATTGCGCGCGATCTCGCGGGGCGCGGCTGGCGCGTCGTGCTCTGCGAAAAGGACGATCTCGCTGCGCACACCTCGTCGTCGTCCACCAAGCTGATCCACGGAGGGTTGCGCTACCTGGAGTACTACGAGTTCTCGCTGGTCCGCAAGGCGTTGCAAGAGCGTGAAGTGCTGCTCAAGAGTGCGCCGCACATCATGCGGCCGCTGCGCTTCGTCATGCCGCACGACCCGTCGATGCGGCCGGCCTGGATGATCCGCATCGGCCTGTTCATGTACGACCACCTGGCAAAGCGCGAGGTGTTGCCGGGTTCGCGCACGGTCGACCTTCGGCGGCACGAGGCCGGCGCGGCGCTCAAGCCCGAATTCAGGCGCGGCTTCGTGTATTCGGACGGCTGGGTCGACGATGCGCGCCTCGTGGTGCTGAACGCCCTGGACGCCCGCGCGCGAGGCGCGGAGGTGCTGACGCGCACCCGTTGCATCAGCGCTCAGCGCGACGGCGAGGGCTGGACCGCCGTGCTTGAAGGCCGCGAAGGACAGCGAACGGTGCACGCCCGCGCGGTGGTCAACGCCGCCGGTCCATGGGCGGAAGCTTTCTTGCGTGGCGTGGCCCGTTCGGCGCAAGGCGAAGCGCTGGCAACGCGGCATCTGAGGCTGGTCAAGGGCAGCCACATCGTCGTGCCGCGCGTGTTCGGCCACGACCACGCCTACATCTTCCAGAACCCGGACAAGCGGATCATCTTCGCGATTCCCTACCAGGACGATTTCACGCTGATCGGCACGACCGACATCGAATTGCAGGGTGACGACCCGGGGGCGGCGCGCATCAGCGACGACGAGGTCGATTACCTGTGCAGCCAGGCCAGCCGGTATTTCGAGAAGGCCATCCTGCCGTCCGATGTGGTCTGGACGTACTCGGGCGTGCGTCCGCTGCTCGATGATGCTTCGGGCGACCCGTCGGCGGTCACGCGCGACTACATGCTCGAATCCAACACCACGGCGGCGCCCTTGCTGTCGGTTTGGGGCGGCAAGATCACCACCTTTCGCAAACTGGCAGAGGACGCAGCCGACGAAGTGGGGCGCATGCTGGGCGATGCGCGCGCTCCATGGACCGACGGGGCATTCATGGCGGGCGGCGATCTCTCGGCCTGGATCGGCGCCACGAGCCGCACTTCGCGGCCCGACGACGATTTCGAACGCTTCGTATCCGCGGTGCGAACCAGGCATGCGTGGATGGGGGCCGGCCTTGCGCGGCGGCTTGCACGCGCCTATGGTGCGCGCATCACGGAGGTGATCGGCGATGCGCAATCGATGAACGACATGGGCCCCGCCGTGGCACCCGGCCTGCACGAGCGCGAGTTGCATTACCTGCGCAACGAGGAGTGGGCATGCAGCGGCGAGGACGTGCTCTGGCGCCGCTCGAAGCTCGGCCTGCATTTCACGCCTACGGAGCGCGAGCAAGTCGACGCTTGGATGCAGGCGCGGGCACTCGCAGGAGGAGGGGGAGTTCCATGCAGCTGACGCTCGATCGCGTCGCCAAGAAGGTCGGCGCACAGACCTGGCTCTATCCGCAGAGCATCGCGCCGCGCAGTGGTGCGGTGACCGTGCTGCTCGGCGCCACGCAGGCCGGCAAGACGAGCCTCATGCGGCTGATGGCGGGGCTCGACGCGCCCACCGAAGGCAAGGTCTTGGTCGACGGCACGGATGTCACCGGCGTGCCGGTTCGCCAGCGGAACGTGGCCATGGTGTATCAGCAGTTCATCAACTACCCGTCGCTGAAGGTGGCTGACAACATCGGATCGCCACTCAAGCTGCGCGGCGAGCCGAACATCGAAGCGCGCGTGCGGGAATTGGCGGACAAGCTGCACATCGGCATGTTCCTCGACCGCTATCCCGCAGAGCTTTCCGGCGGCCAGCAACAGCGCGTGGCCCTGGCTCGCGCTCTGGCCAAGAACGCGCCGCTGATGCTGCTCGATGAGCCGCTGGTGAACCTCGACTACAAGTTGCGCGAAGGCTTGCGCGAGGAACTCACGCAGCTCTTTGCGACGGGCGATTCGACAGTGATCTATGCCACCACCGAGCCGGGCGAGGCACTGCTGCTGGGTGGCTACACGGCGGTCATGGACGCCGGAGAGCTGCTTCAGTACGGGCCGACTGCCGAGGTCTTCCATGCGCCGCAGTCGCTGCGTGTCGCGCGTGCGTTCAGCGATCCGCCGATGAACCTGATGACGGGCCTTGCAGTCACTGGCGGCGTGCAGATCGAAGGCGGTCCCCTGCTGCCGCTGTCAATGCCGGCGGGGGTGGATGGGGCGGTCACCGTCGGCCTGCGGGCCAGCGCGCTCAACATCGGTGGCGGCAATGGCGACATCCCTTTGCAAGGCAAGGTGGAGCTGGCCGAGATCTCCGGATCGGACACCTTCGTCCACGTCGAGACGCTGGTGGGCGAACTCGTCGCGCAATTGACCGGCGTGCATCGGTTCGATCTCGGCGCGGCCGTGACCCTGTACTTCAGCGCGTCTCAGGCCTATGTGTTCGATAGCGGCGAGCGGCTCGCCGTTGCGCCCGACTGGCGCCACAAGGGAGGCTGACATGGCTCGCATCGACCTCGATCTCGCCCACGCTTATCGTACCCACCCCACGCAGGACAGCGACTATGCGCTCCTGCCCCTCAAGATGAGCTTTCGTGACGGCGGCGCCTACGCGTTGCTTGGGCCCTCGGGCTGCGGCAAGACGACGATGCTCAACATCATCTCGGGCCTGCTCGCGCCGTCGAAGGGCAGTGTCAAATTCAACGGCCGCGACGTGACGCTGGAGACGCCCCAGCAACGCAACATCGCGCAGGTGTTCCAGTTCCCGGTGATCTACGACACGATGACCGTGGCACAGAACCTGGCCTTTCCGCTGCGCAACCGGAACATGCCCGCAGAGCAGATCCGCAAGCGCGTCGGCGAGATCGCGGAAATGCTGGACATGAGCGGGCAGCTCAACCAGCGCGCGGCTGGCCTTGCCGCGGACGCCAAGCAGAAGATCTCTCTCGGGCGCGGACTCGTTCGCAGCGACGTGTCGGCTGTGCTCTTCGACGAGCCACTGACGGTGATCGATCCGCACCTCAAGTGGCAACTGCGTCGCAAGCTCAAGCAGATTCATCGCGAACTCAAGCTCACGTTGATCTACGTCACGCACGACCAGGTTGAGGCGCTCACTTTCGCCGAGGAAGTTGTGGTCATGACGCGCGGCAAGGCCGTGCAGATCGGCAGTGCGGAAGCGCTTTTCGAGCGGCCGGCCCATACCTTCGTCGGTCATTTCATCGGCTCGCCCGGGATGAACTTCCTGCCGGCACTGAGCGCGGGCGGCGTTCTCGACATTGCGGGCGCGAGGCTGCAGGCGACACGCGAACTTCCTGAGGGCGCACTGAAGATCGGCATTCGACCGGAGTACGTCGCGCTGGCCGAACCCCACTCGCCAGGGGCACTGATGGCCACGGTCGCACGCGTGCAGGACGTCGGAACGCACCTGATGTTGAGCGCGGCCGTCGGCGACCACACGCTCAAAGCCCGCTTCGGGCTGGAGACGCGGGTCCCATCGGCCGGCGAGCCGATCTGGCTGGCCGTGGTGGGCCGCCATACCTGTTTCTATCGCGACGAAGAGTTGGTGGCCTGAAGCGAGCTGAACCGGAGGCTTCGACATGAACGGAATCAATAAACCGATCAACCAGAAGGCCTGGTGGCTCGTGCTGCCGGTGCTGGTCTGCGTGGCCTTCTCGGCCATCATCCCGCTGATGACCGTGGTGAACTACTCGGTGCAGGACATCATTTCGCCCGACCGCCGAGTCTTCGTGGGCACCGAATGGTTCGCCTCCGTCATGCGCGACAGCGAACTGCATGAAGCGCTGTTGCGCCAGCTCGGCTTTTCGCTGGCGGTGCTCCTGATCGAGATCCCGCTCGGCATCTGCCTTGCGCTGTCGATGCCGTCCACCGGCTGGCGTTCGTCGGCAGTGCTGGTCATCGTTGCGCTGTCGCTGCTGATTCCATGGAACGTGGTCGGCACCATATGGCAGATCTTCGGCCGGGCGGACATCGGCCTGTTCGGCTATGCGCTGCGGAAGCTGGGCATCGACTACAACTACACGGGCAACGCGACGCACGCCTGGCTGACCGTGCTGCTGATGGACGTCTGGCACTGGACGCCTCTCGTGGCGCTCCTGTGCTACGCCGGCTTGCGTTCGATACCCGATGCCTACTACCAGGCGGCGCGCATCGACGGGGCGAGCAAGTTCGCGGTGTTTCGCTATATCCAGCTGCCGAAGATGCGCGGCGTGCTGGTGATCGCGGTGCTGCTGCGCTTCATGGACAGCTTCATGATCTACACGGAGCCCTTCGTGCTGACGGGCGGCGGGCCCGGCAATGCGACCACCTTCCTCAGCCAATACCTCACGCAGAAGGCTGTCGGTCAGTTCGATCTCGGGCCAGCGGCGGCTTTCTCGCTGATTTATTTCCTCATCATCCTGCTGCTGTGCTTCGTCCTTTACAACTGGATGCTGCGTGTCGGCACGCACGACACCGCCGAGGAGGCGCCATGAGCGAAGACCGCCTGCGCAAGCGCAGCCTCTTTCTGGTGCTGTACATCGTCTTCGCGCTGTTGCCCATCTACTGGATGATCAACATGAGCTTCAAGACGAACGAGGAGATCCTCTCGAGCTTCTCGTTCTTTCCCCAGCACCTGACGTGGGAGAACTACAAGCGCATCTTCACGGACGAGTCGTGGTATTCGGGCTATATCAACAGCCTCATCTACGTAGGCATCAACACCGTGATCTCGCTCACGGTGGCGCTGCCGGCTGCCTATGCGTTTTCGCGCTATTCGTTCCTTGGAGACAAGCACGTCTTCTTCTGGCTTCTGACCAACCGCATGACACCGCCGGCGGTCTTCCTGCTGCCGTTCTTTCAGCTCTACACGACCGTCGGCCTCATGGACACGCATCTGGGCGTGGCTCTGGCGCACTTGCTGTTCAACGTGCCGCTTGCGGTGTGGATTCTCGAAGGCTTCATGAGCGGCATTCCGCGGGAGATCGACGAGACGGCCTACATCGACGGCTATTCGTTCCCGCGCTTCTTTCTCACGATCTTCCTGCCGTTGATCAAGGCGGGCGTCGGCGTCGCGGCCTTTTTCTGCTTCATGTTCAGCTGGGTGGAGCTCCTGCTGGCGCGCACGCTGACCAGCGTGAATGCCAAGCCGATCGTCGCGACCATGACGCGCACCGTGAGTGCCGCCGGGATGGACTGGGCGACGCTGGCCGCGGCGGGTGTCCTGACCATCGTGCCCGGCGCCATCGTGATCTGGTTCGTTCGGCACTACATCGCCAAGGGTTTCGCGATGGGCCGCGTCTGACAAGGAGAGTGCGATGTTCGATTGGATGGTCTGGACCACACCGGTGGCCATTTTCTTCAGCTGCATTGCGCTGATGCTCGTCGGCATGACTGTGTGGGAACTCAAGTCGCCGACCACCTTGCGCCGTGGCTGGCTGCCGCTGGAGACAACGCGAGGCGACCGGCTCTTCATCGGGTTGCTCACTGCTGCCTATATCAATCTCATCTTCATCGGCCTCGCAGGCAAGTTCCAGGAATGGATGAGCCTTGAGGAAGAGCCGTCGATCTGGATCAGCTTTGTGCTGTCCATGCTCGTGGTCGGACTGATCATGCGCAAGGGCTGACGCGTCGACCTTTCCCTTTTTCAACTGGACCGGCTCTCCGCTTTCCCGGAGCCGACTCCTCCAGAACCGGGAAGCGCCATCGAGGAGACACTCATGAAGATTCGCTACACAGCATTGGCTCTGGCCGCGGCGACATTCGCCATGCAGAGCGCCGGGGCGGGAGAGGCGGAGGCCAAGAAATGGATCGACAGCGAATTCCAGCCGTCGACCCTGAGCAAAGACCAGCAGATGGCCGAAATGAAATGGTTCATCGACGCGGCCAAGAAGCTGCAGGACAAGGGTGTGAAGGAAATCGCCGTAGTGTCCGAGACGCTGACGACGCACGAGTACGAGTCAAAGACAATGGCCAGGGCCTTCGAGGAAATCACTGGCATCAAGGTGAAGCACGACATCATCCAGGAAGGCGACGTCGTCGAGAAACTGCAGACCTCGATGCAGTCCGGCAAGTCGATCTACGACGGCTGGATCAACGACTCGGACCACATCGGAACCCACTACCGCTATGGCACAGCGCTGTCGCTTACCGATCAGATGGCGGGGCCGTGGAAGGAATACACCAATCCGGGGCTCGACCTGAAGGACTTCATCGGCACGAGCTTCACCACGGCGCCCGACGGCAAGCTCTACCAATTGCCCGACCAGCAGTTCGCCAATCTGTATTGGTTCCGCGCCGACTTGTTCGCGCGAAAGGACCTGCAGGACAAGTTCAAGGCCAAGTACGGATATGAACTCGGCGTACCGCTGAACTGGAGCGCCTACGAAGACATCGCCGCCTTCTTCAGCGAAGACGTCAAGACCATCGATGGCAAGCCGATCTACGGCCACATGGACTATGGCAAGAAGGACCCCTCGCTTGGCTGGCGATTCACCGATGCATGGCTGTCGATGGCGGGCGAGGCCGATGTCGGTATTCCCAACGGTCTTCCGGTCGACGAATGGGGCATCCGCGTGGCGGCGGACAAGTGCACGCCGGTTGGCGCATCGGTCGAGCGCGGCGGCGGCGCCAATTCGCCTGCCGCCGTCTATGCGTTGACCAAGTACATCGACTGGATGAAGAAGTACGCGCCCAAGGAAGCCACCGGGATGACCTTCGGCGAGTCCGGCCCGGTGCCCGCGCAAGGCCAGATCGCGCAGCAGATCTTCTGGTACACCGCGTTCACGGCCGACATGATCAAGCAAGGGCTGCCTGTGGTGAACGCCGATGGCACGCCGAAGTGGCGGATGGCGCCTGGACCCAACGGCCCGTACTGGAAGCAGGGTATGCAGAACGGCTACCAGGACGTGGGTTCGTGGACCTTTCTCAAGTCCAACGATCCGAACCGGGCCGCGGCGGCCTGGCTCTATGCGCAGTTCGTGACCGCGAAAACGACGTCGCTCAAGAAATCGATCGTCGGGTTGACCTTCATCCGGGACAGCGACATCCGCTCCGATTACTTCACGCAGAACGCACCGAAGTATGGCGGCCTGATCGAGTTCTATCGCAGTCCTGCGCGTGTCGCGTGGACACCGACCGGCAACAACGTGCCCGACTATCCGAAGCTCGCGCAGCTCTGGTGGAAGAACGTGGCGGTCGCCGTCACCGGCGAAAAGACGCCGCAGCAGGCCATGGACAACCTCGCGAGCGAGATGGACGACGTCATGGCGCGCCTGCAGCGCGCAGGCATGGCGCACTGCGCGCCCAAGCTCAACCCCAAGTCGTCGCCAGACAAGTGGCTGAGCGACAAGGGCGCGCCGTGGAAGAAGCTCGCCAACGAAAAGCCGCAGGGCGAGACCATCAACTACGACAAGCTCGTGGGTGCGTGGAGGGATGGGCGGGTCCGCTGAAGCGGCGCCCCGCATGAGCTGTCACTCCGCCGGTTGCGCAGATCGGCGGAGCGCATATCCTTCCGGCGCATGAACATCACCTTTCGCTGCGACCCGGCGCTGATCGAGCTGCTGCCGCGCCCGGTGCCGGCGCACGCCATGCTGCCCGACTGGCTGCGCACGATGCCGCCGCGGGTGCAATCGGCCGTGCATCAGCGCGCCGTGCGGACGGTGAAGCAGTGCCCGCCCTTCGTCGATGCGATGACGCATGGTTTTCTGATGCTGCTGCCTTGCGATGTTCATGTGGAGCGCATGCAATTCAGCTGGGACTGGCCCTTGCCGCCGTTAGCCTCGGCTGCGCATCCGCGCGCGCCTTTGAGCTTTCATGTGCCGGAGCAGATCGAAGGCTCTCCCTTTTCGCATGAAGGGCGCTCCGCATTGAAGTTCAACAGCTTCTGGACCATCGAGCTCGAGGCGGACTGGTCGCTGATGGTGGTGCATCCGGTCCATCGCGATGATCTGCCGTTTCGGCTGATCACCGGCATGGTCGACTCGGACAAGTTCATCGACATCGGAATCAACTTTCCGGCCCTGTGGACCGAGCCCGACTTCTGCGGCGTACTCCCGCGTGGGACGCCAGTGGCCCAGTGCTACCCCGTGCGGCGCGAGGCTCCTGCGTTGGTGTGCGAAGCCATGTCGCCGCAGCACATTGAACGCTACAACGAAGTGTCGGCCGGGATCATGGCCGCTCCTGGCGTCTATCGCAGGGGTTATCGATCCAAGCGGGATCGGGCTTGAGGACCTGAGGACCTGAAGAGTCGGGTCAGGCGGCGGGCGTGTCGCGCAGCGCGGTGCGAAGTGCGTCGAGGTCGAGCCAGAGCTGTCCTGTGCTCGCTGCGCCCAGCGCATGGGCGATGCGACCAAAGGTGTCTTCGCGCAGGCGATAGGCGCGGCCATAGGCTTGCATCGCGCCGTTCATGTCGCCGCTTTCCTGCAGCACGATGCCTAGATTCACTTCCGCCTCCGCATAGTGCGGCAGCAGGAACAGCGCACTTCGCAGGGCGGCGGCAGCGCCGGCAAGATCGCCGGCGTCCTGACGCTTCAGCGCGAGTTCGAACCACGCGGCACCGACGGCGTGACGGCGTTCGGGGCGATCGGGCTGCAGGCCATGAGCGCGCTCGAACAGGGCCAACGCTTCTTCAGGTGCGGCGGCTGCACGCGCGATGTCTCCGGCCAGTGCGAGCGTCGGTCCGTGCGCGGGGCGCATCGCGAGGCTTTGCCTGACGTGTTCCTGCGCCTCGGGGATGTCGCCTTTCTGCAGATCGAGCAGCGCGAGCAACTGAAGAACCGCAGGATGAGGTCCGTGCGCTGCCGATGCCTGGTCGCAAAGTGCTCTTGCTTGCGCGCCATTTCCTGCGTTGACTTGCTGGATGGCGAGCGCCAGCAACGCCTCCACAGATGGCGCCGGGGTTGGCGCTCGGTTTGCCGCCGCGTCGATGGCGGACTGGAGGTTGGCGCGCGCCTGCGCCTCGCGTTCGGCGCGGAGTCCGGGCGTCACATAGAGCGGCCGTCGTTCGAGAAAACGAGAAAGGATGGCGCGCCGTCGCTCTTCGAATTGCTCTGCGGGGACGTGGGCGTACTCCGCGCGAATCTGGCGCTCGTATTCCGCAAACCGCGGCGGCGGGGCGCCCAGGATCGAGAGATCGATGTCAACGAGCAGCGCTGCATCGCGGCCCTCCGGGACTGCATCATGGCGCGTGGCCATCACCAGCGCATGCACTCTGCGGATGACCTCGCCGGGCAGACCGGCAGCGGTCAACGCCTCGACGGCCCAGGCGGCGCTTTGCGCTTCGTTGTCGTGGCGGTTGACGTCGTAGATCGCGTCATGGAACCAGAGCGCGAGCGCCACCTCCGTCGGGTGCTCGGCCGCTGCGCGGTGAGCCTCCAGAAGCCGCAGGCATTCGTCCAGATGGTGGAGCGAGTGATAGTGGCGATGCGGCTCGGCGTAGCGGGCCAGCAATTGCGAGAGGAGGGGATCGCTTGGTGCGTCGCTGCCGAGCGCCCGCCAGGCCCCGGCCCACGCAGCGCGCAAACGCACGATTTGCGCGGCGGCGGCGTCATCGTCGTCGGGGGAGGGCGGGCTTTGCATCGGGCTGATTGTGCCGCCGGCCGGCCCGTCCATCTCGTGCCGGGGCTGACGGGCTGCCCCTATGATCTTGGCCGCGAATTCGCTGCATGCGGTTCGGACTGATCGAGACCAACCCAATCCTTTGAGTCTTTATGAAAATCACTGTAGAAACCACCATCGCCGCTCCCATTGCCGAAGTCTGGCGCGCCTACACGACCCCCGAAGACATCAAGCAATGGAACGCCGCGTCCGACGACTGGCACACGACCGCTGCCACCGTCGATCTGCGCGTCGGTGGCACCTTCACCTCGCGCATGGAGGCGAAAAACGGCAGCATGGGATTCGACTTCGCCGGCACTTACACCAAGATCGTGCCGCATTCACGCATCGAATATTCATTCGGCGACCGCACCGGCGAAGTCGAGTTTGCCGAGGGCGCCGATGGCGTGAAAGTGCGTGTGACCTTCGATAGCGAGTCGACCTATCCGATCGAGCAGCAACGCGAAGGTTGGCAAGCCATCCTGGACAACTTCGCCCGTCACGTGGAGCAGCACCGCTAGTTCTTTGCGGCCTGGAACGGGAAGACCACGCCCCAGTCCCGTTTCATGTCGACAACCGTCCAGCCCTTGGCGCGCGCGATGTCGAGTGTCGGTGGACTGAGCTTGCCGACGCTCGATGGGCTGTCGTAGGCCCACTCTCGCGCCGCGTCCGTGTGATGGACGATGCCCATGAAGCTCGCGCCCGGGCCGGCAGCGGTCCACTGCAGCATCTGCAGGTCACCGTCTGAATTGCCGAAGGCGAAGATGGGTCGGCGACCGATGTGCGTCTGGATGCCGACGGGCTTGCCGGGGCCGTCATCGATGAAGTCCAGTTCCGCCAAGCGCATGATCACCGGCGTGTCGCCTCGCTCCTCGAAACGCGTCTTGCCGCTGCTGCCCACCACCTGCTCGGGCGGGACGCCATAGACTTTTTCGGTCCAAGGCCGCATGAAGGACATGCCGCCGCCTGAGACGATGAAGGTCTTGAAGCCGTTTGCGCGCAAGTAGGCCATCAGTTCGAGCATTGGCTGGTACACCATCGCGGTGTACGGCTGGTTGAAGCGTGGATGCTTCGCCGTTGCGATCCAGTCACGCACCAGCGAATCGAACTCGGCGCTCGACATGCCGGTGCTCGTGGCCGCCACCAGCGCGAGGATGGATTTCTCGCCGCCCGCCATTGCGCCTTTGATATCGCCTCTCAGCACAGACGCAAAAGGCTCTGTCGTCTTCCACTCCGGATGCTGCGGCGCGAGCGCCTTGACGCGATCCACGACGAAGAACACCTGCGAGTACATCGGCTGCTCGGCCCAGAGCGTGCCGTCGTTGTCGAAGACCGCGATGCGCTCGGGTGGCGGCACGAAATCCTGCGAGCCCTGCGCCGTGACCTTGGCGACAAAGGCGACGATCGACTGCTTGGTGCTGCCTTCGTTCCACGAGGGAAGCGGATCCGGCTTGATCGATGCGCAGCCGGTGAACAGCAGCATCAGCGCATAAAGCGCCAACAGCCATTTGGATTGAAGTCGTTGATCTGCAAAGGTGGATCGCACGGCGCCTCCTGGTTCAGGTGAACGGATTATGTGAATGGACCGCCTTCAACGCTAGCCCGACAACTACGTCCCCGCGCAAGTCCCGGCGCGCAGGTAAAGTCGACTGGCCATGAACTTTTCCGACTGCAGCGAAGAAGAACGCAGGGATCTTGCCGTGCTCGAGGCGCGGATCGGTCGTGCGCACCTCCACCAACGCCTGGGCCTGGAAGGCGAGCATGAGGCTCTCAGCGTTCGGCGGAGCACGCGCTACTTCCATCTGCAGAAGTGGTTCTCCTTTCAGAGCATGATCCGCCTCGGGCTCAACATGACGGGGTTGCGCTCGCGCGGCCGGCGCAATGTATTGGACATCCGAGTACGGGACAACGAGGTCCGGCTCGGGCGTCTGCCGGCGGCCTTCGAGGGCTTCCGGGTGCTGCACCTGAGCGATCTCCACATCGACATGAGCGAAGTCCATCTGGAGCGCTTGATCGAAAGTCTGCGCGGCGTGGCCCATGACGTCTGCGTGCTGACCGGCGACTTCCGGTTTCGGAGCTTCGGGCCTTATGCGCCGACACTCCAGGCGCTGGCGCGCTTGCGGCCTCACCTGGGCGAGCCGGTTTACGCGGTGCTGGGTAATCACGACTCCATTCGCATGGTGCCAGGCATGGAGGAACTGGGCATCCGCGTGCTCATGAATGAAGCGGTGCGTATCGAACGCGATGGTGATGCGCTCGCGCTGGCCGGCATCGACGATGCGCACTACTTTCGAACGCATAACTTTCACAAGGCCACTGCCGACATCGCGCCGGACGCCTGCGCGATCCTGCTTTCGCACACGCCGGAGCCTTATCGGCTCGCGGCGCACGCCGACATCAGCCTGATGCTCAGCGGCCACACGCACGGCGGACAGATCTGCCTGCCGGGCGGCATACCCATCCTCACCGACGCTGACGTACCACGCTTCACGGCGCGAGGTCCGTGGCGGCATCAAGGAATGGTCGGCTACACCTCGGTGGGCTGCGGCTCGTCAGTGGTCGACGTCAGGCTCAACTGTCCGCCGGAGATTGCGTTGCACCGGCTGCACAGGGCGCCTTGAGTCATCGGGCCATGAAGCCGATCACGAAGGCATTCACCAGGTCGATGAAGAATCCGCAGACCAGCGGCACGACCACGAACGCGCGTGGTGCCGGGCCGTGTTCACGCGCTACGGCGCTCATGTTGGCGATGGCCGTCGCGGTCGAGCCGAGTGCAATGCCGCCGAAGCCGGCGCAGATGACGGCCGATTCATAGTCGCGCCCCATGCAAAGGTAGACCACGAAGACGGTGAAGGCGACCGCCATGATCACCTGCAGCACCACCGCAGTCAGCACGAAGAGCGCAACGCCGTGCATCTGCCAGAGCTGCAGGCCCATCAGCGCCATCGTCAGGAAGACGCCGAGGCAGATGTCGGCGATCAGGGACACGCCCGCGCGCATGCGGTCCCAGTGCCACAACTGGCCCTTTTGCGCAGTGAACAAGGCCGTGAGGTTGCGCACCAGGATGCCGGCCACCAGGCTTCCGACGAATGCAGGCAATCTCAGCCCTGTCATCGCGATCAGGTCGCTGATGCCGCGACCCATGATCAACGCCACGTTTAGCCAGAGCAGCGCGAGCAGCACGCTGTTGTAGTCCAGGCGGGTGCGGTTCTCGTCCTCGTAGTGGGCGCCCGGCTCCAGAGTGGCCTCGGACGAAGAGACGAGGCGATGCTTGTGCATCAGGTAGGCAGCGAGCGGCCCGCCGATCGCACATGCGGCGATCAACCCCGCCATGTTGGCGGACAGGCCGATGACTTCCGCGTTGCCGATGCCCAGGTCGCTGACGAAATGCGGAGCCCACGCCAGAGTGGTCCCGACGCCGCCGGTGAGGGAGATGGAGCCCGTCAGAAGTCCCGCGCGCCGATCGAGTCCGAAGCCGGTCGCGACGGCCATGCCGAGCAGGTTCTGCATCACCATGTAGCCCGCGGAGAGCCCTAGCAGCACCGCCAGCGGTCGCCCGCCCTTGCTCAAGGTCCGCACATCCGAAGCAAGGCCGATCGCCGCGAAGAAATACAGCAGCAGGACGTCGCGCACGCCGAGCTGGAAATCGACCTTCAGCCCAAAGGCGAGGAAAAGCAGGCTGACGACGGCGATGCACACGAGCCCGCCCACGACGGGCTCCGGAATGCTGTAGCGCCGCAGAAGTTCGAAGCGGCGCGTGCACGCCTTGCCGACGAAGAGCAGCAAGACCGCGAGCGTGAAACTGACGTAGGCATCGAGATGGAATTCTTGTGGCAAGTGCGTGCTCCGGCCGGAGGCGGATGTCCGCCACAGAGAGAAATCACTGATCCATTGCGGCGCGCACTTCGCGTCCGAGTTCGATGACGGACATCGCGTAGTAGCTGCTCCAGTTGTAGCGCGTGATCACGTAGAAATTCTGTGTCCCGGCCACATAGCTGGGGGCTTCCGCGCCGTTCTGCAGTTCGATGAGCGCGAGCAGTCCCTTGAACCTGAGTGCCTCACCTTGAAGCACGGCGCCGCCCGCCACGAAGGCGTCCGCGCTGAAGGTCGGCACGATGTCCGGCGCCAGCAGCACCGCTTTCTGGAGTCGCGATTCGTCGAAGCTCACTGGAAAGATGGGCGGCATGCCCGGTTGCCAGCCAAAGGCCTTGAAATAGTTCGCCACCGAGCCGATCACGTCGACGGGGTTGTTGACCAGGTCGATGCGCCCGTCGCCGTCGAAGTCGACAGCGTACTTGGCGATGCTGCTCGGCATGAACTGCGGCATGCCCATCGCGCCGGCGTAGCTGCCCAGCGGCGCCAATGGATCTTCAGCCGTGCGGCTTTCGGTGCTCAGGAAGCTTTCGAGTTCGCTGCGAAAGAAGGCCTGCCGCTCGGCGGCGCGTGGATGCGCCTGCGGGAAGTCGAAGGACAAGGTCGCCAGCGCGTCGATGACGCGGAAGCTGCCCATGTTGCGTCCATAGATGGTCTCGACGCCGATGATCCCGACGATGATTTCTGGCGGCACGCCGAACTGTGCTTGGGCACGTGCGAGCGTGTCGGCGTTGTTTCGCCAGAAGCGCACGCCCGCCGAGATGCGCACCGGGTCGATGAAGCGGCCGCGATAGGCATACCAGTTCTTTGGCGTGCCGACGGGGGCGGGCAGCATCAGGCGCGGGACGTTCTGCAGTTGCTTGGCGCTGCCGATGGTGGCGCGCACCCATTGGCGATCGAGCTTGCGGCGATCGGCGACCTCGTCGGCGAACTGCATCGCGTCGGTGCGCGTGGCGTAAGGGATGCCGCTCTGGGCGGCAGTGGCGGCCTTCTTGTGCACCCCCTGCGCCGCGGAAGCGGGTATCGAAGTGACGAATGCGGCCGAGAAGGTCAGGGAAACGGAGAGGGAAAGGGCCGAAGTGACGGTCAGAGGGCGAGGCATGGCGCGCATTGTGCCGTTCACGCGGCGTGCGCCGGAAAACTTCACATGCGGTTTCAGCGCGGCCACGACAGTCGGCGGAACTCGGAGCGCAATGCCGACAGCCCGGCGCCTGGCGTCTTGGCATAACGCTGCGCTTCGAGCCGGAGCAGCCAGTCATGCGCCGCCTGTGCATTCGCACCGAAGTGCTCGGTCAGGCGTGCCGCCATCTGGCGCGGTGGTGCAGTCTCCGGCACATCGATGCCCGCCTGCTTCAGGCGCGCGCGCGCCTGGCCCAGCAACCGCAGCCAGGGGTCATGCCGGCTGCGTTCCCACAGGGTCCAGCCGGCGCCGGCCACGCTGGCCGCCACCATCAGCACCAGCAGCACCATGATGAGGTCCTGCATGCTTGGCGCTTCGAATCCGAGGTTCTTCAGAAGATCGAGCTGGCGGCTTTGCGTGTAGTTGAGCACCCATTGGTTCCAACCGTTGTTGACGGCTTCCCACGCGGCGCGAAGGTTGTGCGCAAGGCTCGGAGTCACGACTTCGAATGCGCCTTCGATGAGCCCCGGCTGCGCCACGAGACGCCGGAACTGGCCGACCCGGTCGGGCGATATCGCGCCGGTCGGGTCGACGCGGACCCAGCCCGTGCCTTCCTGCCAGACCTCGGCCCAGGCGTGTGCATCGCTGTGGCGCAGCATCCAGTAGTTGTCCACGCCATTGAGCTCGCCGCCCTGGTAGCCGGTGACGATACGCGACGGAATGTCCAGCGCGCGCATCAGCACGACGAATGCCGACGCGATGTGTTCGCAGAAGCCCGCCTTGATGTCGAACCAGAACTCGTCGGCGGTGTTGTCCCCGTAGAGGCCGGGTTCGAGCGTGTACGAATA
The DNA here is from genome assembly GCF_056394705.1 of Variovorax sp. 10N420. Taxonomy (NCBI): domain Bacteria; kingdom Pseudomonadati; phylum Pseudomonadota; class Betaproteobacteria; order Burkholderiales; family Comamonadaceae; genus Variovorax; species Variovorax sp. 10N420. The sequence goes on along the minus strand of NZ_JBFTIJ010000015.1, from coordinate 1,396 downwards.
GCCGCCCGTGCGAAGGCGCTGCAGAACGGCCTGGACATAGGCCTGCGTCGAAGCGCCGCGCAGGGCCGGGTCGTTGCGCATCTGCGCTGCGAGCGCCACAGTGCGCGGATTCGACCCGCGGGGCAGCGCCACGAAGGACTGCAAGGCGGCCGTGCGGCGCGCCGGCCCGTACTCGAACTGCGTGAAGCTTTCGGCGCGATAGCGCGCGAGATCGGTGAGCGGTCGGTTCGTGACCCATTGCAAGTCAGAGGTGCCTAAGACCTCGAAGCCGGGAAGCTCCGGCCGATTGGGCGTGGCGTCGAGCGTCAGCAGCATGGGCCGGCTGGAGGGCTCCAGCGTGACCTCATAGCGCGAGGGTTCGCCCTGCACACGCAGGTTGAGAGGCATTTGCCGGCGTATGAAAGGGGACTGGGCCGTCCATTCACGACCATCGAATTCCGACAGCACGGGCCCGCGGAAGTAGAGGCTGGCGCGTGGCGGAAGGCGTCCGTCGTCGAACTTGATGCGTGCGGCGATGCCGTCGTCCAGCGCCAGTTGCGCGATCGCGCCCACGCGCATGGTGTTCGACAGCCCGGTGCGCCCGGCCATTGCATCGGTCGGCGTTCCCCAGAGGGGGGCCATTCGCGGGAACAGCATGAACAGCACCAGCATGATCGGTGCGCCGAGCAGCGCCATCCAGCCTGCAGTGCGCGCGGCTTGCGACAGCGGGGGTTTGCCGACGGGCATGTGGGCGTTGACCAGCGCCGTCAGGAGGCCCAGCAGAGCCAGCAGCATCGCGAAGGCTGTCAGGAGCGATTGCGAATAGAAGAAGTTCGTGAGCATCGTGAAGAAGCCCAGGAAGAAGATCACGAAGGCGTCTCGGCGGGCTCGCAGCTCAAGCGTCTTGAGGGCTAGCAGGATGACGATGAGGGTGACGCCTGCGTCGCGGCCCAGGAGGGTGCGGTGAGTGGAGAAAGTGGCTATGAGGGTCAGCGCCAACAGGGCGGCTCGCCACCACTTTGTCGGCAGAGGCTTGGCTTGGATGGCCAGGGTGCCGCGCCAGATGAGGACTATGGCGGCCAGGAGGGTGCACCACCACGGGAGGTTGGGGGTTTGAGGGAGGAGGATGAGGGTGATGACGGATAGGAGGAAGAGGGTGTCTCGGGTTTCTCTGGGGAGGGACTGGAGGGATGGGAGGGGGGTCATGGGCGGGGGGGCTTCCGCCGGGTGGGGGTGTTGCTGTTGATGTATGCGGTTTTGGGGGTGGGGGCCGGGACTCGCCCCGGCGGGCGACTTCCTTTTCTTTGCTTCGCCAAAGAAAAGGAAGCAAAAGAAAGGCGACCCTGCTGTGGGCGTCCCTTCGCTGCGCTACGGGCAACCTGCGGTGCTCGCTTTTCGTGGGGTCCGCGCAAACTCG
>NZ_JBFTIJ010000014.1:0-103876 GCF_056394705.1 Variovorax sp. 10N420 | reverse complement strand
ATCAGCGAAGCCCTCTATTATTACACGATTTTCAGAAGATTCGAAAAACTTTTGAAGTTTTTTTCTTCCCCCTCTCCGCTCATCTCAATACCACCCCGGAGAGCAACATCAAGATCCGTGTTTAGCGGAGCCTTCGATTATGACACGGTTTTTAGAGGCTTTGAAAACATAAAGAAGTTTTTTTAAAACCCGCTCTATTTACTCTTTTGCCTCCGCTCACCTCGACCGTCTTATAAAGACTCGCCGAGATCCGTGTTTAGCGAAGCCCACGATTATGCCATCACTTTTCGGCTGCGGGCAACACTTTGCGAACTTTCTCGTAGACGCATCTACTGGCGCGCGGTACGCACGTTGTCCGGAAGGGCCTGAGGCCAGCTTGTGCGGAACGGGTTGATGTCCAAGCCGCCGCGGCGAGTGTAGCGGGCGTAGACAGCCAACTTGGTTGGACGGCAGCGGCGCCACACATCCGTGAAGATGCGCTCCACACAGGGTTCATGGAACTCGTTGTGATTGCGAAAGCTCACGATGTACGCTAGGAGACCTGCTTGGTCGATGGGGGGCCCGTTGTAGCGGATCTGCACGCTGCCCCAATCGGGCTGCCCTGTTACGAGGCAATTGCTCTTGAGCAATCGACTGGTCAGCGCCTCGGTAACGGGCGCTTGCGCGAAGTCGCTCGAGAGCAGTTCGGGCGCTGGCTGGTATTGAATGCATTCGATATCGAGGCGGTCCAAGTCGAGGCCGTCCAGTTCATGCACAGGAACTTGATCGAACGCCGCGGGCGCCAACAACTTCACCCCGATGCTCGCCACCCGGCCACTGCCGCGCCAGACCGCCTCGCTCAGGTCAGCGCGAAGCCGCTCCCTGACGGCCGCTGAATCGGGAAACACGGTACTGTTGAAGCTGTTCAGGTACAGCTTGAACGACTTGCTTTCGATGATGTTGGGCGTCTCGCAAGGGATCGTGAAGTGCGCGATGGCCAACTGTGGCTTGCCTCGTGCGTTGAGCCAGCTGAGCTCGAAGGCTGTCCACAGATCGGCACCAAAGAACGGAAGCGCACTGCCATCGATGCCCATGGCTTCACGTTGCGTCGCGCGCGAGATCGGGAACAGCAGACTGGCGTCGTATTGGTCAACGTACGCCGAGGCGCGGCCCAACTGCGACTGTTCCGGGGTGTTGTCAAGGCTCATGGGCGTCCTTCAGCTGACTTTTGAAAGGGAATCATGGTGTCCTGAGCATCCGGATCAGATGAACTCGCGTTCGCGCAGCCACTTGGTCGCGACCCACTTTTCGCCGGAAAGCACGGGCGCACCTCCATGCAAGGTGCGCGTTGCAGGATCGGGCTGGTCGTAGCTGAAAAACACCCCCGTTCCACGTTTGGGCGCCACTTCGAGGCCGACATCGGGGAAGGTCGTCGCCCCACCCTGTTGCGGCTCCTGCAGGTACATGACCAGCGTGGCCACCCGCTGCCCACCGCGCCGAAGAATGAGTGGCGTGCCGGGCTCGCCCGGGTCGAAGTAGTCGTAGTGGGGACGATATTGCGCGCCCGGCGCGTATCGCAGGATCTGCAGGCCTTCGCCGAATTCGAGAGGCCATTGAAGCAGCCTGGCGATGCGTTGCTCCAATCGCGCAACCACGGGGTTCTCTCCGCGCTCGAAGAACATGCCGTCGCTGGTTCGATCGACATTGAGCGCCTCGCCACCGGTTTGCGTTTCGACCGTGAGCGACCGCGCGAGACGCTGGCGCGCTGTGGCGATCAACGCATCGCACTCTTCATCGGACACGAGATCTCCGAACACGATCACGCGCGGGTTGCGCATTGTCTGAAGGACTTGCACGCGACGGTCGCCGGCTTCGATGTAGAGCGGTGCGGCCGACAGATCCGGCCCAGGCATCGGCTTGCTCGGCTCGGCAACCGTCGAGGTCCCGGCCGATTTGAGCTCCACTTCCGCCAGAGCTGCGTCTGCCGCGGCGTCTTGCCATCCGGCTGCACGCATCGATGCACGCAGGCTCGCAACCGTATGGCCGGCCGCCACTTGCGTGGCGACCCATTCGCGAAGTTCAGGACTGATCGCCTGTCCATGACTCATGATGATCTCCGTCGAAAGACGAGGCGCTCGGGCTTGGACGCCGCGGCATCGAATCCATACCCCTCGAGGTCGAACTTCTCCAGCGCCTTGGGCGTGCCAGCCTTGTGAAGGATGGCCCATCGCGCCATGAGGCCCCGCGCGCGCTTGGCGAAGAAGCTCACAATCTTGTAGCGTCCTTCATCACCCTTGGCGCCAGTGCTGCCTTTCCACTCTTCAAAGACACACTCCACCACGCGAGCCTTGAGAACGCTCTGGTCGACCGACTTGAAGTATTCCTGCGAAGCCAGGTTAATGACAACCGGCGTGCGATCAGCGACCAACCGCTCGTTGAGATGCGCCGCGATCCGCGCTCCCCAGAAGGCGTACAGGTCCTTGCCGTGGCGATTTGCAAGTTGCGTTCCCATCTCGAGCCGATAAGGTTGCAGCAGATCCAGCGGCCGCAGCACGCCGTAGAGCCCGCTCAGGATGCAGACATGGTCCTGCGCCCAGGCAAGCTGTGCCTCACTCAGCGTTCTTGCGTCGAGCCCGCCGTAGACATCGCCATCGAATGCGAGCGCGGCCTGCTTTGCGTTCCGCTCGGTTCCCCTGGAAGCCCAGGCCGCATAGCGCGCCACGTTGAGCGCGGAAAGCTTATCGGACAAATTCATCAACTCCGCGACCTGCTGTGGCGACTTCTCGCGCAGGAGCTTGATGAGTTCTGACGCCGGGCTTCTGGGCCCTTCGAAGCGGGCCTGGGTGGACGGTACCGTTTCAGATACCGGAGTTTCGTAGTCGAGAGACTTGGCAGGAGACAGCAAAAACAGCATCGTTCAATTATGTGCGGCGCCGCCAAGGTGACGTCAAAGAGGCACTGGTCATCTGGACAAGGCGGCGGACGGGAACCGGCTATGCATGGGTGCCCGTCAACTATGCGGCGCCGCATTGACTGCGGCACACTCTCAGTCGAATAAAATCCGCCCACTTCCACCCACAAGCGGCATCCTGCGGGATGCCGTTCGTCTTTGTACCGCCATGAGCGAAACCTTGCCCCAACCCGGCCTCGAGAGCCTTTCCAAATCCTTCGAACCCGTTGCCATCGAGGCGCACTGGGGTCCCGAGTGGGAGCGGCGCGGCTATTCGGCCGCTGGCTTCCGCGGCACGCAGAAGGCCAAGGAAGGCGCGCCATCCTTCGCGATTCAGCTTCCGCCGCCGAACGTCACTGGCACGCTTCACATGGGGCATGCGTTCAACCAGACCATCATGGACAGCCTCACACGCTACCACCGGATGGCAGGCGACAACACCCTGTGGCTGCCCGGCACCGACCACGCGGGCATCGCCACGCAGATCGTGGTTGAACGCCAACTGCAGGAACAGAAGATCAGCCGGCACGATCTCGGCCGCAAGAATTTCGTCGCTCGCGTCTGGGAATGGAAAGAGAAGTCCGGCAACACGATCACGGGCCAGATGCGCCGCATGGGCGACTCGGTCGATTGGAGCCGCGAGTACTTCACGATGGACGAGACGCTCTCCAGCGTTGTCACGCAGACCTTCGTTCAGCTCTACAACGAAGGCTTGATCTATCGCGGCAAGCGTCTGGTCAACTGGGACCCGGTGCTCAAGACAGCGGTGAGCGATCTCGAAGTCGAAAGCGAGGAGGAAGACGGCTCTCTCTGGCATATCGCCTATCCGCTGGAAGACGGTTCCGGCTCTCTCACCGTTGCGACCACTCGCCCTGAAACCATGCTGGGTGACGTTGCCGTGATGGTGCATCCCGATGATGAGCGCTACAAACATCTGATTGGCCAGCGGGTCAGGCTGCCGTTGGTCGACCGACTGATCCCGGTGATTGCCGACGACTACGTCGACAAGGAATTCGGCACCGGCGTCGTCAAGGTCACGCCGGCGCACGACCACAACGACTATGCAGTGGGCCTGCGCCACGGCCTTGAGGTCATCGGCGTATTGACGCTCGATGCCACCATCAACGACAACGCTCCCGAGAAGTACCGCGGTCTGGATCGGTTCGTGGCACGCAAGGCTGTCATTGCCGACCTGGAGGTGCTGGGCCTGCTGATCGAGACCAAGAAGCACAAGCTGATGGTGCCGCGCTGTGCGCGCACAGGTGCGGTGGTCGAGCCGATGCTCACCGATCAGTGGTTCGTCGCCATGACCAAGCCAGACGCCAGCGGCCAGTCGATTGCGCAGAAAGCCATCGATGCGGTGCGCTCGGGCGAGGTCACTTTCGTTCCGGAAAACTGGATCAATACCTACAACCACTGGATGGAAAACATCCAGGACTGGACCATCTCCCGCCAGCTCTGGTGGGGCCACCAGATCCCCGCCTGGTATGACGAAGACGGCAAGGTCTACGTCGCAGCCAGCGAAGCCGAAGCGCAAGCGCAGGCCGTCGGAAAGACACTCACGCGCGATGAAGACGTGCTGGACACGTGGTACTCGTCGGCGCTGGTGCCCTTCTCTTCGCTCGGCTGGCCCGAGAAGACGCAGGACCTCGATCTGTACCTGCCCTCGACCGTGCTTGTCACAGGCTACGACATCATCTTCTTCTGGGTCGCCCGGATGATCATGATGACCAAGCATTTCACCGGCAAGGTGCCTTTCAAGCACGTCTACATCCATGGGCTGGTCCGCGACTCGCATGGCAAGAAGATGAGCAAGTCGGAAGGCAATGTGCTCGATCCCGTCGACCTGATCGACGGGATCGCGTTGCCCGAACTGCTCGAAAAGCGTACGCAGGGGCTGCGCCGGCCGGAGACGGCACCGACGGTCCGAAAGAACACTCAGAAGGAATTCCCGGACGGCATCCCGGCCTTCGGCGCCGACGCGCTGCGCTTCACCTTCGCATCGCTCGCCTCGCTGGGCCGCAGCATCAACTTCGACGCCAAGCGCTGCGAAGGCTACCGCAACTTCTGCAACAAGCTCTGGAACGCCACTCGCTTCGTGCTCATGAATTGCGAAGGCCAGGACTGCGGCCTCCGTGAACACACGAAGGAAGAATGCGCTGTCGGCGGCCCTGCGCACGGCTATCTGAAATTCAGCCAGGCCGATCGCTGGATCAGCTCGCGGTTGCAGCGCGTCGAAGCCGATGTCGCCAAGGGTTTCGATGAGTACCGGCTCGACAACGTTGCCAACGCGATCTATCAGTTCGCATGGGACGAGTTCTGCGATTGGTATCTCGAAATCGCGAAGGTGCAGATCCAGCAAGGCGAAGACGCGCAGAAACGGGCGACGCGGCGCACGCTGATCCGAACCCTCGAGACGCTGCTGCGCCTCGCGCATCCGGTCGTTCCGTTCATCACCGAAGAGCTGTGGCAAAAGGTCGCCCCAGTGGCAGGGCGTGCGGGTGAGTCAGTGATGGTCGCCGCTTATCCGAAGAGCCAGCCCGAGAAGATCGATGAGGCCGCCGAAGCGCACGTCGGGCGACTCAAGTCGCTTGTCGATGCCTGCCGCACGCTGCGTGGCGAGATGAACGTCTCGCCTGCGACGCGGCTGCCGCTCTACGCGGTTGCCGACGATGCTGCAGGAAGTGCCTTCCTCCGCGAAGCCGTCCCGGTGCTTCAGGCCTTGGCAAAGCTCAAGGAAGTGAAGGTTTTCGACGACGAGGCCGCCTGGTCCGCCGCCGCCGAGGCTGCACCGGTCGCGGTGGTCGGCGGCGTCCGTCTCTGCCTGCACATGGAAATCGACAAGGCGGCGGAAAAGGTGCGCATCGGCAAGGAACTTGCCCGCGTCGAAGGCGAAATCGCCAAAGTCAACGGCAAGTTGGGCAACGAGGCGTTCGTCGCCAAGGCACCTCCGGCTGTCATCGAACAGGAGCGCAGGCGGCTGACGGACTTCAGCGCGACCGTCGATCGGCTGCGTGATCAGCTTGTCCGCCTCGGCTGACAGACGAAAGTATTGTGCGGGGCTTAGTATCAGACAGCACGTCTCGTACGCAGCCCTCATCCGATCTACCTCGATTCAACCTCATGCCCATGTCCACTTCCCCGACGCGCATTCGCAAGGCCGTGTTTCCAGTCGCAGGCTTCGGCACTCGATTTCTGCCGGCAACCAAGGCCCAACCAAAGGAAATGCTCCCGGTGGTGGACAAGCCCTTGATTCAATACGCCGTCGAGGAAGCCTATGCGGCGGGCATTCGCGACATGATCTTTGTAACGGGGCGCAATAAGCGCGCCATCGAAGATCACTACGACTCTGCCTACGAACTAGAGTCACAACTCGAAGCCAATGGAAAGACCGAACTGCTCGCGATCGCGCGTTCCGTCATGCCGGACGACATGACGTGCTCCTATGTGCGCCAGCCGCGCATGCTGGGCCTGGGACATGCCGTGTTGTGCGCCGAACATCTGGTGGGCAACGAACCCTTTGCGGTACTGCTGGCCGATGACCTGATGGTGGGTCCGGACGGCGGCGAGCCCGTGCTCGCGCAGATGACGCACGCATTCGGCAAGCTCGGCGGATCATTGCTGGCGGTGCAGGAAGTGCCGCTGGAGCACGTCAAACGCTACGGCATCGTCGCTGGCGATGCCGTGGAAGACGGACTGATCAAGGTTAACCGGATGATCGAAAAGCCCAAGCCCGAAGACGCCCCTTCGCGGCTCGGCGTCGCCGGCCGCTACATCCTCACACCTGGCGTGTTCGCTGAAATCCGCAATCAGCCAAAGGGTGCGGGTGGCGAAATCCAACTCACCGACGGTATTGCCGCGCTCATGACCAAGGAGTCGGTCTATGCCTATTCCTACAAGGGCACGCGCTATGACTGCGGCAGCAAAGAAGGCTTTCTGCAAGCGTCGGTAGAGTTGGCGCTGGCGCACCCTGAGGTAGGAGCGTCTTTCCGCCAATATCTGAAGACGCTGGAGCTCTGATTCGGCACTGGAGCTTCCAAGCCGCGAGCCGGCGGCGTCGCGGCCATGTCACCGACGCCGGAGCACGTGGATGAATTCGTTGCCGATTGTCTGCTGCTCGACGAGGTCGTTTCCGGTCTGCCGCGCAAACGCCTGGAAGTCGCGTACCGACCCTGCGTCAGTGGCTACGACCCTCAACAATTCACCGCTCACCATGTCGTTGAGCGACTTCTTGGCCTTCAAAATGGGCAACGGACAGTTAAGCCCGCGGGCGTCGAGTTCTTTGTGGATCTGCATGGCCATTGTTTGAAACTCCAACGATATCAGGAGGCCGGCCTCGGCCATTCCATGAACTGAGGCACATGCCCTCGCGTGCGCAGCCAGTCCGCCAATGCATAGCCGGTGCCGGCCGGCCAACAGCGCAGCGCGGAAAGGTCATACAGCCGATAGTCCACCAGCTCGGGCGACAGCATCACCTCGCCATCGGCCACCGCGTGGTAGGCAATGATGACTTGGTTCATGCGCTGGAAGTCATAAACGCCCACGAGGTTCAGCTCGCTCGCATCGAGGTTGGTTTCTTCCTTAATTTCGCGCGCAATGCCTTCCTGCGGCGTCTCGCCGGCCTCCATGAAGCCGGTGATCAGCGCGTACGCCTTGTGAGTCCATGCCGCATTGCGCGCAAGGAGCACCTGCCCGCGGTATTCGATGATCGCGGCGAGAACCGGAGTCGGGTTGTTCCAGTGCGTGAAGTCGCAGGCTGTGCAGCGCAGGCGTGACTTCGGACCGCCATCTTCCTGTGCTTCGATCCAGGCCAGCGGAGTCGCGCAGGAGGGGCAAAAACGAGGTTCTTTCATCGTGGTTCAGGCGGGAAAGACGCCGGTCGACAGATAGCGATCACCGCGGTCGCACACGACGAAAACGATCGTTGCGTTTTCGACCGTCTTGGCGATTTCGAGCGCGACCCAGAGGGCCCCTGCAGCTGAAATGCCGCCGAAAATGCCCTCTTCCCGCGCAAGCCGGCGGCACATCTCTTCGGCATTGTCCTGACTCACGTTGACAACCTGGTCAACACGGCTAGGGTCGAAGATCTTGGGCAGATATTCCTGGGGCCATTTGCGAATGCCGGGAATGCGTGAGCCTTCCTCCGGCTGGGCACCGACGATTTGCACCGACGAATTCTTCTCCTTGAGAAACTGCGAGACGCCGGTGATGGTGCCCGTCGTGCCCATCGCGCTCACGAAGTGCGTGATGCGCCCGCTGGTGTCGGCCCAAATCTCAGGCCCGGTCGTCTCGTAGTGGATGCGCGGGTTGTCGGGATTCGCGAACTGGTCGAGCACCCGCCCTTTCCCCTGCTGCATCATCTGCTCTGCGAGGTCGCGCGCGTACTCCATGCCGCCGCTTTTCGGCGTCAGGACGAGTTCGGCACCAAAGGCTTTCATCGTTTGCGCACGTTCGACCGACAGGTCCTCCGGCATGATCAGCACCATCCGGTAGCCCTTGACCGCCGCGGCCATCGCGAGCGCGATGCCGGTGTTGCCGGAAGTCGCTTCGATCAGAGTGTCCCCCGGCTTGATTTCCCCGCGCTCCTCGGCACGCTTGATCATCGAAAGCGCCGGCCGGTCCTTGACCGACCCGGCCGGGTTGTTGCCTTCGAGCTTGCCAAGAATCACATTGCCACGCTTCGCATTGGCATCTGCGTCGATGCGTTGCAACGCCACCAGGGGCGTTCGGCCAATCGCGTCTTCAATCGTCGGATATTGCATGGAGGCACTGTGCCATAATTTCGCGCTCTCTTCCTTCCCTGCCCGGGTGGTGAAATTGGTAGACGCAGGGGACTCAAAATCCCCCGCCGCAAGGCGTGCCGGTTCGATTCCGGCCCCGGGCACCATGGCGCTCCGCCGTGGTTCGGAGACGCCTAAGCTTTCCGAGGCCCGGCAGTCACTTCGACTCAGCCTGCGGGCGATTGCAGATCGAAGCAGCACCCCGCGTAGTAAGCCTGATCGCCGCCCTCCACAAAGGGCACTTCAATCTTCTTTCCTTCATTGCGCCAGGCGTCGCGCCGCACATAGCCGGACTGAACCAGATCCGCGATCAGCTCGTCATACTTCTGGATCCGGTAAGGCGTGAACCCAAAGCCAATGCTGTGCACCGTGAAGATGGTGCGATCGGGATGCACGGTGGTCGTGTTGAGGATGATGCGCTTGGGCTTGACCGGCAGGGCCGCCAGAATCTCAGTCATGCGCTCCGGCAGGAACTGCAGGCATCCGGCAATAAAAAGGACATCGAAACCGCTCGCTTCCTTGTAGTCTGTCGTGAAGCTCAGTTCATCTCCAATGCCTCTTTCTGCGGCAATCTCACGGCCTGCCTGAATGACGCCCGCCACGTCGCAGGTCCTCCAGTGCATCCCCCGCGGGTAGTGGAGCATGCGCCGGAACGCGTGGAACTTGATGGCCGCGTGACCCCCGAGGTCGAACACGGTGCGCAGCCCGTCTTCGAACGACCGGGTCAGCCAGAACAAGGCCGGATAGTCATAGAAGAAGACCTGGGGCGTAAAAAGCCGCCTGGCCTCCGCGACGTTGTCAAAGCCGATCGGCTTCGACTTCGGCGCCGCTGCGAGGGCCGCGTCAAAACTTTCATACGACCCCATGAACAGATGTTCGTCCACGTTGTCGACAAACTTGCGGCGGTATGCGGACTCCCGCAGCCGGCGCAGGGGAGCAAGGTTGACGCTCATCTTTAGACTTTCAGGCCGCTTCCAGAGCCATGGAGGATATGTGACAAAAGGCTCTCCCTGTTATCTTTTGCAAACGTTTATCTTATATAGGCGGATTACAGCTCGCAATCGAAATGCCCATGACATCGGGGCTATGCAGCTTGGCATATCGCGGGGCAGCCCCCGCAGCTCACGCGCCGGATTGAAGCCCCGACACGACGGTCGGATAGAGCAGGCGGACGCGCAACTCACGCTTGAGCCGCATGTTGTCCAGCCGCCGCGATTCACCCATGAAGCTGAGCAGTGACAACGGGAGCTGGGCCCGCGCTTCTTCACGCGCGATGCGCGGCGGGCGTGCAAGACCGTACATGTTCGCGGCGAGATCAACGTAGTCACCCATCTTCAGTTCGCTGTCGTCGCTGACATGAAACACGCGCTGCGGACCGCCTCGCCACAGCGCGGCAACGCAGGCTCGCGCGAGATCATCGGCATGGATGTGATTGGTGAAGACATCGTCTTCCGCACGAAGCACCGGCGTACCTTTCAAGAGGCGCTCGCGCGGCGTGCCTCCCTCGCGGTCCGGCGCATAGATGCCGGGTATACGAAGGATGCGAGCTGACACGCCCGCCCTTCCCAGCCATCGCACGGTGCGCTCCGCATCGACGCGCCGATGTGCCCGTGGCGTGTCGGGGCGTACCGTGCGCGTTTCATTGACCCACGCCCCACCGCAATCTCCATAGACACCGCTGGTCGAACCGTAGACGAAGGATGACGGAAGTGAGCGCAGGTGCAGTGCCCGAGCGAGCGCCAACGTGCGGAGGTCTCGCCACCACAGCACCCCCTCGGCGCGCGGCGGGGGCGCGAGATGAAGCACGCGGGTTGCGACGCCCGAGATGCGGCGCAACGTGGCCGCTGAGTCCAAGTCCGCGAGAAGCGGCGCAAAACCGCTCTGGCGCAGCAAAGGAACACGTTCGGGCGACGAAGTCAGCGCGATCAGATTGACGCGGCCCCGGAGAAGACGAGCAGCCCGAAGGCCCACGTCGCCGCATCCGACAACAAGCACGCGCTCCCGCCGGAAGCGCGAGGGCCTCGCGCCCAGAGGGCTGTTGATTGAGGGCAAAATCCATCTCCCTATAGAAGCAGTAGCGAAGAATAACCATGACCAGCGCAGCGCCGAGCGAATCGGGCTTTCACATCACGGTAGAACCCAGCGGCCGCCATTTCGACGCTCAACCGGACGAGACCATTCTCGCGGCCGGGATCCGCCAGGGCATCGGACTGCCCTATGGCTGCAAGGATGGCGCATGCGGTTCGTGCAAATGCAAGAAGCTGTCAGGGACGGTCACGCTGGGTTTGCATCAGAGCAAGGCGCTGAGCGCCGAAGAAGAATTGGGTGGCTTCATCCTGACCTGTTGCGCCCGAGCGGAAAGCGACGTGGTGCTCGAATCGCGCCAGGTCACCGAGGCTGGCGCCTATCCGATTCGCAAGATGCCGGTGCGGGTGCTCGCATTGGCGAGGAAATCACACGACGTCGTACTGCTGCGCCTGCAATTGCCCGCCGGCGAACCACTGCAGTTTCATGCGGGCCAGTACATCGAGTTCATCCTGCGCGACGGCACGCGCCGCAGCTACTCGATGGCCAACGCGCCGCATACGCTGCTGGAGCCCGGAACGGGCATCGAGTTGCACATCAGGCACCTGCCGGGCGGCAAGTTCACGGATCACGTGTTCGGCGCGATGAAAGAAAAAGAGATCCTTCGCGTCGAAGGCCCCTATGGCAGCTTCTTCTTGCGCGAGGAATCCGAAAAGCCTCTGATCTTCCTGGCTTCGGGCACCGGGTTCGCACCGATCAAGGCGGTGCTCGAACACATGAAGCTGAAGGGCATCGAGCGACCGGTCACCCTGTACTGGGGCGGTCGCCGCCCAGAGGACCTCTACATGGACGACTGGGTCCGAGCACAGCTGGCCGAGATGCCTCATCTGCGTTATGTGCCGGTGATCTCGAACGCAGTGCCCGAAGACGACTGGAGAGGACGAACCGGCTTCGTTCACCGGGCCGTCATGGAAGACTTCAGCGACCTGTCGGGCCATCAGGTCTATGCGTGCGGCGCTCCGGTGGTCGTCGATTCCGCAAAGCACGACTACGTGGCCGAGCGCGGATTGCCCGAGGAAGAATTCTTCGCCGACGCCTTCACGACGGAAGCAGACAAGGCCCTGCCCTGACCCTCACTGACACCCAGATATCAACCAGCACAATCGGATTCATGAACGCCAGACATTTCCTCCTCACGCTCGTTTCTACCGCAGCGGTTCTCGTCTCCGGCCAGGCGGCCGCCGAACAGCGACCGATTCGTCTCGTCGTGCCGTACGCTGCCGGAGGACCGATCGACGTGACGGCCCGAATTCTTGCCGAACGTGTGAAGGACTCTCTGGGCCCGGTGATCATCGACAACAAGCCCGGTGCCGGCGGCAACATCGGCGCCGACATCGTCGCAAAAGCTGCGCCTGACGGTCTCACGATCGGCATTGCTGCCACCGCGACGAACGCAGTCAATCCTTGGCTCTATTCCAAGATGCCCTTCAACGCCGCCACGGATTTCGCGCCCATCACCCAGATGGTCCGCGTGCCGAATGTACTGGTGATGAACGCACAGGCCGCGCAGCGCTTGAAGATCAACACGCTGGCAGACCTGATCGCCTATGCCAAGGCGCATCCCGCACAGCTCAACTATGGCAGCGGCGGCAACGGCAGCGCCGGGCACTTGGCTGGCGAGATGTTCAAGAAGGAAGCCGGCATCTTTGCCGTGCACATTCCCTACAACGGCGGCAATCCCGCCCAGCTGGCACTGATCTCGGGGCAAGTGGATTTCAACTTCGACAACCTCGCGACAGCCGCGCCGAACATTCGCTCGGGCAAGCTGAAGGCCATCGCCGTGACCACGGCCGAGCGGAGCCCCATGCTTCCTGATGTACCAACGGTTGCCGCCACGTTGAAGGGCTTCTCGGTGGACACCTGGTGGGGTCTGGTCGCTCCAGCTGGCACGCCTCCAGAAGTGATCGCCAAGCTCAATCACGCGTTCGTGGACGCGCTCCATTCGCCGGAAACCAAAAGCAAGTTCGCATCGCTATTGGCCGAGCCAGTCGCGAGCACGCCCGAACAGTTCGGCGCCTTCATGAAGAGCGAACTCGCCAAGTACGAAAAGGTCGTCAAGTCCACCGGCGCTCAAGTGGACTGATCTGCGCGCCCCGTGGGGCGCGCGCAGGGCCCGTTCATTCGCCGAGGTAGGCCGCGCGCACTTTCGGGTCGCTCAGCATCACCTTGGCGTCGCCGCTCATGGTGATCAGGCCCGACTCCATCACATAGCCGCGATCGGCCAACTGCAATGCCCGGCTGGCGTTCTGCTCCACCAGCAGCACGGTCACGCCCTGGTCGTAAACCTGCTTCACGACCTCAAAGATCTTGTCCACCATGATCGGCGACAGGCCCATCGAGGGCTCATCGAGCAGCAACACCTTCGGCCGCGCCATGAGCGCGCGCCCCATGGCGAGCATCTGCTGTTCGCCACCGGACATGGTGCCGGCGAGCTGCGTTGCACGCTCCTTGAGGCGCGGGAACGTGGCAAAGACGCGATCTATGTCCTTGGTGATCTCCGCCTTGTCGTTGCGGATGTAAGCGCCGATCTGCAGGTTTTCCGTGATGGTCATGCGCGTGAACACGCCACGACCTTCGGGCACCATCACCAGCCCCTCGCCGACCAGGTCCCATGCGCCGCGGCCCTTGATGCTCTTGCCCAGGTACTCGATGTCGCCACCCAGAAACGGCAGCGTGCCGGTGATCGCCTTCATGGTGGTGGTCTTGCCAGCGCCGTTGGAGCCGATCAGCGAAACCAGTTCGCCCTCGCGCACCTCGAAATCAACGCCTTTCACGGCCTGGATGCCGCCATAGGCGACCTTCAACCCGCTGACCTTCAAAAGGGTTTGCGCCATCTCAGTGTCCTCCCGTGCCGAGGTAAGCCTCGATCACCTTTTCGTTCTTCTGCACCGAGGCGGGCGTGCCCTCGGCGATCTGTTTGCCATAGTCGAGCACCGTGACGCGGTCGCACAAACCCATCACCAGCTTCACATCGTGCTCGATCAGGAGGATGGTGCGATCGTCCTTGCGGATGCGATCGATCAGTTCGCGCAACTGCATCTTCTCGGTCGCGTTCATGCCGGCTGCGGGTTCGTCCAGCGCGATCAGTTGAGGGTCGGTAGCGAGCGCGCGCGCGATCTCCAGGCGCCGCTGGTCGCCGTAGCTCAACGTGCGCGCCTTGTAGTCCGCGAACTTGCCGATGCCGACGTAGTCGAGCAACTCGTGCGCGCGCTTGGTGATCGCAGCCTCTTCGGCCTTGAAGCCACCGGTGCGGAAGATCGCACCGATCACGCCCGAACGGGTGCGGATGTGCCGGCCGACCATGACGTTTTCAAGCGCGGTCATCTCCGAGAACAGGCGAATGTTCTGGAAGGTGCGCGCAATGCCCGCCTTGGCGACTTCGTGCACCGCGGTCGGCTGGTAAGGCTTGCCGGCCAACTCGAAAGTGCCACTGTCCGGCGTGTAAAGGCCGGTAATGACGTTGAAGAAAGTGGTCTTACCCGCGCCGTTGGGACCGATCAGGCCGTAGACCTGGCCGCGATCGATTTTCATGCCGACGTCCGAAAGCGCTTGCAGGCCGCCGAACCGTTTCGAGATGCCTTGTACGTTGAGGACGGTGTCGCTCATTCTTGTTCTCCCATCGCTCACGGATTGATCGACATCGGACGGGAGGCCACGCCCGGAACCTCGTCGGACGGGACTTCCACCCCCGGCGCCGCTGCCGGCATGCCAGACGCCGGCGCCGTGCCCTTGCGCGCCAGCGACTTGCCGTGCTCGGGCGACGGCCAGAGCCCACGCGGACGAACCAGCATGATGATGATCATGGCAAGCGCAATGAAGAGCTGGCGCAAGATGGATGCATCGAGCCGGCCGTCGGTCATCGATTGCAGGGGGCCTGCCACGTAGCGCAGCACTTCGGGCAGCGCAGCCAGCAGCACCGCTCCGAGCACCACGCCGGGCAAGTGCCCGATCCCGCCAAGCACGACCATGGCGACAATCATCACGGACTCCATAAGGCTGAAAGACTCCGGCGAGACAAACCCCTGGAACGCCGCGAACATCGCTCCGGATACGCCGCCGAAGCTGGCGCCCATGCCGAACGCCAGCAGCTTCAGGTTCCGGGTGTTGATGCCCATCGCCTTGGCGGCGATTTCGTCTTCGCGGATGGCCATCCAAGCGCGACCAATGCGCGAGATCTGCAAGCGATGCGAGATCAGAATGGTGACAAGCACCAGCGCGAGGAAGAGGTAGTAGTAGAGCGTGACGGACGATATCGTGAAGCCATCGAACTTCAGCGGCTTGCCGAGGTTCAGCCCCCAGAAATGGACCGGCTCGATCGCGGTGATGCCTTTGGGGCCGTTCGTGATGTTGACCGGCTGGTCCAGGTTGTTCAGGAACACGCGAATGATTTCACCGAAGCCGAGCGTCACGATCGCGAGGTAGTCGCCGCGCAGCTTGAGCGTTGGCGCGCCGAGCAGCACGCCGAACAGCGCTGCAAGCCCGAACGCCGCGGGTATCACCAGCACCAACGAACTGTGCAGCCCGTTCGGGAACATGGCCTTGAACGCGGGGAATGTCTCCGTCAGGTGCGGCGACTCCAGAAGTGCAAACAGATAGGCACCGATGGCGAAGAAGGCCACATAGCCCAGGTCGAGCAATCCTGCGTAGCCCACCACGATGTTCAGGCCCAGTGCCAGGAGCACGTAGAGGAGCGCAATGTCCGCGATGCGGACCCACGCGTTGCCCTGCATTTGCAGGAGCAGCGGCAGCGCCAGCAGGGCGATGGCCCCAATCAGGATGAAAAGGAAATTCTTGCCTTGTTTCATGGCTGGCTCCTCAGGCGCGGTCCGCCACACGCTCGCCCAGCAGCCCCGAGGGCCGCAGCGTCAGCATGATGATGAGCACGACGAACGCGATGATGTCGCTGTATTGGCTGCCCAGCACATCACCCGTCAGCGCACCGAGATAGCCCGATCCGATGGCTTCGATCACGCCCAGCAGGATGCCGCCTACGACGGCGCCCGCGAGGTTCCCGATACCGCCGAAGACTGCGGCCGTGAACGCCTTGAGACCAGGAATGAACCCCATCGCGTGCTGCGCGATCCCATAGTTGGAGGCGTACATCACGCCGGCGATGGCCGCCAGCACAGCACCGATGATGAAGGTGGCCGAGATGACCATGTCAGGCCGGATGCCCATGAGTGCAGCCACGCGGGGGTTCTCGGCTGTGGCGCGCATCGCCCGGCCCAGCTTGGTGTAGTTGACCAGCCACGTCAGCACTGCAAGGCAGATGGCGGTGACGCTCAGGATCATCACCTGTGTCGGCGAAATCACGGCGCCGCCGAGGTGGATCGGCGTCGTGGAGAGCAAATTGGGATATGCCTTGTTGGTCGGCTTCCAGATGATCATTGCCAGTGTCTGGAGCAGGATCGACACGCCAATGGCAGTGATGAGCGGCGCCAGTTTGGGACTGTTGCGCAGCGGACGGTATGCAACCTTCTCGATGACGAAGTTGAGAGCGGCAGCCACGACGCAGGCAATGATGAGCGCGACGAGCAGGATCAGCCATCCCGGGGTGCCTGGCATCGACTCCTGCATGAGGCCGATGATGGTCCAACTGGTCAGTGCCCCGACCATGAGCACTTCACCGTGCGCGAAATTGATGAGATTGATGATGCCGTACACCATTGTGTAGCCCAAGGCTATCAAGGCGTACATGCTGCCCAGTACCAGACCGTTGATGATCTGTTGCAGCAAGATGTCCATAACGGGATTCCCTTTTTTTGTGGTTACACCCTTGAGAGGTGTCTCGGCCAGCTCGGCGTACTGAATTGACGCCATACGCTTCACTTAGCAAAAAACCCGCCAGCATGTGTCGGCGGCGGGTTTGTGGGCGGGATTTTAGTCACGGCGGAACGCCGGTTTGGTGCGTTTACGCCCGGGTTTTCCCGCTGGCGCGCGTGTTTTCGGCTTGCGGGCTGCAGAACGCTTGCAAGAGGGTATCGGCCCCCTCAACTCTACGTATCAAGCGGCGGCGTCGCCGTTGCGCTTTCGCAGTTCGCGAAGCTTCTCGGCGATGCGGATTTCGAGCCCGCGTTCGACCGGCCTGTAGAACGGCGGCGGGTCGAGGCCGTCCGGCATGTATCTCTCGCCAGCAGCGAAGCCGCCCTCCTCGTCATGCGCATAACGGTAGCCCTTGCCATAGTCGAGCTGCTTCATCAGCCGTGTCGGGGCATTGCGCAGGTGCATTGGCACCGGGCGCGTTCCATCCGCCTTGATGAACGCCTTGACCTCGTTGTAGGCCTTGTAGACAGCGTTCGATTTGGGCGCGATGGCCAGGTAGACAACGCACTCGGCCAATGCGAGTTCGCCCTCTGGCGTGCCGAGACGCTCATAGACTTCGGCGGCATCGAGCGCCAGACGCAATGCGCGAGGGTCCGCCAGCCCGATGTCTTCGCTTGCCATGCGCACGAGTCTGCGCGCCATGTATCGGGGGTCGGCGCCACCATCGAGCATGCGCACGAACCAGTAGAGAGCAGCGTCGGGGTCACTCCCGCGCACGGACTTGTGCAGCGCGGAAATGGTGTCGTAGAACTGCTCGCCGCCCTTGTCGTAGCGGCGCATCCGTTCGCCCAGAACGCGCAGCAGCCAGTCGTCCCTGATGTTGTCGAGCGACTCTGTGCTGGCGGCGATCGACAGCGTCTCGAGCGTGTTGAGAAGCCGTCTTGCGTCACCGTCGGCGTAGGCGATCAGCCGATCGATGGCCTTCGACTCGATCGCAGGCACCGCCTGGATGTCCTGGGCACGGGTCACGATCTGCTTCAGATCGTCCTCGCCGAGCGGTTGCAGCACGTAGACCGCCGCCCTCGACAACAAAGCCGAATTCACCTCGAACGAAGGGTTCTCGGTCGTCGCACCGATGAAGGTGAAAAGACCCGACTCGACGTGCGGCAGGAACGCGTCCTGCTGGCTCTTGTTGAACCGATGCACTTCGTCGACGAAGACGATCGTGCGGCGCTGCTCGAGCCCGTCACGCGCGGTGATGGCTCGCTCGACGGCGTCGCGAATATCCTTCACGCCACCGAGCACGGCGCTGATGCTGAGAAATTGCGCATCGAACGCATCGGCCATCAAACGCGCAATGGTGGTCTTGCCCACGCCCGGCGGGCCCCACAGAATGCATGAATGCGGCTGGCCTGATTCAAAGGCGATGCGCAACGGCATGCCCGGACCGAGCAGATGCTGTTGGCCAATGACCTCGCCCAAGGTCTTGGGGCGAAGGCGTTCTGCGAGAGGTTGATGCGTGGAGGGAGCCATCGATGAGCTGTAGTGTCGCGCAGCATCCGAAGCGGCGCCCGATGACGGCCACCGAAGGTCGGCAGCGTGCCGGGACCGCGAGGGTGCTACTGCCGGACTACGTCGGCGCCCGCGGGCGGCTTAAAGACAAAAGTGCCGGCCGGAAGTGAGGGATTGACCTCGACCTTGCCGAACTTCAGTACCGACCGTTGGCCAAAACTGTCGAGGATTTCAAGTGCCGCCAGGGAATCGCCCTGGAACCCGATCTGCACGCTTTGAAGTTGACCGTCCTTGTTCTTCGGTGTGGCCTTGACCCACTGCAAACCATCGCGCTCGGGCGCGGCCTCCAGCATGAAGTCGGCCTGCAGGGTCTTCAGGTCGGGCGCAGCCGCAATCAACGCCGCCGGCGTCGATCCAAGCGCTTGGGCCTGTTTGCGCTGCGTGACCTGGTTCAGATCGGCGTCGTAGAGCCAGAGCGTCTCTCCATCGGCAACGATGCTCTGGACGAAGGGTTTCTTGTAGTCGAATCTGAATCTGCCCGGCCGCTGGAATGCGAAGGAGCCGGTGGACACTTTGTCGCGCGAGGCGACGCCTTCTTTCGGCGGCGAGGTCACGGTCTGGGTGAACTCGGCAAGCCCCGACTTGGCTGTCTTCACGAAAGCCTCGAGGCTTTCCATCCCGCCGGCGCTCGCGGCGGCCGCCAGGACCGCCAGCGCCATACCCACAATCAACTTCTTCATCGGCATCCCTCGCTGGACAAGTTCATTCAGTGCGCGCAGGGACGAGAATTTCGCGCTGGCCGCTGCCGCTCATCGCACTGACGAGACCTGCGTTTTCCATGTCTTCGACCAGCCGCGCGGCACGGTTGTAGCCGATCTTCAGGTGACGTTGGACCAGCGAAATGCTCGCCTTGCGGTTCTTGAGCACGACTTCCACGGCCTGGTCGTACATCGGGTCCTTTTCGCCGCCATCGCCGCCCCCTTCGCCGAGCAGGTCGCCGTCACCGTCGACTGTGCCGCCTTCGAGCACACCCTCGATGTAATCCGGCTCGCCCTGCGATTTCAGATAGGCAACGACGCGATGCACTTCCTCGTCGCTGACGAACGCGCCATGTACCCGGACCGGCAACCCTGTGCCGCTCGGCATGTAGAGCATGTCGCCCATGCCCAGCAGCGCTTCAGCTCCCATCTGGTCGAGGATGGTGCGCGAATCGATCTTGCTCGACACCTGGAACGCGATACGGGTCGGAATGTTGGCCTTGATCAGACCGGTGATCACATCCACGCTCGGACGCTGCGTGGCGAGAATCAGGTGAATGCCCGCCGCACGTGCCTTCTGCGCAAGCCGAGCGATGAGTTCCTCGATCTTCTTGCCCACGACCATCATCAGGTCGGCCAACTCATCGATCACCACGACAATGTGCGGCTCGCGTGCGAGCGGTTCGGGGCTGTCCGGCGTGAGGCTGAAGGGGTTGTAGATGAACTCCTCGCGCGACTTCGCCTCATCGATCTTGGTGTTGTAGCCGGCCAGGTTGCGCACACCCAGCTTGCTCATGAGCTTGTAGCGGCGCTCCATCTCGGCCACGCACCAGTTGAGTCCATGGGCTGCCTGTCGCATGTCAGTCACCACGGGCGCCAGCAGATGCGGAATGCCTTCGTACACCGACATTTCGAGCATCTTCGGGTCGATCATCAGAAGACGGACATCGCGCGCCTCGGCCTTGTAGAGCAGGCTCAGGATCATCGCGTTGATGCCGACCGACTTGCCCGAACCGGTCGTACCGGCGACCAGCACGTGGGGCATTTTTGCCAGATCGGCCACAACCGGATTGCCCACGATGTCCTTGCCGAGGCCCATGGTGAGCATCGACTTGCCCTCGTTGTAGATCTGCGAGCCCAGGATTTCGCTGAGCCTGATCGACTGCCGCTTCGCGTTCGGCAGTTCGAGCGCCATGTAGTTCTTGCCTGGAATCGTCTCGACGACGCGGATCGACACCAGCGACAGAGAACGCGCGAGGTCCTTCGCAAGATTCACGATCTGCGAGCCCTTCACGCCAGTAGCGGGCTCGATTTCGTAGCGGGTGATCACCGGCCCTGGGGAAGCAAGCACCACGCGCACCTCGACGCCAAAGTCCTTCAGCTTCTTCTCTATGAGGCGCGACGTCATCTCGAGCGTGTCAGCCGAGACGGTCTCCTGCCGTGTCTGCGCGGCATCGAGCAGATCGACCTGTGGCAGCTTGCTGTCGGGCAATTCGCGAAACAATGGCTTCTGGCGCTCTTTCGCGACACGGTCGCTCTTGGGTACCTCCGCGAGCGCTGGTTCGATTTGAACCGGCGGAGAAGCTGGACGCCGTTTGGGTCGCGGCACCGCCCGCATTTCGTCGTCCGGAGCTTCGCTCTCGCCGCCGGGGTCGACCGATGCCAGTTCTTCGCGCTCGCGCACCGCCCGCTTGCCCATCGCGATGTCTTGCGCAATTTCCCGCCTTTCGCGACGCGACTCGAAGAGCGAATAGAGGCGCGTCCCGATGCGCTCGGCGATCTGCCCCCACGAGAACCGGAACACGAGCGCCGAACCGATCACCCCACATGCAATGGCGATGAGCGCAGAGCCGGTGAAGCCCATCCATTTGACGCTGGCCGGTCCGACCAGATAACCCAACACCCCACCGCCATGTCCGGGCAGTCGAAATTCAAGCCGATAGAGACGCGACCATTCAAGGACGGCGCTGGCGCACAACAACAAGATGAGCCCAAACCAGAACGCGAGCCGGCTGCGGTTGAACGGACCGCGCGGGGCTTCCTCCGGCACGGCAGCGCCACCGCCGCGCATCCATCCTGCCAATGAGGAAAGCCAGACGCGCACCCCGGCCGCAAGACACCACCAGACCGAATATCCGGCGAGGAAATAGCTCGCATCCGCAAGCCATGCGCCAATACGCCCGCCCCAGTTCTTGACCTCGCCCCCTGTACCGGACGTGGACCAGGCTGCGTCAGAGGGCGTGAAGCTCAACATCGCCATGAGCCAGAACAGCAGCGCGACAAAGCCGGCGATGAGAGTGATCTCGTGGGCGAATCGCATCGCGCGCAACCGCACCGGCTGGCCGTCGACCGACGAAGACGATTGGAGAGTATTGAGCGAATAAGTCATGAAAGGCACAGCCACCACCCGTCAGGGACGGACTGGTGGTCAAAGGAAACTACAACGAAAACCATCGCGACCGCGTTGTCAGGGTCCGCCGATGCAGGGGCCGCCGTGCTGCGCACTGCCGGCCGGACCATCAGGCCAGCGATGAGAGCCGTTCCTTGATGATCATGGCGCCGTCCGGCAACGTCTGCACGAATCCGCGCTCCTCGAGGTCCTTCATGACGCGGCTGACCATTTCGCGCGAAGCACCCACCATCTTGGCCAGATCCTGTCGGGAAATCTTGTCGCGCACCTTGAGGTTGCCCGCTCCGTCGTCCACTGCGAACTCGAGCAGCGAACGCGCCACGCGCCCATAGACATCCATCAGCGCCAACGACTCGATCTTCCGATCGGCGTGCCGAAGCCGGGCAACCAAGCCGCGCATGATGTTGTAAGACATCGAGGAGCTTTCCGGCAGGCAACGAGCAAAAGCCTCGCGGCCCAGCATCAGCACATCGGTCTGGATCTCGGTGCGAACGGTGGCCGAATGCGGCTCGTCGTCGATCATGCTCATCTCGCCGATGTAGTCACCTGGCTGCAAGGTCGCCAGGATCACCTCTCTGCCTCGGCTGTCGGTACTCATCACACGGGCGCGTCCGGTCAGGATGATATAGAGCGCATCGGACTTCTTGCCCTGCTCCACGATCACTTCAGCGCGCTTGAAGCGCTTCTTGACGATCGCATCCGCAATGCTCGCGGACTGCGTTGGCGTCAGTGCCGCGAAGAGTGGCACGCGGCGGAGCAATTCAAGATTGGACAGCATCGACATTCATCAATTCCCGGATTCCGCACGATTCACAATCAATGGATTAATACAATCGCGCGCATTGAAAACAGCCCCGCCCGGGCATTGAACCGGACGGTGATACTCCATATCTATCACCCTGAAAATGTACACGCTGCTGCAGCGTCAATCTGAGGTTTTCTACTCATGTCCTCCCCACGCCACGCTAAGGTTCTCATTCTCGGCTCAGGTCCGGCCGGCTATACCGCGGCAGTCTACGCTGCGCGAGCCAATCTCGAACCGATGCTCATCACCGGCATCGCCCAAGGCGGCCAACTCATGACGACCACCGAGGTCGACAACTGGCCTGCCGATGTCCATGGGGTCCAGGGTCCCGATCTCATGCAACGCTTTCTGGAGCACGCCGAGCGCTTCAAGACCCAGATCGTCTTTGACCACATTAACAAGGTCGATCTCAGCAAGCGGCCGTTCACACTCACCGGCGACAGCGGCACCTACACCTGCGACGCGCTCATCATTGCCACCGGTGCATCCGCCAAGTACCTCGGCCTCGACTCCGAGCAGCACTTCATGGGCCGCGGGGTATCGGGCTGCGCGACGTGCGACGGCTTCTTCTACCGCGACCAGGAGGTGTGCGTCATCGGCGGAGGCAACACCGCCGTCGAAGAAGCGCTTTACCTCTCAAACATTGCGAGCAAGGTGACGCTGGTGCATCGTCGCGAGAAGTTCCGTGCGGAGCCCATCCTCATCGACAAGCTCCACGAAAAGGTCGCGGAAGGCAAGATCGATCTGAAGGTGCACAACACGTTGGATGAAGTCCTGGGGGACGATTCCGGCGTCACTGGCATCCGCCTCAAGAACACTCAAACCGGTGCTACCGAGAAGCTGGATCTGAAGGGCTGCTTCATCGCGATCGGGCACCATCCGAATACCGACATCTTTCAGGGCCAAGTCGAGATGAAGGACGGATACATCCTGACCCGAGCGGGGTTGCAGGGCTTCGCCACCATGACGAGCATTCCAGGCGTGTTTGCCGCAGGCGACGTGCAGGACCACATTTATCGCCAAGCCATCACCAGCGCTGGCACCGGCTGTATGGCAGCGCTGGACGCCCAGCGATTTCTCGAGCAGGAATAAGGCCGCCCAGTCAGCTTTGAGCTGGGCACAACTGCCGCGGCCAGAGCTGACGAGGGGGCTTCTCCGCGTTTGCGTGTCGATCTGACTGAAGGATGCCTGGCGGGCTATAATCGCCGGCTTTGCTGAGTTCTGCCAGACTCTTGGCTCATGCAGCAAATCGGGGTACCGCCACCCGCTTCTGGCGAGGTCAAGCTGCAAACCACCTTGCAACTCCGTTGCACTCAGGTGCCAGCTGTTCAAGAAAGAGTGTCCACATGGCACGCGTATGCGAAGTTACGGGCAAAGGCCCGATGGTCGGAAACAACGTTTCCCACGCCAACAACAAAACCAAGCGCCGGTTCCTGCCGAACCTGCAATACCGTCGTTTCTGGGTCGAAACTGAAAACCGCTGGGTTCGCCTGCGCGTTTCGAGCGCTGCCCTGCGCCTGATCGACAAGAACGGCATCGACGCCGTGCTCGCAGACCTGCGTGCACGCGGCCAAGCTTAAGGAGCTGAATCATGGCAACGAGCAAAGGCGGACGCGAAAAGATCAAGCTGGAATCCACCGCGGGTACCGGCCATTTCTACACGACCAGCAAGAACAAGAAGACGATGCCCGAAAAGATGTCGATCATGAAGTTCGACCCGAAGGCACGCAAACACGTTGAGTACAAGGAAATCAAGCTGAAGTAGTTCGGCTGAGCTTTCAAAAAACCCCGCTGAGATTCAGCGGGGTTTTTTATTGGCCTGCGATTTCCCATGCGGGCACAAAAAAGCCGGCTTAGAAGCCGGCTTTTTTGAATCGGCGTTGCCGATACTTCTGAATCTCAGGCGCGAGCTGCTCGCAGGCGGGTCGAGAATTCGCGCAGTCCGGAGATGCCGCTGGCTTCCGCGCGATGGCACCAGGCAGCGAGATCCGCAGCCAACTGCTCACGCGACTGCGACGTATTGAGCCACAGTTGCCGAAGCTCTTCGCGCATGGTGATCATCTTGTCGAGCACCGGATGCGCCGCTCGCACCTGCACCAACTGGGGTCGTGCCGCTGCGGGCACCTTGTCGTCGTCACGATGCAACCACCGCTTGGCCGCCTTCAACACCGACAAGTCGGCTCCCTTCGACTTGAGTGCCGCCAATTCGTGACGGGTGGTGCGGCGCATTTCGCGCGCATAGCCGGCCATCACCTCGTAGCGATTCGCTATGACCGCTTCCAGCGTTCTTGCATCGGCCACAGGCTGCACGTCGCCCATCTGGAGCTTCGGCGGAACCTTTTTGACCTTGGCCCAGCCGATCTTCTGCATCAGGCTGATGTAGACCCAGCCGATATCGAACTCGTACTTCTTCACCGAGAACTTGGCGGAAGTCGGATAGGTGTGATGGTTGTTGTGCAGCTCTTCGCCGCCGATGATGATTCCCCAGGGAATCAGGTTGGTGCTCGCATCAGTGGCTTCGAAGTTGCGATAACCCCAGAAGTGCCCGATGCCGTTGACCACACCGGCCGCCCAGAACGGGATCCAGAGCATCTGCACAGCCCAGACTGTGAGGCCGATTCCGCCAAACAGTGCCAGGTTGAGGATGAGCATCAGGCCAACGCCTTGCCAGCTATAGCGCGAGTAGAGATTGCGCTCGATCCAGTCGTTGGGGGTGCCATGGCCGAATCGCTCCATGGTGTCTTTGTTCTTCGATTCCTTGCGATACAGCTCTGCGCCGCGCCACATGACTTCGTCGATACCTTTGATCTGGGGGCTGTGCGGGTCTTCTTCGGTTTCGCACTTTGCGTGATGCTTGCGGTGGATGGCGACCCATTCCTTGGTCACCATGCCGGTACCGAGCCACAGCCAGAAGCGGAAGAAGTGAGAGGGAATCGGACCAAGATCCATGGCCCGATGCGTTTGCGTCCGGTGCAGGAAAATCGTCACACCCGCGATCGTGATGTGCGTGGTGACGAGCGTGTACAACACGATCTGCCACCAAGTGAGATCCCACAAGCCGTGTCCGAGCCAATCGATGGCCGCGCTCAGTACGGCAGAGTCAGGAAGCAACATTGAATTCAATACTCCATAGCCGCACGAAGGTGCAGCCTTCAGGTAACTGGCGATTTTAAAGGTTCGGCCCTGAAAAGGGGGCTAAATCCTTGATCCACCGCAGGTTCCGACCTTCTTTGGAGCTTTGTGCCTACTTCCGCGTCCACACCGATGCAAAAAACCCGTCCGTCGCATGGCGGTGGGGCCAAAGCCGGAGAAAACGTCCTCCTTCGCCGCCGATGCACAGGGACTCGGCATTCGGAATCTTCAATCCTTTCAGCAGTTCGGACACGTCCTCTGCCTCGAAGTCGGGGTTCGCCGCGCCAAAAGCTTCGGCGATGACTTCGTTCTCCTCCGGCAGGATGCTGCATGTTGCATAGATAAGCCGCCCCCCGGATTTCACCAATCGCGCGGCGCTTTGCAGAATCGCTGCCTGCTTGACTGTGAGTTCTTGTACGGATTGCGGGGATTGCCGCCACTTCAGATCGGGGTTTCGCCGAAGCGTACCCAAGCCTGAGCAAGGCGCGTCAACCAAAACACGATCGATCTTGCCCGCCAGGCGCTTGATGCGGTCATCTCGCTCATGCGCAATCGCAGCAGGGTGCACGTTGGAGAGCTTGCTCCGCGCAAGCCTCGGCTTCAGCGCATCCAGCCGGTGCGCCGAAG
The DNA here is from genome assembly GCF_056394705.1 of Variovorax sp. 10N420. Lineage (NCBI taxonomy): Bacteria > Pseudomonadati > Pseudomonadota > Betaproteobacteria > Burkholderiales > Comamonadaceae > Variovorax > Variovorax sp. 10N420. The sequence goes on along the minus strand of NZ_JBFTIJ010000014.1, from coordinate 78,075 downwards.
TGTCGAAGGCGTAAAGCCGTCCGGTATTTCTCATGGTCGCGCCGATCGCAAGTGTTTTGCCGCCTGCGCCTGCACAAAAGTCGACCACCATCTCGCCCCGCTTTGCATCGAGCAGCAGCGCGAGCAGCTGAGATCCCTCGTCCTGCACTTCGACCGCGCCGCGGGCAAAAGCGTCGACCTTGGTGAGTGCCGGTTTCCCCTCGATGCGGAGACCCCAAGGCGAAAACGGCGTTGCCATAAACTTGATGCCCGCCAGTGCCAGTTCTTTTTGCACGTCCGCCCGCTTGTCGTTGAGGACATTGACACGAAGATCGAGCGGGGCCGCCTGTTGCAAGCTCTCTACCAGCTGCCAGAACTGATCGCCCAACTGCGCCTTAAGAGGCGCCACCAACCATTCCGGCAAGTTGTGCCGGTGACGTTCGAGTAAATCGTCCTGTTTGACGGCGTCGCAGTTGTCTAGCCATCGCTTTTCAGTGTCGTTCAATGCACTCTTGAGGAAGTCTCGCGGCCCGTAGAAGCCGAGGATCGCCATCCGGCGCTCCTTTGGGCCGCTGCCAGAAGGCGACAAGTGATCGAAAAGCAGCTTCTTGCGGAGTACCGTGTAAACAGTCTCGGCCAACGTGGCGCGCTCACGGGGCCCGAGTTCGCGGTGATCGCGAAAGAAGCGGGAAACGACCTGATCGGCCGGGTGATCGAATTTCAGAACGAGGCCGACCAGTGCGGCTGTGGCCTCAAGCAGGGCTTTGGGGTGCATGCCCCATTGTCTCAGCCGAAGCCCCCGTCACGCGGAAGCGCGCGTCCAAACCGGCCCGAAAGCCTGACGCTCGATCTCCGCGAGGGTAGGCGAATGCCCGGCCCACAAGACCAGCGCAGCGCCGGGAATGCTCAACGTGTGCTCCAGTTGACGGCAGAGATTCCAGCGCTCTTCGTCCGGAAGCGCAGGCAGTTCGAGAAAGACGACGTACGCGCGCCGCCATGGAAACTCGCGAAGGTTCTTGCGCACCACCCATGCCCGGTTGATCGCCCCGCAACGCACGAAGTCCGCGCGCAATTCGCCGAGTTCGAACTCGCTCAGATCATGGCGCGCGATCTGGCTGAAGAACGGCGTTTCGGTGATTTCTTCCCACGCGCGCTGCTCGGCGGCCTCGGCCGTCCTGGCTCGCTCGCGCCAGAGCCTGAGCGCACGATCGTCGTGGGCTCCATTGTCGAGGTCTTCTAGTGCCGCAACCGCTGTCTTAGCCGCCCACCATCGGCTGGCTGCGCTCGATTCGTGCAAGCGCTCGAGCAGCGCCAGACGGCTTGGCCGATCGCTGGCGGGGAGTACCTGCGCCAAGCCGCGCAGTGCTCCGGGATGGTCCGCTGTGATTGCGAGCGCACGTTCATACAGCTTGCGCACGTCAGGTGCGCGATCGATGCGGCGCGCGCAGTCGGCCCACTCCACCATCTCGTCAGCGCTGTTCCGTCCGGCACTCTCCGAGAGCGCCGCCACACGTTCGCGCACCCGAACCAGATAGGCGTGATGCTGCTTCCAGTCGCTCGCGTGATCCCGGCGCCATTCGTCGTCGAAATGGGCAATCCACTTGCCTGCGTCCGCCAGCAGGCCGAGCGCCGGCTTGTCAGACCAGGACGGCATGGCGGATTTCTCATCGAGTGCTTCCAGCCGATCGCGCAAAACCGGATGCGTGTCGTCCACGTCGCTCACGCTGCGAAGCGCATCGCGCAGCGCCGCGCGGGCGAAGTCCTCTTCGACGGGGGCGCAAAACCGGGGCGCCATGGAGGAGAACGGCCCCGCCGGCAGAGCATCATCGAGCGCGCGCCCCCAATGCGCCGGCCAGAATTGCTCCGCGTACCAGGCGCTTTTGACGGCGATCTCCTTCAGGGCACTGGCAACGACGCGCGTCCCCAGAAGCCGCGCCGCGACCCGATCGGCTTCGTATTCATCCTGCCGCGCCAGCGCGAAAGTCTTCGCGGCAAAGCGGGGAAAGTACCACCGAAAGAAGGCTTGCGACGCGAATGCCATGACACCCTCGTCGCGCTGGAAATTAGCGTCGAGCCGGAGCCAGGAAAGGCGGGTGCGGTAAATCCACGCGCTCAGCTTGCCGTGGTTGCCGCGCAAGTGACCGTATTCGTGCGCCAACACCGAAAGCAGCCGGCGCCGGTCCAGCGCCATCAAAAGGGGCAGCCCCACGCTCAGGTAATTGGTCGCACCCCCAAAGAGACCGAAGCGCGGCAACTGGCGGATGCTCGCATTGAATTCGCTGTCGAGATAGACGCGATGCACGGGTGGTCCGTCGATCTTCCGCTGGATACGGTCGAGGGACTCGAAAAGCCCGGGCGCGTCTTCACGCTCCAGCACGATTCCTTCCGGCGCTTCGAGGCGCACCCAAAGCGCGCGCAGCGTCGCCCAGAGCAACCCTAGCGCAAACAACAGAAGCCAGCCGTGGGCTACACCAAAACGTCCGCCGACACCCAAAGACCCGGCCACCCACACGATGATGCCAACCGCAAGCGCCAGGCAGGCGACCACCCACAGGTAACCCAGCGCGGCAAAAATGGCGACGCCGCGCCGGTAGCCGGTGCTGTCATCGGCGCTGGCATGCTCGCTCAGTCGCACCAGATGAACAAAATCTGCCCGATTCATCCTGACCTTTCAGCCTATAGAGGGAAACAACCACGTGTCAGACGAAATCCTGCCGCCCCTGATCGAAACACCGCCTGGGCGCTACCTCCACTACAAGGGCGGCGAATATGAAGTCCTCGGCACGGTGCGCCACAGCGAGACGCTGGAGCCGATGACGCTCTATCGAGCGCTTTATGGGGAGCGCGGCCTTTGGGTGAGACCCGCAGGCATGTTCGATGAAGTCGTGGATGTTGAGGGCTCATCACGGAGACGCTTCGTCAAGCTCGACTAGGCGAAGTGCGACCAGAGGCGCGACCAGAACTTTTCAATCCGACATCCCCCAGCACACGAGATGGTGGGATTGTGTCAGTTTGTGTCGCGTTCGAGCCAGCTTGCGATGGCTTGGGGGTAAACCCTGTGTTCTTGCGCCAACACCCGCGCAGCCAAGATTTCAGGAGTGTCGTCGGGCATGACAGGCACTGCCGCTTGGGCAAGGATCGGCCCATGATCCAGTTGCACCGTCACCTCATGAACGGTCACCCCTGCCACCCGGCACCCGGCCTCCAGTGCTCGCCGGTGCGTGTCGAGCCCCGGGAAAGCGGGCAGGAGCGACGGGTGAATGTTCAGCAGCCGGCCTTCGTAGCGCGCAACGAAGTCGGGGGTCAGGATGCGCATGAATCCGGCCAGAACAATGAGCGCCGGCGAATGCGCGTCGACTTCGCGGGCAAGTGCCGCGTCGAACTCCGGCCTGCTAGAAAACTCCTTGTGCGAAACCACGGCCGTGGAAACGCCATGCTGCCGGGCGATCAGCAATCCTTGCGCATCCGCCCTGTTGCTGATGACTGCCGCCACGCGCGCGCCCAAGCGCGCCGCCCAGCGACCGCTTTCAGCCGCTTTCAGAATGGCCGCCATATTGGAGCCACTCCCCGAGATCAGGATCACAATGTTCTTCATGGGACGCGGGATTATCTGTGCTTGGTCAGGGGCTCCGGGCTTGTCGCCGCGCGGACACCTCGAACAAGCACGACCGTGCTAAAACCATCGGTTTCGGAGACACGCCGCCTCCTGCGGCGTTCGATCAACACAGCGAGGCACGCATGGATTTGAGCTTCACACCTGAAGAACAGAAGTTCCGCGAAGAGATTCGCGCATGGGTCAAGGAAAACCTTCCCGCAGAGATTTCCCACAAGGTGCATAACGCGCTCGAATTGACGCGCGACGATCTGCAACGCTGGGCCAAGATCCTTGGAAAGAAAGGCTGGCTGGGATACGGCTGGCCCAAGGAATTTGGCGGACCCGGTTGGACGGCGATCGAAAAACACCTGTTCGAAGAAGAAGCCGCCCTCGCCGGCGCGCCGCGGATCATTCCCTTCGGACCCGTGATGGTGGCACCGGTGATCATGGCCTACGGCAATGCCGAGCAGCAGAAGCGCTTTCTGCCCGGTATCGCGAGCGGTGAAGTCTGGTGGAGTCAGGGCTACAGCGAACCGGGCTCCGGTTCGGACCTCGCCTCCGTCAAGACCAAGGCAGAACGTCAAGGCGACAAATACATCGTCAACGGCCAGAAGACCTGGACCACGCTCGGCCAGTACGGCGAATGGATCTTCTGCCTGGTCCGCACCAGCAATGAGGGCAAGCCGCAGACCGGCATCAGCTTCCTGCTGATCGACATGAAGTCGCCCGGCGTCACGGTGCGGCCGATCAAGCTGCTGGACGGCGGCTACGAAGTCAACGAAGTCTGGTTCGACAACGTCGAAGTGCCAGCCGAAAACCTGATCGGCGAGGAAAACAAGGGCTGGACCTACGCCAAGCACCTGCTCTCGCACGAGCGCACCAACATTGCCGACGTGAATCGTGCCAAGCGCGAGCTGGAGCGCCTCAAGCGCCTGGCCAAGAGCGAGGGCGTGTGGGAAGACCAGCGCTTCCGCGACGAGATCGCCAAGCTCGAAGTCGACGTCGTCGCGCTGGAGATGCTGGTGTTGCGCGTTCTTTCAGCCGCGACTTCGGGCAAGAACTCGCTCGACATCGCCGGTCTCCTCAAGATCAAGGGCAGCGAGATCCAGCAACGCTATTCGGAACTGATGATGCTGGCCGGCGGCCCCTATTCGCTGCCGCTGATTCGCGAAGCCATGGAAGCTGGCTGGCAAGGCGATTTCCCTGGCGGCCATCCGCAACTGGCGCCTCTTGCATCGACCTACTTCAATCTGCGCAAGACCACCATCTACGGCGGCAGCAACGAAGTACAACGCAACATCGTCGCGCAGACGGTCTTGGGCTGAACGCGGGCAAAAAAGGATCAAGCAATGGACTTCAATTTCAGCGACGACCAGCAACAGCTTCGCGACGCGGTCGCCAAGTGGGTCGAAAAGGGCTACACCTTCGAGCGCCGCCGCGCCACCGAAGCAGCCGGGGGTTTCTCTCGTGAAGCCTGGGACCAGCTGGCCGAACTGGGCCTGGGCGGCCTCTACATCCCCGAAGACGAAGGCGGATTGGGCATGGGACCTGTGGAAAGCATGGTCGTCATGGAAGAACTCGGGCGCGGCATCGTGCTGGAGCCGTTGGCACAGTCATTCATCGCAGGTGCCGTGCTTGCCGGGCATGCCGACGAAGAGACCAAGAACAACTGGCTGCCGCGCATCGCGGGCGGCCAGGCGATGGTGGTCCTGGCCTACCAGGAGCGAAAGGCGCGCTATCGCCTTGATGTCTGCGAGGCTCAGGCGACCCAGGCCGGTGACGGCTGGAAGCTGAGCGGCAGCAAGAGCCTGGTGCCCGCCGGCGACGAGGCCGACGCGTACATCGTGCCCGCACAGCTCGGCGGCAAGATCGCGCTCTTTCTCGTCGAACGCGCGGCCGACGGCGTTGCAGCCCGGGGCTACGGCACGCAGGACGGCAGCCGCGCGGCAGAGGTCGTTTTCGACAATGCGGCCGCCACTCTGATCACCAAGGACGGCTTGCCCGTCCTCGAACACGCCGTCGACATTGGCATTGCCGCCACTTGCGCCGAGGCGGTCGGCGTGATGGACAAGACGCTGGCGATCACTGTCGAGTACATGAACACCCGCAAGCAGTTCGGCGTGGCGATCGCTACCTTCCAGGCGCTTCGCCACCGCGTCGCCGACATGAAGATGCAGCTCGAACTGGCCCGCTCGATGAGCTACTACGCCAGCCTGAAGCTCAACGCACCGGCTGCGGAGCGTCGCCAGGCACTTGCGCGCGCCAAGTACCAGTTGGGCGTCTCCATGCGCTTCGTCAGTCAGCAGGCCGTGCAACTTCACGGCGGAATCGGCGTGACGGACGAGTACATCGTGAGTCACTATTTCAAGAAGCTCACGCAGCTTGAAATGACCTTCGGCGATACGCTGCACCATCTGGGCGAGGTCTCGGCCCGCATGCAGGACACGGCCGGCGTGTTCGCCTGATCCGCGCAATCTCCTCTCTCTGCAAGGCGCCCGCCGGCTTCGAGCCCGCGGGCGCTTTTTCTTGAACCGGAGATTGCCGTGCAAACTCTGGTTGATTGATCTCTGCCAGTCTTGCCATCGACCATGCTTCCCGCCCCCGCTACCCCGCCAAGCGCCGCCGATCGGGCACCCATCGTTTTCATGCACGGCAATGGCGATTCGGCCGCCTTGTGGCTGACCACGATCTGGCGCTTCGAATCGAACGGCTGGCCGCGCGATCGATTGTTTGCACTGGATCAACCTTTTCCGCTGGCTCGCGATGACGATGCCATTCCGCAGCCGGGGCGCAGTTCCACCGCCGATTCGATGGCCTTTCTGAAGCACGAAGTCGAGCGCGTCCTGACGTCGACGGGCGCGTCCCGCGTCGTCTTGATCGGCAACTCGCGAGGCGGCAACGCGATCCGCAACTACGTGCAGAACGGCGGGGGCGATCGCGTCGTGAGCCATGTCGTCCTGGGCGGCAATCCGGCACACGGCATCTGGGCTATCGAAGGGCTTCGCGAAGGCAGCGAGTTCTCCGGACTGAGTCCTTTCCTGCGGCAGCTCAACGCGGCAAAAAATGCGGAGGGCGATGAAGTCACGCCCGGCGTGAAGTGGCTGACACTGCGCTCGGACAGCAACGACAAATACGCGCAACCTGACGGGATCTGGATCGGCGCCCAAGGCAAGCCGACGCACATCGGGTTCGACGGACCGGCTCTCAGGGGCGCGACCAACGTCGTATTGCCGCGCGTGGATCACCGGGAGACTTCGTTCTCGGCGGCCGCGTTTGCAGCGACCTGGCGTTTTCTCACGGGCAAGGATGCGAGAACGACACAACCCGTTCCTGAAGCGCCAGTGGTCCTGTCCGGCAGGGTCACCGGCTTGGGCCTGCACCCGCTGGACGCTGCGAGCGGCGGCTTCGTCAACAACTTGCCCCTGGTTGGCGCTCGCCTCGAAATTTTTGCCGTCGAAGCCTCTACCGGAATGCGGGGCGGCCCGGCCGCGTGGGTGCAGACCATCGAATCCGACGCACGATGGGGCCCCTTCGTCGGCCAGACGGACACAGCCTATGAGTTCGTCCTGAGCGCGAAAGGCTACGCGACAACGCACATCTACCGAAGCCCGTTCCCGCGCTCGAGCGGCGTCGTCCATTTGCGGCCGGAGCGCATGCCGGAGACCGGCAGCGGCACGAAGGCGCTCGTGATCTTCACCCGCCCCCGAGGCTATTTCGACGCGCGGCGCGACACCATGCGCTTCGACGGCCAAGCGCTGCCACCCGGCGTGCCGCCACAAGGCTCGGGCGTCTCGGCGTCGACACTCAGGCTGACAAGCGACGTGCCTCGCACCGTCGCGGCCGAATTCAACGGGGAACACGTGGCCGGCCTCTCCTGGCCCGCAGCGCAGAACCACGTGACGGTGCTCGAACTGACCTACTGAACCGCTACCCGTGCAGCCGCGAACTCTGCGGCAGATGCGCCATCAGGAATTCCATCTGATCCGCGAGGATGCGGCGATTGCGCAGGATGAAGTCCTCCCAAAGGCTCGGCACGTACGGCGCATACAAGAGGGGCATTCCGGCCTGTTCCGGCGTGCGGCTGCTCTTGCGGTGATTGCAAGGCTTGCAGGCCGTCACCACGTTCATCCAGGTGTCGATGCCCTTTTGCGCAAAGGGAATGATGTGTTCGCGCGTCAGCTCTTCCTCGTGAAAGTGGCCGCCGCAATATGCGCATACATTGCGATCCCGCGCGAACAGTTTGCCGTTCGTCAGCCCCGGCCGCTGGGTGAAAGGGTTGATGCGCGGCACGCCCTTGGTGCCGATGATGCTGTTGATGGCGATCTGCGACTGCTGGCCAGTGACCGCGTTGTGGCCGCCCCGGAAGACCGCGACTTGCGCGCCCACCTCCCAGCGCACCTCGTCGGAGGCGTAGTGGATCACCGCCTGTTCAAGCGATATCCACGATTGAGGCAGCCCTTGGGCCGACAGCTTCAAGACCTTCACCACACGCCTCCTCAAGCAAAGAGAACAACGGAAAGACCTGCACGCCAAGCGAGCCGAAAGGGCTTGCGCATGACGCAGTGCGTCACAATATACCGGCTTTGTGACAAAACGGCCTGATGTGCCCATTCCACGGGCGCAAAGTGCTATCAAAAAGATACCGACCGATGCAGATTTTCCGGGGTTTTCGGCATCCGGGCGTGGCTCCGGCCTGTGCCCTGACCATTGGCAATTTCGACGGTGTCCACCGTGGTCACCAGGCCATGCTCGGGCTTCTGAACACCGAGGCGCGCGCGCGCAACCTCCCCAGTTGCGTGCTGACCTTCGAGCCGCATCCCCGGGACTACTTCGCGGCCATCACCAAGCGGCCGGAACTGGCTCCCGCCCGGATCGGCACGCTGCGTGACAAGCTGACAGCGCTGGCCGCCGCCGGCGTCGCGCAGACGATCGTGCTGCCTTTCGATGCCGCTCTTGCGTCACAGACTCCCGACGAATTCATCCAGCATGTGCTGATCGAAGGCTTGGGCGCGCGCTACGTTCTGGTCGGGGATGACTTTCGCTTCGGCGCCAAGCGCGCCGGCGACTACGCGATGCTCGACCGGGCCGGCGACCAGCACGGCTTCGACGTCGCGCGGATGAACAGCTATGAAGTGCACGGCCTTCGCGTCTCGAGCTCCGCCGTACGGGAGGCGCTCGCCGAAGGTCGCATGGCCGATGTGCACACCCTGCTGGGGCGGCCTTACGCAATCTCCGGCCACGTGGTCCATGGACGAAAGCTTGGGCGTGCGCTGGGCGCTACCGCGCCGGGCCGCGACGACGGGTTTCGCACCCTCAACCTTCGTTTCAAGCATTGGAAGCCGGCCGCAAACGGAATCTTTGCGGTGCTGGTCCACGGCCTGACCGACTCGCCGCTTCACGGCGTCGCCAATCTGGGCGTGCGCCCTTCCCTCGATGCCAACGACGTCAACGCCGGCCGCGTGCTGCTCGAGACGCACTGCCTCGACTGGCCTTCTCATCTCGGTTCCGAAGGGGCCTACGGTAAAATCGTCCGCGTGGAACTGCTGCACAAATTGCACGACGAATTGCGCTACACCAGTCTCGAGGCCCTTACCGCGGGCATCGCGAAGGATGGGCGTGACGCGCGCGCATTCTTTGCTTCCACCCACGCCGAGACCCATCGCCAAACCACGCGCGATCGAATTTAAAGCGGAACCTTCGCTTTCCGCCGCGTCCGGCCTCGCCTTCACAGCAAAGGCCGCACGCTCCCGATCCCCTCGCGCGTTGCACGGCAGCGCAGATTTCTGGAAATTCCATGGCTGACAACAAGACCGACGGCGGCACCGACTACCGGGCCACGCTGAACCTGCCCGACACCCCCTTCCCGATGCGCGGCGACCTGCCCAAGCGCGAACCCGGATGGGTCAACGAATGGAACGAGCAAGGCGTCTATCACCGCCTGCGGGATGCACGCCACGGTGCGCCCAAGTTCATCCTGCACGACGGCCCACCCTATGCCAACGGTCAGATCCACATGGGTCACGCGGTCAACAAGATCCTGAAGGACATGATCACCAAGGCGCGCCAGCTTGAAGGCTACGACGCGCTCTATGTGCCCGGGTGGGATTGCCATGGCCTGCCGATCGAGAACGCGATCGAAAAGAAGTACGGCCGCAACCTGAGCCGCGACGAGATGCAGGCCAAGAGCCGCGGCTACGCGACGGAACAGATCGCACAGCAGATGTCCGATTTCCAGCGCCTGGGTGTCCTGGGTGAATGGGACCACCCGTACAAGACGATGGACTTCGCCAACGAGGCGGGCGAAATCCGCGCCTTCAAGCGCGTGATCGAGCGCGGCTTCGTCTATCGCGGGCTCAAGCCGGTGTACTGGTGTTTCGACTGCGGCTCGTCCCTGGCTGAATTCGAGATCGAATACGCCGACAAGAAATCACAGACGCTGGACGTCGCCTTCAAGGCGCACGACCCCGCAAAGCTCGCCGCCGCATTCGGCCTGCCGGCACTCGGCAAGGACGCCTTCGCGGTGATCTGGACCACCACCGCCTGGACGATCCCAGCCAACCAGGCGATCAACCTGAATCCCGAGCTCGACTACTCGCTCGTGGATACAGAGCGCGGCCTCCTCGTCCTTGCCGCCTCGCTGGTCGAGATGTGCATGACCCGCTACGCGCTCGACGGCAAGGTGCTTGCCACCGTCAAGGGCGAGAAGCTGGGCGGACTGGAGTTCGAGCATCCGCTCTACGACGTGGATGCAGGCTTCCGTCGCCTCTCGCCGGTCTATCTTGCGGACTACGCGACGGCCGATGACGGCACCGGTCTGGTCCACTCCTCGCCGGCCTATGGCGTGGATGACTTCAATTCCTGCATCGCTCACGGCATTTCCTATGACGACATCCTGAATCCGGTCCAAGGAAATGGCTCCTACGCGGCTGACTTCCCGCTTTTCGGCGGCCAGAATATCTGGAAGGCGGTTCCGGTCATCATCCATGCGCTGCGCGATGCCGGCCGCCTGATGACGACCGAGCAGATCTCCCACAGCTATCCGCATTGCTGGCGTCACAAGACGCCGGTGATCTACCGTGCCGCAGCGCAGTGGTTCATCCGCATGGACGAAGGCGAAGGCGTGTTTACCAAGGACAAGGCGCCCAAGACGCTGCGCCAGACGGCGCTGGAAGCCATCGAGCAGACGAGCTTCTATCCAGAGAACGGCAAGGCGCGCCTGCACGACATGATCGCCAACCGGCCCGACTGGTGCATCAGCCGGCAGCGCAGTTGGGGCGTGCCGATCCCGTTCTTCCTGCATCGGGACTCGGGCGAGTTGCATCCGCGCACGATGGAAATCCTCGATCAGGCCGCCGACATCGTCGAAGAAGGCGGCATCGAGGCATGGAGCCGCGTGACCACTGAAGAAATCCTCGGCGATGCCGACGCGCCGCATTACACCAAGAGCACCGACATCCTCGAAGTGTGGTTCGACTCCGGCTCGACCTTCTTCCACGTGTTGCGCGGCACGCACCCCAAGGTGCACCACGAAACCGGCCCCGAAGCCGACCTCTACCTCGAAGGCCACGACCAGCATCGCGGATGGTTTCATTCGTCGCTGCTGATCGCGTCGGCACTCGAAGGCCGCGCCCCCTATCGCGGCCTGCTCACGCACGGCTTCACGGTCGACAGCCAGGGCCGCAAGATGAGCAAGTCGCTCGGCAACGGCATCGACCCGCAGGAAGTCAACAAGAAGCTCGGCGCCGAAATCACGCGCCTGTGGGTGGCTGCGAGCGACTACTCGGGCGACATCGCCGGTGACGACAAGATCCTCGCCCGCGTGGTGGATGCCTATCGCCGGATCCGCAATACGCTGCGCTTCCTGCTCGCGAACACCAGCGATTTCGACATCGCGAAGGATGCGGTGCCGCTCGACCAACTGCTCGAAATCGACCGCTACGCGCTCAGCCGCGCCGCGCAGTTTCAGGCGGACGTGCTCGCGCACTACAAGGTCTACGAGTTTCACCCGGTGGTTGCGAAGCTGCAGGTGTATTGCTCGGAGGACCTAGGCGCGTTCTACCTCGACGTGCTGAAAGACCGGCTCTACACGACCGCCCCCGGCTCGCTTGCGCGCCGCAGCGCACAAACCGCCCTGTGGCACATCACCCAAGCGATGCTGCGCTGGATGGCACCATTCCTGAGCTTCACGGCCGAAGAAGCCTGGAAGTTCTGCGGCGACGGCCGGTCGATTTTCGTGCAGACCTACAGCGACCTCGGAACACCCAACGACGCACTGCTCGCCAAGTGGACCCGCATCCGAGAGATCCGCGACGCGGTCAACAAGGAAATTGAATCGGTGCGCACAGCGGGCCAGGTCGGCTCGTCGCTGCAGGCCAACGTGACCATTGCCGCGCCGGCCAATGACCATGCGCTGCTCGCTTCGCTGGGCGACGACCTGAAGTTCGTCTTCATCACCTCGGCCGTGGCGCTGACGCCTGGCGATGCGTTGTCGGCCACTGTGACGGCAAGCACGGCGGCGAAGTGCGAGCGCTGCTGGCACTGGCGCGACGACGTCGGGCACGATGCCGCGCATCCTGGTCTCTGCGGACGTTGCACGAGCAACCTCTACGGCGCGGGCGAAGCAAGGAACATCGCCTGATGGCCCGCCAGTCTTCGGGCGCCCGGGGCCTCGGCATCTGGCCCTGGCTTGGCCTTGCACTGGTGATCGTGATCGTCGATCAGTTCACCAAGACGCTGATCCTCGGCTATTACAAGTACGGCGACGCGACCTACGTCACCAGCTTCTTCAACGTCGTGCGTGCCCACAACACCGGCGCGGCTTTTTCGTTCCTGGCGGATGCGGCAGGCTGGCAGCGCTGGTTCTTCATGGCCATCGGCATCGCGGCGGCGCTCTTCATCATCTGGATGCTCAGGTCGCACGCGGGGCAGAAGCTGTTCTCGTTTTCGATGGCCGCCATCCTCGGCGGCGCGATCGGCAACGTGATCGATCGCATGATGCACGGCTACGTGGTCGACTTTCTCGACTTCCATCTTGCCGGCCGGCACTTTCCCGCCTTCAACGTAGCGGACAGCGCGATCACGATCGGGGCGATCTGCCTGGTCATCGATGAGTTGCGGCGGGTAAGGAAGACTTAGCTCGCCCCCAGGCTGCGCGCACTTCGTGTCGCTTCGCCTACCCCCTACCGGGGGCAACACCGGCGGCCTGGCAAAGCCAGTTCCGCGGTGTTTCTGTTGCTCGCCCCCAGGCTGCGCGCACTTCGTGTCGCTTCGCCTACCCCCTACCGGGGGCAACACCGGCGGCCTGGCAAAGCCAGTTCCGCGGTGTTCCTGGCCTGGGCTTCCGGGGGTGCTCTATAGTGCTTCTATTCCATGAAGCACTTGTTGAATTTGCTGGCGGCGATCGCGCTGCTGGTGTGGGGTACCCAACTCGTTCGCACCGGCGTGCTGCGGGTGTTCGGCGCAAATCTGCGCCGCATCCTCGTGCACAGCATGCGCAATCGCTTCACGGCGGCATTGTCCGGAATCGGAGTGACGGCACTCGTGCAATCGAGCACCGCCACTTCGCTGATGACTTCGTCCTTCGTCGGCCAGGGACTGGTCACGCTCCCAGCGGCGCTGGCGGTGATGCGGGGCGCCGACGTCGGCACAGCGCTGATGTCGGTGCTGTTCTCGGCAGATCTTTCATGGCTGTCCCCGCTTTTCATTTTCGTCGGCGTTGTGCTGTTCATTACGCGTCCTTCCAGCGTGGCGGGCCGCGTGGGCCGCGTGCTGATCGGGCTGGGGCTGATGTTGCTGGCGCTGCAGCTGGTCGTGGAGGCCACCGGCCCGCTATTTGAAAGCCCGGCCATGCGCGCTGTGCTTGGATCGCTCAACAGCGACGTGCTGCTCGAAATCACCATCGGAGCCGCGCTGTCGATCGTTGCCTATTCGAGTCTGGCGGTCGTGCTGCTGGTCGCAGCGATGGCAAGCTCGAACGTGGTGCCGCTCGACGTGGCCCTCGGCCTCGTGCTCGGCGCCAACCTGGGAAGCGGCTTGCTGGCCGTACTCACCACCGCCAAGTCGTCTATTGCAGTGCGGCAAGTGACGGTAGGCAATCTCCTGTTCAAGGCGCTCGGCGTTGCCATCGCAGCGCCGTTCGTTGGGCTCTGGCTGCGAGAGGTCAGGCCGTTCGTCACCGACGCGACGCAGCTCGTAGTGCTCTACCACCTGGCGTTCAACGTCATCATGAGTGTCTGCTTCATCGGATTGACCGAATACGTCGCCCGGCTGGCCACGCGCCTGCTGCCGGTGCCCACGGAGGCCACAGCCCGACGCCCACAGCATCTGGACCCCTCCGCGATCTCGACGCCATCTCTTGCCATCTCCAACGCTGCGCGAGAGGCGTTGCACCAGGCCGACGTGGTCGAAACGATGCTGATCGGCGTGCTCAACGTGATCAAGCACAACGACCTTCGCCTCGCCCAGGAACTGCGCAATCTCGACGACACGGTCGACGAGCTCTATTCGGCGATCAAGTACTATCTCACCAAGATTTCGCGCGAGGCGCTGGGCGAGGAGGAGAGCCGCCGCTGGACGGACATCATCAGCTTCACGATCAACATGGAGCAGATCGGCGACATCATCGAGCGCGTGATCATCGACATCGAGGACAAGAAGATCAAGCCGCAGCGCAATTTTTCCGAAGCCGGCATGCGCGAGATTGTCGAACTGCACGAGCGGCTGGTGGCCAATCTGCGGCTAAGCATGAGCGTTTTCCTGAACGGCAACGTGCGCGACGCCCAGAAGCTGCTCGAAGAAAAGGCGCGCTTCCGCGATCTGGAGCGCGCCTATGCCACGACCCACCTTGGGCGGCTGTCGGACCAGACCGCGCTCAGTATCGAGACCAGTTCGCTGCACATCGACCTGATCAGCGAGCTCAAGCGCATCAACTCGCACATCTGCTCGATCGCCTACCCCATTCTCGAATCCGCCGGCGCACTGGCGCCGACGCGCATGCGCGAATCGCGCCTCAGTCAGTTGCAGTAGGCGCACGAGCGGCGTGCGCCGCTGTGGCTACGACAGAGTCAGGATGGTGCAGCCGGTCGTCTTGCGCGCCTCGAGATCGCGGTGCGCCTGCTGCACGTCGGCCAGCGGATAACGCTGGTCGATCGGGATCTTCACAGCGCCGCTTTCGACCACGGCAAACAGATCGTCGGCCATGGCCTGCGTGCTTTCGCGGCTCGAAATGTGCGTGAACAAGGTCGGCCGCGTGACGTACAGCGATCCCTTCGACGCAAGCAAACCGAGGTTGAAAGGCGGCACCGGCCCCGATCCGTTGCCGAAGATGGCCAACAGCCCGAACGGCCGCAGGCAATTCAACGAGCCTTCGAAAGTGTCCTTGCCCACGGAATCGTAGACGACCTTGACGCCCTTGCCGCCCGTGATCTCCTTGACGCGCTCGGCGAAGTTCTCGGTGCTGTAGTTGATGGCGTGGGCTGCGCCGTGGGCCAGCGCGAGCTTGCACTTGGCATCGGTGCCTGCGGTGCCGATCAACTGGAGCCCGAGCGCCTTTGCCCATTGGCAGGCAATGAGCCCCACGCCGCCAGCGGCCGCATGGAAAAGGATGAAATCGCCGGGCTGCAGTCCTTCGGCCGGCAGCGTCTTCTTCAACAGATACTGCGCGGTGAGGCCCTTGAGCATCATCGCCGCGCCAGTCTCGAAGGAAATCGAATCGGGCAGCTTGCAGACGAACTTTGCAGGCATGACTCGCGCTTCGCAATACGCGCCCGGAGGTTGGCTCGCGTAAGCCGCGCGGTCGCCCACCTTTAGATGCGAAACGCCTTCACCCACCGCCTCGACCACGCCCGATGCTTCCATGCCCAGTTGCAAGGGCATCGGGAACGGGTAGAGCCCGCTGCGCTGGTAGGTGTCGATGAAATTGAGACCCACCGCCTTGTGGCGAATGCGGATCTCGCCGGGGCCCGGATCGCCCACCTCGACGTCGACGATCTTCAGTTCCTCGGGACCGCCCTGGCGGTCGATGCGGACTGCTTTGCTCATGAATGGCTCCTTGTCTCGAACGATCAGTAGGTCCCCGGGTACGCACCCCCGTCGGCCAGCACGTTCTGGCCCGTCATGTAGGCCGCGTGCGTGCTGCACAGGAATGCGCAGATCGCGCCGAACTCGGCGGCATTGCCGAAACGGCCCGCTGGAATGTTCTTCTGGCGGCTGGCTCGGACGGCCTCGATGTCCTGGCCGGTCTTCTTCGCGGCACCGATCATGGTGCCCTTGAGGCGGTCGGTGTCGAACGACCCCGGCAGCAGGTTGTTGATGGTCACGCCCTTGCCAGCGATGCCCGAGCGCGCCACGCCCGCCACGAAGCCGGTCAGGCCGCTGCGAGCGCCATTGCTCAAGCCGAGGATGTCAATCGGCGCCTTGACCGAACTCGAAGTGATGTTGACGATGCGACCGAACCCGCGCGCAGCCATTCCGTCCACGGTCGCCTTGATGAGTTCGATCGGCGTCAGCATGTTCGCGTCGAGCGCCTTGACCCAAGCTTCGCGGTCCCATTCGCGGAAGTCACCGGGCGGCGGGCCGCCGGCATTGGTGACGACGATGTCGAAGTCCTGGTGCAGCGCGAAGGCGGCAGCGCGTCCGTCTGCGGTGGTGATGTCAGCCGCGATGTGCTTCACGAACGGCTTGGCGGCGCCGTCCACGGCAGCAGCCGCAGCTTGCAAAGTCTTCGCCGCGGCTTCCAGTGCCTCGGCGCCACGGGCCACGATGACAACGTTGACGCCTTCTCGCACCAGCGCCTCGGCACAGCCGTAGCCCAGGCCCTTGCTCGCGCCGCACACGAGGGCGGTCTTGCCTGCAATTCCCAAATCCATGTTCAGTCCTCCGGGCTCATCGGCCCATGCGTGTGAATACAAAGATGCCGGCGATCACCAGCACGGTCCCGGCCGCAATCCATAGGGTAAAGGGTTCGCCGAGGATCACCACACCCATCAGGATCGTGGACATCGGCCCGACCATACCCGTTTGGGCGGCCAAGGCGGGGCCGATGCGTTCGATCGCCATCATGACGGCAAGGACCGGTACGGCCGTACACAGCGTCGCGTTGAGGATCGACAGCCAGATGACCTCAGGCGCGACTTCGAAGGCGGCGCTCATCGGCCGCAAGAGCATGAACTGCGCGATGCAGAAAAGGCACGCCACGCTGGTCGCCAGACCCACCAGCCGCAGAGAACCCAGCCGCTTGACGAACTCGCCGCTCGCAACCAGATAGATGGCATAGCTCACGGCGCTGAGGAACACCAGAAGCGCGCCCCACGCCGCCGCCGCGCTCTGGCCGAGGCTCACTTCATGCCCGAACACCAGCAGCACGCCGACATAGCTGATCGCCATGCCGGCAACTTGGCCGCGGGTGATGCGCCGACGATAGATGATCCAGCCGAACAGCAGGACCAACGTCGGGTTGAGATACAGAATGAGCCGTTCCAGGCTCGCGGTGATGTAGGCCAACCCTGCAAAGTCGAGAAAGCTCGCCAGGTAATAGCCCGAGAAGCCCAACCCAATGACGCCCAACCAGTCGCGCCCGGTGAGCGCCGGCTTTCCGCGCCCGGCCCACCACGCCATCACCACGAACAACGGCAACGCAAAAAGCATGCGCAGCATGATCAGCGTGACAGCGTCGACGCCATAGCGATACGCCAGCTTGACGATGATCGCCTTGCCGCTGAACGCGATCGCGCCGAGCGTCGCGAGTGCGAGGCCCGGCGCGAGACTCTTGTGAGATGAAGTCTGGTGCTCCGGCGTCACTCTGAAACTAGAAGCCCGCCGCAAGGCCGTCGCGGCGCGCATCGCTTGCGGCGACATAGCCTTCGACCGCAGGATCGCCCGCGCGCCAGATGAACTGGCCGGCACCGAAGTCCTGGTACGAGTCGTTGATCACGTCCACCTTGTGGCCGAGGTCGGAGAGGCCCTGAACGGTGGCCGAGTTCATCGCCGCCTCGACGTTGATCTCCAGCCCCTGGTTGAAGCGCCAGCGCGGTGCGTCGCAGGCGGCTTGCGGATTCTGCTTGTAGTCCAGCATGCGCACCAGCGTCTGCATGTGCCCCTGCGGCTGCATGTTGCCGCCCATCACGCCGAAGCTCATCATCGGCGCGCCGTCCTTCGTGAGGAAAGCGGGGATGATCGTGTGGAAGGGCCGCTTGCCCGGCGCGACGAGGTTCGGGCTGCGGTCGTTCAGGCTGAAGCCATGACCCCGATTCTGCAAGCTGATGCCGAATCCCGGCTCGACGCAGCCGGAGCCGAAGCCCATGTAGTTGCTCTGGATGAAGCTCACCATCATCCCGTTTTCGTCCGCGGCTGTCAGGTAGATCGTGCCGCCCTTGACCGGATTGCCCGCCTTGAAGTCCTGTGCCTTGTTCAGGTCGATGAGTTTGGCACGCGACGCGAGATAGGCGTCATCGAGCATTTGCAGGGGAGTCACCTCCATCGACGAAGGGTCCGACACATAGCGATAGGTGTCGGCAAACGCGAGCTTCATGGCTTCGATCTGCAAGTGCTGCGAAGCGACCGAATCGACCGGGATCGACTCGATGTCGAAGTGCCGCAGGATGCCCAGCGCGATTAGCGCCGCAATCCCCTGGCCGTTCGGCGGAATTTCGTGCAGCGTGTGATTGCGGTAGTTCTGCGCGATCGGCTCGACCCACTCGGGCTTCCAGTTCGCGAGATCCCGCACCTTGAGACTGCCGCCGTTCTCGTTGGAGAACTTCTCCAGCGCCTCGGCGATTTCGCCGCTGTAGAACGCGTCCCCTGTCGTCGCCGCAATGGCCTTCAGCGCGCGGGCAGCAGCCGGAAACCGGAACAGTTCTCCCACTTCCGGCGCACGCCCCCAAGGCAGAAAGCTCTGCGCGAACCCCGGCTGCGATTGCAGGATCGGCGTGGCCGCAGCCCATTTCTGTCGCACGACCGGCGGCATGAGATAGCCACGTTCCGCGATCTCGATCGCTGGCGCCATCAGGTCCGCAAAAGGCAGTTTGCCGAATCGTTCCGACAGCGCGACCCAACTCCCCACCGCGCCCGGCACCGTGACCGAGTCCATCCCGCGCTGCGGCGGCGTGGCCGCATCGCCCCCGTACTTGCGCCGAAAGTAATCCGGTGTCCAGGCAGCAGGCGCACAGCCCGAGCCATTCAGCCCATGCAGCTTCTTCCCGTCCCACAAGATACAAAAGGCATCGCTCCCCAACCCGTTGCTCACCGGCTCCACCAGCGTCATCACCGCCGCCGTAGCAACCGCCGCATCCACCGCATTGCCGCCTTGATAAAGAATCCGCAGCCCCGCCTGAGACGCCAACGGATGCGAAGTCGAAACCACGTTCCGCGCAAAAACCGGAATCCGAGTCGACGTGTATGGATTCCCAAAATCGAATTTCATAAAAGCCTTCCAAATAGTCCAAATCCCTCGCGCGCCCGGCGAAGCAAGGGCCCCACCAGAAACACCGCGGAACCGGCTAAGCCGGGCCGCCGGTGTTGCCCCCGGTCAGGGGGTGGAGAGCGACACGAAGTGCGCGAGCCTGGGGGCGAGCTCAGTCTCCGGTGATCTTGCGATCGACAATGATCTTCTTCCACTTGGCGGCGTCTTCGGCCACCATGCTCGCGAACTGTGCGGGCGTGCTGGTCGCAGGCGCGATGCCCAGGCGAGCCAGCTTGTCGCGCACTTCAGGGTCGGTGAGCGATTGATTGGCGGCTGCGTTGATCTTCGCGACCAAGTCGGCAGGCATGCCCTTCGGCCCGTAAAGCCCGAACCATGTATTCGACTCGAACCCCGGCAGCGTGTCCGCAATCGGCGGCAGTTCGGGTGCGAGTGGGCTCCGCTTGAGCGAGGTCACCCCGAGCGCCCGCAACCGGCCGTCGCGCACGTGGGGCATTCCGGTCGGCAGCGCATCGAACAGGACATCGATCTTGCCGCTGATCAGGTCGGGAATGGCGAGCGCCGTGCCCTTGTACGGAATGTGCAGCATCGAAATGCCCGCTTGCGACTGAAAGAGCTCGGCCGTGAGTTGCACGATCGTCCCATTGCCGCTCGACCCGTAATTGAGTTTGCCGGGGTTCTTCTTGGCGTAATCGATCCATTCCTGCACCGTCTTGGCAGGCGAATTGTTCGGCACCAGCATGATGCTCGGCGCATCGCCCACATGAACGATCGGCGTGAAGTCGCGCACCGTGTCGTAGGGCAGTTTGCTATAGATGGCCGGGCCGATCGAGTGGGTGCTCGTCGTCGCCAGGAGGAGCGTGTAGCCGTCAGGGGTCGACTTGGCTGCGGCATCGGAACCGATTGCACCACCGGCCCCGGGCTTGTTGTCGACGACGAGTGTCGTGCCGAGCTTTTCGCCCATCTTCTGCGAAAGCGTGCGCGCGAAAAGATCGGTCGCGCCGCCGGCGGGAAAGGGAACGATCAACCGGATCGGCTTGGTCGGGTAGCCCTCTGCAAAGACCGCGGGCGAAGCGGCCACGCAAAGCGCGGCAGCCATGGCCTGGAGGAACTGGATACGTTTCATGGTGCTGGATTGTGTTCCCTGTGAAGCATCGAATGCTATGCAGCGGCGCGGCATCAAGCCAGATAATCCCGTTAATGCAACTATGAGCCGCGCTAATGACAAAGGCCGCTACTGAAGAGATCTCCATGCAGCAGTTGCGGGCGCTGGCGGCGGTCGCCGAGTCGGGCAGCTTCACGTTGGCGGCAGAAGCCCTGCAACTCACACAGCCGGCGATCAGTCATCTCATCAAGCGCATGGAACATGAGCTCGGCCAGCCTCTGGTGGTGCGCGGGCGGCGCATCCGCATGACTGGCGCCGGACAGATGATGGTCGACACGGCTGTTCGCGCCCTTCGGCTGATCGACGAATCCGTGAGCGCCTGCCGATCGCAGTCCCAGCTTCGCGAAGGCCGGGTGGTCCTGGCGGTCGGCCATCTCACGGCCGGCGCGCTGATGCCGCCATTGCTCAGCCGCTTCTCGCAACAGCATCCGGCGCTCGCGACCGCGCTGCTCGACAGCACGGCCGAGCAGATGATTTCCCGGATCCTTTCGCAAGAGGCCGACCTCGGCTTCGGTTCCGACATCGGACAGAAGCACTCGGAGCTTGCGACGGAGCCGCTCTTCAGCGATCGCATGGCCCTGTTCGCGCGCGACGATCACCCGCTGGCGCGACGGGTCGTGATCGACGCCAAGCACCTCGACGGCTTGCCGTTCATCCACGTCAATCCAGACGCGGTCATCTGGCGATCGGTGAGCCGGCAGCTTTCGAGCGTGGCCAACGTCTATCCGCGCGTGGTTCATCACGTCTCGATGCTGTCGACCGCGTTCGGGCTCATTCAGGCGGGCGCCGGTGTCGCGCTGCTGCCTCGCTATGTGGAAGTTCTGATGCCGGGCAACCTTCGCGCGATCGCGGTAGCGCGTCCGATGCTCGAATACCCCGTCGTTGCCGTGCGGCTCGCGAAACATCCGCTCAGTCCTGCGGCCATGGCCTTCCTTGCGATGGCGCGACAGCACATGAAGCCCCGCCGCGAAGAACGGTCCTGAAAGCGGGGCCCCTGAAAGCAAAAAAGCACCCGGAGGTGCTTTTTCGCAGGCTGTCGGGAATCACTCCTCGACGAATGCCTCTTCCCGCTTGGACTTGACGGCCGGCAGCAACACGATCACCAGCAGAAGCAGCGCGGCAGCCAGCAGGCCCGCCGAGATCGGCCGGGTGACGAACACGGCCCAGTCGCCGCGCGACAGCAGCAGTGCGCGCCGCAGGTTCTCTTCCATCATCGGCCCCAGGATGAATCCCAGCAGCAATGGCGCAGGTTCGCAACCGAGCTTGAAGAAGCTGTAGCCCACAAAACCGAAGATCGCCACCATCCAGATGTCGAAGGTGTTGTTGTTGGTCGAGTAAACGCCAATCGCACAGAACAGCACGATCGCTGGGAACAGGTACTTGTAGGGCACCGACAGCAGCTTGATCCACATGCCGATGAGCGGCAGGTTCAGGATGACGAGCATCGCGTTGCCGATCCACATCGAGGCGATCAGTCCCCAGAAGAGTTCGGGGTTGCTGGTCATCACCTGCGGGCCGGGCTGGATGTTGTGGATGGTCATCGCGCCGACCATCAGCGCCATCACGGCATTGGGCGGAATACCCAGCGTCAGCAGCGGAATGAACGAAGTCTGCGCGCCGGCGTTGTTGGCCGACTCGGGCGCGGCCACACCGCGGATGTTGCCCTTGCCGAAGGGCACTTCGCCCGGATGCAGCTTGGTCTTCTTTTCGATGGTGTAGGCCGCGAAGGCGGCCAGCAGCGCACCGCCGCCCGGCAGGATGCCCAGGGATGCGCCGAGCGCCGTGCCGCGCAGCACCGCCGGCGTCATGCGCTTGAAGTCTTCCTTGGTCGGGAACAGGCCGGACACCTTGGCGGTGAACACTTCGCGGTCTTCTTCGGGCCGCGACAGGTTGGCGATGATTTCGCCGTAGCCGAACACGCCCATGGCGATGGTCACGAAGCCGATGCCGTCGGTCAGTTCGGGGATGTCGAAGCTGAAGCGCGCCACGCCCGAGTTCACGTCAGTGCCGACCAGACCCAGCAGCAGGCCCAGCACGATCATCGCGATCGCCTTGAGCAGCGAACCCGAAGCCAGCACCACCGCGCCGATCAAGCCCAGCACCATCAGCGAGAAATACTCGGCCGGGCCGAACTTGAAGGCCAACTCAGTCAGTGGCGGTGCGAAGGCGGCCAGGATCAGCGTGCCGACACAGCCCGCAAAGAACGAGCCCAGACCAGCAGCCGCAAGCGCGGGTCCCGCCCGCCCCTTGCGGGCCATCTGGTAGCCGTCGATCACGGTCACCACCGAGGATGATTCGCCCGGCAGGTTGACCAGAATCGCGGTGGTCGATCCGCCGTATTGCGCTCCGTAGTAGATGCCGGCCAGCATGATCAGTGCCGACACGGGCGGCAGCGCGTAGGTGGCCGGTAACAGCATCGCGATGGTCGCGACCGGTCCGATGCCCGGCAGCACGCCGATCAGCGTGCCCAGGACGCAGCCTGCGAGGCAATAGAGCAGGTTGGTGAAGGTGAACGCGACACCAAAGCCGAGAGAGAGATTTGCGATGAGATCCATTTGTCGTCCTCAACCCGTGATGAAGGTGGGCCACACCTGGATCTGCAGCTTCAGCGCCCAGATGAAAGCGATGTAGCTGCCGACGGCGAGGACGGTCGCGAGAACGAGCACCTTGCGCAGATTGAATTCGCTGCCTGCGAGGCTCGAGATCAGCACCAGCGCATAGATGGCGATGATCATCCCCATGGCCGGCACGCCGAAGCTCGGCAGGCCGCCGAGCAGCACGCCGAACGCGAGGTTGGCGCCGATGATGTAGACCACCTGCTTCCACGCCCACCTGCCGATCTTCTCGCCGTCCTCGGTCTCGACCGAGAGGCCGGTGAACATGATGGCAAGGCCGATGACGGCCATGAGGATGCCGAGCATCAGCGGGAAGTAGCCGGGGCCCATGCGCGCGCCGTTGCCGACGTTGTAGGTCGTCGCGCCCCAGGCGAAAGCGACCCCGACGACGGCGAACATCACCCCCGAGAAGAAGTCTTTCTGACTCTTGATTTTCACGAACAGTCTCCACGAATGAATTCGACGGAGATTGTGTGGTCAGCCCAAAGTCAGCTTGATGTGGATTCCACCTATCGCGATTTCAGGGTTATCCCCAAGCCCGCTGCGGATCCGGATGCGCGGACACCGCCGCCCACGGAGTCAGCGCACCGTGTGAAAAGAGTCTGAAGCCTTCTTGAGCCGGTTGGCCAGGTTGCGGCGGAACTTGTCCATTTCGTGCTGATTGAGAACGTCGATCAACCAGCCGCCCGCCACCACCAGTGCCAGTACGCCAATCGTCAGAATCTCAGAGTTCATTTCCATCTCCCGGATCGTTGGGAGACTCGACTTTGCGACGTTCGCGGCCTCTTGGGAATCATCCGAAATGCCGATGTTGCTAATTGCGCGGAGCGTGAACTTGTTCCTTGTTCACTCGAGCGGCGGCGTCGCGCTCAGCACTTCCTCGATGGTCGTGAGTCCCTCGGCCACGCGCAGGGCACCAGCCAGACGCAGCGGCCGCATGCCATCGCTTACCGCCTGGCGCCGGAGCGAAAGCATGTTCGGCTCCTTGGTGATCTCGTTCTTGAAGGCTTCGGTCACGCTCAGGAGTTCGTAGAGCCCCATGCGTCCCATGTAGCCGGTCATCCGGCAGTCCACGCAGCCGACGGGCTTGTAGGCACGCACCGAGCCGCTGATCTGCCATGGCGAAACGAACTCGGCCAGCTTTTCGCGCGTCACCGTCTCGTCGGGCGCCTTGCAATGCTTGCACAACGTGCGCACCAGCCGCTGGGCGAGCACGCCGAGCATCACGGCATTGATCAGATACGAAGGCACTCCCAACTCCATCAGGCGCGTGATGGCGCTCGGCGCATCGTTGGTATGCAGGGTGCTGAAGACCAGATGGCCCGTCAGCGCCGCCTGCACCGCCATCTCGGCCGTCGCGAGGTCGCGGATTTCGCCGACCATGATGATGTCCGGGTCCTGCCGCATCAGCGCGCGCAAACCTTCAGTGAAGCCGAAGTCGAGCTGCGGCTGCACCTGTGTCTGGTTGAAAGACGACTCGATCATTTCGATCGGGTCTTCGATCGTGCTCACGTTGACTTCTTCCGTTGCCACCCGCTTGAGCGTCGAGTAGAGCGTCGTCGTCTTGCCCGAGCCCGTCGGGCCGGTCACAAGGATGATCCCGTGCGGCCGTGTCACGAGATGCTCCCAGCGCCGCGCGTCGTGCTGCGCAAAGCCCAGCGCGTCCAGGTCCTTGACCGCGGTGTCGGGGTCGAAGATGCGCATCACCATCTTTTCGCCGAAGGCAGTCGGCAGCGTCGAAAGGCGCATTTCGACTTCTTCGCCGCGCATGTTGCGGGTCTTGATGCGGCCGTCCAGAGGCCGGCGCTTCTCGACCACGTCCATGCGGCCCAGGAGCTTGATGCGCGACACCATGGCATTCATCACGCCCATGGGCATCTGGTAGGCGGGATGCAGCACGCCGTCGATCCGAAAGCGGATCACCCCCTGCTCGCGCCGGGGCTCCAGATGGATGTCGCTCGCGCGCTGGTCGAAGGCGTACTGCCAGAGCCAATCGACCACCTGCACCACGCTCTGGTCGTTGGCGTCGAGTTGCTTGGTGCTCTTGCCGAGCTCGACCAGTTGCTCGAAGCTCGCGCCGCCCGTGTTGGAGCCCGCCTTCTGCGCCGCCCGAACCGATTTGGCCAGCGCAAAGAACTCCGCCGTATAGCGTTGGATATCGGCCGGATTGGCAACCACTCGCCGCACCGAGCGGCGCGCCTGCCGCTCGACTTCGGCGATCCAGTCCGTGAGAAAGGGCTCCGAGGTGGCCACCACGACTTCGCTCGGCGTGACCTGCACCGGCAGCACCTTGTGCCGCTCCGCATAGGCAGCGCTCATCGTGTCGGCGACCTTGCCCACGTCCACCTTCATCGGATCGATTCGAAGGTACGCGAGCCCGGCGCGGGCAGCGAGCCATTGCGTGAGCATTTCCAGATCGAGCGGCTTGCCGTCGCTCTCGCGCGTCATGGCGACATTCGCGAGCCGCACCAGCGGCGCCTGCCGGCTCTCTGCCTGGGCACATCGGGCGATCGTGCGCTTGGCCTCGGGCGGCGAGATCACTCCATCCTTTGCCAGCCATTCGATGAGGCTACGCAGGTCGAGTGGACCTTCGTGGCGCGAAGGGGCGGATGGACCGGACGGAGCGGCGGGGACAGCACTCATGGATGAATCAGGTTTTCGCTTCGAGCGGTTTGAACACCCGGAGCCACTTCGAGGCAGGCAGGCGCCAGCGAGTCTGGATGCTTTGCGCGCGCTCGGCAAGCGCGGGGCGCTTCGGCCGGGTCGCGGTGCGCTGCGCCAGCACGATGGTGTTGCCCTCGCGCGTCGGCTTGAACGCCCAGACCGCGTCTTGGCCGAACGCCGCCGAAATCTTCTCCAGACTGCCTTCGTAGCTCGAAGAACGGCCGAAGAGATTGACCGTCATGCAGCCGTCCTCGGTGAGCAGCGCGCGGCAGTCGGCGTAGAAGTCCTCGCTGTCAAGCACCGGCGCGGCGGCTTCATGGTCATAGAGATCGACCTGAAGCGCATCGACCGTGCCGAGCCACTTCGCTTCGCGGATTTCGCTCGCGGCATCGGCGATCACGATTTCCAGTTTGCCGTCGTCGGGCGGCAGCTTGAACCAGCCACGGCATGCGGCGACGACCTGCGGATTGAGTTCGATGGCCGTCGTCCGCATGCGCAGCGTCTTGCGGCAGAACTTGGTGAGGCTCGCAGCGCCGAGGCCGAGCTGCATCGCATGCCGCTTTGAGACGCTGGCATCGTCGACGAAGAGCAGCCAAGCCATCATGCGCTGCACGTATTCGAGCTCGATCTCGAAAGGTGCATCGAGCTTCATGGAGCCTTGCACCCACTCAGTGCCCAGATGCAGATAGCGCACGTCTCCCCAATCGGAGAAATTGACCTCGGGGAGAACGATCTTCATGGGATGACCAGATACCTTTCAAACACTTCGCGCCAAGCCTGGACCTTGCGCTCGAAACTCCATGATGCATTGGCCGGGCTCGACGAAGGCAATCGGTAAACGGGCACGCCGAGCGTCCGGGTGTGCCGCGCGTGTCGAAAACTCTCGCCGCCGTTATGGGCGATGGCCGCGAGCTTCGGCAGCCGGAGACTCGCGATGTCGTTGACCACCGCATCGCGGATTGCCGAATCGAGGCTCCCTTGGCGCTGGCAACTGGCGTACACGTCCCACACGCCCAACCCGCGGTCGAGGAGCCATTCGCTACGCTTTTGATAGCTGCCTTCGCCCACTGGCAGCGGGTTTCCGGGCCACAAGGCCTGCAAGATTTTCCAGAAGTGGTTCTGCGGGTGCGCATAATACTGCTGCTGCGCGATCGACCGGGCCCCAGGAAAGCTGCCGAGTATCAACAAGGCGGTGTTGGCGGAAACGATCGGAGCAAGCCCCGTGAGCACGACTTTCGCGTCGCCTGGGTGCGGAGTCGGCTTATCCATAACGATGGCTGGTTTGCAGAAGCACCAGCACCTGTGAGGAAGAAAGCATGAATACGGAAGCGATCTGGATTTTCCTGACGACGCAGGGGGTGGATTTTGGCCTGAAAGTGATCGGCGCCATCGCGGCCTGGATCATCGGACGATGGCTCATCGGGCTTGCGCAGCGGCTGACGGCCAAGGCCCTCGAACGCGGCAGAAAGCTGGATGCGACGCTGAGCCATTACCTCGTCTCGATCCTCGGGGTCTTGCTGACCATCGTGCTGGTCCTCGCGATCCTGGACATGTTCGGGATTCGCACCACGTCATTCGCCGTATTGCTCGCGGGCGCAGGCCTGGCAATTGGCACCGCCTGGGGGGGCCTGCTCACGCATTTCGCGGCAGGCGTCTTCTTGCAGGTGCTAAGGCCCTATGGCGTCGGCGATTTCGTGACCGTGGGCGGAGGCACCACCGGCACCGTGAAGGAGCTCGGCCTGTTCGGCACCACGCTCATCTCGCCCGACAACACCATCATCACCGTCGGCAACAACAAGGTGCTCTCGGAGACGATCCAGAACTTCAGCCAGTTGAAATGGCGCAGGGTCGACACCACGGCCAAGGTTGCCAACGGCGTCGATGTCAATCAGGCCATCGAGTTGCTCAAGACGGCGGTACGCAATATTCCGAATGTGTCGACCGAACAGCCGCCGGACATCGAGATCCTCCAGTTCACGCCTGAAGGGCCGCTGCTTGCCGTGCGGCCCTACACACATACCGATCACTATTGGCAGGTGTACTTCGACACGCACCGGGCCATCGTCCAGACCTTCGGCATGGCGGGCTATCCGACGCCGGAAACGCCGCTCGCGCATCGCAACGTGACGCCGGCGGCAGCGTGAAGAAAAGCCCGCGTGAGCGGGCTTTTCTTCATCATAAAAAAGCGGGGAAGCTCAGGGCTTCTTCTTGGCGGCTTCGTTTTGCTCGGTGCCCGGGATCTTCTCGCCGATCTTGTTCCCGACGTGGCGAGTGCCCGACGCGGCATCGCTGGCGACGTCGCTGACCGCGTCACCGGCCTTCTTGGCGCCCTTCTCGGTCGCGTGCGCAGCCTTCTTGGTCCCGCTCTTCGTGGCATCCCAGGCTTTCTCGGTGCCCTTCTTGGTCGAGTCCCAGGCCTTTTCGGTGTCCTTCTCCAGCTTCTGGGTTTCAGTCTGCGCTACAGCCGACATGCCGACGCAAGCGAAGGCCACAGCCAAAGCGGCAGGCAAGGTACGAACGATGATTTTGCTCATTGGAAAAACTCCTCTGTAAGTTGGAGTGACCGTGGGGCCACTATGACGCAACGATGTCGCGGTGGCAAAGGATGACACCGAATGACATTTGAACCCCGCGGACGGCGCAAGTCGAGCGCTTGGCCTACGCAGGGGGCGGCGTCGCCTCCGACGCCGCCAGCAGCGAAGACAGCCGGGGAAGCGCGGCCATCGCGTTGCGGGTAGTCGCCTCGGCCAGGGTTTCGACAGCGATGCCGCGCAGTTTCGCCACCACGGCAGCAATGCGGGGCAACTCGCCGGGCTCATTTCGCCCTTGCGGCTCGCCTGCGTCCCTCTGGGGCTGCGTGCGGTAGAGCCAGTGGGGTTGAATGTCCGGCGAATCGGTTTCCATCACGATCGCCTCCAGCGGCAGCGTCGTCGCGAGGCGGCGCAGTTGCAGCGCGCGTTCGAAGGTCACGGCGCCGCCGAATCCCAGCTTGAGCCCAAGTTCGATGCAGGCCTGCGCCTGCTGCTCGCTTCCGTTGAAGGCATGCGCGATCCCGTTCCATTTCTGTCCGGGGGCGACCTGCCGAAGGTGCTTGAGCACCTTGTCGACCGATCGGCGCACGTGAATGATCACAGGCAGATCGTGCTTGCGCGCGATTTGCAACTGAGTGTGAAAGAAGCGCGTCTGCTTGTCCTCATCCAAGCCTTCGACGAAGAAGTCGAGGCCGATTTCCCCAACGGCAACCAGCCGGGGATCGTCGCGATGTTGCGCAAGTTCGGCGTCGAGCAGCTGCAGGTGTTCGTCCAAAGCCTCGCCCGTGCACATCGGATGGATGCCAAGCGCATAGGCGTCATGCTGACGATGCGCCAGTTCGCGCACGACCGAGAAATTGAACTGAGCCACCGCAGGGATGACGCAAAGCGCCACGTTCAGGCTCTTCGCGCGCGCCCGGATCTGGGGCATGTCGTTGCCGAATTCGGGCGCGTCCAGATGGCAGTGGGTATCGACAAAGACGACCATCCCGCGATGATGCCCGAACGGATGCATAGCCGCGGAAAGCGTGCTACCGTGCCTCCTCAAGCGTTCTCTTTTGTCGGAGGTGCCCAATGCGCAGGCCAGCTTTCTACAGCCGCTCGCCCCGTGGGCCGCAGGATGCGGCCGCGCCCGGCGCTGCCGACGTTCCCGATGCGACCGACATGCCCGGCGCGTCAGGACGATCTTCCGGCAAGCGTTGGCGGCCCGGACGCCGCAGCCTCTCTGCGCTGCTGCTGGTGCTCTGCGTCGGACTGGGAGCCGGCGGCGCCAGCATGTGGCCGCATCAAGGCACGCGCGTCCTCACGCAAAAAGACATCGACGCGGCAGTGCTGCGCACGCTGCAGACCACCACGCTCCCTTCTCCCGCGGCCAAGGCGGCGGAGATCATCCGGCCGTCGGTCGTGCGTGTGGTGGGCTACGGCATGGAGAAGACCACGCCCGAAGCCAAGGCCGAGAAGCGCGGCCGCAACGTCGCCAAGGGAAAACCGCCGGAAGCGCCGCCCGACGAAGGCCCAGGACAACTGGTCGAGCGCGGTGTGGGAACCGGCGTCGTGATCGTGGACAAGGGCATCATCCTGACCAACCTGCACGTGGTGGCGGGGGCTGAATCGATCCACGTCACTTTTGCCGACGGCCTCGAATCGCCCGCTACCGTCACCGGCGTGCAGCCCGAAAACGACCTCGCCGTGCTGCAGGCGCAGAAGCTGCCTGACGACCTCATCCCGGCCACGATGCGCTCGACCGCCGACCTCCAGCCTGGCGATCAAGTTGCCGCCGTGGGCTTTCCGTTCGGTATCGGTCCGTCGGTGTCCGCGGGCGTGGTGTCGGGCTTGAATCGCTCGTTCCGATCGCCGGAGGGCAAGCAGGAACTGGGCAATCTCATCCAGTTTGACGCTGCTGCGAACCCGGGCAATTCAGGCGGACCGCTCGTCAACATGAACGGAGAAGTGCTCGGCATCGTCACCGCCATCCTCAATCCGACTCAGCAGCGCACTTTCATTGGCATCGGTTTCGCGGTGCCGATCGAAAACGCCGCAACCGCGGCCGGCTCGCCGCCTTTCTGACCACCACCTGATTCCGAACACTCGAAGAAAGCACAAGGCATGACCACAGAGACAGAACCGACCTCCGCTGCCACCGCCGAGCTGATGGAGCAGATCCTCTATCAGGTGAAGCGCGTCGTCGTCGGCCAGGACCGATTCCTCGAACGCGTGATGGTCGCGATGCTGGCCGGCGGCCACTTGCTCGTCGAAGGGGTGCCCGGCCTTGCCAAGACGCTCACGGTCCGGACCTTGGCCGACACGGTGCGCGGGCAGTTCAAGCGCATCCAGTTCACACCCGATCTCGTTCCGGCCGACCTCGTGGGTACCCGCATCTACAACCAGAAGACCGGCGACTTCAGCACTTCGCTCGGCCCGGTCTTCGCCAACCTGCTGCTGGCCGACGAAATCAACCGGGCCCCAGCCAAGGTGCAGAGCGCGCTGCTCGAAGTGATGCAGGAGCGCCAGGTGACCATCGCCGGCGAAACGCACAAGGTGCCGCGTCCCTTCCTGGTGATGGCGACGCAGAACCCCATCGAGACCGAAGGCACCTATCCGCTTCCCGAAGCGCAGGTCGACCGTTTCATGATGAAAGTGCTGGTCGACTATCCGACCGATGAAGAAGAGTTCGTGATCGTCGAGCGCGTGATCGGCCCGCTCGTGGAAGCCGCCGCCGTTGCCACCACGGACCAGCTCGCGGCCCTGCAGGCCGAAGCCCGCCGCGTATATGTCGACCCTTCTCTCATTCAGTACGCAGTCAGGCTCGTATCGGCCACGCGCACGCCCGAGAAGCACGGCATGAAGGACATGCGCCGCTTCATTACCTTCGGGGCCAGCCCGCGCGCCAGCATCAACCTGACCGAAGGCGCTCGCGCCCTGGCGCTGTTGCGAGGCAGGAGCTATGCGCTGCCCGAAGACATGACGGCGCTGGTCCCGGACGTGCTCCGCCATCGCGTGACGATGTCCTACGAGGGCTTATCCGAAGGGCTGACCCCGGATGGGCTGATCGACAGGATCATGCGAGCTGTACCTGCACCCGCCAAACCACTCGAACATGAAAAGCTGGTGGCCTAGGCGCGCGAAAGCGGCCAACGACGAGGCGCTCGCGACGGCCGACGCCGTGGCGGGCGGAGTGGAGCGCGCGCTTCGCCGGCTCGAGTGGACGGTCATCCGGCGGCTCGACGGCCTTCTGCAGGGCGACTACCGAACCCTGATGCGTGGCGCAGGCCTGGACTTGGCCGACCTGCGCGAATACCAGCACCACGACGACGTCCGGCACATCGACTGGAACGTGACGGCGCGGCTGCAGACGCCGCACGTGCGCGTTTTCACCGAGGACCGCGAAATGGCGGCGTGGTTCGTACTAGACCTGAGCCGCTCGGTCGATTTCGGCTCCGGCGTCAGGGCCAAGCGCGAGATCTCGGCCGGCTTCGTCGCGGTCATCGCCCGGCTGCTCACACGCCACGGCAATCGCGTCGGCGCGATGGTCTATGGCAACGATGTCGAGGCGGTGATTCCGCCGCGATGCGGACGGCGGCATGTGCTGCATCTGCTGCACGCCATGGAACGACGCTCGGCCAAGATCGCGCCGGACCAGAAAGGCATGACACGCCTCGCCGACTTGCTGAAGTCCGCAGCCATGCTGATGCCGCGTCGATCGACAGTCTTCGTGGTGTCCGACTTCATGAGCGAACCCGGCTGGGAAAAGCCGCTCTCGCACCTGGTCCAGCGCCATGACGTCGTGGCGGTGCGGCTCTTCGATCCGCTCGAACTCGAACTGCCCGACCTCGGCCTGGTGCCCCTGCGCGATGCCGAAACCGGCGAGCAACTCTGGGTCGACACGCACGACGCCGGTTTCCGCAAGCGATTTGCCCGCATCGCCGCGGAGCGCGAAGCCACGTTGCGCGAGGCGTTGGCGAAGATCGGCGTCGACACACTCGAGCTCTCGACCGACGACGATCTGGTGGATGCCATCGTGCGTTTCGCCGACATGCGCAAGCGCCGCGTACGCGCCTCCAACTCCAAGGCGGTGGCAGCATGAATTTCCTGTGGCCTCAATTCCTTTGGCTCCTGCTGGCGCTGCCGCTGCTGGTGTTGCTGTACCTGTGGCTGATCCGGCGCAAGAAGAAGCTGGCGCTGCGCTATGCGAGCCTGTCCATCGTGCGCGAGGCCATGGGTGCGGGGCAGACGATTCGCCGCCACATCCCGCCCTTCCTCTTTCTGCTGGCGCTGGCTGCGATGCTGATTGCCGCTGCGAGGCCGATGGCCGTGGTGGTGCTGCCGTCGAACCAGCAGACCATCATCCTCGCCATGGACGTGTCCGGCAGCATGCGGGCGGCCGATGTTCAGCCCAACCGCCTCGTGGCCGCACAGGAAGCTGCCAAGAGCTTCCTCAAAGAGCTGCCGCGCACCGTGAAGGTCGGTGTCGTCGCCTTTGCCGGCAGCGCCCAGGTCGCGCAGTTGCCCACCACCAATCGCGAGGACCTCGTCACCGCCATCGACTCGTTCCAGTTGCAGCGCGCGACCGCGACGGGCAACGCGATCGTCGTCTCGCTCGCCACGCTGTTCCCTGACGCGGGCATCGACATCTCCGACTTCGGTCCGCAAAGCCGCGAGCGCGGTGTCTCGATCGACCA
The DNA here is from genome assembly GCF_056394705.1 of Variovorax sp. 10N420. Classification (NCBI taxonomy): domain Bacteria; kingdom Pseudomonadati; phylum Pseudomonadota; class Betaproteobacteria; order Burkholderiales; family Comamonadaceae; genus Variovorax; species Variovorax sp. 10N420. Next base: position 45,432 of record NZ_JBFTIJ010000014.1, on the reverse strand, counting down.
CGCCGGCAAGCCACAGCAGAAAGACTTCACGCCGGTCGCGCCGGGCTCCTACACCTCGGCGGCGATCATCATGCTGACCGACGGCCAGCGCACCACCGGCGTCGACCCGCTCGATGCCGCCAAGGCTGCGGCCGATCGCGGTGTGCGCGTCTACACGGTGGGCATCGGCACGGTCGACGGCGAGACGATCGGCTTCGAAGGCTGGTCGATGCGCGTGCGGCTCGACGAGGAAACGCTCAAGGCGATTGCCAACAAGACCTCGGCGGAGTACTTCTACGCGGGCACGGCGACCGACCTCAAAAAGGTCTACAGCTCGCTGAGTTCGCGTCTCACGGTCGAGAAGAAGGAGACCGAAGTCTCCGCGCTTTTCGCGATGGGCGCCGCCGCCCTGGCGCTGCTTTCGGCGGGACTTTCGCTGCTCTGGTTCAATCGCATCCTCTGACGTTCCTTCGAACGCAAAGGAGTGATTGCGAATGTTTGATCTGAGTGGGAAAGTAGCGCTCGTCACCGGCGGCAACGGCGGCATCGGCCTCGGCATGGCGCAAGGACTGGCCAAAGCCGGCGCTCGAGTGGTGGTCGCGGGGCGCAATGCGCAGAAGTCGGCGGCGGCGCTGGACGCGCTGAAGGCGCTGGGCAGCGACAGCTTCGCACTTGCCGCCGACGTCACGGACGAGGCATCGGTGCAGGCGTTGTTCGATCAGCTCGCGGAGCGCTGCGGCCGGCTCGACATCCTTGTCAACAACGCCGGAACCACCGTGCGCAAGCCCGTGGACCAACTCGCACTGGCCGAGTGGAACCAGGTCATGGACACCAATCTGACGAGCGCCTTTCTCTGCTGCCGCGCCGCGCATCCGCATCTCAAGGCAGCCGGCGGCGGCAAGATCATCAACATCGGATCGATGATGTCGATCTTCGGCGCGCCCTATGCGCCCGCCTATGGCGCCAGCAAGGGCGGAATCGTGCAACTGACGCGCGCCATGGCCGCTTCATGGGCGGCCGACGGCATCCAGGTCAATGCGGTGCTGCCGGGATGGATCCAGACCGAGCTGACCGACGGCGCACGCGCCCAGGTGCCGGGGCTCAATGAACGGGTGATTGCACGCACCGCCGCCGGCCGCTGGGGACAGCCCCGGGACTTGGCCGGGATCGCGGTGTTTCTCGCCAGCGACGCGTCGGATTTCGTGACCGGAACGGCGATTCCGGTCGACGGCGGCTATTCGATCGCGGCCTGAAGGCTCAATCGGCGAGCCGGCCTGCCGTCAGGCGCAGCACGCGGTCGCAGCGCGTTGCCAGGCTCTCGTCGTGCGTGACCATCACGAAAGCGGTGTTGCGCTCGCGCGCAAGGCGCAGCATGAGCGCAAACACCGTGTCGGCCGTCGCACGGTCGAGGTTGCCGGTCGGCTCGTCGGCCAGCACGCAATCGGGTTGCGTCACCAGAGCCCTGGCGATGGCGACGCGCTGGCGTTCGCCGCCCGACAGTTCCGAGGGACGATGCTGGACGCGCTCGCCGAGACCCACGGCGCGCAGCATCGCGACCGCCGCATCGTGCGCTTCTGCCGGCGGCATGCGCCGGATCTTGAGCGGCATCGCCACGTTGTCGAGTGCACTGAACTCCGGCAGCAGATGGTGGAACTGGTAGACGAAGCCCAGATGCCGATTGCGCAGGCGCCCCTGCTCGGCGGCATCGACATGCGCGATGTTTTCACCGTGCAGTTCCACCGTGCCTGAGGTTGGCGCATCGAGCCCGCCCATCAGATGCAGCAACGTGCTCTTGCCCGAGCCCGACGCGCCAACGATCGCCAGCGTCTCGCCCGCATGCACGTCGAGGTCGACGCCGTGCAAAACCGTGAGGTCGATGCGGCCTTCTTGAAAGCGCTTGGTCAGTCCGCGGACTTTGAGGACAACGTTCCCGTTGTTCTTCACCTCACTCATAGCGCAGAGCCTCCGCGGGATTGACGCGGCTCGCGCGCCAGCTTGGATAGAGGGTCGCGACGAAGGCGAGGATGAGCGAGATCACCGTGATCGGCACGATGTCGCCTCGCTGCGGATCGCTCGGCATCTTGCTGATGAGGTAGATGTCCTTGGGCAGGAAGCTCGCGTGGAAGAGCCGCTCCAGCGCCGGGACGATGACGTCGATGTTGTAGGCGATGCCCAGCCCCAGCAGCAAGCCGGCCAGCGTGCCCACGACACCGACCATGGCCCCCTGCACCACGAAGATGCCCATGATGCTGCGCGGACTGGAGCCCAGCGTGCGCAGGATCGCGATGTCCGCGCGCTTGTCGGTGACCGTCATGACGAGCGTGGAGACGAGGTTGAAGGCCGCGACCGCCACGATCAGCGTCAGGATGATGAACATCATGCGTTTCTCGACCTGCACGGCCGCAAACCACGTCTTGTTCGCGCGCGTCCAGTCGCGAATGAGGAATTGCCCCGGCAGCGTGGCGCCGAGTTCGTCGGCCACCTCGCGCGCCTGATGCAGGTCCCTGAGCTTGAGGCGCACCCCGCTCGGCCCTTCCAGGCGGAACACACGGGCGGCGTCTTCCTCGTGGATCATGGCGAGCGACGAGTCATATTCGTAGTGCCCCGAATCGAAGGTGCCGACGACCGTGAACTGCTTGAGCCGCGGTACGACGCCAGCCGGCGTGACCTGGCCGCCGGGTGCGATCAGCGTGACCTGATCGCCTTCGCGCACGAACAGCGATCGCGCGAGTTCGACCCCCAGCACGATGCCGAACTGCCCCGGCACCAGCTTGGACAGCGAACCCTGCTGCATGTCGCTGGAAAGATCGGTCACCTGTGCTTCCAGTTCGGGCTGGATTCCGCGAACCAGGGCGCCCTTCATGTCTTCGCCGCGCGCGATCAGCGCCTGCGCTGATATGAACGGCGCGACGCCGATCACCTGGGGGTTCTTGCGCGCTTCGGCCATGATCGCGTCGATGTCGCCGAGCGCCTGGCCATCGCGCGACAGGATCTCGATGTGGGAGATCACGCCGAGCATCCGGTCGGTCACTTCCTTCTGGAAGCCGTTCATCACGCTCAGCACGATGATCAATGCAGCCACGCCGAGCGCGATGCCGAACATCGATACGCCAGAGATGAAGGAAATGAAGCCGTTGCGCCGCGTCGCCCGGCCTGCGCGCGTGTAGCGCCAGCCGAGTTGCAGTTCGTAGGGGAGTCGCATAGGGCGGTAATTGTGGCATCCCGGACAATAGGCCTATGCCCGTGTCCCCTGTGCCCTCCAGCTCCCGTCATTTGTTGATCCCCTTCGCCGGCAGAGGCTCGCCCGCCTGCCGAGAAGCGCTGACCGGACTTCGGCTGCCAAAGCTCGAAGCCCTCCTCGGCCGGATTTCGCTGATGCATGAGGACATGCAGGACGACAACACCCTTTCGCCGCCGCACGAACGCGCCCTGGCGGATGCCTTGGGCATCGCGGCGCCCGACGGCTGCATTCCGTGGGCGGCCCTCGAAGCGAAGCAATCCGGCCTCGGTCCCACCGACACCGGTGCGAGCTGGGGTCTGGCGACGCTTTGCCACTGGCATGTCGGCATCGACGACGTGGTGCTCGGCGACCCAGCCGCCATTCATATCGACGAATCCGAGTCGGCCGCGTTACTGAAGGCCGCACAGCCCTTCTTCGCGGAAGACGGCATCGCATTGCACGCATCGTCGACGCCGGGCCGCTGGCTCGCTCACGGCAAGGTTTTCGACGGGCTCGCAACGGCATCGATCGATCGTGCGGTCGGCTCGCCGATTTCCGAGTGGTCGCCGCTCACCGATGCCGCGCGGCCGCTCCGCAGGCTCCAGAACGAGATGCAGATGCTGCTCTATACCGAACGCGTGAACGACGACCGTGCTGCGCGCGGTGTCCCGCCGATCAATTCCTTCTGGCTGAGCGGCACGGGCAACTTGCCGGAATCACGGAGCCCGAACGGCCCACCGCCGAAGGTGGACGACTCCTTGCGCACGGCTGCCCTGCGCGACGATGGCGCCGCCTGGGCTTCAGCCTGGCAGGCGCTCGATGCTGGCCCGATGGCCGCACTGCTGGCCGATGCCTCCGGGGGCGCCGATGTCATGCTGACACTGTGCGGCGATCGCGGCGCCCGCTGCTTCGGCGTGCAGCCTCGCGGACTGGTCGGATGGGCCCGCAACCTCTTCAGCAGAGTCAGCACCGGCGACGTGCTCGGAGCGCTATAACCATGAAGATCATCGCCAGGGACATCCCCCCGCGCAGCGCCTGGGCACTCGAACAGGCCGGCGTGCATCCGTTGCTGGCGCGACTCTATGCAGCGCGCGGCGTGCTCGGCAAGGACGAGCTCGACGACGGACTCGCACTGCTGCTGCCGCCGGTCACGTTGCACGGTGCCCGTGAGGCAGCGGTGCTGCTGGCCGATGCCATCCGGGATGACAAGCGGCTTTGCGTGGTCGCCGATTACGACTGCGATGGCGCCACCGCCTGCGCCGTCGCCGTGCGCGGCCTGCGGCTCCTGGGCGCGAAGCACGCCGCTTACCTCGTGCCCGATCGCGTGACCGACGGCTACGGGCTCACGCCGCCCATTGCCGAACGCGTGGCGGACAGCGGCGCGGACTTGCTAATCACAGTCGACAACGGCATCGCAAGCGTCGAAGGGGTGGCCGCCGCCAAGGCGCGCGGACTGGCCGTGCTGGTCACCGATCACCACCTGCCGGGTCCCTCGCTGCCGGACGCCGATGTGCTCGTGAATCCCAACCAGCCGAGCTGCGCATTCGAGAGCAAGAGCATCGCCGGCGTCGGCGTGATGTTCTACGTGCTGCTCGCGTTGCGCTCCGAGTTGCGTGCGCGGGGCGTGTTCGACGTCACGAATCAGCCGAAGCTGGACGCCCTGCTCCCACTGGTCGCGCTGGGCACGGTCGCGGACGTAGTGCGGCTGGACGCTAACAACCGGCGGCTCGTGGCGCAGGGCCTGCGGCGCATCCGGGCGGGCGCGATGCCGGCAGGCGTAGCGGCGCTGTTCAAGGCCGCCGGCCGCAATGCCGCGGCGGCGACGACGTTCGACTTCGGCTTTGCGCTGGGCCCGCGCATCAACGCAGCCGGCCGCCTGGCCGACATGACGCTCGGCATCGAATGCCTGCTGACCGATGATGCCGGGCGCGCGGACCAACTTGCGCGCACCCTCGACGGCATCAATCGCGAACGGCGCGACATCGAAGGCGGCATGCGCGAGAAGGCTCTGGTGTTGGCCGAATCGTTGTTTGCCGACGTGCAGACAGCGCCTGCGGCCATCAGCGTGTTCGGCGCCGACTTCCATGAAGGCGTGGTCGGCATCGTGGCATCGCGCATCAAGGAACGATTCCATCGGCCGACCTTCGTCTTCGCGGCGAGCGGCGCCGACGGCAAGTCGCACGAGCTCAAGGGGTCCGGGCGATCCATCCCCGGCTTCCACCTGCGCGACGCGCTCGATCTTGTCGCCAAGCGGCATCCAGGCGTGCTGCTGCGATTCGGCGGACATGCGATGGCGGCGGGCTGCACGGTCGCGCGCGAGCACTTCGAGGCTTTCGAAAAGGCACTGGCCGAAGTGGCGCAGGAATGGCTCGACGCAGCCACCCTGACGCGCAGACTGGATACCGACGGCCCGCTCGCACCTGAATATCTCCGTGTCGATCTGGTCGACACGCTGCACCGCGAAGTGTGGGGCCAGGGTTTCGCACCGCCGACCTTCAGCGAAGAGGTCGAGGTGATTTCGCAGCGGCTGGTCGGCGAAAAGCACCTGGCCCTCAAGCTCAAGCACAAGGGCAAGCCGGTCGACGGCATCTGGTTCGGCCATACCGAGCCGCTGCCGGCTCGCGTGGTGATCGCTTACCGGCTGGATGCCGACGAATGGCAGGGCGTGCGGCGGGTCAGGTTCCTGGTTGAAGGCGCTGAAATCTGAGGCGCCTCGGCTTCTCAGGAAGCAGGCGGGCGAATGCGTTCGATGCGGGCTTTCGGGGTCGCGCGCACCAGCTCTTCCTTGGCGGCTTGAGCCTCTGACGTCTCGGCGTTGCGCTGGCGCCTGGACGACGTGTCCACCGCGTCCGGCTCTGCCGGTGCAACGACCACGATCTCGTCCACGCAAATGGGGGGAGCGTCTTCGACCGCGCCGCGCACCGCCTCCATGACATGCGCGGTGCCGTGCGGCGACTGCAGGTCGATGAGGATGCGCCGGGCGCCGAAGCCACGCGCATTGGCGCGCAGAAAGTCCGCAAGGTGCGCCCGAAGCTCGGGCCAACGCAGCTTGTCCCAGATCACCGCCCTGGGCACCGCACTCAGCGGCAGAGGAAAGAAGCTTGCGGCTTCGCCGCGCTGGTTGATCCGGCTGACCAGCTCCTCCACCTGCTCACGCGGCACGCGACGCTTCGTGTAGTGGGGCAAGGGGCCGTATTCGGAGTCCGCGTAGGTGAGTACGTGATAGTCCGAGATCGGTCCTTCGAGCTTGTTCGAGGGGGTCCGCACGATACGCATGGCGAGCCTTTCGCGGGTGGCGTTCGAGTGCAAACCAGTGTGCAAGGAGGGGTCGGTTCGTGGCATGGCGCAGTGGGGCCTCACTCGTGCAAAACGTGAACTACATCACGGTCCGGTGAAGCGGGGATGACATCTGATCCGAGTCTGCATGGCCCTGGGCGCTTGCGCATCCGTCGTATGGATGATGCCCATTGGCGTAGGGCGCGCCTTGCGTGCCTGTCGAGCTCACGCGTTCAAAATCCCCGGAACTCCTGGTTCACGCCGATCACGTAGCCCCAGACCTTGTTTGTCCCGCTCCGGGAGCCACTCAGATCGACACTGAGCATCGGTGTGACGCTGTATCGCAGTCCAGCCCTCGAGGTCCAGATGTCGAACGCACGAAAGCGCTCGAAGATCAGGCTTGCCTTTCCGTTCAGGGCCCATTCGGCCTGAACGCCGCCGCGGCCGGTGCGCTTGCCGTTCACCGTGTCCCAGTCGGCTCCGAGGTTCGCGTGCAGCGACAGGCTCTCCAGCGCGCGCCAACTCACGGGAAACACAAGTTGGCCGCCCGTGTGCCCACCATGCGTCACGTCATAACTCAGGCCCGCCGATATCGCTGCTTCGAGGGGTACATCGGTCGCGTTGCCGAAGTAGGTCCATTTGAGCTGCGGGCCGACGACGTAGCCGTGCGCATCCAGCGCCGAATAGCGATCGATGTTCAGGCCCAGTTCGACCGGTCCGACGCGGCAGGCGGGGCCGACGTGGTAGTCCGTCGCTTCGGCCGCGCCGAATCGTCCGGCCCATAGCTCGTACTGGCACCGGCCGGGGTCCAGGGTGCCGGCGTCATCGACATCGAAATGGCCGCCGGCGTGCGCTGTCGCAGCAAGCATGAATGCAAGCAAAGGGAGAACGGCCCGAGTCATGGCGGCGCATTCTAGGAGCGCGAGATGCAAGCGCCGCGGCGACCCCGAGAAGCCGTTGTGCCCAATGCTGCTTCAGATCTCGAACTGCGGCTGCAATTCGCGGATGCGCTTCATCGCAACGCCTGCGGCCGCGGTGCGGGTCTCGACGCCCAGCTTGACGTACACGCGTTCGAGGTGCTTCTTGGCGGTCGCCGGACTGCTGCCGAGGATTTCGCCGATGTCCTTGTTGGTCTTGCCCTTGACCACCCAGTACAGCACTTCCGCCTCGCGCGCGGTGAGTTTCAGGCTCAGGCTCATGGCCTCGATCACCGAAGTGTCGGACTCCTCGCGCATGATGATGAGCCAGTCATCGCCGTCATCGTCATGGCCGGTTTGCTGATGCAGCCGCAAGTTGAGCCGCGCGGCGCCCTGTTCGATCGACAGCACCGGCGGTTCGATCTGCCGCTGTGCCGCGTCCGGGAGATGGCGCTGCAGCCATTCGAGGACGACCGGTGGCGTCATGGGCGCGCTGGTGCCGCAATAGCGCAGGAGCAGGTCGCGCGCGAGCGCGGTCTGCCAGATCAGCTTGCCGTCCGGCATGCGCACCGTGAAGCTTGCATAGCCGAAGGCGTCGAGGGCGTTGCGCGCCTGCCCGGCCTGCTGCGCTTCCTGCCGTGCGCGGCGCGCGCCCTGCAGATGCACGTTCATGCGGGCGAGCACTTCCTTGGGCTTGATCGGCTTGGTCACGTAGTCGACGCCGCCCGCCTCCAGCGCAGCGACCAGATGCTCGGTCTCGGTCAATCCCGTCATGAAGACGATCGGAATGTGCGCGGTCGCGGCGTCGGCCTTGAGCCTGCGCGCCACCTCGAAGCCGTCGATGCCGGGCATCATCGCGTCGAGCAGCACGATGTCGGGGCGGGCCTGCGCGGCACGTTGCAGCGCCTGCTCGCCGCTGGTGGCGACGAGCACCGTGTAGCCGGATTCGTCCAGCGCATCGTGCAGCACGGCAAGGTTGTCCGGCACGTCGTCGACGATGAGAACGAGATCGCTGTTGCCGGCGAACTCGCGTGCGGACATGCTCATGAAGTGCTCCCCGCCGGAAGAGCGCACATCTTTTCGAACTGGAACTGCCGCGCCAGCGCGCGTTGCGTGGCGGTCCATGCCGCGCATTCGGGCTGGGCCGCATCGATCTCGTCGAGCTGATTCATGATTCCGCGAAAGTAACCCAGGCTCACGGCTTCTTCGAGCGCGCGCAGCCTGTCTGGTGAAGGCATCGTGCCTGCTGCCACGCCTGGTGCGGACGGCGGTGCCGCGACGGCGTCGTCGGTCCAGCGCAGTTCGAGTCGCCGCTCCAGCCAGTCGAGCAGCTCGCTGTGGCGCACCGGCTTGACGAAGAAATCCTCCGGCGTGATGCCGACGTCGTTATCCAGGCGCTTGTCGAAGGCGTTGGCCGAGACGATGGCAACGGCCGCACCCGCGAGCCCCAGCGCACGCGAGCGGCGGATGGTTTCCCATCCATCGATGCCGGGCATGGCAAGGTCCACGAACATCGCGTCCGGGCGCCAGCCGGCCGCGATCAGGTCGAGCGCATCGTGCCCGCTCGCGGCGGTGCGCAGTTCAAAGCCCAGCGGCGCCCACACTTGCACAAGCAACTCGCGGTCGGCTTCCTCGTTGTCGACGAGCATCAACCGGCGTCGCCGGCCCTCGTAGCCACGCCTCGCGCGCGCTGCCGGCACACGGCGCAGGTGCTGCCCGGGGGGCAGAGCATGCACGTGCGGCAGAAAAAGGCGCAGCCGAAACACCGAGCCCACGCCTCGCGTGCTCTGCACCGTCATCTCTCCACCCATCAGGTCGACCAGCATCTTGGCGATCGTCAGGCCAAGACCCGCGCCGGGCGCCGCAGATCCCGCGGTGGTGCCGCGTGCAAACGGTTCGAAGATCCGGCCCAGCTCTTCGGTGGACATGCCCGCGCCTGTGTCTTCGATCTCGATGGCCGCGAACTCGCGTGCGTAGCGAAGCCGAAGCGTGACCTGCCCTGCTGTCGTGAACTTGATCGCATTGCCCAGCAGATTGATGAGGATCTGGCGCACGCGCTTTTCATCCGCGCGCACCAGTTCGGGCAAGGCGCCCGTGGGCTCGAAGCGAAACGCCAGGCCTTTCTCGAGCGCCTGCAGCTCGAACATGTCGGCCAATTCGCTCATCACGTCGGCGAACTGCATCGGCTTGGCATGCAACGTCAGCTTGCCGGCTTCGATGTGGGCAATGTCCAGCGTTCCCTCGATCAGCGACAGCAGATGCTCCCCGCCGCGCTTGATCACCGCCACCGCTTGCCTGCGATGCGGCGGCACCGCGGCGTCCTCCCCCATGAGCTGCGCGTAGCCCAGGATGCTGTTGAGCGGCGTGCGCAGTTCATGGCTGATGGCGCTGATGTAGCGGCTCTTGGCCTGGTTGGCCTGATCGGCAGACTGCTTGGCCGCTTGCAGGGCGCGATCGGTTTCGCGGTGAAGGTCGATCTCACGCACCAGCAGATGCGTCTGGCGGTTCGACTCCTCTTGCGCCACCTTGCGGCTCTGCTGCGCAAGCACGAGCCACCAGGCGACGATGCCTGCGATGAGCATCAGCGCCATGTACGCCTTGAAAAAACCCGAACGCAGCGACGCAAGCTCCAGGTCAAGCATTGCTCCGCTCACGGCACCTTCACTGAGAGCGCGGAGTTCCTGCTGATAGAGCACGCCAAACACCGCCGCGAGCAGAGGCACGACGATCAGCATCAACAGCAGGAAGTGCCCGAGCCCCGTGTCCAGATACGGCCAGACGCGGCGTGGCAGCAGCCATCGCAAGGCGCCCGACCATTGCGCCGAAAGGCTCGCCTGCGGCTTGCACAGGTCACCGCAGCGTGCATCGAGCGTGCAGCACAGGGAGCAAATAGGACCTTGATACGCCGGGCAATGCGCCATGTCCGGGCCTTCGTACTCGCGCTCGCAGATGACGCAGCGCTGCACGGAGAGGCGCCGATAGCTCCCCGCATCGGATTCGACCCGCGCCCATCGCACGACCGAGCGTCGCGCGGCCGGCTCGAACGGCGCTGCGCCGCCTTCGTCGGAAACGCGCGCGATGTAGTACTTGCCGCGCGTGGCCCAGGCGATGAGAGGCGACGTGACAAAAGCCGTGCCGAGCGCAATCAGCGCCGAGAACGCCTGCGCCAGCGGCCCGAACGCGCCCAGATGCGCAGTGATCGACACCACAGAAGCCAGCGCCATCGCGCCCACGCCGACCGGGTTGATATCCCACAGGTGCGCGCGCTTGAATTCGATGCCGGGCGGCGAGAGCCCGAGCGGCTTGTTGATGACCAGGTCGGCCACCACGGCCATCATCCACGCGATGGCGATATTGGCGTAAAGGCCGAGCACGTCGCCCAGCGCCTCGAACACGTTCATCTCCATGAGCATGAAGGCGATGAGCGCGTTGAACACCACCCAGACGACGCGGCCGGGGTGGCTGTGCGTGACGCGCGAGAAGAAGTTGCTCCATGCGAGCGAGCCGGCGTAGGCATTGGTGACGTTGATCTTGAGCTGCGAGATCACCACGAAGATGGCCGTCGCCAACACTGCCCAGCCGTAGTTCGGAAACACGTATTCGTACGCGGCAAGGTACATCTGGTTGGGATCGACGGCTCGCTCGGGCGGCACCATGTGGCTGATGGCGAGATATGCCAACAGCGCACCGCCGAGCATCTTCAGCACCCCGAGCACCACCCAGCCCGGCCCCCCGACCAGGACGCCGGCCCACCAACGCCGCCGGTTCGCCGCCGAGCGCGCCGGCATGAAGCGCAGATAGTCGGCCTGCTCCCCCATCTGCGTGATCAGTGCGATGCCGACAGTCAAGCCGGCACCGAACAGGTGCAAGTCGAAGCCGATCGACGATGACTTGACACCTACATAGTGCGCAATGCCTGAAAACGCACCAGGATTGCGCGCCAGCACATAACCGAACGGCACGACCAGCATCAGCAGCCAGATCGGCTGCGTCCAGACCTGCAAGCGGCTGATGGCGGAGATGCCATGCGTCACGAGCGGGATGACCACCAGCGCGCAAACGAGGTAGCCCCAGACGGGCGGCACGCCGAGCGCCAGTTCGAGCGCATAGGCCATGACCGCCGCTTCGAGCGCGAAGAATATGAAGGTGAACGATGCGTAGATCAGGGACGTGAGCGTCGAGCCGATGTAGCCGAAGCCGGCTCCGCGCGTGAGCAGGTCCATGTCGACGCCGTAGCGCGCCGCGTAGACGCTGATCGGCAGTCCGGCCAGAAAGATGATCAGACCGGTGCACAAGATGGCCCAGAAGGCGTTCACGAAGCCGTACTGCACCAGCAGGGTCGCGCCGACGGCCTCCAGGATCAGGAACGAGGCCGCACCGCCAAAAGCGGTGCTCGCCACGCGCCATTCGGCCATGCGCCGGAAGCGCTGCGGCGTGAAGCGCAGGGCGTAGTCTTCGAGCGTCTCGCTGGCAACCCAGCTGTTGTAGTCGCGCCTGACCTTGACGATGCGCTGCGGCGCTTCGGCGGCCGGAGCGGGGGGAACTGCGGAGGAGTGCACGCGAGGGCGGTGCAGCTTTCATGCCCGGCCGCAGTCGCGCCCATGGGGGCACGAAGGAGGCTCGAGGGAGGCACGACTGTTGCAAAGCATTCTGGATGCCCACAATGATTTGACCTGGCCGCCGAGCCCCGCACCCATGGAACTGACACCGCGCGAAAAAGACAAGCTGCTGATCTTCACCGCTGCGCTGCTGGCCGAACGTCGCCGCGCGCGAGGGCTGAAGCTCAACTACCCTGAAGCCGTCGCGCTGATTTCGGCGGCCGTCATGGAGGGCGCGCGCGATGGCAAGAGCGTGGCGTCGCTCATGAGCGAGGGGCGCTCGGTGCTCACTCGCTCGGATGTGATGGACGGGGTTGCGGAGATGATTCCGGACATTCAGGTGGAAGCCACATTCCCTGACGGCACCAAACTCGTCACGGTGCACCAACCGATCTTATGACTCGCCGATTTCATGTTGCTCGCCCCCAGGCTCGCGTACTTCGTGTCGCTCTCCACCCCCTGCCGGGGGCAACACCGGCGGCCCGGCTGAGCCGGTTCCGCGGTGTTTCTGGAATGAATAACAACTGAGGATTCTTTATGCGTCTTGCTCGTTTTGCACCTGTGCTTGCGTTGTTGACAACCCTGCCCCTCATCGCGCGTGCGCACACCGGCGTGGATGGGGGGCTTCACCATGGGTTGGTTAGCGGGTTTCTTCATCCGTTGACCGGCGCTGATCACTTGGCCGCAATGGTGGCGGTGGGGCTCTGGAGCGCGCTGACCGCGCGCCGTGCCTGGCCTGATCTGCTGTGGGCACCCTTGGGTTTCGCCGTGATGCTGCTGGCCGGCGCGCTGGCTGGTCTCGGCGGTCTGCAGCTGCCGGCGGTCGAGCCGATGATTGCTGCGTCGCTGCTGGTGATCGGCTTGGTGGTCGTCACGCAACAGCGTCTGCCCGCGTTGGCTGCAGCGATGCTCGTCGGGGTGTTCGCCATCTTTCACGGCGTCGCACACGGGCAGGAATTGGCGAGCGAATCCGGTGCCGCGCTGACGCTGGCTGGCATGCTCGCCGCGACCGTGCTGTTGCACATCGCCGGTATCGCCATTGGATGGTCGCTGCGCAACGGCCACCGGTGGCTGCCCCGTCTTGCGGGCGCCGCCGTGGCGGCATTCGGCGTCGCACTACTCGGCGGACTTGCTTGAGGCATTTCGATGATCCCCGGCGAACTCATCACTGACGAGGGCGAGCACGTCCTCAACCCCGGCCGCCGCACGCTGACGCTGGTGGTCCAGAACACGGCGGACCGGCCGATCCAGGTCGGATCGCACTATCACTTTGCTGAAACCAACGGCGCGCTGGGCTTCGACCGCGAAGCGGCGCGCGGAATGCGGCTGAACATCGCGTCGGGCACCGCCGTGCGCTTCGAGCCGGGACAGCAACGCACCGTCGAACTGGTCGACTTCTCAGGGGACCGCGTGATCTACGGCTTTCGCGGTCTCGTGCAAGGAAAGCTTTAAAAATGGCAACCATCGGGCGCCGCGCCTACGCAGAAATCTTCGGGCCCACGGTGGGCGACCGGATCCGTCTCGCCGACACGGACCTCGTGATCGAAGTCGAAGAGGACTACACGCTGCACGCCGGCGGCTACGGCGAGGAAGTCAAGTTCGGCGGCGGCAAGACCATTCGCGACGGCATGGCGCAAGGGCAGCGCACACGCGCCGAAGGCACCGTCGACACAGTCATGACGAATGCGCTCATCCTCGACCACTGGGGCATCGTCAAGGCAGACATCGGATTGAAGGACGGCCGCATCGTCGCCATCGGCAAGGCCGGCAATCCTGACGTGCAACCGGGCGTGGACATCGTCATCGGCGCGGGCACAGAGGTGATCAGCTGCGAGGGCAACATCGTCACCGCTGGCGGCATCGACAGCCACATCCACTTCATCTGTCCGCAGCAGATCGAGGAAGCGCTGAGTTCGGGCGTGACCACGATGCTCGGCGGCGGCACCGGTCCCGCGACGGGCACCTTCGCGACCACTGCGACGCCGGGTCCATGGCACATCGAGCGCATGCTCCAGGCTGCCGACGCCTTCCCGATGAACCTGGGTTTTCTTGGCAAGGGCAACGCGAGCTTGCCGGCGGCGCTGCACGAGCAGATCGATGCGGGCGTGATCGGGCTCAAGCTGCATGAGGACTGGGGCACGACGCCTGCCGCGATCAGCAACTGCCTCGACGTGGCCGATGCCACGGACACGCAGGTCGCGATCCACAGCGACACGCTCAACGAATCGGGATTCGTCGAAAACACCATCGCGGCGGTCAAGGGCCGCGCGATCTGCGCCTTTCATACCGAAGGCGCGGGCGGCGGCCATGCACCGGACATTCTTCGCGTGGTCGGAGAAGCCAACTTTCTCCCGTCGTCGACCAACCCGACGATGCCCTACACCGTGAACACGCTCGACGAGCACGTCGACATGCTCATGGTGTGCCATCACCTCGACCCCGGCATTGCCGAGGACCTCGCCTTTGCAGAAAGCCGCATCCGCAAGGAAACCATCGCGGCCGAGGACATCCTGCACGACATGGGTGCGATCAGCATGTTCAGCTCCGACAGCCAGGCGATGGGCCGCGTCGGCGAAGTCGTCATTCGCTGCTGGCAGACGGCGCACAAGATGAAGGCCCAACGAGGCAAGCTGCCCGAAGACCCTGCGCGCAGCGACAACTTCCGCGCCAAGCGATACATCGCCAAGTACACGATCAACCCCGCCATCGCGCATGGCATCGCGCATGAAGTCGGCAGCATCGAGATCGGCAAATGGGCCGATCTGGTGGTTTGGAAGCCGGCCTTCTTCGGCGTCAAACCTTTCACGATCCTCAAGGGCGGCACCATTGCCATGGCCGCGATGGGAGACCCGAATGCATCGATCCCCACGCCGCAGCCCGTGCACTATCGGCCGATGTTCGGCGCCTTCGGCGGATCGCTCGCCAAGGGTTCGCTGACCTTCGTCTCGCAAGCGGGACTCGCGGCGGACATCGGACGCCGCTACGGGCTTGCGAAAAACCTGAGCGCAGTGAAGAACATCCGCGGCATGCGCAAGCAGCACATGGTGCACAACGCGTTCACGCCAAAGATGGAGATCGACGCGCAGACCTATGCGGTTCGCGCGGATGGGCAGTTGCTGACTTGCGATCCCGCGGTCTCGCTGCCGATGACGCAGCGGTATTTTCTGTTCTGAATGTCAGGCCAAGCTCGTAAGGAGGCGCTCGCGAACCCATTGTGCAAGCGCCGTTTCATCCACTTGACCGGCAGCAAGGCCAAGCATCACGAGAACACAGTCCTCGTCGGACGCATTCAGTTCGCATCCGTTGAGGTCGAGAAAGAGCTCCAGAGCGATGAACGCCGTGCGTTTGTTGCCGTCGACGAATGGATGATTGCGGGCAATTGCAAACGCGTAGGCGGCTGCGAGCGTTGCGGCGTCGGGCGACTCATACAAAGCTCTGTGCTGAGGACGCCCCATGGCAGATGTGAGGAGCGCTTCATCGCGCAGTCCCCCCGGTCCACCATGTTCGACCAACTGCTCGTCATGCGCTGCAAGGATCATTCGCGTGCTCAGCCACGTCCACTGCTGATTGGCGGCCGTCACTTGGCCAACTCGCGCAGCACGTTGCGTCGCTTCTTCATGATTCGCCGCGCGGCTTCCATTTGGCGCTCGAACTCGTCGTCGTATGGCGAAAGATTGACTCCGCCATTCGTGGCCTGGGTGAGGTAAACCGTATCACCCTTGCCTAGGTTCATTTTTGCGAGAACATCCTTTGGCAGGATCACCCCGACGGAATTTCCGATCTGAGTCAACTTGAGAGCGGACATCGAATGCTCCGTAATTTCAACGTTATAACAAGCGTTATATTATCGCCAGCTCCATACGACCGCAAGCCACAATGCTCACCGCCAACAAACTCATGCCCCAGGGCGGCGGCCTCGCGCCTGTCCTGCTCAAGCGCGCCGCGACCGTCGAACTCGATTGGGACGTCCGCCAGAAAAGCCGCTTCGATACAAGCGATTCGCAAGGTCGGCAGATCGGCGTGTTCCTGCCGCGCGGCACGGCGGTGCGCGGGGGTGACGTTCTGGTTGCGGAAGACGGCTCGCTGATCAAGGTGATCGCCGCGCCGCAGCCGGTGCTGGTCATCACGCATTGCACCGAGCACGGCACGCCTTTCGACTTGCTGCGCGCCGCCTATCACCTCGGTAACCGCCATGTGCCGATCGAACTCAAGCCCGATCACCTGAAGATCGAGCCTGACCATGTGCTCGCCGGCATGCTGCGATCGATGCACTTGATCGTGCGAGAAGCCGAGGAAGCCTTCGAGCCCGAAGGCGGCGCCTATGGTTCGCACGGGCAAGGGCATTCAGGGCATTCGCATGGGCCGGCGCCGGTCGGGCCAGTGCTTCATCCGGATGCCTACGCAGGTTCTCACGATCACGATCATTCGCATGGCCATTCCCATGACCATTCGCACTGATGGATGACACGCCGGCGGCCCTGCCCGCTGCAAGCCTCCTCCAGCTGATCTGGCTGGCCTCGCCGGCGCTTCCCGTCGGCGGCTTCTCGTATTCCGAGGGGCTCGAAGCAGCCATCGAATGGGCCGGCATCGGCACCGAGCAAGCGGCCGCCGAATGGCTGGCTGACCAGTTGCACCTCAGCCTGGAGCGTGCCGACCTCACCGTGGTCGCCCAGGCGATCGGCGCATGGCGAAGTGGCGACTCTTCGCGCATCCGTTCGCTCAACGATTGGGTCTTTCATACGCGCGAGTCCGCAGAGTTCCTGCTGCAGACCGAGCAGATGGGCCGCTCTTTCGTCGAATGGCTGAAGCTGCATCACGCCGATGCAACTCAAGTCTTCGGCACCTTGCCAGCCAGCTACCCCGTCGCATTCGCCTTTGCGGCAAGTCGCACCCAAGCCTCGGTGCGCGACGCCTGTCTCGCTTTCGCCTTCGGTTGGGCAGAGAACATGGTCGCCGCCGCCGTCAAGGCTGTCCCCCTCGGCCAGAGCGCGGGGCAGCGCATGCTCGCCCGGCTCAGCGGCGAAATCCCCATGGCCGTCGCAAACGCGATGGCGCTGGAAGATGATGACCGGCAGGCTTTTTCGCCCATGCTTGCGGTGCTGTCGGCCCGCCACGAAACCCAGTACTCGCGCCTTTTCAGAAGCTGATTCCCCATGTCGTCCGCACTCCATCACATCGCCCATCGCACCAAGAAACTGCCGCCGCTTCGCGTGGGCATCGGCGGCCCCGTCGGCTCCGGCAAGACCACCCTGCTCGAGATGCTCTGCAAGGCGATGCGCGACAAGTACGACCTCATCGCCATCACCAACGACATCTACACCAAGGAAGACCAGCGCCTGCTGACGGTCGCGGGCGCGCTGCCGGCCGAACGCATCATGGGAGTCGAAACGGGCGGCTGCCCACACACCGCGATTCGCGAGGACGCATCGATCAATCTGGAAGCGATCGACCGGATGCTGGACCAGTTTCCGGATGCCGATGTGGTGTTCGTCGAATCCGGCGGAGACAACCTCGCCGCGACTTTCAGCCCCGAACTATCGGACCTCACGATCTACGTGATCGACGTGGCGGCCGGCGAGAAGATCCCTCGCAAGGGCGGCCCGGGCATCACCAAGAGCGACCTCTTCGTGATCAACAAGACCGATCTGGCGCCCTACGTCGGCGCCGACCTGGGCGTGATGGAAGCGGACACGAGGCGCATGCGCAAGCAGCGGCCCTTCGTGATGACGAACCTCAAGACGCACGCAGGCCTGGCCGAAGTCGTGTCGTTCATCGAGGATCGCGGCATGCTGAAGGACGCCTGATTCAAAGCTCGCTCGCGTCCTTGACCTGACGGGCCTTGTAGACGAGCCGCACGCTCGCGTGGTGCGAATCTCTCGTGCGTTGCGCATACACGTCCATGTCGCCTTGCACCCAGGCTGCATATGCGCTGCCCGGATCGTTCGAGCTGAGCTCAGGGCCATAGTTGCTGCGGCCCCAGGCGACGATGTCAGCGAAGGCGGCTGCCCCGAGATCGGGCGATGTGCCAGCGGGCGCCACCCATTCGACTCTGCGCAACTCGCCGCCCGCGAAGAAGAAGACCGGCTCGAAAAGCAAGCCCGCAACCTTTGCCGGCGCGGCATGCCATGTGCCGGCGAGCCCACCCGCTAGACGCTGCGGGCGCTGCACACGCTCCACGCCGGGCAGCGCCGCCCGAAGCTCCTCTGTCGACATCCCCAACCGAACGCCGGCCGGCAGCGCCTGTGCATGCAATGCGGTCGCGGCAGTGAGAAGGCTGAAGGCGAGCAGTGCGCGGATTGGCTTCATCTTGGTCGGGTGAGTCTTGTCGGTGGGAGGAGCCGGATTGTCGTCGGCATCGATTTGTCACGCGCGCCGTGAAATGGTCCGCAGATTGCTTGGGGTATACAACTTAGGACCTATATTTTGGGGTCTGCAATCGCAGGATACTGATTGAAACGAATCTGACGTTCGAGAACACCATGGCTTCCGAAGCAATCTTCATCCCAGCGGCTGGCACCGTTCAATTCGCCATCTACCCCGACGGCTACGACGGCGCGCGCATCATTGCGCGCATCGACGAAGAAGCGCTCCACACCCGCTTCCACGCGCCCGAAGGCGAGGATTCGGAACTGGTGCAGGCCTATACGCGAAACGCCGATTCGATCGATGCGCTGGCAACGGCACGCTATCGCGAGGATCCGACGACCGCCATCTGCCTGCACAGCAACGATTTTTGACTGGCGCTGGCCGCATGCCCACGTTCTGCTGGCGGTGTTGACCTTGCAGTGACTCGAAGGTTTCCAATGCCTGGATGGCAAGAACAATCTCGAAAGCGTCTACCGTCGGAGTGCCTCACTCGCACTCGCCCAACTCGCACCGTCCCCACGGGGACTGCTGTGCGGCGGAGCATGACGTCCATGCGCCAGCGCCGACAGGGCGCATCGGCGCCAACACGTACCGCATTCCGACGATGGATTGCAGCGCCGAGGAATCGGACATTCGCCGCGTCGTCGAACCGATCGCCGGCATCCGCGGGCTGCATTTCCAACTGAGCCAGCGAACGCTCAGGATCGACGGCGCGCCGGGCGCGATTCCACACGCATTGGCGGCGATCCGCAAGGCGGGCTACTCGCCCGAACTGCTCGCGCCCAAAGCACTATCAGACGCAAACGACGCATCACAGGACGACCACGGTGACGGCGGCGGCTACATGCGGCTCGTGGCGGCGCTCGGCTTTGCGCTCGTCGCCGAAGGCGTTTCTTACTTCGCGCCGGACACCGCGGCCTGGAAAGCGGCCGGCATGGTCGTCGCAGCAGTGGCCATCGGGCTGGCCGGCCTCGAAACCTATGCAAAGGGCCTGCAGGCGCTGCGGCACGCGAGGCTCAACATCAACGCGCTCATGTCGGTGGCCGTCACCGGCGCCTTCGTCATTGGTCAATGGCCGGAAGCGGCGATGGTGATGGCGCTCTACGCCATCGCCGAACTGATAGAGGCTCGCGCGGTGGACCGCGCACGAAACGCCATCAAGGGTCTCGTCGACCTTGCGCCGACCGATGCGGAGGTGCAGCAGGCGGATGGCAGCTGGAAGCGCATGCTCGCCAGCGAGATCGCGCTCGGCGCAGTCGCCAGGGTCAAGCCGGGCGAACGGGTGGCGCTGGACGGCATCGTGACGCGCGGCAGCAGTTCCATCAACCAGGCGCCCGTCACAGGCGAAAGCATTCCGGTCGACAAGGAGCCCGGCGATCCGGTGTTTGCGGGCACCGTCAACGAAAACGGCGAGATCGAATTCCGCGTGACTGCGGCCGCCAACGACACGACGCTGGCCCGCATCATCCACGCCGTCGAGGAAGCGCAGGGCTCGCGCGCGCCGACGCAGCGCTTCGTGGATCGCTTTGCGGCCATCTACACGCCGACGGTGTTCGTCCTTGCGCTGGCAGTCGCGGTGTTGCCGCCGGTCTTTCTGGGTTGGGAATGGCTGGCCGCGCTGTACAAGGCGCTGGTCCTGCTGGTCATCGCGTGCCCGTGCGCTCTGGTGATTTCGACGCCGGTCACGGTCGTGAGCGGCCTTGCCTCCGCAGCACGGCGCGGCATCCTGATCAAAGGCGGCACCTACCTCGAGAACGCACGCCGGCTCAAGGCCGTTGCGCTGGACAAGACCGGCACCATCACCGAAGGCAAGCCGCAGTTGGTCGCCTCCGCGCCATGGGGCAATGCGGACGAAGCCGACGTGTTTCAGCGCGCGAAGAGTCTGGCGGCTCGATCGGACCACCCAGTATCCAGAGCCATCGCTGAGGGGCTGGGGGGCACCATCACGGACGTCGAAGGATTCGGTGCGCTGCTCGGGCGCGGCGTCGAAGGCGTGATCGACGGCGAGCGTCTGGTGCTCGGCAATCACCGGCTGCTGCGCGAACGCGGCCAGACCGATCCGGCACTGGACGAAGCGCTGCTTGCGCACGAAGCCGAAGGACGCACGGTGACGCTTCTTGCCAGCGACCGCGGCGTGCTCGGCCTCTTCGCGGTGGCCGACACGGTGAAGGCGAGTTCCGTGCAAGCCATTGCGCAACTCAAGCGACTCGGCGTGGTGCCGGTGATGCTGACTGGCGACAACGAAGCCACGGCACAGTCGGTCGCGCGCGAAGCAGGCATTGACGATGCGCGCGGCGGGCTGTTGCCGCAAGACAAGCTCGACGCGATCGACGAAATGCGCAAGCGCTACGGATCCACCGCCATGACGGGAGACGGCATCAACGATGCCCCTGCCTTGGCGCGCGCCGACATCGGCTTTGCCATGGGAGCCGCGGGAACGGACACAGCCATGGAGGCGGCCGACGTCGTGATCATGAACGACGACCTCGGGCGTATCGCTGAAACCATTCGGCTGTCGCGCCGCACGCATGCCGTGCTGTGGCAGAACATCGGGTTGGCGCTCTCGATCAAGGCAGTGTTCTTCGCGCTGGCGATATTCGGCAGCGCAACCATGTGGATGGCGGTCTTCGCGGACATGGGCGCGAGCCTGCTGGTGGTCGGCAACGGCTTGCGTTTGCTTCGCAAGGCCGAGGCCTGAGGCGCCTGCGCACCTTCAAAAACAAAAACGGCCTCGAGAGAGGCCGTTTTTTTTTGCGCGAAGAAGAATTACTTCTTGGCGGCCTTCTTTGCAGGCGCTGCCTTCTTCGCAGGAGCAGCCTTCTTCGGAGCGGGCTTTGCAGCGGCCTTCTCGGCCTTGCGCTTGGCGGCCTTGGGATCGATGGCCGCCTTGAAAGCAGCGCCCGGCACGAACTTGGGCACCTTCTGTGCGGCGATCTTGATCTTCGCGCCGGCTTGCGGGTTGAAGCCGGTGCGAGCAGCGCGGGCCACTTGCTTGAAAGTGCCAAAGCCGATGAGTTGAACCGGATCACCCTTCTTCACTGCGGCGACGATGGAACCCGTCACTGTTTCCAGGATGCGGGCGGCTTCGGCCTTGCTGACGACGTGGGTGGAGGCGATCTTTTCGACCAGTTCGATACGGTTCACGAGTAAATTTCCTTAGGATTGATTTCGCCATGTTGCCGATGGCGGCGCAGCGTACATACAAGCTGCAAGCGGCGCGGAGTATAGGGCAGCGCGCCAGGCGCCCGGCCAAACCGGCAGCGGCTACCTCTCGGACGACCTTCTCGCGGAGCGCGAAGCCTGGTCGGCAATGAACGAATATTGCGCAGTCATGTCCCTGCCATGAGCAGTGCGCATTTCACCGGCAGCCACCTTGTCGGCACCCGAGCCGAGGGCGTTCGGGCGAAGCGCATCACCGGCAAACGCGGCACCGCATGGGCGATCGGAAAGCACCGTCTGTCCCCTGTCGTCCTTGCACCGATGGATTTCAGCGGACGCAGAGGCGGCTGCGGCTGCGATTGCAAGAACGACTGCAGCGCGGATGACGTGCGAAACCGAAGGAAGCATAGGTCGCTTTCAATTTGTTACGACGATGCTAACCGCAAGAAGGTACCCGTCCAGCGCTTGATCCAGGCAGGTGAACGAAGCGTGAAAAAAGGCGCACCGCGTCAGCCGCTCGCTGAAGGGAAAACACTTGTGTGACGCGCGCCACAGTGCCTCATATCCTACGTAGAGGGTCACACAGCGAGGGCCACAATATTTTCGTTCGCGAAAAGGGAGGGCTGACATGCCTGCGGTTCGAAAAGTTCGTGGCCTTCGTGGCTTGGGTGGGATGGCGCTTGTCCTCCTGCTGCCCACGTCGTTGCCGTTCAATGCGTTTGCCGCGCTCGGCGGCCCTGCTTCATCGGTGGCAGTCGACCAGACGCGCATGAAGGCCATGCGCCAAGTCAAGGCCGGCACCGCCTTCAGCATCCATGAAATCACCACGGACACCGGAACGGTGGTCCGCGAATACGTTTCTTCCGCCTCGGGACAAGTATTCGCGGTGACTTGGCAGGGTCCGTTCATGCCCGACCTCAAGCAGGTTCTGGGCGATCACTTCGCCACCTTCGTGGAGTCCACCGGGCAAGAACGCATCGGCCGCGGCCACGCGCTGGTGAGCCGACCCGAAGTCGTCATTCATTCGGGTGGCCACATGCGGTCCTTTACAGGAAAGGCCTATCTGCCCGGTCAATTGCCAGAGGGAGTGCGAATTGAAGACATCCGCTAGACAAAGCTTCGGCGTCCTCGTGCGCGCACGCCTCGCCTCCGCGGCCATCTTCTGCGCCCTCGTTGCCGCTGCTTGCGGCGGCGGGGGCGGCGGGGGTGGCGGAGTAGGTGCAGTCGGCAATGGCGTGATCGGATCCCCGAGTCCGCCGACCGGAGCGGCCGCGAACCCAGGGCCTTCAGATGGCAATGCAAGCGTCTCCGGATCGAACGTGGCGCCGATCATCCTCGATGCGGGGCCTCCCGGCGTGACGGGCATCGTCAACGTGCCCTTCGTCAGCGTCAGAGTGTGCGCCCCGGGCACCTCGTCTTGCCAGACCATCGACCATGTGATCCTGGATACCGGATCGACCGGCCTTCGCCTGATTGCCTCGGCCGTGACCAACCTATCGGCACTCCAGCAGCAATCCGACAGCTCGAACAATCCGATTGCCGAATGCGCGCAGTTCGTCAGCAGCTATTCGTGGGGCACGGTCAAGCTGGC
The DNA here is from genome assembly GCF_056394705.1 of Variovorax sp. 10N420. Classification (NCBI taxonomy): domain Bacteria; kingdom Pseudomonadati; phylum Pseudomonadota; class Betaproteobacteria; order Burkholderiales; family Comamonadaceae; genus Variovorax; species Variovorax sp. 10N420. Next base: position 22,326 of record NZ_JBFTIJ010000014.1, on the reverse strand, counting down.
CGATGTCAGCATCGCAGGCGCTACGGCCGCATCCTTGCCGGTGCAGATCATTGCCGACCCCGATCTCCCTGCTGCGCCTACCTCGTGCTCGAACGCCGGCTCGGCGAACAACACGGTCGCGAGCCTGGGCGGCAACGGCTTGCTCGGCGTGGGTTCGTTCCGGCAGGATTGCGGCGCCGCATGCGTCAGCAGGGCGATCTCCGGGACCTACTACGCGTGCCCGGACGGCAATGGGTGCTCGCCCACGTCCGTCCCGCTTGCCAAACAGGTGACCAATCCCGTGGCGCTTTTTCCATCGGACAACAACGGCGTGCTGATCCAGCTTCCGGCGATCGACCCACGGGGCGGCCAGAACGTGACGGGTTCACTGGTGCTGGGCATCGGCACGCGCAACAACAATGGATTGGGCAGCGCGCAGGCCTATGGCGTCGACAACTCGGGTGACTTCACGACCGTGTTCAACGGGCAGACCTACCCTCACAGCTTCATCGACAGCGGCTCGAATTTTCTTTTCTTCAACACCACTGCGCTGCCGAAATGTCCCAACCTGGGTGAGAGCGCCTTCTACTGCCCTCCCATGGAGCAAACGCTCTCGGCCGTCAACCAGGGGATCAACGGTACGAACGGCACGGTCAGCTTCACGGTCGCGAATGCCCACGCCTTGTTCACGGGCAACATTGGAGCGACGGCGTTCAACAACGTCGCCGGAAGCTTTCCTGGAGACCAGGGCTTCGATTGGGGTCTGCCCTTCTTCTTCGGGCGGAATGTGTTCTCGGCAATCGAGGGCGCACCAACGCCCGCCGGGCCGGGGCCGTACGTCGCTTATTGAGCCGACGCGCGCGCTCCCGGCGCGATCGTCGACGGCGCTGCATTGAGCGTCTCGATGGCAAACCCCGCGGCGGCCTTGTAGCGCGCCATGAAAGCCTCGCGCTCCGCGGCCGGAATCACTTCGTCGATGTCGTCGAAGACGCCGCCGCAGCGATCGTCGACCAGCCCCGTCATCACGTGCGCGGCGTCCCCCATGAGCACCACACGGCCGTCCACCCAGATGGGTACGGGGTCGCGGTCGATCATCGGGTACTCGAAGATTTCGTCGGCGCCGCGCAGCATCGCCGGCACGTCGAGCCAGCCGCAGTTCCAGCCGTCGAAATGATGCGCGAAGTCGTCCAGCGCCACCCGGCGGTTCCAGTCGCCCTGGGTCCATCCGTTGCGTTGACGGTGATCTCGGCGATCCAGTTGATGGTGGCAAGGCCCGTGCGCGGATCGGGCGGCGAGATCGGATAAAGCACTCCCTTCCGCTTCCAGGCGCCGGCCGTCCTGAGTTTCGACGAGCGCGGTCACACCGTGGTCATGGTTGCGATAGCCCGTGATCCGATGGCCGAGCCGCACAGCCTCCGGGCCGAGGCGCTCCAGCACGGCCTTGTACGACAGCATCTGAAGTTGCCCGCGGTGCAGCGAATACTGCGGCCACCGATAGCCGGCAAGCAGGCCGCGCGCTTCGGCGTAGATGTCATTGCCGTTGTCTGTCAACGAGTCAACCCGAAAGAGGGGGACTGGGGCTCCCATGGAACGGATGTTGCAGATGCCGATTGGGAGAACAATGCCTCCTGCCGCGACCGCGGCTTTCAACAACCCAGCAACCTCTGCAAGGAACCAGCATGTCCATGAGCTCCATCACCACCAAGGACGGCGTCGAGATTTTTTACAAGGACTGGGGCCAGGGCCAGCCGATCGTGTTCAGCCATGGATGGCCGCTTTCGTCGGACGACTGGGACGCGCAGATGATGTTCTTCCTGAAGAACGGCTATCGCGTCATCGCCCACGACCGCCGCGGCCACGGCCGCTCCAGCCAGGTCGACGGTGGCCACGACATGGACCACTACGCCGACGACCTCGCGGCCTTGACCACCCATCTCGATCTCAAGAACGCGGTGCATGTCGGCCACTCGACCGGCGGCGGCGAGGTGGTGCACTACCTCGCGCGACATGGCGAGAGTCGCGCTGCGAAGGCCGTGCTCATCAGCGCGGTGCCTCCGTTGATGATGAAGACCGAATCCAATCCGGGCGGGCTCCCCAAGCAGGTCTTCGACGACTTCCAGACACAAACGGCGACCAACCGGGCGCAGTTCTTCCACGACATCGCATCGGGCCCGTTCTATGGCTACAACCGGCCTGGTGCCAAGCCCGCGCCAGGCGTGATCCTCAATTGGTGGCGCCAGGGAATGATGGGCAGCGCCAAGGCGCACCATGACGGCATCGTCGCCTTCTCGCAAACGGACTTCACCGATGACCTGAAGAAGCTCACGCTGCCCGTCCTCGTGATGCACGGCGACGATGACCAGATCGTGCCCTATGAAGATTCGGCGCCGCTGTCGGCAAAGCTGCTGAAGAACGGCACGCTCAAGACATACAAGGGCTTTCCACACGGCATGCCGACCACCAACGCCGATGTGATCAACGCCGACCTGCTCGCCTTCGTGAAGGGCTGACAGCGCTCACCGCGTCCGGCCCGATCACCATACGGCCAATCGCGGGAAAGACCTCGTTGTTGCGACGGCGCAGAACGCGTACTGTCTTGCGCCTTTCATCCATACGAGGGAACTTGTCATGGCACTCCTGCCCGAGACCGGCGTTCGCAACCTCGAAGACCTGGAGCGCGTCGAGGCGGAAATGACACTCGATGCCCGGCTGCCGGAGCGCAGCGTGCTCGATGTCTTCATCGGTACCGCCGCTCGGCAGCCGGATCGCACGGCGCTCACGATGTTGATGACGGGGGCGCCCAACGAGCAGCCCCGCCGTGTCAGCTACGGTGAACTTCTGGGCCTGATCCGGCGGGCCGCCAACCTCTTCGCATTCCTGGCTGGTCCTCGGCCCGGCGTCGCCTACATGTTGCCCAGCCTGGTCGAGACCCACGCCACGCTCTGGGGCGCCGAAAGCGTGGGCTACGCGGTGCCGATCAACTTCCTGCTGCAACCCTCGCACATCGCCGGCTTGCTCAAGGCCTCCGGCGCACGCGTGCTGGTCGCGCTCGGTCCGCATCCGGCGCTGGACATCTGGCAGAAGGCCCTGGCCTTGCGCGACGAAGTGCCGGGACTGACGCTGGTGCGCGTGGCGCCGCCCGGCGTGCCACTCGAAGAAGGCGTGATCGACTTCCATGCGGCGCTGATGGAGCAGCCGGACGATCGACTCGTCTTCGGAGAGCCCGGCCGCGATGGCGATGTGGCGGCGTACTTTCACACGGGCGGGACCACGGGCGCACCCAAGCTGGTCGCACTCACGCACCGGAGCCAGCTGGTCGCGGCCCTGGGCGGCGCCATCCTCGGCGACATGCGACCGAGCGACACGCTCACGGCCACGCTGCCGCTGTTTCATGTCGGGGGCACCATCTTCTGCGGCCTGAGCGCCTTCATGGCGGGCATGGGGCTGCTGGTCATGTCGCCGAGCGGGCTGCGCAACCCGGCGATGGTCGAAGGCTTCTGGCGCCTGGCGAGCCAATACCGCGCCACTTTTGTAGGGGCCGTGCCGACTTCGGTGGGTGCTGTGCTGAACGTGCCGATCGCCGATGCCGACCTGAGCGCCGTACGCGCCGGCTTCTGCGGTGCCGCGTCGCTCCCGCCTGCCGTGGGTGAGCGATTCAGGCAGCTGATCGGCGTCGGGCTGTTCGAGGTCTACGGCATGACGGAGGCGTCGGGCCTGATCGCCATCGACCCCGTCGCCGGCAGCGGCGGCATCGGATCTGTCGGGCTGGCTCTGCCCTATACCCGCGTCGTCGTGCGGCGCCTGGAGGCGGGCGGCTGGCTGGGAGCGCCGTGCGAGACGGGCGAGGTCGGCGTGATCACCGCTTCCGGCGAACATGTGTCGCCGGGCTATCGCGATCCCGGGCACGACGCGGGCGTTTTCGAAGACCGCGCGCTCAACAGCGGCGACCTCGGCTACGCCGACGAGGAAGGCCGGATCCATATCGCGGGCCGCGCGAAAGACCTGATCATCCGAAGCGGCCACAACATCGATCCGCTGATGATCGAAAACGCCATGGCAGCCCACCCGGCGGTGATGTTGGCCGCCGCCGTCGGGATGCCCTGTGCCTACGCCGGCGAGCTGCCGGTCTGCTACGTGATGCTGCGTCCGGGAGCCAGCGTCACGGCGGACGAACTCAGCGAGCACGCCGAGCGCACCATCGGCGAGCGCCCGGCGTGGCCGAAGCAGATCCACGTCGTGGACGCCATCCCCCTGACCACCGTGGGAAAGATCTACAAGCCGCAGTTGCGCTGCGATGCGGCGGCACGTCTGGTGACGGATCTGATGCGGGAGCAGTTCGACCTGACCGGCGCGCAAGTGCGGGCCAGCGAAGGGGGGCGCCACGGCATGACGGTCACAGTCACCCTGCCTGCAGCCGCCGAAGAGTCAGTGCCGCGCGTCGAGCAGGCGCTGGCCGGATATCTGTTCGAGGCGCGCGTCCAGGTCGACTGAGCGCCTCCGGGCGCATTGCCGGTGCGCCACCACGTACGTGTCCATGCGTGGCCGTCAGGATGGCGCACGCCCGGCCAATGGTGAGAATCAACCGCCGGAGTGCAAGGGATCACTGCGCGCGATGCCGCATTCCGTCAACCCAGATCTTCCAGAAGTGAAAGGAAAACGTGAAATGAAAGCGACCCACTGCACACTGCTCGTATTGGCTTCTGCCCTGGCGTTCAGCGCACCCATCTCCGCACAGCAGAACACCCCGTCGGACAAACCCCACGTCCTGGACGTCCGCGACATCATGAAGTCGGTCACGGTGACCGCACAGGTGACCGCCATCGACCAGAAGAACCGCATCGTGACCATCAAGGGACCGGAAGGGAATGAATTTGCGGTCATGGTCGACCCGAGGGTGAGGAACCTGGCGCAGGTCAAGGTCGGCGACACGGTGGACATCACGTACATCCGTTCGGTGGCGCTCGACTTCCAGAAGGGCGACGGTATTCGCATGGCCACGCAGACCGTGGCTGCCGATCGCGCAGCGGTGGGCCAGCTCCCCGGCGCAGCCGCGATGAAGCAGACGACCATGGTCTCGAACATCTGGGCGGTCAATCAGTCCAAGGGCACCGTGATGGTTCGCGGCCCGTTCGGGCACTTCACCGAAGTGACGCTGAAGGATCCCGCCATGCTCGACGGCGTGAAGGTCGGCGACCAGATGAAGATGACCATCACGCAGGCGCTCGCGACCTCGGTAGTCCGGAAGGGCTGACCAGTCTCGAGAAGGAGCGGTGCGCACCGCTCCTTTCGCCGATCACTTCGGGAACATGAACTGCGCTTGAACCCGGATCTGCCAGTTGGCGCCGTTGTCGGGCCTTACCACGTTGTAGTAAGCCGAAAGCTGCGTGTTCACCGGCAGCTTGCCCAGGTGGAATATCTTGCCGATGCCGCCCCCGAGCGGCACCGTCCACCGCTGGCTGCCGGTCGCATTCCAGTCGGCGGTGATGATGGGCGCAGTCGTCAGATAGAGCCCACCCTTGAAGTTGTAGTTGATGAAGGGCTGCAGCAGCAAGTTGTTGTAGGAGCCGCCCTTGCCGCTGCTGCTGACCGACCAGATGTTGTTGAACAGCGCGCCATAGACCCATGGGCTGCCATGGTCGAGATGCAGCACCACGGCCGAAGGCCCGAGCCCCCAGTTGTTGTTGCCCAGCTCCGAATTGCTGTTGGTCGGAATCTGCACCACCGGCCCCGCACCCCAGATCCACTTGCCCGGATTGGCCGGAGAGAGAAACGCAGTCATCACCACATCACCCACGCCATTGAGGCTCGGCGTACCGGGGCCCAGCGATGGCATGGAGATCACCGGCAAGATCGTCCGCGTGATGATGTTCCAGTCCTTGTTGACCGAAATAGGAATGACGGGCTGGATATTGAGGATGTTCTGCGTTCCTTTCTCCGGCCCGAAGTTGAGATTGGTGTTGTTCTGGAACGGCAGGCTGATCAGGTTGCCGACCGGGTTCTGCGCGAGCTTCGCGAGTTCTTCAGCGCTCATTTCCGCGCGCGCCGACTGGCTCGCGAACAGCATCGCGGCCATGCCGGAGATGGCGAGTGCCTTGGCGGGACTGCCGCAGTTGTCACGGGAAATGCGCATGTCGATTCCTCCAGTCATGTTGATCGGTTCACTCTCACTGGCCTTTTCATTTGTCCACGCCTGCATAGTGCGCGGCCAGTGAATTGATTTCCTGGGGCGTAAGGCTGCGGGCGATGCTTCGCATCTGCGCGCTGATGTCGTTGTGCCGCCGTCCGCCCGCAAGTGCTTGCAGTTGAGCTTCGAGATAGGCGCGTTGCTGCCCATGCAGCGGAGGCGCTGCGGTGGTGAACCCCAGCGGGCCATGGCAGGCGGCGCAAGCGACGATGCCGCGCATCGGATCACCGAACTCGATCAGCCGCAGGGTTGCATCGCCGGGGCGTGGCGTATCCGGCGTCCGCGCGACCGCATGCGGCAACGACGCGTAATGCGCCGCGAGATCTCGCATGTCGTCATCGCTCAAGGGAGCGGCATAGGGGCCCATCACTGCTGCCGCCCGCATTCCGCTCTTGAAGTCCTGCAGCTGTTTGTAGATCGATGCGGCGCTCTGCCCCGCCAGGTTGGGAAAGATGGCGTCGTCGCTCACGCCTGCTTGCCCATGGCAGGCATTGCACGATGCGGCCGCCAGCACGGCGCCATGACTTGCATTGCCGCTTGCCAGCAACTGCCGCGTGGCCGCGGTCCATGCAACCTCGGAAGCAGGTTTGCCTGTCACTGCGGCGCCGCTCTGCACGTCGCGCGTCGGCAACCCGACCGCACTGCAGATGGCATCCCACCAACCGGGCGAGTTGCGGCCGGCCTGCACGGTGGGCATCCATACGAAGCCGACCAGTGCCGCCGCAACAAAGAGCGCCGCCGTCGCGCCGATCCACACCGCAAAGCGGTGGTCTCGCGAAGGAGCTGCGCTGCCGGGGTTCATCGGGGTCCGACAGGGTACGGTGCCACGCCGCTGTGCTGCATGAGCAGTGCCTGCGCCAGCGGAAAGCCGTAGTTGGTGATCGTCAACGCCGCCACGAGCAGCATCCAGATGCCGAAGCCGTTCAGGGACGCGGGCAGTCGGCGCGGCGGGTTGAGCGCGAGCGAGAACAGCAGGGGGGTCTGCGCGGCGCTGGCAGGCCTCCTGTGCGATGCCAGGAGCGTAACGATGAGCAGCAGTGTCGAAAACACGAGAACGAAGCCGCCGATGGCCGATATCGCGACCCAGATGGCTTGCGGCGCCAGCGCCGGGTCCGAATAGTCGTAGTAGGACATGCGCCGCGGCTGTCCCATGATGCCGACCACATGCCACGGCAGCGTCACGATCAGCATGCCGGCAAACCAGGTCCACAGTTGCACAAGCATGAGCCTCGTCGGCAAGCTGCGCCCTGTCAGTCGCGGCCAGAGCTCATAGGCAATCGCGAAGTACATGATGACCACGGCTCCGCCGAAGATCAGGTGGAAATGCGCCGTGACGAACTGCGTGTTGTGCACCGTCGCGTTCATCGCATAGCTCATGTTGATGAGCCCGCCCGCGCCGCCCAGCCCCAGCATCAAAAGGGACAGGCCGGATGCCAGCACCAGTGGCCGATCCCACGGCAGTGCCGCCACCCACCCGAACACGCCCCGCCCGCCACGCAGGCGTCCTGCAATCTCCAGCGATGCGCAGATGGTGAAGATCGTGAGCAGCGTCGGCACGGCGACCATGCCGGTGAACACCGCATGCAGGAACTTGAATCCCGCGCCGATCTGCGGATCCACGAAGAGGTGATGCAGCCCGATCGGCATCGAGAAGACAAGCAACTGCAGGAAGGCGATGCGGCCCATCAGGTCGCTGTAGAGCCGCCCGCCCGCCGCCTGCGGCAGCAGGACGTAGAAGGCGATGTATGCGGGCATCAGCCAGAAATAGACGATGGCATGCAGCGTCCATGAAAAGAGAATCCGCGCCAGGCCGGGGTCCATCGACGCTGTCCAGCCGAATGCGTTCGGCAGGATGATGAAGATGATCTCCGAACCCACTCCCAGCGACGTCCATGCCCAGAGCAATGCGGCAGCTGTCGTGGCAAACATTGCCAGCGGAACCGGCAGCCCGGGATGGTCGCGCTTCCAGCGCCTGAAATGCGAAACCATGAGGCCGACCCAGATCCACGAGCCCGCGACCGCCGTCAGTACGCCGAGGTAATACCAGGCGCTTCCGAGCAGCGGCGGATAGAAGGTGTAGAGCACCGTCGCCCTGCCCGCTGCCACCGTGGCAAGCGCAACCACTGCGCCGCCGATCACGAGCCACAGCGATGCCCACGCGAGGCGAATGCCGTGCATCGGACGCCCGAGCGACACCGCGCACACGGCATAGCCGAAGCCCATCGCGATCAGCGTCGGAAAGATGTAGGCCAGCGTGCTGCCGTGTGCAGTGACAGCGGCGTAGTAGCGCTCCGGATCGACCCACCGATGCAGCGGGCTGCGCACCAGCATCTGCCATGCACCGAGCGGAATCGCGAGCCCCAGGGCTGCGAACGCCGCCCAGAGGTGGGCAAGGACGAGCCTGTTGCTACCCTGCACAGGAGGCCCTCCCCTGGCCGCCGTGCAGGCGCTCGAACTCGAGCCTGTCGAGCACCTTCACGCGGGCCCACATGCCTTCGTGTCCCACGCTGCAGTACTCATGGCACGGCATGACGTGCTCGCCGGGCCTGTCGAAACGGGTCCGGACCTCGGCGACATAGCCGGGCACCACCATCGTGTTGACGTTGGTGCCCGCGATCAGGAAGCCGTGCACCACGTCCGGACTGGTCACCCTGAAGGTGACCGGCGTGTCGGTCGGCACCACGATGCAACCCGGCACGAAGGAGTATTGCTGCGCGACGATCCGCACCACGGCCGATCGGTCGGGCCGGATGGCCGTGCCCAGGTTGCCTTCGACGAACTCGCCGGAAAGATGCAGCGTGCCGGGCTCGATCGTCTCCACGTTCGATGGGGCCACGGCGGTCCAGTGCAGGCCGCTGTAGATCATGACGGTCACCACCAGCGCCACGACCACGGCGACTACCTGCGCCCATCTGCGCTCGGACGCATCGGTCACGCCTGCAAGAAGGTTTTCGCCAGGATCAGCCAACGCTGCCTCGCGGCGCAAAGACAAAGAAGAAAAAGGCAAACCACAGCGCGAGCAGGATGAACACCGCCAACCCGGCGACCGCGAACGCACCGCGCGGGCCGGCATCGCCGATCTTGGCGAGCTCGCGCTCGGTGCCGAAGAAGGCGACGTTCTCCCTCAAGGACGAAGCGGAGATGTAATCGCTGCGGTCGATGGGGTCCAAGGGGTCCAGGGGGTGCATGCGGTTGCCTACTTGTTGTCCGCTTGCTTCAAGGCCGCGAGCACCACCGCGGGCCTGAAGGGAACCGACCGCACTCGCGCGCCGGTCGCATCGAAAACGGCATTGGCGATCGCTGACGGGATCACCGAGGTCGTCGGTTCGCCCGCACCCCAGGGAACTTCGGTCGGTCGATCGATCAGCTCGACGAGCACTTCCGGAACATCCGGAAAGGTGAGGATGGGATAGCTCTCCCAGTTCAGGCTGGTGACGGCGCTGCGGCTGAAGGTGAGCTGCTCGACCAGCGTTCGGCTCACCGTCTGCACGACATTGCCTTCAATCTGATTGCGCAAGCCATCGGGGTTGATGACCTGTCCGCAGTCGTGAGCGACGAAGACGCGATTCACCTTGATTGCGCCGGTCTGGCGATGCACCTCCACATCCGCGACCACGCCGACGTAGGTGCGCACGAGTTCGTACTTTGCATATGACACGCCGCGCCCTTGTGCCACATCGCCAGAGTCGCGCGCACGCGATCCGCGAGGCTGCCAGTTCGCGAACTTTCGCAGCCGCTCCATCAGTTCCAGCCCCCTGCTGTCGGTCAGGTGACGCGTGCGAATGTCGAAGGGATCGGCCCCGGCGGCCGCGGCGATCTCGTCAAGAAAGCTTTCGTTGCCGAAGGTGTTCTGCATGCGCCCGGGTGCGCGGATCCATGCTGCGGGAAGTGGCGCATCGACGAGCCAATTCGCTGTGAGCTGGCTGTTCTCGATCGCATAAGGAATGCCCAATCCCGGGTCGTAGATGCCCGAGTCCGGTCCATAGCGCGGCAGACCCGCCAGCACGGCGCCGAGCAAGGTCACGCCCGAGCGCTTCATCGGGCGTTCCGGCAGATAGATGTCTGCCTCCCACGCCGCGATCTTTCCTTGCGCGTCGATGCTTGCCCGGTAGTCCATCAGCGTTGGCGGCCCCTTGGGGTCCCAGCCGTGTTCGTCGTTGCGCATCCACTGCAGCCGCACCGGGCGGCCGATCTCCACGGCAATGATCGCGGCCTCCGATGTGCAGTCGTCCGAGCCATTGCGGCCATAGCAGCCGGCGCCCTCGACATAGATGCAGCGGACCTTCTCCGGCGCGAGCCGCAGCATGGTGGCCAACTGCTTCTGCAACAGGTGACTCGCTTGCGAAGGCGTCCAGACCGTGAGCTGTCCGTCCTTGAATTCGGCGACCGCGCAGGAGGGGCCGATGGAGCCGTGCGTATTGAGCGGGAAGTCATAGGTGGCCTGCAACTGGCGGCCCGCATGGCTCACTCCGCTGGACGCACCGCCGATGTGTTGCAGCACTTCCTTGCGATCGACCTTTGCGCCGCGCTGATACTCGACCAGCCGCGTGTCGTCGGGAAGCCCCGCCCAGGCACTCCAGTGCGCCTGAATGGCGGTCGACGCCCGGATCGCCGCCCATTCGTCGCTCGCCACGACGGCGAGAAGGTTGCCCTTGCGCACCGCCTGCACATAGCCAGGGATGCGCTTGCAAGGCCCATCGTCGAACGACTCCAGCGTGGCGCCCATCGCGGCCGGATGCACCATGCGCGCATGCAGCATGCCCGCCACCTTGACATCGTGTACGAAGCCGAACTGGCCGTAGATCTTGGCAGGAACGTCGAGCCGAGGAACAGTCTTTCCGACGATCGTGTAGTCCTTGGGATCCTTGAGCCGGACCTGCGGGTCGACCTTCATCGAGAGGCTCTGGCCGGTCAACAGTTGCTCGTAGGACAGGCCCGCTCCGCCTGCCAGGGATTCGATCCGGCCGTCTTGCGCTCGCAGCGTCGTCTTTGCGACACCAAGCTTTTGCGCCGCACGATCGATCAATGCCTCGCGCGCCGTCGCTGCCGCACGGCGAATCTGCATGCCGCCTTCCTGCACCGACAGACTTGCATAGGTCGGCCTCTGGTCTGGGGTGAGCAGTGTGTCGCCCTGCACCGTCGTCACACGATCGAACGGCACCGACAGCTCCTCGGCGGCGATCTGCGTCATCGCGGTGAGCACACCCGTGCCCAACTCCACCTTCCCGCTGTAGAGGGTTACGCGTCCTTGCGCATCGATGACGATGAAGCCGTCGACCTCAGTGGGCGACACGGTCCTGCCGGCGGCAGTGGAAGCCGCCTCGCGGTCCTCGTTCGCCGCCTCGGCCGGGCAATGGATCGCAAAGCTGACCGCCAGCGCGCCGCCGGCTTTCAGCATCGCGCGACGGGACAGGTGCATCTGCGCGGAGGAGGTCATTGCGAACTCTTCAGGCCTTCTTGTCCGCCACTCGCATCACGGCACGCAGGATGCGCACGTGGGTGCCGCACTTGCAAAGATTGCCCGCCAGCGCCTGGCGCACCTGTTGCTCGGTCGGATGCGGCGTGTTCGCAAGCAGCCCCGCCGCCTGCATGATCATCCCGTTGATGCAATAGCCGCATTGCGCCGCCTGTTCGTCGACGAAGGCCTGTTGCAGCGGATGCGGCTTCTCCGGTGTGCCGAGCCCCTCCAGCGTCACGATGTGCGCGCCAGCGACGGCCGAGACGGGCATCACGCAACTGCGCAGCGGCTCGCCGTCGTAGTGAACGGTGCAGGCGCCGCACTGCGCCAGTCCGCAGCCGAAGTGCATGCCATGCAAGCCCAGCTGATTGCGCAATGCATACAGCAGGGGCATGGCCGGATCATCCGTCTGCAGAACCTCGGGCTTGCCATTGACCGTCAACGAAATGGAAGTGGTCATGGTTCCGCCCGCTCAGCTGTGCGTTCGGTGCCGAAGAATGCGATTGACCACGCTGCGAAACACCAGATAAGGCAGCACTGCAAGCACCACCGCGACGATCACGGCCTCACCCGGATAGAACCAGCGAACCGAGATGAACTGGTAGATGCCGTCCATGATGATCGCGAAGATGAACACCTTGCCGATGTGCCGCCAGCCCTCGCGCAGCAGGACCTTTCTCTGCGCGCGGTCCTGCACGAGCGCCCACATGTAGAGCGGCAGCCCTTCCCGCGCATCTTTCCTTCCGGCCCTGATGGCAAAGAAGGCGGCAACGGCCGGCTGGAGAATGAACCGGAAGGCGAGCGGTGCATGCCGGCCGCTCGTGATGTCGTCCCAGACACGTGTCCACACATCGAGCATCGCATCCACCATGATGGGTTCCGGCGATAGTCGGGGCCCGGTCAGGGCGCCGGCACGACGCTGTAGTAGACGCCGTTGGCGCCGAACGCCGGCCTGAACCAGGAGTTGCCGATCTGGTAGTAGGTGACGCCGCCGCGGTCCACATAGACAGCGCCCGTCGGCAGTGCCGAGAAGTGCGCACCCAGCGGGTAGGCGGGAATGACGGCGGCATTGGCATTGGCGACCGCGGCCCCCGCAACCGCCCCCACTGCCAGTCCCGCGACCGCGCCCGCGGCGACAGCGCCGCCGCAGCTGTAGTAGCAGCCCGGGTGGTAGTACGGCACACCGACGGGCCGGTAGTAAGGCGCGTAGCCGCCGGCTCCGTAGGCCGGTGGGTGATAGGTCGTGAAGCCGCCGGCCGTGGTGTGTACGGCGCCGTATCCATAGGCTCCGGTGGTCGTTCCGCCGTACCGGTTGGTGTGGCTGGTGCCGCCATACCAGCTGTGCGTGGTGCTGCCGCCGAAAGCGTTGTCGTGCGTGAAGCCGCCGAATCCGCCCGCGCTGCGCCCGCCCCAGGCGTTCGCTCGCGCCCAGGCCGACGCGCTGGTGTGGAACCCGGTGGCCAGGATCGCAGCGGCGAGCAGGGGAAGGAGGGTTTTCATCGTTTTCATTTCGAGAGTCCTTCCATGTGCTTCACGGCGCGTCGCTCGCCTTGCCGCCGCTCCTCGCCTTCCCCTTGGCTTTGGCGTTCGCCGCAGCGGAGACTGGTTGCGGCGTGGCGAACGGGATCTTCCTGGCGTTGGCGGCATTGACCGACGCGAACGCCTCGGCGGCAATCACGGGATCGAGCTTCCAGTTAGACAGATCGACCTGGTGGCGCAGCAGCAGCGGATCGCCCCGGTAGGTGGCCCGCAACCTTCGCGGCAGCTTGTCCTCCGTGCCGATCCATATCTGCATGAACAGTTCGTCGCTGGCCACGGCGATCACGTCGGTCGTCGTGCCGCCGACCGCCGTTGAAGATCCGATGTAGAAGGCCTTGGTCACCCCTTCGGTGATGTTCTTGAAGGGGTCCGCGCCCAGAACATCCGCGAAGGGGAAATAGATGGCGGATTGCTTGAACGCCGCTTCGAGCATGCCGTCGATGGTGGGCGGAGCGTTGGTGACGGCGACCAGGTTTTCGGACGGCGCGAATGCCGTCAAGGTCTTGCCGTCGTAGTAGTACTCGGAAGCCCTGCCGTCGCCCGTCGTGATGACGCGCAGCTTGTTCGGCCGCTGCACCAACACTTCGGAGACCGTGTTGAACGCCAGCGGCGGACCGACCTCCGTGGGGCTTTCATAGGTCGCGACGGCAGTGAAAGCCATCGAAGACGATGCAGTGAGGGCCTTGCTCATCGCCTGCAGCAAGTCCATCACCTGCGGTTCCAGCTCGGCCGCGGGCTTTGCGGCCTTGCCCTTTGGTGCAGAGGTCCTGGCAGGCGTTGCCTGCGCGCTGGCTCCGACGGCGAACGTCAGGCTCACGGCAAGCAACACCGCCTTGGCTAGGATTTGAAATCGCGTTTTCACTGACATCTCCTTCCGGCCGGCCCCGTTGCGCCGCCTGTGCATTGCAGCGGCGGCTTTTGTATAGCTTGGCTCTTACTTGGCGCCCGCCATGTCAGGCGTTCCGCCCTGCGGCGCCTGCTTCCGGTTGGGGTGCTTCTTGTCGCGCGACTGGATCTTTGCCTGGCCGGCGCTGGCGGACTTGCCGGTGCCGATCGCATCGTTTTCGGACGACTTCAATTCGTCGCCGCCCACCTTCTTGACCTTGTCCTGCGGACGCGCGTTGGCTTTGGCCTGTGCCCTCTCCTGGGGTTTGCTGTTGGTGATCTCCTGCTCCTGCGAGGACGCGCCGGCAGGATTCTGAGCATAGGCGCCAGCTGCGAAGAGGCCGGCGATCAAGACTGCGAGTAGTTTGCTCATCATGTTTTCCTTTGGTGAATAGTTGAAGCGTCCCAGAGCCATGAAGAACCTTCACGACTCCGGCCTTGCGATGCGACGTCCACTTCATCCGCCATGGTGTGCGGTGAATTCATTGTGAAAGCGGCTGTTCCGCAAATCCAGCCGGGCCAGCACGTACTTGCACGTACGTGGTTGGCCGCGCCACGGGATCATCAAGGAATTCCCTCTTCATGTCGATCACGCATTCGGCGGGCGTTGTACACGTGCAATTGCCACGTACGTGCCGTTACGTAGCTGCCGGGATAGGCCGCCCAAACCAGCCGTTTCAGAATGCCGCATCAGGCCCGGGCGGAAAGCCCATGCTTATGGTCGTGGTCGTGGTCGGTGGTCATCGTCTGGAGTACCTTCATGCAACGCAGACTCCTGTTTGTTCCTGGATGCACTCTCGTCCTGGGGCTGGCGCTGCAAGGCGCGGCAGCACAGGCCGAGACCGGTTCGCAGGGCCCGGTCATCTTCCTCGACCAAGGTTGGACGCCTGCGGAGCGAGCCTGGTACTACCAGGTGTCGCAAGGCTCGGCGGTGATGTCCTATGACCTTTTCATGAATCTCGAGGTGGCGGGTGCCAAGGATCTCTTCCGCTCGGATGCCAACAGCGACCGGTTCGGCCTGATCACCCAGCCAGCCGACCCGCAGAACAATCCCGATGCGTTGCCGATCGGCTTGAGCAAGACGATCATCAAGAAGGGCAACGGTGTGGAGGACGTGCAGATCGGCCTGAACTGCGCCGCATGCCACAACGCTCAACTGAACTACCAGGGAAAACGCATACGCATCGACGGGGGTGTGGCCAATACCTTCGATATGCTGGGCTACGTGAGCGCCCTTGACGATGCCATGCAGGCCACCCTGGCGGACAAGCAGAAGTTCGACCGGCTGGCGACCAAGCTCGGGGCCATGAGCGCGGAGGCGAAGAGTGAATTGGGCAAGCGCTTCGAGCGCGAAGCCGTTCCGATTCACGACTACCGCACACGCACGCTCGCAACGCCGACTGCCTGGGGACCGTCTCGTATCGACGCGATTTCCGCCATCGTGAATCGCTTGCTGGCGATCGAGCCCAATATCCCGCAGAACTCGTCTACCCCGCTCGCGCCGACCAAGCCTCCGTTCTTGTGGAATGCCCCTCACGGCACCTGGACCCAGTGGCGCGCCTCGCAGCAAGACCCGATCAATCGCAATCTCGTTGAATCAATGGGTGTCTATCTCCCGATGAACCTGCACTCGAAGACGCCACAGGAAGGACTCTTCGATTCGAATGCGCAGCTTCTCAATTTGCAGCAGATCGAGAACCAGTTGACGCGGCTCGCGCCGCCGAAATGGCCCGAGGAGGTTTTCGGGCAGATCGACCGCCAGAAGGCAGCTGCCGGCAAGGAACTGTTCTCCACGCATTGCGCGAGTTGCCACAACGCCTGGCCCTATACGTGGACTGCGCCGAATAAATACGGCAAGCGCTTCCTGGAGGTCGGCGTGGTCCCGCAGAAGTACGTCGGCACCGACCCGGGCCAGTTCGACAACCTGCGCCCCTATGCCATCACCGCCAATCTCGCGCCCTATCTGCCGGGGCCTTTCAAGGACAAGGAGATCATCCCGACGGGCGCTCTCTACCTGATCACCCAGAAGCTCGTGCTGGACAAGGCGTTGTCGCAACTGAAGCTCGACGAACAGCAGACCATCAATCTGCACGGCTATCGCGAACTGCCGCCGCCCCGCCAGATGGAAGAAGCGTACAAGGCGGCGCCGCGCGACGGCGTATGGGCGACCCCACCCTTCATGCACAACGGCTCGGTGCCCAATCTCTATGAAATGCTGGTCCCAGCCAAGGAGCGGACCAAGAAGTTTTACGTGGGCCGCGAGTTCGATCCGGTCAAGGTCGGTCTGGACACCAGCGGCAAGAGCGGCTCCTTTTTGCTCGACACCGAACTGCGGGGCAATTCGAATGCCGGACATTCGTTCGAGAACGGCCCGCTCGGCAACGGCATCATCGGCCCCTTGCTGACAGATTCGCAACGCTGGGAGTTGGTCGAATACCTGAAGTCGATCCCTGAGGAACCGGGCCGCGCGACGCCATTCGGTGGCCCACCTAACGCGGTGACTGGCACCAGCCAGTGGTCACGCAAGTAGCGGGGCGCAACGATGTCCGACCACGTCGACGGCCCACGCCAGATCGGTGATCCCTCGGCAGACCTCACCGATCTTTTTGCCTTCGTCAGCCCGACCGACCCGAACCGCACCGTCCTCGCGGCCAACGTGTTTCCGTCCGCCGGCACCCAGGCGATGTTCTCCAACGCCATCGACCATGCGATCGTCATCCGGCGCCTGACCATTGCCGGTACCGGCGAGTCGACCAAGTTCAGGCCGAGCGATCCGGAGCTTCGCTTCACGTTTCGCTTCGATGTGCTTGAGCATGCACCGGAAGGCAAGCGGCCCGTGCAACGAGGCACCTGCACGCTGCCGGGCGGGCAAACGCTCCGCTTCGTCGTCGATGACGAAAAAGGAGCGACCTCCGCCGACGGCACCTACCGCGTGTTCGCGGGCCTTCGCTCCGATCCGTTCTACCTGGCCTGGATCGTGGCCGAACTCAAGCGCTTCCCCAATCTGCTTCAGCACGACAACGTGCTGAGCTTCCTCATCGAGTTCGACACTCGGCGTGTGCTGGAGCCGGCCAAGGGACCGCTCTTCGGCGTAGTCGCCGAAACCATTCCGATACCCAAGCCGGGCGGCTTCATCGGTCATGAGCCGCCGCGCATCGATTGGGTCGGCCGCCCAGAACAGACCAACATGCGCCTGAACAACAACGGCATGGAAGGCACTGACGATGTGCGTGACTTGTGGAACCAGCAGACTCCCTTCGCGATTTCGGAGGAGTTGATGCCCGTGTTCCGCAAGCGCATGGTCGACAGCCTGAAGAACTGGGACATGCGCGACGGCAAACAAGACTGGACCCCGGCTGCATTGGCAGCCAACGCGAACATGTTCCTCGACGACTTCATGGTGATCGACGTGACGAAGCCTACGACCGATACCAGCCATATGGAAATCGAGAAGAGCACGCTCGCCGGTCGGCCCTATCAGACAGGCGGCGGCCGCACCGTGAACGCCGATGTCATCGACATCCTCCTCACATGGATGGTCAACCACGATCGCGAATTCCTGCAGGGCGGCTCGGCTGGCGCGACAAAACCCGGCACCACAACCTTCCCCTACCTCGCGTCCCCCAACGCGGAACTCCAGAACCTGGCCTTCTCCGTCGACCTTGCCGCGCCGCCTGAGCAAGTCTGGGCACTCATTGGCGGCTTCGGGGGCCAGTGGCATCCGTTGATCGCAAGCATCAAGTTGACAGGCACCGGTGTGGGTCAATTGCGCACGATCGAGACCATCGACGGCAAGCAGATCATCGAAAGGCTTGACGCGATGGACGACGCACAGCGCAACTATCGCTACACGTCCATCGCTGGCATTCCTGCCACCGACTACACCGGCATGCTGGACGTCAAGCCCAAGGGCAGCGGCAGTTCGGTCGAATGGCGCGTGCAATACATGCCGGGCGGACAGCCGGATCTCATCGTCAAGACCATCAGCTCCACGCTGCTGAAGACCGGCCTCGACAGCCTGAAGCCTCGGTTCGGCGCCGCCTCATGATCGCCGAGCCCGATCTCGCGACGAGCCCCGTGCAGGCGACCGATGGCGTGATCGCCGCGATCAACCTGCGCAGCACGCTCGCGCAATCATGGAGCCGCTTCTGGCAAGCGCCGCTGAGGCCGGGCATCGCCGAAGCACTCATCGAGCAAGAGCAACTGAACGCGCAATACCTGGGCGATCTCGATGCCTTCGACCGGCTGGAGCAAATGGCGAGCCACCTGATGCGGGTCGATGAGGGCTCCGCTCGCACGGCACTCATCAACGGACAAGTGGCTGCATCCACGCACCGGTTTTCGGATGCGAGGGGTTTTCTTGCGCGTGCGGGGGAGCGAGGATGTCCGGCGGAGGCCACCGATCGACTCGAAATGAGCATCGACCAGGCATGCGGCGTATCGCTCGAGCCCTTGCTGGAGCGCAGGCTGCGCCTCGCCGCGCACTCAGGCCGCCTTGAAGACTGGGTGCCTCTGGGCTCGCTGCTTGCCGACCTCGGTGAATTCGATGAGGCCGAACGCGCCTACTGCAGGGGCTTGGGCGCCTACAGCGATGTCTCTCCTTTCGCAGTCGCCTGGGTGTGCTTTCAACTCGGCGTGCTGTGGGGCGAACGCGTGCCGCAAGCGCAGACGGAGCGCGCGGCTCGCTGGTATGCCAAGGCGATCGAGTACGTGCCCGGCTACGTCAAGGCGCGCGTACACCTTGCCGAGATTCGTCTGTCCGAGAACTGCGCTCCGCAAGCGCGAGCGTTGCTGGTTCCAGCGCTTCCGAGCGGCGACCCGGAAGTGAGTTGGCGCCTTTCCGATGTGGCGCTCGCGCTGGGCCGATCCGCGGAGGCCGAGACGCAGTCGGAGGCCGCTCGCAGTGGCTTCGAGCGCTTGCTGGCTCGGCACCCCCTCGCCTTTGCGGACCACGCGGCGGAGTTCTACGCCGGCAGCGGCGGCGATTCACGCAGAGCCTTCGAGCTGACCCGGGTCGACCTGGCAAACCGGCAGACCCTGCGCGCGTTCGAGAAGGCGCATGATGCCGCCAGCAATGCTGGAGAGACGCTGGCGGCCCAAGGCATCCTGGCTGCGGCGCGGGTGCAATGGGGATCGACATCGGCCTTCAGGC
Organism: Variovorax sp. 10N420; assembly: GCF_056394705.1. Classification (NCBI taxonomy): domain Bacteria; kingdom Pseudomonadati; phylum Pseudomonadota; class Betaproteobacteria; order Burkholderiales; family Comamonadaceae; genus Variovorax; species Variovorax sp. 10N420. The sequence goes on along the minus strand of NZ_JBFTIJ010000014.1, from coordinate 3,129 downwards.
AATCGCCGCTCGCGGCCATGCCTTAGCGGCTCGCGGACTTCCAAACGGATCAAACGGAGATCGGCCATGCCCATCGATCGCAGGACTTTTGTGCTCGGCAGCGGTGCCGCCGCTGCCGGCGGTGCCTTCGCCTCTTTCAGCGCCTGGGTCGCCGCGACGCCGCTGCAAGCGATGAAAGGACAACCCTCCTTCGATTTCCGGATCGTCGGTTGGGACCGTAGCGAAGACCCGGCAAGCCCGGCGCAGGCGTCGGGCGGCGACTCGATCGGATGGATCGCCATCGACAGGAACTGGCGAGGCGCTTGGCGCTGAGCATCAGCAAGGACCGAGGACCAACGACATGAAGCTTGTTCACCAAACGACTCGGGCAGCGCTCTGGCTGTCCGCGCTCCTGCCTTTCGCGGCAATGGCCCATACCGGCGCCGATGCAGGGCTCCATCACGGCTTTGCTGCCGGGTTCCTGCATCCATTGACCGGCGCCGACCATCTGGCTGCGATGCTGGCCGTCGGGCTCTGGACCGCACTCACAGCGCGCAGTCGGGCTGACCTGTGGGTCGCCCCATCGGCCTTTGCGCTGATGATGCTGCTGGGAGCGCTCCTGGGAATGGCCGGCGTGCAACTGCCGGCTGTCGAATCGTCGATCGCCGTGTCGCTGCTGGTGCTCGGCCTGCTCGTCATGACACAGTACCGGCTGCCCGCGCCCATGGCGGCGATGGTCGTCGGTCTCTTCGCGCTGTTCCACGGCCACGCACACGGCAGCGAACTGGCGGACCAGTCCGACGCGGCATTCGCGCTGGCGGGCATGCTTGCAGCATCTATCCTGCTGCATGTATCCGGTATCGCCCTGGGCGCCGGCTTGCGCCGTGCCCAGCCGTGGTGGCCCAGGCTGGCAGGCCTTTCAGTGGTCCTTCTCGGCGCCGGATTGATCGGCATCCGCTGACGGATGAGGGCATCTACGCGCGAAGCGTCCGGACGCCGGTAAGCTCATTTCTCGCCAACCGGCCGATGATGAGCTCGGCCATGGGGGACGGCGTGCGTCCGCGCAAAGTGACCAGACCCATCTCGGTCGCGACGGCGGGCAGGCCCGTGACTTTCAGCAGGTGAAGTCTGCCGGAGGCGACCTCTCGCGCCACGGAGGCATGCGTCGCAGCCAGTACCGAGTCGCTCTCCAGCGCCACGTCCTTCAACACATCGAAGTCGTCGCATTCCAGGGCCAGCGAGAGCGCCTCAGCCGAGCCAAGGCCAAGAAGGCCGGACAGCACCGCGCGCACTGCCTTGGGAAGCCGGACCGAAAGCACGCCGTGCTCCCAAAGCTGCTCCAGCGGGACGGAGCCGCATTGGGTCAATGGATGTCCGTCGCGCACGAAGAAGCCGCCCGGATCGTTGCGCAATCCCTGAACATGCAGGTTGGGTTCCGACGGCAGGTCCCTGGTCTCGGCAACGAAGAATTCGATGTCTTCCTCGAGCAGGCGCTTCAGCAAGAGCTGCCAGTTGCTGACCTCGACACGCAGGTTGATCGCCGGATATTCCCGCCGCATCGCTGCCAACAGCGGCTTCAGGAAGGTGACCGCGGGAAACGGGCCGATGCCGAATGCCGTGTCGCCCAAGGCACGGCTGCGGTACAGCTCGACGTCGCGCTCCAGGCAGCGGCTGTTGAACACCAGTTGGCGCGCACGTGCGACCACGAACTCACCCGCCGGCGTCGGGACCACCTCCAGCGCGCCGCGATCGAAAAGCTGCAGGCCTAGTTCGGCTTCGGCTGCCTGGATGCTGCGCGTCAGTGCCGGTTGACTCAGATGCACCTGCTCGGCAGCCCGGATGAAGCTTCGCCGGTCGGCGACGGCGACGATGTGTGTCCAGCGCTTGAGATCCATGAACTGCTCCTTCGGTCCGATTGCATCCACTGCATGGATCGTGGACGAACTATGCATTGGACTCAATCGGGGTTCGCCTCAACAATCGCCTCCATCAAGCCCCCAAAGAGCCCGGCGTTCAGTCACAGGACCCCGGCCCGCCGAATCAAAGCCAAGGAGACAACCTGGTGAACCTGATCCAAAACGTCGTGCTCGTCGCGATCATCCTGTTCTTTGCCGTGCTGGAGATCCGCTCCGGCAAGCACGCGCACTTCAATGCAACCAAGGACGACACCAAGCTGGAACTGTTCATGTTCCTTTCGCTGCTGGCGGTGTCCCAGCCCTTCATCTTCGGCGTGACGGGCAAGCTGAGCGAACTGGCCATGCCCGGCCAGCGCGGCGCATGGGCGCACCTGCCGTGGTGGGCCATGGGCGCGATCCTGCTGGTGGCGGACGACATGACGCAGTACTGGTGGCATCGCATCTCGCATTCGCCGCTGCTCTGGCCGCTGCACCGGGCGCACCACACCGCGCACTACATGAGCATCCGCATCACGTACCGCAACAACTTCTTCTACTACCTGATGATGCCCGGCCTGTGGGCTTCCGGCGTGCTGATCTACCTGGGCTTCGGGAACGCCTACCTCGTCTACATCGTGATCAAGCTCGCAGTGATCCTGGGTGCCCATAGTGCCGTGCCATGGGATGCGCCGCTCTATCGCATCAAGTGGCTGAATCCCCTCGCCTGGGTGCTCGAACGCACGATCTCGACACCCGCCACACACTGGGCGCACCACGCGCTCACCAACGACGACGGCGTCGGGCACTACAAGGGCAATTTCGGCAACCTGCTGTTCGTGTGGGACATGCTCTTCGGCACAGCCAAGATCACCCGCCGCTATCCGCCCAAGGTGGGTCTCAACGACGATCTGGTCTTCGGCAAGGAGCGCTGGTTCGTCGAGATGTTCTACCCGCTGATCCACTCGCGGCGCGCTCACTCGGCGCTGGTTCCGGGCGGCAGGGCATACGAAGACCCCCAAGCCCCGCAAGCCACGGACGCCACCGACGCGGTCATGAGCAAGTAATACGCACGCGTCACTCGAAGTTCAGCAGCACTTTCATCGCCTGCGTACGATCGGCCGCCAGCGCAAAGGCGCGGGCCGAATCGCGGTACGACAGGGTTGCCGATATCAGCGGCTTGACGTCGACCAGCCCCTTGTTGAGCAGCTCGACGGCGACCGCGAATTCCTCGTGAAAGCGGAAGGCTCCACGAAGA
>NZ_JBFTIJ010000013.1:0-114853 GCF_056394705.1 Variovorax sp. 10N420 | reverse complement strand
CTGATGCAGGGTCCATCCCTGCCTCCATCGCTCCCACATCAATGCCTTCTGGCTGTCCGTGTAGTAGGTTCGCGTCCGGTAAGCCATCTGCAACACTCCTTCTGCCTACGGCAGTCATCAGTGGGTTGCATCGACCGGTTGAATCCGCAACTGGTTGCGGTCCTTCGATCCAGCCAGGCTTTGAGACCGCTTCGTTCCGAGTAGCGGGCAAGCCGAGCGTCGCCGCAGCTCTTCGTGGTCCACTCCTTGTTTGATGATTGAGGAATTCGGCCGTCCTCGCCATTTCATTCAGAAAGCGCGAGTCGGATCACGTCCTGCAACTCCAAGAAGCTTGGGACCACCTTAGTACGAACTGGCATGTCGGCATCCCTGATGGCCACAGCCGCGAAGCCATCTGCGCGGAAAACATCGACGTAGGGAAGATAGAGGCAGTGACATACATCTCCAAAATCACTGGTTCTTGCCTTGCGCCTCTGGGTCGGATCGAGCGATGTGCGCCGAAATGCTTGCGTCGCAACGCTGGCGTGCACATGAGGCCCGGTGAAGTGTTCCAGGACGGCGCAGCATTCGCCGCACCTTCGAGGCCTGCGCTGTGGAGCGACTTCACAAGGCCGTGCGCAAAGCCAGCAGACAGTCGGTCGAAGATTTCATTGAACATCTTTCTCGTGGCGACTTCAGGCTGGCCGCGGCTCAGTTCCGCCTCGTACAGGAGGCGCAGTTCCTCTGCCGTGTCGCTCAGATTGCGCCTTACTTTTCGCCGTTGAATCTCAACCACGCAGACAGCTTTGAAGTCGATTCTCATTGGTTCGCGTGCCACTGAGCAAACTGCTCTAGGTTCGACACGGCTTCCGGAAGAGCACAACAAGCGCGTAGTTTCATGGCAAGCGAAGGCACGCAAGTTCGGCGCGGGCCTGGGCAACGGCGAGGACGTCGAAGAGGCCAGGCTGGAAGTGGTGCGTGGTGTCGACGACGTGATCGAGTCGTTCAGCGAGTACGTCGCCGGCATCGCCACCGGCAAGGAGCTCGACGTGGTCTCGCAGAATGGAGTGCAAAAGGCGCTCGGGAGGCATCATCCCTAGGCGGGATCGATGCGACGCACCTCGGACGGTTCGATCCCATAACTCCTTCGAAACGCCTTGACGAAGCTGCTGCGACTGGCATAACCCGCGTTGCGGGCGACTGCTTCGATTGGCAAGCCGCTCGCCTTGAGCTGGGACATCGCCTGCCGCAATCGCAGCGCCCGAAGGACCTGCATCGGCGGCTTTCCGATGGTGTCCGTGAATCGGGCCACGAAGGCAGAGCGACTGAGACAAGCCAGATGGGCAAGGCTGTGGAGCGAGTGGTCGTCCCCCGGGCGCATGGCCATCGCGGCGAAGGCGCGCGCAACCAGGGGATCACTGATGACCGAGAAGCGCTCCACCCATGCGTTCATCGAAACAAGTGACCTGCGCAAGAGCAGGACGATGACCTGCTTCAACAAGGCGGCACTCATGGCGCCGCTTCCGATCTCCTGCGCGACGAGCTCGTTGATCGCTGCTTGCAGTTTGACATCCACCTGATCTTCGGCACTGAACTGCTCGAAGATCGGTTCCGTCAACCCGCCGAAGAGGTCCGTGCACGCGCCATAGGTGGCGTGAAAGTAACCGCAGACAAGAACCAGCGAAGGGTCGCCATTTCCTGCCGTGACCTTCCGGATTGCGTCCGGTGACCTGTTTTGCACTCGACCGTTGATCGACAGCAAGCCGGAAAAGCCGTTGGTCCCTTCAACCTCTATGCGGAACAGTGACTTCGGCGGAACGACGATCAGCGTGTGCGGCATCAATGGGATGGGGTCCCCGTTATCCACCACGGCCCGACCGTTGCCGACCAGGTTGTAGTGGATTCCCGGCGCGTTCACGCCGCCCAATTCCAGGCTGTATCCCATGCTGACCAAGCACTCGGTGAGGGCCACAAAGTTCACCTCCAGAGTTCCGAGAAGGCTCTCGAGATCAGCGGGAGAAGCGCGTAGGACAGGATGTTCGTGCAAGCTCAGGCTCCAGGTGACGCTGTGAAGAAACGCGTCCCGAACCCGGATGGTACGAAATCGCTGAGTTCCGGCGCGGAAACACGCTCGGCGCAATTCGCAGCGGCGAGTCCGTGTCCTGAAGTCCTGCAAATGCACCACCGCATCCGTTTCAACGCCTTCTTCCGGTCCTTGGCGTGAGATGACCGCTAGAGTGAATCGGCAGGCGGGTGCGACATTGGCGCACGCGCGAAACCGAGTGGACGCAGTCATGGGAACTGCGGACCCGAGCACCACGGAAACTTTCAATTCACCGAAGGAACGCCAGCTATGTCTTCACCCCTGAACCAGCCGATCGCGCAGGAGCCGCGCCGGGCATTCCTCGGCCTGGCGGGCCTGGGTCTCATTGCCGCATCCACTCCCGCGATGGCGGCCGGGCGCAAGTCGAACGACGCATCCAGGGACGTGTCGGTCATGCAGACGGCCCTCGCACTGGAACACGAAGGCATCGCCGCATATCGGCTCGCTGGCGGCAGCGGCCTGCTCAAGCCCGGCACCCTCAAGATCGCGAAGGTGTTCATGGGGCACCACGAGCAGCACCGGGACTCGCTGGCCGCGCTCATTGCCAAGGCGGGGGGCACGCCGGTCCAGCCGCAGGCGGACGGCCATTACGTGGAGTCGCTCAACCTGGGATCGCTCAAGACCGAGGGCGATGTGGTGGCTCTCGCGACCAAGCTCGAGCAGGGAGCGGCGAGCGCCTATGTCGGCCAAGTCGCGGCGCTGCGCGACCCCAAGCTGGCGCAGCTTTTCAGCAGCCTCGCGGCCGACGAAGCAGTGCACTGGGCGACCCTGAACAACGCGCAGGGGCTGGAGATCCGCCCCCGGGCCTACCTGTTCGGCTGAACCGCATGCGAACCAGTCCCTTGCCGGTGGCCGGCACGATGGCGCTCCTGGCCGTCCTTGGCGCACTGCCGCTGTCCGTGGCGGCGCAGGTCGTCGAAAGCGCAAGCGCGGGCGCGACGCTGTTCGAAAGCAGGTGCGCAGCCTGTCATTCACTCGACGCGAGCCGCGTGGGCCCGATGCTGCGCGGCGTCGTGGGCCGCGAGGTGGCCTCTGTTGCCGGCTACACGTACTCGGGCGCCCTCAAGCGCGTGAACGGACGCTGGGATGCGCGGCGCCTGGAGATGTGGTTGCGGGACCCGCAATCGGTCGCTCCGGGTACTGCGATGGCGTTTTCCCTCGCTTCGGCGGCCGATCGCCAGGCGGTGATTCACTACCTTGCGTCCACGAGTTCGCCGACCGATGCCGTTAAGCGATGACGGCAGAGAATGCATCTTCGCTTCCCGATAACCGACTCGGTCGCCCTTCACGCGATCGCGCCCAGGGCGGGGGCCAGACCTTGCCGCTGGGGAGCATTGGCGCCTTCGTCTTCCGCAGAGAGCTATTCAGGAGCAATTCCATGTCATCCCAACCCGCCGACATTGCCCAACGTCGCCGCGCCTTTCGTGAACTGCATCAGTCCGGATGCTTCGTCATGCCGAATCCCTGGGACCGGGGCAGTGCACGCTACCTGCAGGCTTTGGGGTTCAAGGCCTTGGGAACCACCAGTGCAGGCGCAGCCTGGTCACGAGCACGCGCGGACGGGAATCTGTCTCTGGACGATGTGCTCGAGCACCTGCAGGACATCGTCGATGCGACGGCCATCCCCGTCAACGCCGACTTCGAATCTGGCTTCGCGCAAAGTGCAGCCGGACTCGCCGACAACCTTCGCAAGGCCGTAGACACCGGGGTCGCTGGCATCTCGCTCGAGGACGCCAGCGGCATTCCTTCGAATCCCGTGCGGGACATCGGCTCCTCTGTCGCACGGCTGCGGGCGGCGCGTGCCGTGCTCGACGAGCACGGGCCCGATGCACCGCTTTTGATCGGACGCGCGGAGAACTTCTCGGTCGGGAACCCCAACCTGGAGGACACCATCCTGCGCGTGCGGGCCTATGCCGAAGCAGGCGCCGACGTCCTCTACGCCCCCGGAATCACGAGGCGCGAGGACATCGCGGCGCTCGTGAATGCCGTGCACCCCAAGCCATTGAACGTGCTCGTCGGGCCAGACACGGCCTTGACCTTCGACGAGATTGCATCTCTCGGCGTGCGGCGCATCAGCGTAGGAGCGGCGCTCGCGCGCAGCGCTTGGGGTGGTTTCATGCGCGCCGCGCGGTCGATCGCCGAAAACGGCCGCTTCGACTTTGGCAAGCCCGCAAGCGGCAAGGAGCTGAACTCGTTCTTCAAGCTCAGTACGGAAACGCCCTCCTCCGTGACGGCGAACATCTTGGGACGCGTGGAGTTTCGCCTGGGAGAAGGTCCGCTCCTGGAGATCCGGAAGGGCTCGGTCGAGATCACATTCTCCTCAGGTGACGCCGTGTTTACGTGGTCGGATGGCAACTGGCGAGAGGAGGCGGCCATGCCGTTTGCGAATTTCTGCCGGTACGTCTCCGACGGAGCCATCGTCCTGGCGGAAACCTGAGCGCCCGCACCTATCGAAAGCAGACCATGTTGAGCAAGACTTCCCTTCAGACGACCATCAGGAACCTCCAGGAGGCGCAATTGCGGCAGTCGCGCGACGCTTATGCGGCCTACCTCGCCGCGGCGAGGCGCGATCGCACGGAACCCGTTGACCAGGACCAGGCATCGCAGGAATTCGGCAATGCCGAACTGGCGGAGTACTTCGAGGGGCCGACGCGAACCTACGAGGCCGCGCTGAAACGCCTGCAGTCCATCGACTTCGGGCCGAAGTCGCGCGTGGAGGAGGGCGCTGCCGTCCAGGTCGACGGCCGTTGGTACGTCATAGGCGTTGCGAGCCAGGCATTCGAGTGCGACGGCGTGACGTACATGGGAATTTCCACGGACGCGCCCATCTACAAGGCTCTCGCAGGCGCGGCCGCTGGCGATGTCGTCGCATTCCGCGGGCGCGACTGGAAGATCCGGGCGGTTGCCTGAGGCTGGATCAGGCGCCTCCGTATCGCTCCGTCTTTACTGCCTCCGCTGGTACCCCCAGCCGCACGAGGGCAGTGGCCGCCGTTTCCACGAATTCGGTGGCCCCGCAGATGAAGCACGCCAGTTCCTGGCGGTCGCTCCTGGAGTCAAGCACCGCGGCCAGCATTTCCATGTCGATGCGTCGGCCGAAGTCGCCGGGCCGCCGCGCCGGCTCTCTGGTCGTCGTTGCGACAAAGGAGAAGCTCGAGTCGCTCGCCGCCAGGCTCTCCAGTTCCGCCGCGAACGCGATGTGCGACCACTTCCTGGCGCTGTACAGGAGCAGCGCCGGAGCTGCCGGGTCCGGCGCTGCAGACCGATGCCGGACCATCGACATCAGCGGTGCGATGCCCGAGCCGCCCGCGATGAGGGCGATGGGCTGGCGATCCGAAGGCGTCCACGTGAAATGTCCGCCGACAGGGCCGCGAATCTCGAGCGTGTCGCCAGGCTGGAGTTCGTCCGCGATGAACGGGGACACCTCTCCGCCGGGCAGGCGCTCGACCAGGAACTCCAGCGCCGAACTGCCGGGAGCGGACGCGATCGAGTAGCTGCGCCGCGCCTCGTACCCGTCTTCGGCGACGAGACGGATGTCCACGTGTTGGCCTGCCACGTATTCGCCGATGGTGTTCTCCAGCAGCAGGCTGACGGCGTCAGGGGTGGCAAGGCGCTTCGCCCGAACCGTCGCCGGCGACCAGTGCAGGCGAGTCGTCGGGCTAACGGTCACCGGAGTACCGTTGCTCTTTCCACGGATCGCCCCGCATGTGATAGCCGCGCAGTTCCCAGAATCCTGCTTCGTCACGCTCGGTGAATTTCAAGCCATTGCACCACTTGGCGCTCTTCCAGAAATACAGGTGCGGAACCAGCAGGCGCGAAGGGCCTCCGTGCTGCACAGACAGGGGGCGCCCTCCGTACACGGTCGCCACCATCGCCTTCCCGCCCACCAGATCCGCAGTGGGAACGTTGGTCGTGTAGCCGCCGTAGCACTCGGCCAGAACGAATGATGTCAGCTCCCCGACACCCGCCTCCTTCAAGAGATGGTCGATGGACACCCCCTCCCAGGCCATATCGAACTTCGACCATGAGGTGACGCAGTGGATGTCGCCTGTCCAAGTGGTGCGAGGCAGCTGGCTGAATTCCAGCCATGACCAGCTGGCGATCGGCCTGGAGCCCTGCTTCAGCGTGAACCTCCAGTCGCCCAGATCGATCTGCGGTGTCGGGGTCGCCGACAGAACCGGAAAGTCCTGAGTCGCGTGCTGTCCCGGCGGCAAGCGTGCAGCGGTTTCGGGATCGACGCGACGGCCGGTAAAGCCTCTGGTTGCCACGGGGGAGCTCCTTCTTTGGTCTGACTGCGCGAGTGAGCAGAGTCCCATCGTAGCGACCGAGGACCGGCCGGCCTAGATGCCGGAGACGCGTTGCAACGTTTTCCGGACTCCGGAGCACTCGATCTGCGCCTCCACGCGATCGCGCCGAAGTTTCGATATCACTCGAGGACGGGTTGACACGTTTGCCGGATGCGGAGGCTGATGGCGTGGCGGAGAATTCTCCCTGGCGCAGGAGAATGGCGACCCCGAACTTGTGGATCGTCGAGGGTCCGAAGATGCGGCCAGTAAAGGTTAATCATGATCAAGTTTTGCAGCGAAGAGGAGACGCCATGACCACGGAACGCGCGATTCTTGCCGGCGGCTGCTTCTGGGGGATGCAGCAGCTGTTCCGGCGCCGTGACGGCGTCATAACAACTCGGGTGGGGTATTCAGGCGGGGACGTCGCCAACGCCACGTACCGCAACCATGGCACACACGCCGAAGCCATCGAAGTCATCTTCGATCCCAAAAGACTTGGGTTTCGCGATCTGCTGGAGTTCTTCTTCCAGGTTCACGATCCCTCGACCCGGAACCGGCAGGGTAACGACACCGGCACGAGCTACCGGTCTGCCATCTTCTACACCAGCGAGGAGCAGAAGCGCATCGCGCACGAAACCATCGCCGAAGTGGATGCGACCGGCCTGTGGCCTGGAAAGATCGTGACTGAGGTGGTGCCGGCGGGTGATTTCTGGGAAGCAGAGCCGGAACATCAAGACTATCTGGAGCGCAGGCCGAACGGCTACACCTGCCATTACATCCGGCCGGATTGGGTGCTTCCTGCGACGAAGGCGGAGCGCTAGGGAGCTCAACAGATGGGTTGCCTGCGGTGCAGGCGAACACGCAACATGAAAGGTAGACCATGAAGGCAATCACAGTCTCGGACCAGGCCGTGGGAATGGCCGGAATGAAACTGGCGGAGCGGCCCGAGCCGCAGGCATCGATCAACGACGTCGTCGTTCAGGTGCATGCGTCGGGATTCGTCAACACCGAACTGAGTTGGCCTTCGACCTGGGCCGACCGCATCGGCCGCGACCGGACGCCGACGATCCCCGGGCACGAGTTGGCCGGAGTGGTCACATCCCTCGGTTACGGCACGACGGGTCTGTCGGTCGGGCAGCGTGTGTTGGGCCTCACGGACTGGTACCGCGACGGCACCCTCGCGGAGTTCGTGGCCGTCGAGGCACGCAACCTCGCACCGCTGCCGGGCGACGTCGACTTCACCGTCGGCGCGAGCCTGCCGATTTCCGGCCTGACTGCGTGGCAGGGCCTGCACGAGCACGGCCGCCTTCGTTCGGGGCAGAGTGTCATTGCGCATGGTGCAGCAGGCGCGGTCGGATCGATGGTGACGCAACTCGCGCGCGAGTTCGGTGCTTACGTCATCGGCACCGGACGCGCCGCCGACCGCCAGGCTGCGCTCGATTTCGGAGCCAACGAGTTTGTCGACCTCGACAGCGAGGCGCTGGAAGACGTGGGCCGAGTCGACCTGGTGTTCGACCTGATTGGCGGCGAGATCGGGAAGCGGTCGGCGCGCCTGCTTCGGGCCGGAGGGACGCTGGTGTCCATCGTAGGGCCGTCGGAGGTGAGACCCGCCGACGGTGTGGCGATCGACTTCGTCGTCGAGTCCGATCGCGCCCAACTGCATGAGATCGTGCAGCGTGTGCGGGATGGGCGACTGCGGACGAACATCGGCACCGTCGCGTCCCTCGACGATGCCGTCGCGGCCTTCAGTCCAACCATGCGACGCCCGGGGAAGACGATCATCCGCGTCCGCCCGTGATGGCTCCGGAAGGACAAGCGAGTTTGCGCTCCTCGTCGATGGCCGGTGAAGTCGCCGGGACGGTGGCACGAGACACCAACCCGGCTCACTGGCGCGGAATGCTCCGGCTGGCATTCTTTTCCGCGGCGCTTTCCCTCGTGGTCTCCTTTGCCGCGGTGGCCGCTCCGATCCCGCTGTACAACATCTACCGAGCCGAGGACGGGTTCACCAACGCGGGCATTTCGATGGCTGTCGTCGTGTATGCCATCGGAACCATCGCCGCGCTGCTGGTCCTGGGACGACTGTCCAATCACGTGGGTCGCCGGCGCACTGCGATGGCCAGTCTCGGCGTGATCCTGCTTGGCTGCCTGGTCTTGCTGGAGGTGCACGACGTCGGCACCCTGCTGGCTGGCCGGTTCCTGGTGGGCATGGGGACCGGTTTGGCCAGCAGCAGCCTGAGCGCCTACATCGTCGACGCCGCTCCGAGCAAGCCCGAATGGCTGGCCACTGTTGCCTCGAGCCAGGGGCCGATGCTTGGCCTCGCCGTCGGCGCCATCGGCTCCGGCGCGCTCGTCCAGTTAGGCCCCTGGCCACGCGACCTGATCTACCTGGTTTGCGTCTGCCTTCTCCTGCTGTCTGCTGTTCTCATCGCCATCAGCCCGGAAACGGCAGCCCCGACGCCGGGCGCATGGCGATCGCTTCTACCGCGGGTTCGCGTACCGTCCCGAGTGAGGCACCTGCTCGCCGTGGCGGCAGCCGTTTTCCTCGCCACCTGGGCGACCGGGGCCTTCTACCAGGCGTTCGTGCCTGCCCTGGTGGAAGACCAACTCCACACCCGCAGTCCGCTCATCCTCGGACTCGTGTTCGCCGCCTACATGACCCCCAGTGTTCTCGGCGCTCCCCTCGGCGGCCGGTTTACATCTGCGGCCGCCCAGCGCATCGGCATGATCACCTTCCTGGCCGGATTGACGGGCGTCATCGCGGCCATCGCGGCTGGCACATTGACGTTGTTCATCATCGCAACCGTTGTTGCGGGCGCCGGGCAAGGCATCGCCATCAGCGCGGCTACCCGAGGCCTGCTGCAAGGCAGCCCCGTGGCGGAGCGCGCGCCGATCTTCAGCACGATCTATTTGCTCTGCTATGGTGCCGCTGCCTTTCCCAGCCTCATCTCGGGCCGGCTGTCCAACACCTTCTCGCTGCCGCAGATCGCCCTCGGGTACGGCGGACTCGCCATTGCCGCCACCGTGTTTACGGTCCTCGGCGCACGCAATCCGCACACCGACACCACCGTGGACGCCGGACCCCGCCTGCTCCCTAGCCGGCGAACGTCTCCCTCAGAGTCGTGATCCTGTTGAAGACCAGCTTGCCCTGACCCGGCGCATGGTCCTCCCTGTCCGCTACGAAGTAGCCGATGCGCTCGAACTGGAAACGCTCTTCGCGCGTCGCCTGGCGAAGCAACGGCTCGACGTACGCCGTGACGCGCCGGACACTGGCGGGATGGAGTTCGGCCAGGAAGCCGCGGTGCCCGGCGTCGGGTCGCGGAACAGCGAAGAGTCGGTCATACAGGCGCACTTCCGCCTCTACGCCATCGGCGACGCTCACCCAGGTGATGGTTCCCTTGACCTTGATGGCGGCCGCACCCGGCGTGCCGCTTTTGGTCTCCGGTAGTACCTCTGCGTGGATCTCGGCCAGCGCTCCGTCGGCCATTCTCACCGCACCGGTGCATCGCACGACGTACCCGGACTTCAGCCGCACGACATTGCCGGGAAACAGGCGATGGAAGCCGGGACTCGGTGACTCGGCGTAATCAGCGCGCTCCACCCACAACTCGCGCCCGAAGGAGAACGTGCGTTCGCCGCGCTCCGGTGCCTTGGGATGGATCGATGCCGAGCAGGATTCCAGATGACCCGCGCCCATGACCTCGTCCCAGTTGGTAACGACCAGGCGAACGGGGTCCAACACTGCCATGGCGCGAGCGGCCGTGGGCTCCAGGTCGTCCCGCAAGGCACCTTCGAGGACGGAGTAGTCGATCCAACTTTGCTCCTTGCTCACGCCGATGCGTTCCGCGAAGAGCTGGAGCGCGCCCGGTGTGTAGCCGCGGCGTCGCAAACCCACGATCGTGGGCATCCGGGGATCATCCCAGCCTGCCACGTGACCTTCGTCGACCAGCTGCTTGAGCTTGCGCTTGCTGGTCACCACGTAGGTCAGGTTCAGCCGGGCGAACTCGTATTGGCGCGGCGGCGGCGTGTTGATGAGGCCGCCCTGCGCCAGATGGGACAGCAGCCAGTCGTAGAACGGCCGCTGATCCTCGAATTCCAGCGTGGCGATGCTGTGGGTGATGTTCTCCAGCGCGTCTTCAATAGGATGCGCGAAGGCGTACATCGGGTAGATGCACCACTTGTCGCCGGTGTTGTGATGGTGCGCGTACTTGATACGGTAGAGGGCGGGGTCCCGCAGGTTGATGTTGGCGCTCGCCATGTCGATCCTGGCTCGCAGGATCGCCGCTCCCTCCGGTAGCTTTCCGTCGCGCATCTCGCGGAAGCGGTGCAGGCTTTCCGCGGGGCTGCGCTCCCGGTACGGGCTGTCAACACCCGGACGGGCGAAATCGCCACGATGGATGCGCAGCTGCTCCGCATCCTGTTCATCGACGTACGCGAGCCCCGCCTCGATCAGGTATTCGGCAGCGCGATACATGAAATCGAAGTAGTCGCTGGCCTGGTAGAGGTGCCGGGTGCCGCCTGCCTCCCAATCAAAACCGAGCCATCGCACGACATCCTTGATGCCCTCGACGAACTCGAGCTCTTCCTTCTCGGGATTCGTGTCGTCGAAGCGCAGGTGACAGGCGCCTTGGTAGTCTCGCGCCAGGCCGAAATTCACGTTGATGCTCTTGGCATGCCCGATGTGCAGGTAGCCGTTGGGCTCCGGCGGGAACCGGGTGCGAATCCGGGCCCAGTCCGGCGGGCCGCCGGCGTGATGGCGGGCCTCTCCAGGACTGCCTGCCCAGCGGCGAGACGCATAAGTGCGACTCGCGATGTCGCGGTCAATCGCCTGCCGGAGGAAGTTGCCCGAAGCGGCCGGCCCAGGCGCGGAAGTGGACGAACGTGGCAAGGTCGTTACCCGAAGAAATGCGTTCTTTGTCGCGTACCAGCCGAAGGGCGGGCCCGGCTCGGCTGGACCCAATGACTACCGGGTCCCATTGCTCAGGCTGCAAGCGGTGACTCCCGTCGTCCGAGTACCAGCGCTCAATGTAGCGCGTACCTCCGCGAGAACACTCGGCATGCGCCGCTCATGGACCACGGCGCGACGATCGGATGCTTGAACCGGACTCCTGGACACATCGCCAGCCGCACGGTGTTCCGGCGCCTGCCTTCTACGAGTATGTGGACCAGGGCGGCTCGACAAGTGACGGGGGCTCGGCGAAGGAACTGGACTCGCCGACACGAAATCCGGACCGCCGGGAATGCTTGGCGCGAAACAATCCCATCCACTTCCACTTGACCAGGCCCTGTGCCATGCTCGTTCCACGCCAAGCCGCACCGCAACTCATCGTCGACACCGTCGCCCACGGTTCTTTCGATCTTGCCCGGGAAGAGCCTCGGAGCATGACGCTCGTCTGCTTCTATCGTGGCCTGCACTGCCCCATCTGCACGAACTACCTTAAGGAACTGGAGCGGCTGACGCCGGCCTTCGAGGAGCGCGGCGTGAGTACGATCGCCATCAGCTCCGACGGCGAAGCGCGTGCGAGGGAAATGTCGCACAAGATCCGGGCGTCGCAGCTCCGCGTCGGGTACGGTCTGCCACTGGCGGTGGCGCGCGACTGGGGCCTGTACATCTCCGAGTCCCGCGGGAGGACATCCATCGGCATCGAGGAACCTCCGCTCTTCTCGGAACCCGGCGTATTCCTGATTCGGCCCGATCGTACTGTCTACTATCTTTCCGTCCAGTCGATGCCGTTCGTGCGGCCCCCCTTCGGCGAGATGATCCAGGCCCTGGACTTCGTCGTGAAGAACGACTACCCGGCGCGCGGCGAGTACATTGGCCCGCTCTGACCCGGCCCGGCAAGCGCAAGTGGTCCGCGCTCGCGCGGGGGAAATCAATCTGCCGGCGCCGTCAGCTAGTATCACGGCACTCTAGTTTCACCTCGATGGCATGTTGTCCCGCTCGGTAGCACTCCGCATTCTCTCGGGGCTGGCCGTCCTCGCTGCCATCGTTCTTGTCACCTTTGCCGCCTGGTGGTCGACGCTGCCCATGCGTAATGCGGCGCTTGAGAACGCGCGCCGAGGGACACAGCAAGAGACACTCGGCCTTGCGGAGCAATTCTCCGCGGTCACGCGCAGCGCCATTTCCAGCCTGAACGCCGTCTCGATCTCGATGGAAGCGCACGGGGGGCCGCGCGGTCTCGCAGCCTCGGAGGTGAGCGCGGAACTAAAGCGCGCAGCCGGTGACTCTGTCGGCACGCAAGCGATGTTCGTGATCGATTCGACCGGGACAGTCATGGCGAGCGTTGGCATGTCAAAAACTCGGGAAGGTCAGTCGGTGCGAGGCCGCCCAGTCGTCGCCTATCACCTCAGCCATCCGATGGATCTTGGAATTCATATCGACCATGCCAAGTATTCGGAGATGACCGGTGGTTGGGTTCTGCCCATTTCCCGCGTCATTGCGTCGAGCGACGGAAAGATGTTGGGCGTGGTCGGCGTGGCGATCAACCTCTCTTACATGCGAGACCTTTACGAGAAGCTGGGAAATTTGCGGGAGGCCAGCTTTTCGATCCTTTCGCGCAATGGGGAGGTCATTTTCCGTCACCCCTTCATCGAAGGAGTCATTGGGGTGCACCGTAGTCCGATCCACGAGGACGGCTCATACGAATCCACGAGCGAACTTGATGGTGTTACGCGGATCCTCAGCTACCGAAAACTCGAAGGCGTTGATGTCGTGATGCGTGTTGGCTTTCCTCTAGATCAAGTAGTTGCACCATGGCGTGACTTCGCCCAAGAACGTGTGACCTGGACGGCGTCGTGCCTGAGCTTGTTTGCTGCTCTGTGCTATGCAGGCTGGTTTGTTTACCAGAGAGATAGCCGCCAGTTGCGCGCTGTGGAGGAAGGCTTCGGAAGGAAGGAAAGCGAACTGCGCCAGGAAATTGATCAGATAGAAGACTTTTCCATCTCGCTGTCGCAAAAATTTTCGACCCCGCTCGGTCAGCTGCGCAACATCCTGCAAGCTCACCCCGAGAAGGTGGCGGCGTTGGGCGAGGACGCGTGCGAGGATGTCCTTGCGTCCGCGATCAAGATGGAAGGACTCGCACAAGACGTGGGAGCCCTGGGGCTTGCGCGAAAGGCCGCCGTCAAGCGGCAGGATC
This sequence comes from Variovorax sp. 10N420, assembly GCF_056394705.1. Lineage (NCBI taxonomy): Bacteria > Pseudomonadati > Pseudomonadota > Betaproteobacteria > Burkholderiales > Comamonadaceae > Variovorax > Variovorax sp. 10N420. The sequence goes on along the minus strand of NZ_JBFTIJ010000013.1, from coordinate 101,354 downwards.
TCGACGTGACGTTGATGGCACATGAAATCGTGCGGTCGCTGCGGGCCGCAAATCCGACCCGCTTGGTCGACGTTCGCGTTCAGGAGCAGATGTACGCGACGGCAGATGCCAGACTCCTAAAGGTGGTGCTGTCCAACCTCATTGGCAACGCATGGAAGTTCACGGCGCTCACGCAGGCGGCCATCATCGAGGTCGGGGCGCGGGCGGGACTGACCGAAACGATCTTCTTCGTGCGCGACAACGGCCCCGGTTTTGATCCGGGTGACGCGAAGTGGATCTTCAAGCCATTCCATCGACTTCCGACTTCAGCGGAGTTTGAGGGACAGGGCATCGGCCTCACGGCCGCTCAGCGGATCATCGAACGCCACGGCGGGCGCATCTGGGCCAAGGGCAGAGTAGGCAAGGGCGCCGCGTTCTTCTTTACTGTCCAGCCGGAGCTGGCGATCAATGGCGAAACCTTCAGGCACGCACGCCCGTAGGAGGTGGTACGCGCTGAGCTTCGCGCAGATGTACGTGAAGACGCGCCTGAACCCGATCATCACGGGGTCGCCTTTCCTGCGGCAGGCGGTGAAGAGCGGCGACGGCTCGGATTCGGCCGAGGTCAAGCAGCTGGGCGCCGGCGGGTTCCTCTACTTCCGCGGCGCTTCGAGCGACACCGCGGCGATCTCGGTGGCAGCGGACGCCGTCATTTACGACGAGTACGACTTCGCCAATCAGGAGATCGCGGGCCAGTTCCAGTCGCGCCTCACCCACTCGCAGCACAAGATCCAGACCTTTCTCTCGACGCCGAGCGTTCCAGGCGGCCCGATCGACCTTGCCTTCCGCGACTCGCGCCGGCACTGGAACTTCGTCAAGTGCCACCACTGCGGCCACCGCTTCTGCCCGGACTACCTGGCGCACGTCAAGATCCCCGGCTACGACGACCTGAGCAAGCTCACCAAGGCCAAGCTCGCGCACGTGCGCTATCAGGAGGCGGTGCTGCTGTGCCCGCACTGCGGCAAGATGCCCAGCCTGCAGCCCGAGAACCGCGAGTGGGTGGTGGAGAACTCGCTGGAGAAGCACCTGGCCGCCGGCTATCAGGTGCAGCCCTTCGACGCGCCGAACATCATCGAGATCCCGTACCTCGTGCGCGCGAGCACCAGCTACGCGCGCTGGGCCGACTTCGTGAACTTCAACCTGGGCCTGCCGGCCGAGGACGCCGACTCGGGTCTGACCCCCGACGACGTCGACCGCATGCTCGTCGAGATGGAGTCGAGCCCTTTGACGACCCACGTGATCGGCTCGGACATGGGTCTCATCTGCCGCCTCTTCGTTGCCGGAGTGACGACCGAAGGCCAGATGATCATCGTGCACACCGAGCAGATCCCGATCGGCGACTTCCGCCGCCGCTACCCGGAGCTGGCGCGCCAGTACCGCGTGACCGCCAAGGTGCTTGACGCCCAGCCCTACGTGGAGACGCTGCTGCACCTGCAGGAGACCGACCGCAACCTCTTCGCCGCGTACTTCGTGACACGCAAGGGCCTGAACGTCTACGACACGACGAGCCGCGAGGAGAACGAGAAAGAGGGCAAGACCGCCCTGCGCCAGGTCTCGGTCAACAAGCACGCGGCGCTGGACGTGCTGCTCGAGGGGATTCGCAGCGGCAACATCCTCATCAAGAAGACGCCGGACGCGCCGGACATCAAGGCGCAGCTGATCGCCTCCAAGCGCGCGCAGAAGGTGACCGAGGACGGCAAGATCTCGCTGTGGATGAAGCCCTCGAACGGCGACGACCACTTCCACTACGCGCTGCTGTACACGTGGCTTGCTGCGCAGATCCGTGGCGCCGTTATCCGCGGCGCCGGCGTGCCGCCGCTGGTGACCAGCTTCAAGGTGAAGCAGCCGGCGCCGGCACCCGCCAGGGGCACCGGAATGCGCTAGTTACTACGCGGCTCGAAGACTGGTCCGTCGAGGAGCTTGGGGAGCATGAGCCCGATCAGGCTCTTTGCGAGATAGCTGTTGGACGCGTCGCAGATGAAGTCCTTGTCAGCTTCATCGATGTCGCCGCTCGGGTATGGCGAGGCACTGTGGGTCAGCTTGCCATCTTCCCACTGGTATGTTGGGAAGTATTGAGGTCTGTCACGGTTAATCAACATCTGTCGGGAAATTCCATCCGATCACTGGTCGGTTACAACTGCCGAAACCTCAAATCCCCTGGGCCGCTGACAGCAGCATGGTCGGTCAGTGCGGCGGCGGTCAAGAAGGTGCGATCACCATCAGGTCGCTGGTGTGATTGAGACAGCGGTCAAGCAAGCGCTCTCCCGGCCGAATTGCTTGAGAGCTGAAGTTTGTGAAGTTTGGACGTGGCGGCGCGTTCAACGGAGCGGTCGAGCGCAGGCCGCTCTAATTGTGATAATCAGCCGCTGCGGCAGGAAGTTCCATTTTCTGCTTGCGCGCTACGCGAGAGATCTCAGACTTTGAGATGGAAGCGATGTTGCTCATGCCGCGCATTTGGCCCTGAGAAGGTGCGAGTCGACACCGAATGGATGCCCGAGTAAGACTGGACCCAGTCACTCGAGATCGAGGGCCTGAACGGCAGCTATGGCAATCACCGGTCGTTCGGAGAACGTAACCTCGAGCGACGGGCGCACCTTCGTCCACTGTCGCTCGACCATGGCGGACCGAGTGACGGTTGGCGATCGACTACTTGCGATCGAAGTGATCTGCCGTAGCCGCAGCGAATCCCCGCGCCATTCACTTCTTACCCGACGACAGATCAAGGACGAACACGTCGATGAAGGGTCGGCGCCCCTCCGGGATGAGAGCAATGATCGACTCACGCATTTGCTCGGGCGACAACGGGGGCGCGACACCGAAGGGGGCCGGTTTCAATCGCCGGCCCGTGGCGGAGGGCACGTCGCCGAACCACAGGACGCAATAAATTCCACGACCCTCCGAGCGCCAATCGATCAGGTATTGCGCCGCTAATTGCGAATTGGCCGCATCCCAAACGTCGGGATGCCATTGGCCCTTGACCTCCATCGGCAGCTGCTTGGGGCCGCGCGCGAAAGCGAGGTCGGCCCGTTTCGATTGAGGCATGTCCGCCTCGGTCATGCGACTGACGCCATAGGAGTCGAAAAGCGGGCCTTGGATGAGAGCCGCAAGACGGTCGCGACAGCGGTTCTCGTCGCGAGGGATGTTCTGATCGGTCCAAAAATCTCGAACTTGGTCAAGGTCGTCGGCCAACAAGACCTTCTGCGCTTCGGCCAGCTCCTCCCCGACCACCGATCGCAGGTCATCAATGTTGGATGGCGCGCCGGAGGTCAAAATCGCGGAGAGCTCGGCTGGTAGGAGCGGCGCGAAGCTCTCTTCGGCTCGCTTCTGCGACTGCTCGGCGGCGAAGTGCCGGAACGCATCGGAGTAGGTGTCGCTCGGCATCGCTACGAGCTTGGCCATGAGCTGGGCGGCCTGATCCGACGTGTTGCCGGCGATTGCGGAGGCCAAGCCAACAAGAAAGTCCGTCGCGTCAAACGCGTTCTTGTCGCCACTGCTGGGACCTGAGATGGTGGTGTGGGGAAATGCGCTCCGGAACTCGGAAACGATCCAAGCGAAGACCCCGAGGCCGGCGTCGACAAGAGGGCCTCGCCGCTTCGTCTGCAGTCGGTCGCGCAAATGCCACAGGAATTGAGGATGGTCGCGGCCGACGTTCGCCAACTCGGGACGGACCTCTTCGAACCGATACGCGACGTCGATCGCCAGCCAAGCGAGCGCTTGGTCGTCGTCCCGGTAGATGCCCGCGTCGCGAGCCTTGGCCACCTCGACGATCGTGCAAACCCCCCCCGTGCGAGACAGCGCGTCCACAAGGTCCATTTCGGCGTCCACCAGCATCTCCGGGTAACCGAGAAGCCATTCGCGCGCGAGCGATGCCATGGCGTCGTTCCACAACGGCATGCGCTCGATCACCCCTAGCTCATGATGCGGCGAGAGGCGGGCATTGAAATACGGCTCGATCCAAGAGCGCAGCAGAGCGCGCTTGTCGGCGAGTTGCCGTGCGGCGGCCTGTTCGAGTGCGACGCGCAGATGATCGTTGTCGTCGTCTCTGGAAAGTCCACGCTGCTGCATGCAGATGAGAAGCGCCTTCTTCAGCGTGTCGGTGGATACTCCCGAGAACCCTTGGCCGATGCGATGTCTTCGGAGCAAGCCGGCAACAAGCGGGTAGGCGACGTGCCAAATCTTGCCCTGCACGTGGCTGTCCGCGATTTGCTGCAGGGTTGGCAGATCCGACTTGTGAAGCGTCGCCTCGAAGCCGGCGGCAAACTCTTTTGCGAGTTGCTCGTTGAAGACTGCGACTATCCGCTCCTCTGGCGGCATCTTCTCTTGGGTTCGCGCGGCGATCAGAACTCCCAGGTAAAACTTCGCGGGATTGCACGTCGCGTCAAGGTCGCCCGCCTTGATCTTCGGAACGATCGCTGTGAACTCGGCAATCGCTTGTTGATGGGCCGCCTCGTCGCGCGCGCGCCGGGCTGCGTCTTCCGCCTCCTGTCGAATCTTCCACGGAGGCTTTGACGGATGCGTGGCGCGGCGGATGGCCGCGCGTTCTTTGAGCCGGAAAGCGGGGAAGGTCCGAGCCGCCGCCAGCACTTCCCGGTTGTCCCTTCCGGTCCTGACGCCTAGCGAGACAAGGTCGCTCCAATCGGACCTCGCGCGCCGCGAGCGCGATCGCTTCGCAGCCACCTCGCGCAGGAAGTAGGCCACGTCCTCCGCATTGCGGGCAAGGCCAATGCCTCGCAAGTGCATATGGTGGTCTGCTTGCCACAGCGTTTTCGATTTGAGGGCGGTCCGCATCCCGTATCGCTGGATAGGGTGTCGCAACTCGTCGCGCCCATCGAACGCGTCACGGATTTGCTCCAGAGTTTCCCTGTCGGCGGAGGACTGCTCGTTGATCTGACCGAGCCAAGCCCAAACGGACGGCGCGTCCCTGAGCTCGATAGCGCCGCCTCGCAGCGCTCGCAAGAGCAGCAGCGCGAGGATCTCGGATAGGTCGCGCCGGGAGTCGTGGTCTTCGGTCGCCCTCGGCGGAACACGCGAAGAGATGCCGCGGAGCAGCGTCTTCGAGCGCGACGGGGTCAGCTCAGAGACGAGCGTTTCGAACCGACGGAACCTGATGGGTTGACGTTCGCTCGCGCGAGGGAACTGCGACACCTGCAGGCCGATCTCTGCCAGCAGCGTCGACGCGAGGAGATCGTCGGCCACGTCGTAGCCGAGCATCTCAATGAGTCGGCCGGCTAGACGCGCGGAGTCTTCGCTGGCTTGGTCCACCAGCGCCTGCGCGGCAGTCTGCCAGAATGGCCGACTGCGGTGCGCAAACACCGCTATCAAGGCCTCCTCGCGTTCGCCGTAGTAGCGCGCGTCATCGAGGACGAGTTTCTCGAGGATGGCTGAAAGGGACAAGGCGAGCGGCGTGTCCTTGATCGCTTCTAGCAGCAAGGTTCGAAGATGGAAGTTCGATCCCGCGTCGGCCAGGATCGCGTCAATCCGAGGCGCGAGAGAAGCCTGGGCAAGTCCTTTCGCCGAGCGGGCGTCCCAGTCTTGCGCGCGGAAATATGGGTCCGCGCGCGCTAAGCGCTCTAGGGCGTTGAGCAGGGCTGCGGCCTGAGCTGCGTCGAGAACGGCCGTCTCTCCGTAGCGAAGCAAGCCGAAGGGGTCGGCCGCGATGACGCGCGCCGAGAGGTAGGGACTATGGAACGCGAGCCAGGCATGCAGACCTCGCAAGCTCGACGGAACCGCACCGCCGCCGTGAGATTGGGCGAGAAGTCGACGCCTGCTGAGGCTGGTCGTCGCCTGAGCGGCAAGCCACCGAGCGCCCAGAAATTCCGCGATGACGCGGTGAATGGGCGCGGCGCGGCCCACCCCGACACTTTTAAAAAGCTTGGAAGCGACGACGGAGCGCGCGTCGGCGCCGCCGGGCAAATTCTCCAAGTCGCCGATCCAAACCTCACCCTCCTGACGTTCCGCGATTCCGCCCAGCCTGATTGCATCGACGCCGCCGAAGATCATCGCCGCCATGCACGCGCCAGCCGACGACAGGGCCTGCTCTTGACCGATCTGTGCCAATTGCGTGTTTTGGCCAGCGTCGTTCTCCTCACGCCAAATCAGCTCGCAGACGTGTCCGAAGAGCTCGGCTCGTGTGGCAGGCCGCGACTTCCCGCTGTCGGCGACGCGGCCGAGCAGGCTCAGGGTCAACGGATTTCGGTAGAGGTCCGAGAGGCCTTGCTCGTCCAACCCGTCCAAGACGGGGTCGACGGAGCTCGTGAATCTGCGCGACGACCAGAACGCGCGGGCCTCCTCGCGCGTGAATTCCTCGATCGAGACCACAAGCGGCTCGGCCCCGTAGATCTCCTTGAAGCTGCGGAGCGAACGCGATTGCCACTCCCGAGAGCGGCACGAGAGGACGAACCTAGGGCAGCCAGCATCTTCAAGCTGAGCGAGAACCCGGTCTAGCGCGTCGTTCTCGTCACGCGCGATCGCTTCGTCCAAGCCATCGATCAGCAACGGGCACCCTGAGGTCACATAGCTCCCCGGACTCTTGCTCAGCATGAATCTCGGAGCCGACACTGGCGCCACGCCGCCAGCTCGACCAAGCTCGCCAATGAGCTCGCTTTTGCCCATACCTGGCTCGCCGAGAACGACTACGGATCGCTCGAGGCCCAACAGGTTCGAGTCTAGGATCTCGCGTTCCGAAGCCTCGTCGAGGATGCGCAACTTGCGCCGGAAATAGGGAGTCTCGATGGGTTCGACGCCCTCGCCGCCGGACACATCAACGCTGTCGATATGTTGCGCGAGAGCGCTGCGTTCCGTAGCGCGCCGCTTACGAAATCGAGATCGATCTAGGATGGTCACGCGAGGCCTCATTGCACGCTCGCGCACTCAGGGTCAGTGGTTTGATTGCGAGCAAATCGATTTGAGGGTGCCCACCAGCTTACGCAAAGAGTCCACGTGGAAACGAGGATGAGTTTCAGGCGCTTGAGATGAGAGGTCGTCATGCCGGTTCAAGGCGAGCTGGCGCGGAGGGTTAATAGAACCACCCCGCGGCGAAGGCGAGACTGGAGCCTGAGTTTAATGACTCGCGATGGCTTGCATGCTAGAAGTAGGTGATCAGCGAGAAGCTACTGACGAGTTCCGCCACGAAGCTACTTGGCCAGCCCTAAAGAACCGGGTGCGACACCGGCCTTGATCACGTCCTCATGCAAAGGCAATTTGCTCTACGCAGCTTCCCCAAGAGCAGGTAATGGGCGTCCGAATAGCGCTGGTGACCCGACGTTCGACGATGAGCCCGGGTACTTCCGCTATCGGGCCCAAAGCGGCCGCTCGTTGCTGCTCTATTCGTCTACGCGCTACCTGAGCAAGCGCACGATGTGCCCGGAGTAGACCGCGACCACCTTCCACTAAAACGCTCCGCTCAGGTTCCGAAGCTGTAGCGCAATCCGACCCACGCAGTGCGCGGCGCGCCCGGCGACAGGAGAGTTGCGCGACTGACTGGGAAATCGCCATTCGCGTTCGCCGGAAGCGCTTGCGCGATATAGCTGCCGTTCGTGGTGAAGCCGTTGATTCCAAGCTGGCCGCCGGTCGTGTACTTGCGATCGAACAGGTTGCTGACCTGGACGAAGAACTTCAGTCCCGGCTTGGGCTTGTAGTCGACGCCGAGGTTGAACACTGCGTATCCCCCATTGCGCCCCGAGCCGGTGTAATAGATTCCGTCGGGCGAGTCCAGGCCGTTCTCGTTGCCGCGCAGGGTCGTGCCGCTCACCGCGTTCATGTCGGCGCCGATACGCCAGTGCGCGTCAGGCTCCCAGTCCGCGAAGAGCTTCAGGCTGCGCAGCGGCAGCTGCGGGATGCGATTGCCGGGCCTGATCTGGATGGTCCCCTCGGTGCCGGGGAAGCCGGCGGCGGCGGAGGAATTGCTGCTGTTGCCCGAGCCGTCGATCGTCTCCAGGCTTTGGTAGGTTGCATCCAGCAGGCTCAGATTGCCGCCGAAGGTCCAGCTGGCGGCGGGTTTGACCTGCAGACCCATCTCGACCCCTTGACGCCGTGTCTTGCCGAAGTTCTTGAAGTAGCCAAAGCCGCTCGAGTTGTCCGAAACGAAAAGGATGTCGTCGCGGTTGTCGGAGCGGAACACTCCGAGGTTCCAGGCCACGGTGCCGACCACTGTGCCGCGCAGGCCGGCCTCGAAGGTGGTGGTGACGACCTGCTTGAGCGGCGGGTCACCCGCAAAGGAATTCGGCAGCTTGCAGGGGCTCGCCGGGTCGGCGCAACCCAGCTCGATCGCCGTGGGCGCCCGGCTGCCCTGGTTTGCACCTGCATAGAGGGTGACCACCTCGTTCGCCGCGAAGGTCAGCCCGGCGGCAGGATTGAAGCGTGCGAAGGTGTATGAGCCGTCCAGCGAACCAGGTCCTCCTCCAGGCGTGATGCCGTCGACATTCGTCAGCGAGGTGTGGTTGTAGCGTCCGGACAGCGTCAGGTGCGTCCGCGTGTTGAGCTCCATCGTATCGGTGGCATAGATGCTGCCAGTGCTCGATCGGCTCGATAGATGGACCCGCGCGTCGAACGCGTTCTCGGAGTCTTGGCTGCCGTCGGCGAAGGCGCCGGGGCCGAACACCGGCGTGATGGTGCGATCGGGATTGAGGTAGCCGAACTGCGTGCCTTGCGTGAAGGTCACGCGGCTGGCGTCGTAGGCAGCGCCGACGACGAATTGATGCCCGACCTGGCCGGTCTGCGCCTGCGCCGACAACTGGCCCGCGAGGCCATAGTTGGTCTGGCGCGCTTCCGTCTGGTTGACCAGGCCGTTGCACTGCTCGTTCGGCGCTGCGTTCAGCAGCGCGTTCGCGATGCAGCGCCACTTGGGAAAGGGCGTGTTCGACGAGTTCTCCCCGCTGGTCGGGAATCCCGTGTAACCGGCGGCCGCCAGTGCCGCCTGCTCGGCCGCGCTGGGTTGGTAGACCGACTGGCTGAAGGAATCGCCATTGACGTCGCCGTTGAAGGTCTTGGCGTTGATGTTGCGGTAGTAGGCGTTGCCCGAGAAGGTGAGCGAATCGCTCAAGGCCTGCACCGTGGCCAGGTTGAGAAAGGCGGACCGGTTTCGCGTGTTGTCGGGGATGGAGCGGACACTGCCCCAGTCACGCTGCAGCGCGCCCTGTTCCTGCACGCCGTTGCCGGTGAGGTCGTTGTCGGCGAGCGCCAGCGTCAGCGACACGTCGCCGTCGCGTGTCTTCCGTCCGACCTTGGTGAACAACTGGCTCAGGTCGGAAGACGATGCGGTGCGCCAGCCATCTTCGGTGAACCGGTTGCCGGTGACGTACCAGTGCATGCCGTTGTCGGCGTTGTAGCCGCCGGTCTCGAACTCCGCGGCCGCGCGGCCGTATGAGCCGCCCAGCACCTGGACCGACGTGCCGGGATAGTGGATGCCGTCCTTGGTCTGGATCGACAGGGCGCCGCCCAGGGTGTTGAGGCCGAACAAAGGATTGCTGCCCGGCATCAGCGCAATCGACGCGATGGCCGTGCGTGAAAACAGATCCCAACTGACGACGTCGCCGAAGGGCTGGTTCAGCCGCACGCCATCGAGGAACACCGAGAGTCCTTGAGGAGTGCCCAGCAGGGGAGACGCCGTGAATCCGCGGTAGTTGATGTCGGGCTGGAAGGCGTTGCCCTGGGTCTCGTTGACGGTCACGCCGCCGATCGCGCGGTTGAGAAAGTTCGAGAGGTCGAGCGAATGGAAGCGCTCCATGTCTGCGTCCGTCGCGGTCTGCACATTCGACGGTATCTGGTCGCGCGGCACGTCGATGCCGGGCAGCGGCGTGACTGCGATGACGTTGATGGTGGGCAGATCGGGCACGGCCCGGACGGCCGGTGCGGGCTCAGCGCTGGTCTCGTCCTGTGCGTGGGCCGTCAGGCCGTGGCACAGCAGCAGGACCGCCGTGGCCACAGGCGCTGACGAGAAAACAAACGCGCGTGCGTTGCCGGACATGGTGTCTCCTCGGCGTTTGAATTGTTATCGCGCAGGATGCTCAACGAACGATCTTCTCGAGGTTAGCTGCGCGGTCAAGGCCCTTGGCTTCGGCGAAACCCTTGACGCCGCGAAAGACCGTGCCGTCCAGATCGGCCTCTGTGAAGTCGGCCCCGGTCACGTCGGCGCCTGTGAGGTCGGCGCCTCCAAGCTTGACGCGAAAGAAGTTCGCGCCGCGCAGATTGCCGTCCGTGAGATTGCAGAAAGTCATCAACGACCGGTTGAAGTCGGCACCAGCCAGCGTGGCGCCGGCCAGGTTGGCGCTGGCCAGATCGGTCCGCATCTGTCCCATTCCCTGGTTCTTGATATTGACACCGACGACGGCATTGCTGAAGTTGGCTCCGGAGAGGTCGGCCCCCGGCAGGTCCGCGATCATCCGTACCCCGGTCATGTTGGCGCCCTTGAAGATGGGCATCTTCTTGACCTCGCCACCCAGGATGACGACCGAAAGCAGGCTCGCGCGCGTCAGGTTGGCGCCGGTGAAATCCGTGCCCATCAGCCACGCGCCGTTCAGGTTGGCGCCTTCCAATGCTGCGCCGCGGAAGTCCGACTGAACGAGCTTGCTGCCGAAGAAGCTGGTGCCTCGCAAGTTGGCATATCGAAAGTCGAGCTTGCTCAGGTCGAGGTCGGACAGGTCCTTGCCCGACAGGTCGGCCACCGCGGCTGGCGATGCGCTCGCGAGCGCGGCCCTGACTTGATCGACGGAAAGGTCAGCCGCCGAGGCATTCAGGACCCCGAGCACAGCCAGCAGCGTGGTCACGCTGGCGTTTGCGAAACGCTCGACACTGTTCATTCAGACTCCTCTCTCGCCGTCGCGGCTATCCGATGGTCGACGCACGCTGCAGTCCTCGGCGTCATAGCATTCAATGAGCATCACTTTGAAAGAGACCGACATGACCCAATGGCGCAAGAAGTCTGCTTCCGACGTGTTCACGCCCGAAGAAACCGTCGCGCGGCTCGCGGAGGAGCTGCCGAAGTGGTACTTCGAGGATGGATGGATTCGTCGCAAGTTCAAGACCAGCGGCTGGAAGGCAACGCTGATGGTTGTCAACACGGTAGGCCACTTGGCGGAGGCCGCCTGGCACCACCCGGATCTCACGGTGTCGTACGCCTTCGTCACGGTGAAGCTCATGAACCACGCGGCCAAGGGCATCACCGAGAAGGACTTCGAACTCGCCAGAAAGATCGAGGACGTCGTGATGTGGCAACCCGGCGCCGCGGAAGGCGCGGCGCTCGAAGGCACGCCCGACGACCCGCGCTTCAAGTACCTGAAGTACGACTGACCCGGCGCGCAAGGACATTGCGTGGTGACACAGTGTCCTCAACTCGATACATGCCGGCACGCGCCCTCGGGAGAAGGGCCAGCGGAACGGAGCTTGCTTTGCAAGCCCTGAACAACCATTGACCTTCAATACCCCTCAAGCGCGATGGATCGCCCCCGAAACTTTCCCGAAGAGGGCTTTGTCGGCCGCCCAGAGTTCGTCGCCCTGCGCGCGCCTGGGCGTTTGCATCTGGGCTTTCTCGACCCTGCCGCGTCACTGGGCCGTCGTTTTGGCAGCGTCGGCCTGATGATCAACGGCTTCGAAACGGAGGTCGAGATCAGCGCGTCGGCCTCCGACCAGATCACGGCCAGAGGACCGGCGGAGCATGCCGAGACAGAGCGCGCGGCCGCGTGCCTGAGCCTTCTGCGAACCCACAGTGGGCGCGCCGAACCGCTGCATCTGCGGATCGTGCAGGTCTTGCCCGCCCATGCGGGGTTCGGTTCCGGCACGCAGTTGGCGTTGGCGATCGGCAGGGCGTTCGCGCTCTGGCACAGCCTTGGCGTTCCCACAGCGACCTTGGCGCAATGGCTCGGGCGTGGGCTCCGCTCGGGCATCGGTATTGCAGGATTCGACCATGGCGGGCTGATCGTCGACGGCGGCCCAAGTGCGAACGGCGCGCCCGCGCCCGTGTTGTCGCGCATCCCGCTGCCCGAAGCCTGGCGAGTGCTGATCGTCCAGGACAGCGCACAGAAGGGCTTGTCGGGTGATGAAGAAAGAGAACGGATCGCCGGCTTGCCGCCATTGCCCCGAGCGCTCGCCGCCGACCTATGCCACCAGGTGCTGATGCGCGTACTGCCGGGAGCCGCAACCGCCGACTTCGCGTCGTTCGCGCAAGGCGTCCTGCACGTCCAGCAGGTGCTGGGCGAACACTTCGCGCCCGCGCAGGGCGGCCGCATCTTCGCAAGCGAAGCGGTGGGACGCCTGCTCGGATGGGCATTGCAGGCCGAGCACGTCGCTGCGATCGGCCAGAGTTCCTGGGGCCCGACCGGCTTCGCAATCCTGCCGTCGCAGGCGCGCGCGCAAACAGCGCTCGATGCCATGCTGGCCGCCAACCTCATCGCGCCGTCGCTGACGCTGCGCATCGTGTCCGGCCGCAACAGCGGGGCCGCACTGCTCGATCGGCGCCTCGAAGTGCCCGAGCCCTGAACTCAACGCAGAGTCGTCTACATGGAACGTCCCTACATCCTCCACATGTTCACACCGGGCCGGCAGATGAGTCCGTTCGACATCAACATGGCGGCCGACGCGGGCTACCAGATCGTCGTGCCGTACTGCGGGGTCGAAACCGACGGCATTGCCGGGCTCACGCAGGACACGATCTTCTCGCGCAGTCCGAAGGGCTTGCTGCGAACCGGCATCTTCATCGGCGGGCGCGACGCACTCCAGGCCGCCGACATGCTCGATCGCGCAAAGGCATCCATGTTCAAGCCCTTCGTCGTGTCGCTGATGGCCGACCCCAGCGGCGCCTTCACGACCGCGGCGGCGATGGTGGCCTGCGTCGAGGCCGCGCTCTCCGGCCAGCATGCCCAAGGCCTGGATGGCCGGCGCGTGGTGATCCTCGGCGGCACGGGGCCCGTGGGCCGCATTGCCGGTGTGATCGCGGCGCAAACGGGCGCGCAGGTCTTCCTGTCCAGTCGCGGTGGCACTGATGCGGCCGAAGCAGTCGCGGGCGAGACCGGCAAGCGTTTCGGGGTCAGCCTGCGGGGCGTGGCCGGCGGCGATCAGGCTGCTGTGCGCGCATCGATCGTCGATGCCGACGTGCTGCTTGCCTGCGCACCGTCAGGTGTCCAGGTCGTTTCGGCCGAGATGTTGACCTTCGCGAAGCAACTCAAGGTCGCAGCCGATGTGAACGCCGTGCCGCCCGAGGGCATTGCCGGCGTCGCTGCGATGGACAACGCCAAGCCGCTGTCCGGCACCTCGGCCGTGGGCATCGGTGCACTGGCGATCGGCAACGTGAAATACCAGACGCAACAACGGCTACTGGTGCAGATGCATGAGGCCGAGGCGCCGGCGGTGCTGAGCTTCACGGAGGCGTTTGCCACCGCACGCGCCTTCATCGCCGAAAAAGCGGCTTGATTGCTCTGGCACCCGACATGACAGCGTTTGCCGTGGTCTCCATTTCTGTGCGCATGTTGGCCGAAGCAGCCGTCGATGACGGCTTCGAGGTGGTGGCGCTGGATCTGTTCGGCGACGCGGACACCCGTCGAGCCTGCGCCGAGTGGCATTCGATCGGAGATCCGGCGAGCTTGAGCATCGACGGCGCACGGCTGCTGTCCACGCTGGAAGCGCTTGCGCAGCGTGCTCGCGTGGCCGGCTGGATCGCGGGCTCCGGCTTCGAGGGCCGGCCCGACTTGCTGGAAAGCGGCGCGGCGCTGTTGCCACTGATCGGAACGCGTGCAGACGCGATGCGGCGCTTGCGCGACCCACGGGCCTTCTTCGGCCTCCTCGATGCGCGAGGGATCGCGCATCCGCCGGTACGGTCGACCGCGCCCGATGACGCAGCCGGCTGGCTGGTCAAGGATGCGCATGGCTGCGGCGGCTGGCACATTCGCCGGGCGGCATCGTCCGACGTCCTGGGCGCCCATCAGTACTTCCAGCGCGAGATCGCAGGCAGGCCCATGTCGATGACATTCGTGGCCAACGGCAGCGATGCCTCGGTGCTCGGCTTCAACCAGCTAATCGTGCGGCCGCTGGCGGGACGGCCTTTCGTGTATTGCGGCGCGGTGGGACCAGTGTCCTTGCCTGCCGGCGCCGCGGACTGCGTCACGGCCGCACTGCGTGCGCTGGTGCCCGCCTTCTCACTGCGCGGTCTGGGCAGCCTGGATTTCATGCTCGATGGTGAGGCCGTCGAGGTGCTCGAAGTCAACCCCCGTCCGCCGGCCAGCATGGCGCTCTACGGCCCCGGCATGGTGGCGGCGCACGTGCGTGCCTGCGTGCAGGGCGAGTTGCCGGAAGCTCGCATGCAGACGCACGGTCTCATTCGCGGCACCGAGGTCGTCTTCGCACCGCGTCGGCTTTGGCTGGACGAGCCTGCCACGCGGCGCCTCGCCGCACGCCTCTGCTGCCACGATCTTCCGCTCGGCGCAACGAGCTTCGAAGCCGGCGATCCCCTGTGCAGCGTGAGTGCCAGCGGCACCGACGCGGCGCACGTGCGCGAGTTGCTGCAGCGCGGCCGCGATGCGGTGCATCGATCCCTGGAGGCTTGCGCATGACCGCCGCGACCGCGGCAGCACCCCTGGCGGCATGCACGCTCAGCGTGAACGCGCTCGCCCGGCCGCTGGTCGAGCGCTTGCTCGCCGATGCCGATGCGCTCGGCGTGAGGGTGAGCCGCGACGAAGGTGGCCCCTTCATCGTCGATGCAGGCATCGCCGTAGGCGGCAGCGTCGCAGCGGGCCTGCTGGTGGGTGAGATCTGCATGGGCGGCCTCGGCCACATCAGCTTGCGCCCTGATGGCCTGGAAGGCTGGCCCACATGGGTCGAGGTGCACAGCGCGCAACCGCTGTTGGCCTGCCTGGGCAGCCAGTACGCCGGCTGGAGCCTCGCGGCCAGCAAGGAAGAAACGGGAGGCAGGAAGTTCTTCTCGCTCGGTTCCGGCCCGGCGCGCGCCCTGGCGGTCAAGGAAACGCTTTTCAGTGAACTCGGCTACCAGGATCATGCGGATGCGGGCGTGCTCGTGATGGAAGTCGATCGGACGCCGCCGAAGGTCATCATCGACAAGCTGCTGCGCGACTGCCACTTGAGCGCAGAGAGGCTGACGCTGATCCTCACGCCGACGACCAGCCTTGCCGGCACCACCCAGGTGGTGACGCGCGTACTGGAGGTCGCGCTGCACAAGACGCACCAGTTGGGCTTTGACCTCGGCAACGTCGTGGGCGGCGCGGGCGCCGCGCCATTGCCGGCCCCCAGCCCCGATGGGGTGGAAGCCATGGGACGGACCAACGATGCGATCCTCTACGGAGGGCGCGTGCATCTCACCGTGCGCGGCGACGATGCAGCCGCGCGCGAGCTTGCCAGGCTGTTGCCGTCGCGCAATTCGAGCGACCATGGTCGTTCGTTCGCCGACATCTTCAAGGCGGCCGAATACGACTTCTACAAGATCGACGGCGCATTGTTCGCACCGGCCGAAGTGTGGGTCAGCAACATCGACAGCGGGCACACCTGGCATGCCGGCGGCCTCGACATGCCCTTGCTGCTCGGCCTGTGGCGGCAGGAAGCGTGATGAACAGCGTCACCGGCCTCACGGTGGCCATCATGACCGACGAGACCGGCTGGCACACGCGCCGGCTCCAGGCGGCGTTGCGTGCGCGAGGCTGCGTCGGTCGCTGCGTCGATCTGGCGGATTGCCGGATCGACACCACTGCCGCCTGGCATGGCTTGGTCGTGCCGGGCTTCGGCCGCGATCTGCCTGACGCGGCGCTGGTGCGCGGCATCGCGAGCGGCACCTTCGAGCAGGTCACCAAGCGCCTCGGCGTGCTGCATGCACTGCGTGAACTCGGCGTACCCGTCTACAACGATGCCCGGGCAATCGAACGCAGCGTCGACAAGTCGATGACCAGCTTGCTGCTTCACGCCGCGCGCATCGCCTCGCCACCGACATGGGCGACAGAATCATTCGCTCACGCGCAGCGCATCGCCATCCGCGAAGGCGCGGCCGGCCATGCGCTGGTGCTCAAGCCCCTGTTCGGTTCGCAGGGCAAGGGCTTGCAGTTGGTGGGGCAGGTGGGTGGCGCCCATCGTGCGTTGCCGGGCATCGACACCCTCTACGGATCGCTCGCCTATCTGCAGCGCTTCGTTCCGCCGCAAACGACGCCAGGCTTCGATTGGCGGGTGCTGGTGGTCGGGGGCAGGGCGGTCACCGCAATGCGGCGGGTGAGCAGTCACTGGATTCACAACGTTGCGCAAGGCGCGCGCTGCGAACCGGCCGGCCTGACGCCCGAGCTCGCTGAACTGTCCGAAGGCGCTGCGCTGGCGCTGGGCATGGACTATGCCGGCGTGGACCTGATGCCGTCGAAACGTGGCATTCAGGTGATCGAAGTGAACGGCGTCGCTGCCTGGCAGGGCCTGCAGCGCGTGACCCGCTTCGACATCGCACGCGTCATCGTCGATGACTTGCTCGACCGCAAGCTCGCGAGTGCGCGGGCCGGCTCGCGCTCGGCGATGCCGCGCCAGGCATGAACACGATCGCCACGGATACACGCCAGAGCGCGACGGACCGCGCCAGAGAGTGCTTCCTGCGCGCCTGCGAGTTGGACGTGGCCGTGCGCAAGCCGGGCAACGTCAGCCGCGCATCGGCCGGGCACCGCATGACGGCCGAGTGCTTCATTGCCAGTGCACAGGCCGCAGCCGCACCGTTGTTCGAGCCCGGGGCATCGGTCGGCGAGCGTATCGAGGCCGCGGTGGATGCGACATGGGCGGTCGCCGGGTGCAACACCAACCTGGGCATCCTGCTGCTCTGCGCGCCGATTGCGCGGGCTGTCGACCTGCGGCCTGACGCCACGGAACCCGCCGCCTTGCGCGAGGCCATCGAATCGGTGCTGGGCGCGCTCGACCTGTCCGACGCACAGGCCGCCTTCCGCGCTATCGCACGAGCCAGCCCAGGCGGCCTCGGCACTGCGCCTGATGAAGACGTCAGGGATGCGCCGAGTGTCGGCTTGCGCGCGGCCATGGCGCTTGCGGCGCACCGGGACAGCATCGCGCGCCAGTACCGCGACGGCTACGGCATGTTGTTCGATCTGGCGTTGCCGACGCTCGGAAGCGGGTTCTCGCTGAACGCGACTTGGGTGAACGACGCGCCCGATGCCGCGACCGTGGCTTCGGTCCAACGGCTCTACCTGGCGCTGCTCGGCAGGGTTGCGGATTCACACATTGTTCGAATTCATGGCGAGGCCGTGGCACACATTGTCATGACTGCGGCGCAGGGGTGGCGGCTGCGCGCCTGCCGCGAAGGCGGGCTTGACGCCGATCCCGAATTCGCAGCCTGGGACGCCTCGCTCAAGGCAGACGGGATCAACCCCGGAACCACGGCTGATCTGACGGTCGCGGCGTTGCTGATTGCGGGCGTGACAGCCTCCCCATGACCCGGGTGGCACGGAACGTGATATCCGATGAATTGCGCCGGCCGGCAGGCCGGCGTCCCTTTGGCCCGGAACGCAATCCAGGAGACTAACAACCATGGCAAAAATTGATCGCATGATGGTCGGCGAGTCACTCGTCGGTGAGGGCAACGAAGTAGCCCACATCGATCTGATCATCGGGCCCCGTGGCAGCCCTGCCGAAACAGCGTACGCGAATGCCCTGACCAATCAGAAGGACGGTTTCACCTGCCTGATGGCCGTCGTTGCACCCAATCTGCTGACCAAGCCCGCAACCGTGCTCTTCAACAAGGTCACGATCAAGGGCGCCAAACAGGCCGTGCAGATGTTTGGGCCAGCTCAGCGAGCCGTCGCCATGGCCGTGGCCGACTGTGTCGAGGACGGCACCATTCCTCAGGCCGAAGCCGACAATGTGTTCGTCTGCGTTGGCGTCTTCATTCACTGGCTGGCCGATGACGACACGAAGATCCAGGACTACAACTACCAGGCCACGAAGGAAGCGATCCAGCGCGCTGTCGCCGGTTCTCCCTCGGCTGCCGAAGTGGTGAGCAAGAAGGGCAGTGCAGCCCACCCGTTCGCGGCGCATGCCTGACACACCCCCAGGCTCGCGCACTGCGTGTCGCTCTCCACCCCCTTGCAGGGGGCAACACCGGCGGCCCGGCTGAGCCGGTTCCGCGGTGTTTCTGGAAGGGGCTGGTTGCTCGCGATTTGTCGGTGCGCTATTTAGGCACCATGCCGGAGCCGATCAGACGCAGTACCGCGCCTGCGCCTGCGCGGGACGGGTGGTCTTCGGGTGGCGGCGGGCGGCGCTCGATCTGCACGCCGACGGAGGACACGTCGCTGAACTTGTTGGGCTTGACTACCTTGACGCGGACCCAGATTGCGCCGAACTCGTGGATCACGACGTCGGCGATCGCCTCGGCAAAGGCTTCCAGCAACTTGAACTCGTGCGCGGCCAGCAGGCGCCGCAGTCGCGCGCAGACGGCCGCGTAGTCGATGGTGTCCGCGATGTGGTCGGTGTCGCAGGCGCGCGCACGGGCCAGTCCCGCATGAACGTCGATCACCACCGGCTGCGCGCGGTGCAACTCGGTCTCGTGGATGCCGATGACCGTGTCACCGACAAAGCCTTCGATGAAGATCACGTCCATCGCACTCGAATCCGGCAGTGGGTTCGGCGAAACCCTGGCCGTGGAAGTCGCTGGATGATGCTCGGCGGTCATCGTGCTCCTTCGCGTGGTGGGTTCGCACGGTTGCAAAAGTATCTTTGCGCACTGTGAACTCAAGTTGCAAAATGCGGGCCATACATACAGTGCGTCCCAGGCAGCGCATTCGGCGCGTCGGTTGCACACGGAGACATCGATGGCGCTGACTCTTCGAAAGAGCGCGAAGCCGGCCGATCCTCATGCGGATCGTGTGCTGGGCGTCGTGCGCGGCGGCTTCCCGGACCAGACCACGGACGTGGTGATGCGCTCATGGATCCGCTGTCTGGACCAGTACCACCTCCGGCCCGACAAGCCGCACGACCCGAACGTGATCGGCCGCGTGCCGCTCCAGGAGCGGCGCACGCGCCATGCAACGGTGATCGAGTGCGCGCGCTACGAGATGACCACCCTCTACCAGCAGTTGGCGGATGGCGAAATCGCAGTGTTGCTGACCGACACCGACGGGGTGATCCTGCACATGGTGGCGTCGCCCGAATTCGCTGCCGAAGTCGGGCCGCTGGGTTTGCGTGCCGGTGGCGTCTGGAGCGAAACCGAGGCAGGCACCAACGGGATGGGGACTTGCCTGGCTGCGGCCGGTCCGGTGACCGTGTGCCGCGACGACCACTTCTACACGCAGTTCACGCAGCTCACATGTTCGGCGGTGCCGGTGTTCGATCCCATGGGCAACATCGTCGCCGCGCTCGACGTCACGAGCCGCTCCAGCCTGATGCAGCAGCACCTGCTGGTCCTGTTGTCCATGACGGCACGGATGATCGAGAACCGCCTGATCGATCGCGAGTTCCGCGACGCGCATCCGCTGCATTTCCACAGCCGGCCGGAATTCGTCTACACACTGCACGAGGGCAAGCTCGCGGTGGACGACGACGGGCGCATTCTTGCCGCCAATCGCAGCGCGATGTTCCAGCTCGGCCTGCAGTCGATGGACCAGATCCGTTCGCGACGCATCGAAGACCTGTTCCAGACCTCGCTGGCCGACATGCTGCAGCGCAGCGCCTTGTCATCGTTTCACCCGGTCGTGACCTACGGAACCGACGCGGCGTTGCGTTTCTTCGCGGTGGCGCGACGCCCGGCCGCAGTCGCGGACGCAGTCGCAGGCTCGTTGGCGCCGTCATCGGTCGACTTCGCCGTGGCACACATTGCGCGCGCCAAGGCGCGGCCGAGCGACGTGCAGCGCACCGCGACGCCCGCTTGCACCTTCGAAGACCCTCGGCTCGCGGAGCAGCTGGCCATCGGGCGGCGGGTGATTGCCCGCGGCACGCCGGTGCTGGTGTGCGGCGAAACCGGTTCGGGCAAGGAGGTGCTGGCGCACGCGCTGCATGACGGCAGCCCGCGCGCGGGAGGGCCCTTCGTGGCGATCAATTGCGCGAGCCTGCCGGAGGCGCTTATCGAGTCCGAGCTCTTCGGCTACTGCGCCGGTGCGTTCACCGGTGCACAGCGCTCAGGACGGCGCGGCAAGGTCCTGCAGGCGCACGGCGGCACGCTGTTCCTGGATGAAATCGCGGACATGCCGCTCGAACTGCAATCGCGCCTCCTGCGCGTGCTCGATGAGCGTCGCGTCACGCCGCTGGGCACCGAAGAAAGCCATGCGGTCGACTTCCAGCTGATCAGCGCCAGCCATCGCCATCTGCCGTCCATGGTGCGAGAAGGCCGGTTTCGGGAAGACCTGTACTACCGGCTCGCCGGCGTCGAGGTGCAAATGCCCCCGTTGCGCGAGCGCAGCGACAAGCTCGAACTCATTCGCGCGCTGCTCGCTGCCGAAGGGGGGCCCGACGTATCGCTGAGCCCCGAGGCCGAGCGGCTGCTCATGGCGCACCCCTGGCCCGGCAACATCCGTCAGTTGAAGCATGTCCTGCGCACCGCTGCGGCCCTGGCCGATGGAAGGCCGATCACCCGCGTCCACCTTCCGGCGATGGCGGTCAACCTCCAATCGACGCGTGACAGTGAGCCGATGCCTGGAACGAGCGCCGAGCGGGCTGACATGTCTGTGTCTCTGTCGGCCGCGACATCGGCGGCCGCGCCGGGCTCGGCGCGCGACGGGCACGTCGACAACGCGCCCGGCAGCGCCAAGCTCAACCTGATCCAGGCCAACGAGCGGCAATTGCTGCTGCAGATGCTCGAGCAGTACCGCTGGAATGTGAGCAACGTAGCCAAGGCGCTGGATGTCAGCCGCAATACGCTCTACCGCAAGATCCACAAGCTCCAGATCGAGGTTTCCCATCCCGAGCATGAATCCTGACGAGTCCGACGACCCGGTGTCGGCCGACGATGGCGAGCCGCGTTCGCGCTTCGCCTGGTGCGTGACCGGCTCCGGCCACTTTCTCAACGAAGCGATGGCGCTGGCCGCGCGACTGCCGAACGTCGACCTGTTTCTCTCGGCTGCAGGCGAGGAAGTCCTGGAGATCTACCGGATGCACCTCGACGATCTGAAGTCGCGGTTTCGGATCTTTCGTGACAAGACGGCCAGCGGCGTGCCCGTGGGCATGCTGTACGAGGACATCTATCACACCGTCGTCGTTGCTCCGGCGACCAGCAACACGGTGGCCAAGTGCGCCTGCGGCATCAGCGATTCGCTGCCGACCAACATGTTCGCGCAGGCCGGCAAGCGCGGCATACCGGGCATCGTGTTTGCATGCGATACCGAACCGGTGGTCGTGACCCGTTCGCCGCACGATTGGGTCACGGTGCGGCCCAGGCGGATCGAACTGGACAACGTGGAGCACCTGCGCGGGATCGACTTCTGTCGGGTCGTCACCTCGCCGACGGAGCTCGAAGCCGCACTCGATGTTCGACTCAAGGAAATCTCTCGCTCATGGAACACATCCTCTTCCTGACCGGGCACCTCGCGCAGCCGAGTCTGGAGCGGGTTCTGGCCGGCATCGAGGCGGCCCCGTTCACTTGGGAAGTGCGAGACCTTGGCTTGCAGGTTGCGGGGCTGATGACGGCCGACATGATCCGCCGTCGGGTGCCGCTGCCCGAGGGTGTCGACCGCATCGTCGTCCCGGGGCGCTGTCGCGGCGACATGGATGCGCTGTCCCGCCATTTCGGCATTCCGGTGCAGCGGGGACCCGAGGAGGTGAAGGACCTGCCGCGGTTTTTTGATCGTGCCGCCAATGCGATCACGGTGGACGCATACGAGGTCGCGATCTTTGCCGAGATCGTCGACGCGCCGCGCCTGAGCGTGCCGGAGATCGTCGCGCGTGCCGGGCGCCTGAGGACCGATGGCGCCAACGTCATCGACCTGGGCTGCCTGCCGGAGACGCCGTTCGATCATCTCGAGGAATCCGTCCAGGCGCTGAAGGAGGTGGGCTTCCAGGTGAGCGTCGATTCCGTCGACACCGATGAACTGCTGCGCGGTGGCCGCGCGGGCGCCGACTACCTTCTCAGCCTGACGCTGGACACTTTGTGGGTCGCCGACGAAGTCGCGTCCACTCCAATCCTGATCCCTCGCGACCCCAGCGACGAGGCCTCGCTGCACCAAGCGGTCGAAGCCATGCAGCGGCGCGGCAGGGTGTTTCTCGCCGATTCGATCCTCGACCCGATCCCGTTCGGCTTGACGAAATCGATCGTGCGCTATCACCGCCTGCGCGAGCGATTTCCCACGGCGCCGATCATGATGGGCGTAGGCAACCTGACCGAACTGACGGAAGCAGACACCAGCGGCATCAACGCGTTGCTGTTCGGAATCTGCGCCGAACTCGACGTGGCCGCGGTATTGACCACGCAAGTCAGCAACCACGCCCGTCGCGCAGTGAAGGAGGCCGACTGGGCGCGCCGCATCATGCACGCCGCGCGGCAGCACGCCACGCTGCCCAAGGGCCTGAGCGATGCGCTGATGACGGTGCATGCCAAGCGTCCCTTTCTCGATACGCCCGAAGAGATCGCGGCCACCGCCGCACAGGTGCGAGATCCGAACTTCCGGGTGCAGGTATCGGCGAGCGGCCTGCATGTCTACAACCGCGACGGATTGCGCCGGGGGCAGGGCGCCTTCGAGTTCTGGCCGCATCTCGGGCTCGAAGCCGATGCAGCGCACGCCTTCTACATGGGCGTGGAACTGGCGCACGCCGAGATCGCCCACAAGCTCGGAAAGCGCTACGTCCAGGACCAGCCACTGGACTGGGGGTGCGCCACGGAAGAGCCCTCCAAATGAACGACGTGATCTTCGAAACCGTCGTGACCACCGTCGCGCCCGACGGCAAGCCGCACGTTGCCCCGATGGGCGTGCGCTATCGCGGCGAGCGCGTCGTGCTGATGCCCTTCAAGCCATCGACCACCTATGACAACATCGCCGCGACGGGTTGTGCGGTGCTCAACATCGTGACTGACACGCGCGTCTTCGCCGGCTGCGTGACCGGCCGTAGAGATTGGCCGACCCAGCCGGCCGAGAAGATCGCCGGTGTGCGCCTGGACAGCGCCTTGAGCCACGTGGAATTGAGCCTCGCCGAACGCATCGATGACGTACAGCGCCCGGCGCTGCACATGATGCGGGTTCACGAGGTCGTGCATTCGAGTTTCGCCGGCTTCAACCGCGCGCAGGCGGCCGTCATCGAGGGTGCGGTGCTGGTGAGCCGGCTGCACATGCTGCCGCCACAGAAGGTGGACAGCGAGATGGCCTATCTGCAGATCGCCATCGACAAGACGGCCGGGTCCCAGGAGCGTGAAGCCTGGGGGTGGCTCGTCGACGCAGTGCAACGGCATCGCGCCAAGGCCGCCAAAGCCGCCAAAGCCGCCGAGGGCGCCGATGCCACCCAGGGACCATCGTCATGAAATTGCTCGTGAGTGTTCGCAGTGTCGAAGAAGCCTTGCTGGCAGCCGAGGGAAAAGTCGACTTCATCGATCTGAAGGAGCCCGGCCATGGTGCGTTGGGCGGCCTGCCGATCGCCACCATTCGCGACATCGTGGGCGCACTGCGCCGGCATGACAGTGCCCTGGCGATCAGCGCCACCATCGGCGACGTGGCGATGCACGAGACGCACCGCATTGCGACGTGCGTCGATGCCGTCGGCGCGTGCGGCGTCGACTATGTGAAGGTCGGCATCGAGCGCGTGCCGCAAGCGCGCGTGGTGCTCGACGCGCTTGCCGCCAGTGCCTGGCCCATCGTGCCGGTCTTCATCGCGGACAAGGGCCTGGAGCTGGCCGATGTGGCGCACGCCTGCGCGTTGGGGTTTCCGGGCGTGATGGCCGACACCTTCGACAAAAGTGCCGGCAGCCTTTTCGACGCGGTGCCGATGGAGGATCTGCGCCGCTTCATTGCCGCCGTGGGCGCGACCGGGACGATGGTCGGCCTGGCCGGCGCGCTGCGCCCGATGCACGAACCGCTATTGCGTACGCTCGCGCCTGACTTTGCAGGCTTTCGCACGGCGGTGTGCGCGGGCGATCGAAGCTCGGCGCTCGACCCTCGGCGCCTGCAGTCACTGGTCGCGCTCATGCACGGGCATGAGCGCGCCGAAGCCGGCACGCCCCATCAATCGTCGAACCTGGCGTGACCAAGGAGCAACGCACGTACGCGCGTCACTTCGTTGCAGTGAACGATGTCGATCGGAAAGGCCGAGCCGTCCGACAGCGGCCCGAAGGAACGATCGACCACGCCGGCCTCGCCCAACTGGGCCAGGCTCAACCTCGGGTCGATCTCGCACGCCTTCACCAGCACCAGTCGCTCGGCATTCAACCGATGCGCGAGATCGAGCGCGATGCTGTCGGACGTGAACTCCCAGTTCGTCTGGGCGGTCGACCGGTTGCGTTGCAGTTCGAGCGGCAGCCACAGCGCCGTCTGTCCCTTGTGCAGCACGCGGTGGATGTCCGACTTGGTTCGCGTGAGCTGCAATGCGGGATTCAGGCCGTGCATGAGGTAGGCGGTCTGCGCCATCGCGAGAATCGCCATGTTGTGCGCGCTGAGGTCGTTGAAGCGCCACTGCGCCTGGGCGCGCCTGACTTCGTCGCCGAAGGCACCGCCACCACAGACGACGATCACGCGTCCCCCGCCGCATTCGGCCAGCAGGTCGAGCCAGACCGGCAGCATCGGATTTGCGTTCAGGCTTCCGCCGATCTTCACGATCCACATACGGCGGGGTCCATGTCGAAGAGGGTTGCGACGGCGACGCACGGCGCGCACACCTGAGCCCACTCCTGTACCGCAGCGCGGTCGGTGTCAGCGTTCGCGGAGGCGCGCGCAATATCGCGGCCGTACGCGAGATGATGAGGCACGCATCGGGATCCGGGCGTGCCAGCCCTTGCGCTCGCCACCACATCGGGCACCAGGAAGTCGCCGCAACCGGCGCTGACGATCACCGCACCGTCCGGAAGCGCGTGTGCCCCGATCACCCGCCGCATCTCGCTGCCTAGAACGCCGACCTGCAGCACCCGCCAGGACCGCGCAAAGTCGAGCCAATCGTCCGTCGAGCCATCGCGCCGATCGAGCCCGATCATGCGGGCCAGCCGCTGCCGGGTGGCATCCGGGTCCTTGCCGGCGTTGTCGGCGCCGGGGTACAGATCGCGGGCCGCTTTCAGTTCACCGGTCAGGCGGTACACATCCGCGCTGGTCGCGAAGAATTCGTTCATCACGTTGTGCGGCGTGCCGCGCCAGTCGATGCGCTGCGCCACTGCGCAAAGCGGCGTGCGCACGACGCCGTGGTAGACCAGTTCGCCACTCGCGAGGCGCTGCGCGTCGGTGCGGTTGCCGGTGAGGATGCGTCCATCCTTGAATGCGATCAGGTCGGTCGTCGTGCTGCCGATGTCCACCAGCAAGCCGGTCCCGATGTACAGCGCGGCATGGCGCGCCGTGGCGAGCCAGTTGGCCGAGGCGATGGCGTTCCACAGGTCCGGCACATCGGCATGGCGGCACCAGCCGACGTCGCCGGCGAAGAAGTGAACGGAACCAGGCCCCAGTGCATGCGACAGTTGCGCCGCGATCTTTCGCACGCCATCTTCACGGTCTGCGAACAGGTCGACCATCTCGCCGGTCATGGTCACCCCGTGCTGCGCCGTTCCCAGGCCGTTCCATCGCTGGCGTGCCGAATGGAGCACGGCATCGAGGCGGTCCATGCCCAGCCATAGCGGGCAGGGCCATTGGGCCACGTCGAGCACTTGTCCGCCTTGCAGAAGGCACGCCTTGGCGTGTGCGCCGCCGATGTCCCAGCCGATCACGATGCGTTCAGCCATGGGCATGCGCCGCCTTCGATCGCGAGGTCCGCTCCGCCTCCCGAATTGCGATCACCTCGGCCGCGAGATTGCGTCCCGCGGAGCGCGAAAGGCCGACGTAGGCGCTGGTCACGCGCGGATTGATCTCGATGACCACCGGGCCGCGCTGTGGATGCCACACGAGGTCGATGCCGACGAAGCCGCGCAGACCGGGAACGGCCTGGTGAACGCGCCTGGACAAGGCGCTCAAGCTCGCGCCGCGCGGATCGGTGAGCGGCACCGCATTCACGTCGACGCCGAGAAACGACAGGTGGCCCTGCGCGTCGACGTCCAGGTGTTGGCGATTGATGCTCAGCAGTTCGCATCCCTTCGTGCCGCACAGCAGCGAAAGGCTGAGCGGCATGCCCTCCACCCAAGGCTCGATCGCCATCGCGCGGCCGGCGCGAGAGCGCATCGACCAGTCTTGCATCGCCGCTTCCTGATCGTCGTGGAGCCATGTCTCGACGGCCCCGGCGCCATCGTCCGGCTTGACCACCCAGCGCCTGGCTTCGGGCTCGTGTTCGAAGGCCAACGGCGTGGCGATGCCGGATCCGGCCAGGGTCGTCAATGTCATGCGCTTGCGCGTCGCGAGTTCGATCGCCGAGGCATCGCAGCCCAGCCAGCGTTCCGCATCGACGCATTGCCGCAAGCCCGCCAGAAGCCCATCGGTTTCGGGTGCGACCACCCACGAGAGATCGTGCGCATGGGCCTGGCGCCTGACGAACTCGAATGCCGGTTCGCCGTTGCGCGGCGTCACAGGCCGGGCCGGCTCCGGCACGCGCGACGCCAGCGTGCAGGTCGCGACCGATAGATCGAGGTTTCCAAGGCGAAGCAAGTCGGCCATGATGGCGTTGCGCATCGACTGGCCCATCGCCAGCAGGTTGCCGGAGGCCATCTCCCCGCCGCCGCTCAGGTATTCATAGACAAAGATCCGCTTCATCGCTCCACCTGTCTCCTCCTCTTGGCTCGCTCCACATGAACCTCATTCCCGTCATCGACCTCATGCAGGGTCAAGTGGTGCGTGCCGTGCGCGGCAACCGCCAGTCGTATCGACCCATCGAGTCGCGGCTGTGCTGCAGCAGCGATCCGGTCACGGTGGCGAAGATTTTGTGCGAGCACTGCGCTACGCACCAGTTGTACGTGGCTGATCTCGATGCCCTGCTGGGAGGCCCGAGCCAGTCCGCAGTCTTGCGCACGCTTCTGCAAGCCATGCCGGGGCTCGAGCTTTGGCTCGATGCCGGCTTTGCCGGCGCAGGCGCGGCCGACGCGATGAAGGTCCAACTCGGCGCCGCGAGCCAACGGGTCGTTTCGGTCTTCGGCAGCGAGTCGCTGGCATCGCGCGAAGAACTCGAGCGCTGCTTCGCCGATGGAGGGGAGGGCGTGCTGTCGCTGGACCGCCGCGACGGCCAGCACCTGGATGTCGCGGGTTGCTGGGATGCACCCGCGCTGTGGCCTGGGCGCGTGATCGTGATGACGCTCGAACGCGTCGGCGCAGGCGCGGGTCCGGATCTGGAGACGTTGGCCGACGTGCGTCGCAAATCTCCCACGACCTTCGTCGTCGGCGCCGGCGGCATCCGCAACCAGAGCGACCTGAAGGCAGCCAGCGACGCCGGTGCCGGTGCCTGGCTGGTGGCCAGCGCGCTGCATGATGGCGGGTTGCCCCGCGTAGTCGGCTGACCCAAGCCAGAGTTGGTTCGCATCATGGGCGTTGCCGCATCACGTTTCGTGCCAACGCGATACGGTTGCCATGCGGGCCTGCGATGGTGCGCTCAGGTCAGAACTGAAACACGGCGCGCCACACAGTGTTTCACTTCTGACGGCCGTCCGTTCGCGCGGGGGCGGGGATGGTCGTGGTGCGCCGTGGCACATCGCTTGCGTGAAGCAGCGCGATGACCGAACCATTGCTGGCGACGAAAGGGGACGCGGTGCGCTGGACCTGTCCTTTCTGTCTGTTGCTTTGTGACAACCTGAGCGTTCGGCCCAGCGCATCCGGCACAACACTGGAACTGGCCGACGGCGAATGCGCGAGTGCGCGCATAGGTCTCGCGCAGTTTTCGGGCAAGCCCTCCGCGGCGAGACCGCTGATCGATGGGCAAGCTGTTGAACTGGCCCATGCAGTCTCTGCCGCTTCCAGCGTCCTGGCCGAGAGCCGACAGCCACTCGTCGGCGGCCTGGGCACCGACGTCGCGGGCGCCCGGGGGATCTACCGTCTGGCCTGCAAGACGGGCGCAATCTGCGACCCCGCCGGCGGCGACGCGCTCATGCAGTCCGTGCGAGCGCTGCAGGATCGCGGCGGCTTTGCCACCACGCTGGCCGAGGTGCGCACGCGCGCCGATCTCGTCGTTTGCATCGGTGAACTGCCCGGCGGCGCGGCCGCAGAGTTCTTTGCGCGTTCTGGGCTGGGGGAGGAGAGCCTGGTGCCGCAGCGGCATGTGGTCTGCCTGGGGAATGGGGCGACCGATTCGGCGAGCCTCGCGGCATTGGCCCACCACCGCGGCATCACGACCGAATCCATCCCTCTGCATGGCGACCTGTTCTCGACGGTCGCACTGCTATCGGCGCTTGTGGCGCGGCGCGCCGTGCGCGACGTTCCTTTGCCGCTCGCAGCGTTGTCCGAGCGGTTGCGCGCCGCGCGCTACGCCGTGATCGTCGGCCAGACGGACCGCTTGCCGGCGCACGGTGCATTGATCATCGAAGGCGTCCATCGGATCGTCGCCATCTTGAATGCCACCACCCGCGCAGGCGCGATGTGGCTCGGCGGCGGCAATGGCGCACGCACGGTCAACGAGGTGTTCACCTGGTCGTCGGGATTGCCCTTGCGCTCGCGTGCGGGCCCGGGCGGGCTGGAGCACGAACCGCTGTGCTTCGACGCCATGCGCCTGCTGGCGGACGGGGCCGTGGACTGCCTGCTGTGGATTTCGAGCTTCGACGCCACCTGTACGCCGCCCGCGACGGCCCTGCCGCTTATCGTGCTGGGGCACCCCGATCTGGCTTCGTCGGCTGGGCGCGCCGGGAGCATCTTCATTCCGGTATCGACACCGGGCATCGGATCGCCCGGCCACCTCTTTCGGGCCGACGGCGGCGCGGTGCTGCCGCTGGTTCCGGTCTATCGCGACACCTTGCCGATGCTTTGCGATGTGCTCGGCAGCATCACGCAGCGCGTGTCGGCGTTGCACGCGGAGGCCGGCCGATGAGCAGCCTTCGCCTTCGCGGCGGCAGGATCATCGATCCGACGCAGCCCACGGACACGATCCGCGATCTGTGCGTGCAGGACGGACGCATCGCCGCGCTCGACGCGCGCGATCCGGTCGATGCCGAGATCGACGCGACCGGATGCGTCGTGATGGCAGGCGGCATCGACATGCACACGCACATTGGCGGTGGCAAGATCAACCTGGCGCGCCTGCTGATGCCCGAGGACCGTCGTGCCGAGGGCAATCCGATCGGGCTTCCCGGCAATCCGCTCGAACTCGCGTCCTGCGGCGGCTGCGCGCCCGGCACGCTGGCCACCGGCTACCGCTACGTCGAGATGGGCTACACCGCAGCCTTCGAGCCGGCCATGATCGCGAGCAACGCACGCCAGGCGCACATGGAGATGGGCGACACGCCGATCCTCGACCATGGCGCCTATGTGATGCTCGGCAATGACGAGCTGTTCCTCGAACTGCTGGCCAAGGGCGGCGAGGCCGGCCACAACTTCGAGACGATCCGCGACTACATGGGCTGGACGATGCACGCCACCAAGGCCATGGGCGTCAAGGTGGTCAACCCCGCAGGCATCTCGGCCTTCAAGTTCAACCAGCGCAAGCTGGACGTCGACGAGCGCCATGTCCACTGGCAGGTGACGCCGCGCCAAGTCGTGCACACGCTGGCACGCGCCCTGCGGGAACTCGGCGTACCGCACCCGCTGCACATCCATGGCAGCAACCTGGGCGTGGCGGGCAACATCGAATCGACCCTTCAGACCATCCAGGCGCTCGAAGGCTTGCCCGCACACCTGACGCATGTGCAGTTCCACGCCTACGGCACCGAAGGACCCAGGAAGTTCTCATCGGCGGCACTGCAACTTGCGGAGGCGGTCAATGCCAACCCGAACATCAGCATTGATGTGGGACAGATCATGTTCGGCCAGACCGTCACCGCCTCGGCCGACTCGATGCGTCAACATGCCCAATCGGGACTCGCCAGCCCGCGCAAGTGGGCGGGCAGCGACATCGAATGCGAGGCCGGTTGCGGCGTCGTTCCGTTCAAGTACCGCGAGCAGAGCTACGTGAATGCATTGCAGTGGGTCATCGGCCTGGAAATCTTCCTGCTTGTCACGGACCCGTGGCGCGTGGTGCTGACCACGGACCATCCCAACGGCGGACCGTTCACCAGCTACCCGCACCTCATCCGCCTGCTCATGGATCGCAGCTTCCGCGAGGAGCAATTGGCCAGGTTGCATCCGGACGTTGTCGCGAACTGCGCGCTGCGTTCGATCGCGCGCGAGTTGACGCTACGGGAGATCGCCATCATGACGCGAGCCGCACCGGCGAGGCTGCTGGGCCTGCGCGATCGCGGCCACCTGGGCGTGGGCGGAGCGGCAGACATCGCGGTCTACCGCGAGCAGATTGACCGCGAAGCCATGTTCTCCACGCCTGAGTGCGTCTTCAAGGATGGCGAACTGGTGGCGCGGGCAGGGCGCGTCACTGCGGTGCCGGTTGGCGGAACGCACTTCGTCCAGCCGGACTACGACCGCGGTGTCGAGAAGACCTTGCGCCGGCATCTTGCGTCGCACGGTTCCGTGAGCTTCGACCACATTGCGATCGGGCACGACGAGCTGTGCCGTTGCTGCAATGGCGGGCGCCTTCTGCCGGCGGCGTGCTTCAAGAGCGTCTCATGAGCGCCGCGCCGGACCGCTCCAAGCAAGCTCGCACCGCAGTGCGAAGCACGGAGGTTGCCCAGTGAGCGATGCATTGATACGCAACGGCGTACAGATCGACGATGGCTTTGCCGAAGCCTTTCCGATGAAGGCCACGCGCATCGTCATCACCGCGCACAACGCCACCTGGGCGCGTCACGCGGCGGTGTCGGCGACCGGGTTTGCGACTTCGGTGATTGCCTGCGGGTGCGAGGCTGGCATCGAACGCGAACTCGGCTCCGAAGAGACGCCCGACGGACGGCCAGGCCTGAGCGTGCTGATCTTCTCGATGTCGGGCAAGGAGTTGGCCAAGCAGGTCGAGCGGCGTGTCGGCCAATGCGTACTGACCTGCCCGACGACGGCTGTCTACGCTGGCATCGCCGAAGGCGAGGCGATCGCGCTGGGACAGAACCTGCGCTTCTTCGGCGATGGCTGGCAGATCTCCAAGGTGATTGACGGCGTCCGCTATTGGCGGGTTCCGGTGATGGATGGCGAGTTCGTTGCGCAGGAAACCACGGCGGTGGTGAAGGGCGTGGGCGGCGGCAACCTGCTGCTGCTGTGCAGCGACACCGACAGCGCGCTGGCCGTCGCAGAGGCCGCCGTGCGAGCGATGAAGGCGCTTCGCAATGTGATCATGCCCTTCCCCGGGGGGGTGGTGCGCTCCGGCTCCAAGGTGGGCAGCAAATACGCCGCGCTCAACGCGTCGACCAACGATGCGTTCTGCCCCAGCCTGCATGGCCTGGTGGCGCACAGCGAACTGACGCCGCAAACGCGGTGCGTGATGGAGATCGTGATCGATGGCCTGACCGAAGCCGACGTCGGCGCGGCGATGCGCGTGGGCATGCAGGCCGGCATCGCATGGGGTGCTGCCAATGGATTGCTGCGCATCGCGGCCGGCAACTACGGCGGCAAGCTCGGTCCGTTCCACTTCCATCTGCACAGGCTGCTGGGGGAGGGCGGGCCATGACCGGCTGGCGGTTGACGCTCAAGGCATCGCCTGTGCTTCGGGTGGACCTGCGCGGCGTGATGCCGACCTCGCTGGCCGGACTTTCGGCGGCCGAAGTCGAACGGCTGCAGTTGGGATACGGCAATGCAAGGCTTGCTCTGGCCGAGTTCTTTCGGATCGATTCGCATGACCATGGCGATTCGCTCATCTTCGAGGGCGACCTGTCGCGTTTCGATCGGGTGGGCTGGCAACTGGCGGCAGGCCGTATCCGCGTGGTCGGGAACGTCGGGCACTATGCCGGCGGCTGCATGAGCGCGGGCGAGCTCGTCGTCGAAGGCCGGGCCGGTTTGCTGGCCGCGTGCGAAATGGCAGGCGGCAGCTTCACGGTGCAGGGCGACGTGGATGATTTCGCGGCGTGCACCCTGCCAGGCAGCATGGACGGCATGCGTGGCGGCACCTTCGTCGTCAAGGGCCATGCCGGTGCCCGATTCGGGGATCGCATGCGGCGTGGCAGCGCCATCGTCCATGGGAATGCCGGCGACTTCCTCGCGTCTCGCCTGGTGGCCGGCACCGTCGCCATCGGCGGGCGTGCCGGGGCACATGTGGGCTGGGGCATGCGACGCGGCAGCGTCGTGTTCGCCCGCGAGCCCGAACCTTCGGACATTTCCTCGACCTTCGTTCCCGCGCTCGGCGGGGCGGAGGTCTTCTGGCAACTGCTGGCGCGTGATCTTGCGCGCCATGGCGGACCCTTCGCAGCGCTGGCCGCACGGCGCACCGAACGGCACCTGGGCGACTTGGCGGCGGACGGAAGAGGGGAGATCATCATTGCCCGATAAGGGTCCTCGCACCGTCTCCCGCGATCTCGCCCTGTTCGATCTGGATCTCACGCTGATCCCCTTCGACAGCGGCATGGCCTGGACGCAGTTCCTCATACGCAAAAGCATCCTGCCGGCCGAGGCCGAAGCGCGCTACCTGGCCTACTGTCACGAATACATCGCAGGCACGCTCGACATCCATGCGATGCACCGCGCGAACATGCAACCCCTGCTGCAGGTTCCGCGCGCGACGCTGGCGCAGTGGCAACGTGAATTCGAAATCGAGACGGCTTCGCGCATACCGGCATCGACCCTGGCGCTCGTGAAGCGTCACCAGCGCAAGGGTGACCTGTGCGCCATCGTCACGGCGACGACGGAACTGATTTCCCGCCCGATCGCCCGCCTGTTCGGCATCGATCAACTGGTGGCCACGCGCCCCGCCACCGTGGATGGTGTGGAGGGTGCCCCTTTCACCGGAGAGATCGATGGCGAGCCCTGCTATCGGCAGCACAAGGTGACGCGCGTCAATGATTGGCTCGCCATGCAGCCATCTGGGTCACGGCACGGCCTGGCCGAATTCGGGCAGTCGTGGTTCTATTCGGACGCCATGGGCGATCTGCCATTGCTCAATGCCGTCTCGCACCCCGTGGTGGTTTGCCCGGACGAACGACTGCGTGCGCACGCCGAGGCATCCGGATGGCCGATCCTCGACCTGTGAGCGGTTCTTCTTTCAGGCCTGGATCAGTCCCCAGCGCAGCGCGACGAGCGTCAGCTCCGACTGGTTGCTCGCGCCCAGCTTCTGCTTGACGTGGTAGAGGTGCGTGCCGACCGTGCTCGGCGACAGGTTCAGTGTCTCGGCGATCTGCGCCACGCTTTGGCCATGAGCCAGTTGGATGAAGACCGAGAACTCGCGCTCGCTCAGCGTGTCGGCCGGACTGGCGGAGCCTTCGAGCTGTGTCAGCGCCAGGGCCTGTGCTGTCTGGGCATCGACGTAGCGTTCGCCGCGTGCCACCGCAGTCACTGCGGCGATCAGTGCATCGGGCGCGCTGCGCTTGGTCAGGTAGCCAAGCGCCCCGGCGCGCAGCACGCGCCGTGGATGGGCAGTGTCCTCATGGGCCGACAGGGCGAGCACGCGAGCCTTTGGGTCTTGCGCCAGAAGCCGCCGGACGGCCTCCAGGCCGCCCATGCCGGGCATCGAGAGATCCATCACCACCACGTCCGGCTTGACGCGCGGGTAATCGACGCAGGCTTGCTCGCCGCTTTCAGCCTCTCCCACCACTTCAACCTGTGCATCCGCCAGCAGCATGCGAAAACCCATGCGCACCAGCTTGTGGTCATCGACCAGCAACACGCGAATCATGCAGCCTCCTTGCGGGTGGACATCGGCAGGCGCACGTGCAGCCGCACGCCGCGAGGCACCGCGCGCTCTATTCTCACGGCGCCGCCCAGGCCCTCCACGCGTTCGGCAAGCCAACGCAGTCCGTAGTGGCCGGCGCGCCGGGGATCCTCGGGCGGCATGCCGTTGCCGTCGTCGACAAGGTCCAGCGTCACATCGCCGGCGTGCTGTTCCACGCTGAGCTGCAGATGGCGGGCCTGACCGTGGCGCAGCGCGTTGGTGATCCCCTCCTGCGCCGCCCGATACAAGGCAAGCGACACGTCGGCGCACGGCGCCGCATCGGCCAGTTCGACCTTCAGGGCGATCTGCACGTCGGCGTGGACGCGTTGAGTGCGCTCCGCCAGGTCGTTCAATGCTTCGGCCAGCCCGAAGTTGTCCAGCACCAGTGGCGTCAGGCGCGGGATGATGCCGTGCATCGCGTCGTACAAGCGCGAGGACTCGTCGGCAATCAGGCGCGCCGCCTGTTCGGCCTGCGGATCGAACGAGTGCACGCGCGTGGCGATCGACAGCGCCATGCTGCGCATCGCCGTCACCGACTGGCCGAGCTCGTCGTGCAGTTCACGCGCGATCATGCGGCGTTCGGCTTCGATGTGCTTGTCGATCCATTGCGTGAGATCCCGGCTGTCGGAGAGCTGCAGTTCGGCCCGCACCGCGCGGCGCTCTGTCTCGATGTGCCCCTGCAACTCACGGACCATGCGGTTGAAGGCCGCGCCGATCGCTGCGGCCTCGGTCCCGGCCAGTGGCGGGAGTGCCGAGTCGAAGCGCCCGGCCTGCAACTGGTTCAGCGCCTGCACGATCTGGCCGAAGGGCCGCACCGCCCGCCCGACCAGCCAGAACACCATGGCGTTGACCACGACCAGAAATCCGAGCACACCCGCGGCGAGGGTCACCACGTAGTCCCAGGCATCGACCTCGGCACGGGTGGCATTCGCGCGCACGACCAGCTTGCCGTCGGGGAACGCGATGGCTTGCACCGACGGCGGTGGCGCAATCAGCTCACCGAACCAATCGGGCGCGTCTCGTCCGGCCTTGTAGGTGGGCGGCGGTGAGCGGTACAACTCCTTGCCTTGCGCGTCGAACAGCGTGAGATCGTTCGAGCGAATCCGTCCGATGCTCTGGAGGAAGGCCAGCATCGCCGGCGTGCCCTGCGCTGCGTAGCGCACCGCGGTGCCCTGCAGCAGCAGTGCGGCGACGCGGTTGGCCGCCACCACTTCCTCGTTCACGGACTCGCGCATGCTGCGTATCTCCAGCGCGAGCACGGTTGCTGCGAAGAGAACAGTCAGCGCAAGGACGATCAGGTTGATCTTCAGCCGAAGGCTCATGAGCGGACGCGGGGCCCGGTTGGCACACACACGCGGGTCATGGTAGCGGCTCGCCGCGCTGTGCGCGTTCGATTCATGAAAATCATGAGCCCGCAATCATGATCCGGCGGCTGTGCCAATGGAGCGCCAGGGGAGACCATGGCTCACGGGAAGAGAACAATCCCCGCGGCGCCACATGGCGCCCGTGTCATCCTCATAGGAGACCTCTATGCAATGGACAACCCCTACTGCGACTGACTTGCGTCTCGGCTTCGAAATCACGATGTACATCGCCGCCCGCTGACCCGGGTCACGGCACGCTCGGCGCTCCGCAGGACTCGTCTTCGGAGTGCCGGCCTGGCCGCAACGGGTCGGGGCCTTCGACGCCACCGATGCGCATCACTGTCCTCGGTTCGGCTGCAGGTGGTGGCTTTCCGCAGTGGAACTGCAATTGCCGCAACTGCGCGGGCCTGCGCGCAGGCACGTTGAACGCCAAGGCACGCACCCAATCGTCGATCTTCGTGCGCCCTGATGGCGGCGTGGATGGCGTGCTGTTCAACGCATCCCCCGACATCCTCGAGCAGATCCGCAGCAAGCCTGCGCTGCAGCCTGCGCGTTCGGTTCGCGATACGGCCATCGCCGGCGTGGTGCTGATGGATGGCCAGATCGATCATGCGACCGGTCTTTTCATGCTGCGCGAACGCAATGGAGCGCTGCCGTTGTGGTGTACCGACCCGGTCGATGAGGACCTGAGGCAGGGAAACCCCGTGCTGCGCGTCCTGGGCCACTACTGTGGCGTGGAGCGGCATTGCATCGCGCTGGACGGCAGCCGGTTCGCCGTGGCCGGCGTTGCCGACCTGAGCTTCCGCGCGTTGCCGCTGTCGAGCAAGGCCGCGCCTTACTCTCCGCACCGGGACAGGCCGGTGGAGGGCGACAACATCGGCATGCTGATCTCCGACGATCGCAGCGGCAAGACCACGTTCTACGCGCCAGGGCTCGGGCAGATCACGCCGGCCGTCTTCGACGCCATGTCGCTCGCTGATTGCGTGCTGGTCGACGGCACGTTCTGGACCGATGACGAAATGCCCCGCCTCGGCCTCAGCGCCAAGACGGCCCGGGACATCGGCCACCTGCCGCAGTCGGGTCCGGGCGGCATGCTGGAGTGGATGGTCAGGCTGCCGACGCGCACGCGGCGCATGCTCATCCATGTCAACAACACCAATCCGATCCTCGACGAAGACTCTCCCGAACGCGCGACGCTGACGCACGCCGGCATCGAGGTCTGCGAGGACAACATGCAGATCTGCATATGACTCAAAGCACCGATGCATGGTCGCGGGACGAATTCGAAGCGAAGCTGCGCGAGCGCGGCCGTGCGTATCACATCCACCATCCGTTCAACGTCATGCTCAACAGCGGTCGCGCGACGCGCGAGCAGGTGCGTGGCTGGGTGGCGAACCGCTTCTACTACCAGATCGCGATCCCGATCAAGGATGCGGCGGTGTTGTCCAACTGCCCCGAGCGCGAGGTCCGCAGGGGCTGGGTGCAGCGCATCCTGGATCACGACGGCTTCGAGTTGAACGGCGTGCGCGACGAAGGCGGCATCGAAGCCTGGCTGCGACTCGCCACCGCCGTGGGCCTCACGCGCGAAGAGGTGCTCGACCTGCGCCACGTGGCCCCGGCAATGCGCTTCGCGGTCGATGCCTACGTGAACTTCGCGCGGCGCGCGCCCTGGCAGGAGGCTGTCTGCTCGTCGCTCACCGAACTCTTTGCCCCCGAGATCCACAAGCAACGGCTGGCGAACTGGCCCGAACACTATCCCTGGATCGATCCGGAGGGGATGGCGTACTTTCGTGATCGGGTGAGCCAGGCGCGGCGCGACGTGGAACAGGGACTGGCGATCACGCTTGCCCATTTCACGACCCGGCCGTTGCAGGAACGGGCGCTGGAGGTGCTGCAGCTCAAGCTCGACATCCTGTGGGCCATGAACGATGCGATGGCGCAGAAATACGGAGTGGCTTCGTGACGCCGCCGAGCACTTCCTCCCGGCCTCGCGTCGGTACGGGCTTCCGCCTGCAGTGGGAGCCGGCGCAGAACGCGCATGTGCTGCTCTACCCCGAGGGCATGGTGAAGCTGAATCAGAGCGGTGGCGAGATCATGAAACGCTGCGACGGCGAGCGCAGCGTGGCGGCCATCGTCGGCGAGCTGGAGCAGGCTTTCTCGACCGGCGATCTGAGTGACGATGTGCTGGCCTTCATCGAACTCGCCGGCAAGCAACGGTGGCTCGCATGGGACTGATGCAACACGCACCACCGGCGGCAACGCCCGGGCCTCCGCTGTGGTTGCTGGCGGAACTGACCTACCGATGCCCGCTGCATTGCGTCTTTTGCTACAACCCGATCGACTTCGCGCGCCAGGAGGAAGAACTCAACACGGACGACTGGCTGCGGGTGTTGCGACAGGGGCGCGAACTGGGCGCGGTGCAACTCGGCCTGTCGGGCGGCGAGCCGCTCGTGCGCGACGACCTCGAGACCATTACGGGCGAAGCGCATCGGCTGGGCTACTACACCAATCTGCTGACCTCGGGCGTTGGCCTGACCGCGGCGCGCGCCGCGGCGCTGAAGGCAGCCGGACTCGATCATGTTCAGTTGTCGTTCCAGGATTCCACGAAGGAGATGAACGACTTTCTCTCGCACACGAAGACCTTCGAGCTGAAGAGCCGGGTCGCGAAAATCATCAAGGACGAGGGTTGGCCGATGGTGATGAACGTGGTGATCCATCGCATGAACATCGACCACGTCGATCGCATCATCGCCATGGCGGCCGAGCTCGGCGCCGAGTATCTGGAACTCGCGAATACCCAGTACTACTCATGGGCGTTCCTCAACCGCGACCAGTTGTTGCCGACGCATGAGCAGTTGAAGCAGGCCGAGCGCACGACCGACCTCTGGCGGGCGCGGATGGGCGAGCGCATGCGCATCTTCTTCGTCGCGCCGGACTATCACGAGGGCACGCCCAAGCGCTGCGTCAATGGCTGGGGCAGCACCTTCCTCAACGTCACGCCGGACGGCACAGCGCTTCCGTGCCACACCGCGAAGATGCTGCCGGGCCTGAGCTTTCCCAACGTGCGCGAGCACAACCTGCGCGAAATATGGTTCAACTCCGAGGGCTTCAACCGCTATCGCGGCACCGGCTGGATGAAGGAGCCGTGCGTGAGCTGCGAATTCCGCGAGCAGGACCTGGGCGGATGCCGCTGCCAGGCCTACATGCTGGCAAACGATCCGGCCGTTGCCGATCCCGCTTGCGTGAAGAGTCCGGACCACCATCGGGTGCTCGAGGCCGTCGAACGCGCCGGTGCCTTGACCTCGGCGCAGGCCGTGGAGCATCCGCTGGTGTTTCGCGAACCGGCCAACTCGCGCCGGCTCAGTGCCATCTCTTGATTTGAGAAGCGGCTTGGCGCCAAATGAGCGCCGCGTCCTGGCGCTGAGGTGCCAATTGAGTTCGCCCGCCAAAACAGGAGGTCGTCATGAAGCGTCGAGACTTCATCACCACCACGCTTGCAGCGCAAAATTTGCTGCTTGCTTCTTGCGCAAGCCCGACACCGCCCGACACCAGCCGCTCCACGAAAGCGCAAATCACGGTGCGCTACGACGCTTTCAGTAGAGATCCGGCGCTGCAGAAGGACTGGGGCTATGCCGCGTTCGTGGAGGCCGACGGGCGGCGCATCTTGTTCGACACCGGCAACAACGCCGACGTGTTGGCGAAGAACGCGGCGGTGATGGGCGTGGATCTCGCGAGGCTCGACTTTGTCGTGATGTCGCATCGGCACGGCGACCACATGGGAGGCATGGGCTACCTGCTCAGCGTCAATCCGAAGGTCAGGATCTACGCGCCCAAGGAAGGCTTCGGCGTCTATGGTGCCGACCTCCCGAGCACGTTCTTTCGCAAGGACGAGTCCTTGCCGGCCGAGCAGCGCTATTACGGCGGCAGGCCGCCTGACGTGATGCGCTTCGGAAGTGCTTGGCCGAAAGCAAATATCGAACTGGTCGACAAGCCCACGATGATCGCGCCGGGAATCCACCTGATTTCACTGGTGTCCGACAAGCCCGGCACGCTCGAGTTGCGCGAACTCTCGTTGGCGGTGGAGGCACCCGACGGCATGGTGATCCTGGTAGGCTGCTCGCACACGGGCATCGACAGGATCGTCAAGGCGGCTGTGGCGATCCAGCCGAAGATCCAGTTCGTCGTCGGTGGTCTCCATCTCGTGGTCGCCAAGGATCCGGAGATCGAGACCACCATCACGACGCTGCGGGACACGTTCAAGGTCGCCTATGTGGCACCAGGCCATTGCACCGGCGAACCGACATTCACTGCGCTACAGAAGGCCTTCGGTGAACGTTGTCTCTACGCGGGGCTGGGAAGCACGATCGCGTTGGGCGCGCAGCCTCTTGCGGCCGACAAAAGCGGACTCGCCGTGCCGACGGCGCTGACTGACGACGATCTGAAGAGCTACCGGACGTTGCTCACCGCCGGCGGCGAACGCCGAAGCGGACTGTTCGCCGACCTGCAACGAATGCCGACGCCAGGCGGCGCCTATCTCGGACAGTGGCGACGCAGCATGGTGGGCTGCTGTTGAGGCGGGTCTCGCTCCTCATCGTTCCAACTGCGCGCGTTGCAGACGCACGAACAGGATCGACGCATTGCGCCGGTGAAGGCTCTCGTACTGGTCCCAGCGCGCGAATTCCGGTAGTGCCGCCGCATCGGGAACCTCACTGAGGGCGGTGCCGGCGCGCAGCAATTCCTGCACGCGCACCTGCAGTTGAGCAAAGTAGCGAAGCTGTGCGTCGATGTCCCCGATGGATGCCGGAGGCCCGTGGCCGGGCACGATGACCTTGACCGGCAGCGCTCTCAGGGCCTGCAGCGCGTTCGACCAGCCTTCGAGATCGCCGTCCTGTAGGTCGGGGATGCGCCCATGGTCGAGCAGGCCGCCGGCGAACAGCACGCCGGAAGCCGCATCGAGCACTGTGACGTCGCCCGGGCCGCTGGAGTGCCCGAAGTACATCAACCGGAGGGGCCGGTCGATCACATCGATGCTCTGCGTGGCCTCGAATTCCTGGTCCGGCGTGAACATCACGGTGCCGCGCATCTCCTCCTCGCCGAGCGTTTCCTTGAGCATCTTGAGGCAGCGTTCGCAGCGCGACGCCATCAGCGCCGCGGCTTGGCGATGCATGAGGATCGGGATTCCGTGCTCGCGATAGGCGGCTGCGCCGAAGAGGAAGTCTTTCTGCGCGTGGGTGATCAAGACCAGCCGCACAGGCTTGTCGGTCACGCTGCGAATGGCCGCCAGCAGCTGCTCGCCTTGACGATAGGAAGTGCCGGTGTCGATGGCCAGCACGCCGTTGCTGCCGACGATGAAGCCCGCATTGCCGACACGGCCCAGGTTGCGGGTGTCGACCCCGCCGGGCGCACCCTGCACCATGTAGACGCCGGCAGCGAGCGCCACTGGCTCTGCGACGGCGGGCGCCTGTGCCGCTCCGGACGCCGCACAGGCGGCGAGCAGCGTCGTGGCGGCTGCTGCGGTGATCCATGCGGCCAGCCACATGCGCATGCACCTTCCGGTCATTGCGCACGCCGGTACTTCAGCGTGCTCTGGAATCGCAAGTCGTGCGAGTCGATCACCTCGGCCTTGAGCTCGCCGTCCCCGCGCGGCAAGAAATAGAAACGGAAGTTCGGGTTCTCGCTGATCGAGAAGTCGACGTCTGCCGACATCACCAGCACCCCCGCGTAGCTGACGTTGACCTGCCGCACGAAGTACGCCGGCGTGTAGAGGCGGGAGACTTGATCCAGCGCCAGGCCTGAGTTGTTGGGATGGCTGATCATGAGTTGCGCGAGCTGCGGCTGGTTGTCCTCTGCATGGCCCTCGACGCTCAGTCTCATGCGGCCGAGGGTCGCGAGCGCCGCCTGCGCGTCCTTGCCGGGCGGCGCCGAACAGCCGCCCGAGGCCTTGACGAAGGCCGTCGCCATGTGCAGCCGGCCGTCGTTGGTTTCGGCAATCGCGCGCACGTGGGTGTACTCGTCGACGCGCACGCGCGTCTCGATATCCGCCCGCCCGCTTTGCGGCGTGAACTGGAAGATCGCCGAGATGGGCGAAGGGTTGTTGTCGATGATCAGATAGACCTTGTCGATGTAGCGCGTGGGCGTCTGCAGTAGCCGGGTGTGGATGGCAATCGGAACGATGGCGGCATCTTCGGCCCGCGCGGGCACGACGAGCGAGATCACATCGTGGCTGGCAGCGGCGATCGGCCGGGACTGGAACAGGCTCGCGCGCACCTTCTGCCACACGGGATTGGCCTCTGGGCTGTCGGCTGTCTTGATCTCCGCCCAGGCTCCGGTGCAGAACAGGCCCGCAGCGAGCAGCGTGAAGCTCGCTGCCGCGCGCATCAGGAAGCATCGGACGACCCAGCTTTTCATGGTCTCGACTTCTGCGGGCTGGAAGGCGATCGAGGCGGCGCCTCGGCGGTGGTGGGTGGAATATCTTCCCATTCCAGTTCCGCATAGGCGGCAGTGACGTTTCGACGATGAAAGCGTTCGCCAAGCAGCCAGTGCGAGCCGGCGGGAATCTTGATGCTGTCGACCGCCTGCTGAATCGTCCGATGGTCGTGGATGGCAGAGCGCGTGTCGCGCGCGAGGGCCTCCAGATAGCTCGCCTGCGTGGCCAGCACGGCCGACTCGTCGGTGCTGACGCTCCCATGGCCGGGCACGACGGTGTCGGCCGGTATGCGCGCGAGGTCCGCCATCACCGCCAGCCAGCCGCGAAGGCTGCCGTCGATCACGGGCAGGTGCTGCACGAACAGCAAGTCGGAGGTGAAGAGCGTGCGTGTGCGCTGGTCGTAGACCGTGAGGTCGTTGTCGGTGTGCGCCGTGGGCCAGGCACGCAGCGTGACGACGCGATCGCCAAGATCCAGGTCGAGCGATGTTTCCACCGCCGTGTCCGGGTAGACGATCGAGGCGTGGGTCAGGTGGAGGCCAAAGTCGCGTTCCAGCGCGTTCAGGTAGTAGGTCTCGCGCGCAGCCAGCGCGGGGGTGAAGCGCGCATGGGCCACGAAGTGCGGAGCCGTCGAACCCGCGTTGACGAAAGCCGCATTGCCGAGCACGTGATCGGGGTGGGCATGCGTGTTGATCACCCAGCATATGGGCAGCGGTGTGGTGCGTTCGATCGAGGCGAGCAGCGCCCGGCCGACCGCCGGCGTGCCCCCGGTGTCGATCACTGCGACGCAACGCCGGCCGACGATGAAGCCGAGGTTGGCCACGTCGCCGCCGTTGCCCGGCCCCCAGTCGTCCAGCATGCCGGCATGCACGAACACGCCAGGCTTCACTTCGGTGATTGCCAGCACGGCCTCGGAATCCGGCGCCGGCGCGGCTGCGCAGCAAGCGCCCAGCACCATCCCGGCAAGCAGGAGCGGCATCGAACGCGGGATGCCCGGCA
Organism: Variovorax sp. 10N420; assembly: GCF_056394705.1. Lineage (NCBI taxonomy): Bacteria > Pseudomonadati > Pseudomonadota > Betaproteobacteria > Burkholderiales > Comamonadaceae > Variovorax > Variovorax sp. 10N420. The sequence continues at coordinate 58,661 of NZ_JBFTIJ010000013.1, read as the reverse complement.
TGATGCAACTACTTCGGGCCGGCGGTGATGAAGCAGCCTTTCTCGGCCTTGGCCTGGAGCTCGCGCAAACGCTTGATCTCGGGCTCGTACGACGGCACGTCGCGGATTGCGCCGCCACGTTCGCCGCCGATGGACATGGCCTTGGTGATCGTGCTCATCGTCACGTAATCCTTGTACTTCACGCTGCTCGCGATGGCGTCGAGCGTGCATGAGCACTTGGACGTCATCTCGTAAGTCGGCCCGGGGTGCGCACGCATGCACTCCTGCACGTATTGCACCCGGTCCAGCGTCGGAAAGTCATTGACTGGAGTGGGGGCCGCGGCCATCGACAAGGTGCACCAGCCCAGCAGGGCGATTGTCGTGATTGATCGTTTCATGGGAGTTCCGTCAGGGTTGGCGCCCGGCACCTTCGAGAAGCATCTCCTCGACCATCAATGGTGCTGCTTCCGCGGATTGCGCGTCAACCCTTGTGCGAATGCCGTAGAGGCCGCCCGGCACGGCGTCCGACAGCAGGAAGACGTAGGACTTGTTGGCCAGTTTCTCGAAGCGCGGACGGTTCGGATCGTCGAGGTAGGGAGAGACGCTGATCTCTCGCACCGCCACTGGCTGCCCGCGATAGGGCAGGTTGACGTTGCGCACCGTGGCGCCCTGGTACACCGCCATGCGAATGCGCTTGCGAAAGTAGCTCGGCTGGCCCTTGGTCAGGCGTTGCATCTCGCGAATATCGCGTTCGAGGAAGTACAGGATCGCGGGGTTGCCTCGGGCGCTTTCCACCTCTGGCTGCTGCACAGCGCGGGCGCCGCTGAAGAACTCCGCGCGAACGGCGCAGCACTTGCCGTCGGGCTCCGCAGTCAGCAGAAGGTTGACCTTGTCGTCGAAGGGCTCTTCCAGCGTTCCGGTCTTGCGGAAGACGTAGTGCAGGGTGAGCGGCGGCCGCAGCTTGCCGAGATGGTCGTCCATGAAAATCGCCTGCTCGGCGACCGAGTAATCGGTCGCCGCGAAGGCCAGCCACGGCATCCCCAGGATCAATGCGAGCGCCAGTCTCAGCACGGGGTTTGCGTTCATCGGGAGAGGGAAGCGCTATTGCTTCGGAGGAACGTAAGAGTAAGAGGCGTCGACGACCGGTACGCCGTAGTCCTTCAGGATTGCCTGGATCTGCGATCGGTTGGATTCGATCAGGCCTTCGACCTGCTGTTTCCATTCGCGCTCTCCGTAGCGCACGCCCATGGCGATCTGGTAGTCGAACTGCACACCGGGCTCGGACTTCAGCGGGATCACCGCGAGCTCGGGCGTCTTCACGCGCTGGGCGTAGTAGCCGGCAATCGGCCCCCAGACAATGGCGACGTCGATCTTGCCCGCCGCGAGGTCCTTTTCGATGATTTCGCCGGGGTATTGATCCGGGTCCGCGTTCATCACGGGGTAGGGAACGCCCTGGTCGACGAGCTTGTGTTTGGCGAGCCAGGCCGATGCGGGCGAACGGTCGTAGATGCCGATGCGCATCTTGCTCAGCTTCGCCGGATCAACCTTCAGGAAGTCCTCGCCCGATGCCACCTGGTCCAGGCCCTTGCCCTTCGGGAAGACCAGCGCGTACGTCGATCGGTAGTAGGGCTTGGTGGCGGACACCTGGTCATATTCCGCGGGCACGCCGATCACGATGTCGCAAGGATATTCCTGGCCTGGAAGCTTGAACTTCAATGTGTTCCGGATGAAGGCCAGGCGCTGCGGAAACGAGTAATAGACCACCGGGAGACCCAGCGACTTTCCGAACACTTCGGCGATCTTGTTCTCGATGCCCTCGCCCTTGACGTTTGAAAAGGGCAGGTTGTTCGGGTCCTGGCAGACGCGCAATGCGGTGCGTGCCGCCGGCGGATCCTGCGCGGCAGCGCCGGCCGTCAGCGCTGCCAGCGCGATGGCGATGGCCGCGAGCTTGCGTTGATGAGAGCCTGCGTGGGTCATTTGATCTCTTCGACCTTCGCGCGCGTGATTGCGCCGTCGGACCTGCCTTTGAGATAGGCGTAGAGCTGGTTGATGTTGTCCATGACCATCGGACTGTTGCCGAAGCTCTGCATCCCTTTTTCCAGCCGGCCGTTGGTCACGGTCTTGATGAAGTCCTCCTTCGACAGAGTCTTCAGGCTGATCACCAGCGACGGCCCGACCAGTCCTTCCTGGTTCGCGCCGTGGCAACGGTCGCAAGCGGCCGCTCGCCAGGCGCGGAAGCCCTTCATCGTCTCGCTGTCCACCTTGTAACCATCGACCACCTTGTACAGGGGCGGCTTGTCGTCGGAATGAGCAGCGCCCGCCAAGATCAGCAGTGCGCCGGCGATAAGCAAAGCCTTCCTTGAACTCATGTTGCGAGATCCTTGTTTTCGTCTGAATGAAGAGATGGCAACCGGTCGGCTGCCATCTCCGGATCTGGCCCTACGGGCCCCTCTCACGTTCAGTTGCCGCCGGGCAGGGCGAACACGGTCAGGGAGCCTCCGAGTTCGGTGTACTGGTTGAGCTCCCTATAGCCACCTACGGCGCCCAGGCCATCCTGGTCTTTCTCGAGGCCTGCGGCCATGCCGATGCCGGCCCAGCCACCGATGCCGGAGAACACGCCAATGAACTGCTTGCCCTTGTGCTCGTACGTGAACACGTTGCCGATGATGCCGGAGGGGGTCTTGAACTTGAACAGTTCCTTGTTGATGTTCTTCTTGTCCACGCACTTGAGGTAGCCCTCGAGCGTGCCGTAGCAGGAGATGCCGCCAGCGGTGTTGAGCGGACCGCTCCAGACCGAGAACTTCTCCGGATGGCTCTGCACGATCTTGCCGGTGCTGGCGTTCCAGGTGATGTAGTTGCCCATGCCACCGTGGCTGTTCGGAGCCGGATACATGGAGAGCGTGGCACCGACGTACGGTTGGCCTGCTGTGTACTCGACCTTGAACGGCTCATAGTCCATGCACACGTGGTTCGTCGGCACGTAGAAGAGCTTGGTCTCCGGGTCGAAGGCGGCCGGCTGCTGGTCCTTGGAGCCAAGCGCTGCCGGGCAGATGCCCTTGCTGTTGACGTCCGGTCCGTTCTGCGCGGTGGAGTACTTGGACACCACTTGCGGGCGGCCTGTCTTCATGTCGACCTTCGTGGCCCAGTTCACTTGCGGGTCGTACTTTTCGGCCACCAGCAATGCGCCGGTCACGCGGTCCAGCGTGTAGCCGAAGCCGTTGCGGTCGAAGTGCACGAGCGCCTTGGTGGGCTTGCCCTTGACGTCGATGTCGGCCAGGATCATTTCGTTGATGCCGTCGAAGTCCCACTCGTCGAAAGGCGTCATCTGGTAGGCCCACTTGGCCATGCCGGTGTCGACGTCACGCGCGAAGATGGTCATGGACCACTTGTTGTCGCCGGGGCGTTGCGAGGGGTTCCAGGTCGACGGATTGCCGGTGCCGTAGTACACCGTATTGAGGGCCTTGTCGTAGCTGTACCAACCCCACGTGGTCCCGCCGCCGAGCTTCCACTGATCGCCTTGCCAGGTCTTCAGCGAGGAGTCCTTGCCGACGGGTGCCATCTTGCCGTCGGTCCAGGTCATGGTCTTGTCGGGGTCCATGAGCATTTCGGCATCGGGCCCGGTGCTGTAGGCCTTCCAGACTTGCTTGCCGCTGTTGATGTCGTAGGCCGCCAGGAAGCCCCGTACCCCCCACTCGCCGCCGCTGATGCCCGTGATGACCTTGTCCTTGAAGACGTGAGGCGCGTTGGTGTTGACGGCGCCCAGCTTCGGGTCGCCGTTCTTCACGGTCCAGACGACCTTGCCGGTCTTGGCGTCGAGCGCGACGAGATTGCTGTCGGCCTGCTGAAGGAATACCTTGCCCTCGGCATACGCCAGCCCGCGGTTCACCGTGTCGCAGCACATCTGCGGGATCACCGCCGGGTCCTGCTTGGGCTCGTACTTCCATACGATCTTCTGCGAATCGAGATCGATCGCGAAGACCTTGTTCGGGAACGGCGAGTGCAGGAACATCATGTTGTCGATGACCAGCGGCGAACCTTCATGCCCGCGCAGCACGCCGGTGGAGAAGGTCCACGCGACCTGCATCTTGCCGACATTGCCGGCGTTGATCTGCTTGAGCTTGCTGTAGCGCTGGTTGTACATGTCCCCAGCCTGCATCGCCCAGTTCTTCGAGTTGGCGATGTTTTTCTCGACATCGGCGTTCGCAAATGCCAAGGCTGGCAACGCGAGGAGCGCCGGCGCCAAACAACGCCAAAGGCGCCCGTGGAAATGCCCGGAAATTCGCATCGAAGTCTCCTTGTTCTGAGCCACCAGAGTCGCCCGAACGGAACCTCCGACAGGGCGACTGCCGCACGACGCAATGAAGTCGGCGACGGCGCTAAATGCAAGATGCGCGCCCGCTCGAACGAGCCTGATGAGCGCGTCCAGCCGAGTGCCTCCGCGCTTGCCGCGGGCCGCTCTGGAGGGGCCATTCCTTAGGGGCAAACCCTATTCGTGCATGCATCCGACAGGCCCGTTGCAACCTTGCCGAGGCTGTTTGCGGAACGACGCAGTGGTAGTGGCGAGAAACCGAAGTATCAGCGGGGGGAACCAGGAGGGGCCGCTGCGTCGAAACTGTGGCAACCACTTTCGACACAGAGTGTTTCACCGTCAGGCGAAGCATCCCGAACCCTGTGCCATGCAGGGGCGCGACCCGCTTGCGCCGATGGGCGCGTGTATTGCATGCTCGAAGTTATTCATGCCACACACGCTCCCATCGACGACCATGTTGCGGACCACGGGCCTGACCAAGCGCTACGGCACTCGGGCGGCGTTGAAGAGTCTTTCGCTCGCGATTGGGTCAGGTCAGTTCGTGGCCCTGCTGGGGCCCAACGGCGCTGGAAAGTCGACGCTGTTCCAGGTGCTCACCGGGCTTTTCGCGGCGGACGAAGGCGAGGTCGAAGTCGCTGGTCATTCGCTGCGCCGGTCCGCGACCGCGGCGTTGCGCCACATCGGCGTGGTGTTTCAGCAGATATCGCTCGATCTGGATCTCAGCATTCGCCGGAACCTGCTGTTCCAGGCTGACCTGCACGGCCTGCCGCGGCGGCTCGCAGTGTCACGCATCGAGGTGGGCTGCGCGCAGCTCGGCATCGACGCCGACCTCGATCGCAAGGTGCGTGAACTGTCCGGCGGCAACCGGCGCAAGGTGGAACTCGTGCGTGCATTGCTGCATCGACCCTCCGTGCTGCTGATGGACGAAGCCACCGTGGGCCTGGACCCGAAGTCACGCCAGGACCTGATGCGCGCGCTCCATGCGAACGTGCAGGAGCGCGGAGTCTGCGTCCTGTGGGCAACGCACAGGGTGGAGGAAGCCGAAGGCGCCGATCGCGTATTGGTGCTGCACAAAGGGGAACTGCTGGCCGATGGCACGCCGTCCGAGGTGACCCAGGCGCTTGGAGAGCCGTCGCTGGAAGCGGGCTTCATCGCCCGCACGAGTTGACAGGTTGAATGCAACGCTGAACCAGATCAGGAGAAACACCGACATGAATGCAGTTGCCCACGTCCTGAAGCGCGCAGCGTGTTCGGTTGCGGCCGTGTGGTGCGTGTGCCTCTGCACGGCGGCACTGGCGCAAGGCACCGCCTATGTGTCGAGCGAAAAGGACCAGGCGCTCACGCTGATCGATCTGACGACCCTCAGCGTCAAGGGCACCATCCCTACCTGCAAGCGTGGGCGACACATCCAGCTCACGGCGGATCACCTCATCATGCTGGCCTGCAGCGATTCGAACGCCGCCGATGTGATCGACCCCGCGACGGGAAAGTCGGTGCGCCGCATTCCGCTGAGCGACGACCCCGAGGCCTTCGATGTGTCGCCGGACGGCAAGACCCTTTATGTGTCCAACGAGGACGAAGGCGCGGTCAGCTTCATCGATGCGGCGAACGGCAAGGTGCTCAAGTCGATCAAGGTCGGCAAGGAACCCGAAGGCGTGAAGATCAGCGCCGACGGCAAGACGCTGTACGTGACCTCCGAAGTCGCCAGCCTCGTGCACGTGATCGATGTCGCCAGCGGCACCATCGTCAAGAATGTGAAAGTTGGCAAGCGGCCGCGCCGCATGGCCTTCACCCCCGACGGCAAGGAACTGTGGGTCACTAACGAGCTCGATGCCAGCGTCAGCATCATCGACACGGCCACCCGCAATGTGGTGGGCGGCCTCAAGTTCGAAATCAAGGGTGCGCGCAGCGAGGACATCACGCCGGTGGGCATCCAGATTGCGCACGACGGCAAGCGCGCTTATGTGGCACTGGGGCGCGCCAACCACGTCGCGTTCGTCGATGTGCCGCAGCGCAAGGTCACGAATCTCGTGCTGGTCGGCAAGCGCGCGTGGAATGTCACGCTCGACAAGGCCGAAGCCCGGCTGTATGTGGTCAACGGCCTGAGCGACGACGTCACCGTGGTCGATGTCGCAGCAGCCAGGCCGATCAAGAGCATCCCCGTCGGCCGCGTGCCGTACGGGCTGGTGGTGGTCGAATGAAGTGGATCGCCTGCTCCGTCGGCGTGTCGCTGCTGCTGGCGGCGCCGGCGTCCATGGGACAGGCGAAAGGTGCCATCACCCCGCTGAAGGCAACGTTGATCTCGCCGAGTCCGGACGCGCGGCTCGAACGGTCGCGCGTTGAGCGACATTTTCTGGGCCACCCCGACGGCCCTGCGAGTGACGGCCTGGAGGTTGCGTTGGACGAAGGTCAGTTCGAGATCGAGGCGGTCGATGCGGCGGTCGCGCTGGCGAAGCAGCCCGCAGCCTCGCTGGAGGCGGCACGCACCGTCGCGCAGGCGGCCGAAAAAACAGGCGCTGCGGTGATCGTGACGGATCTTCCTGCGGATTGGACGCTGGCCGTGGTTGACGCGGTGAAGTTGCCGGTGATCAACGTCGGCGACGCCGCCGATCGTTTGCGCGAGCAGGACTGCCGTGCGCGCCTGTTCCATATTCTCCCGAGCGAGCGCATGCGTGCCGACGCCCTGGCGCAAACGCTCGTGTCGCGCAAATGGAGCAAGTTGCTCCTGCTCGTGGGCCCGAGCGAGCAGGACCAGTTGCGGGCCGCCGCGGCGCAGGCTTCGATCAAGCGCTATGGCTTGCAGGTGGTCGCGACCAAGTCTTTCAAGCTCTCCGGTGACCCGCGCGAGCGCGACCTGGCCAATCCGCTCCTGCTGACAGCGGGCAGCACCTACGACGCCGTCTGGGTGGTCGACAGCGACGGCGAATTCGCGCGCGGCCTGCCCTACCGGATCGTGTTGCCACGCCCGGTGGTGGGCGATGCAGGGCTGGTGGCGCTGGCTTGGCATGCGCAGTTCGAGCGCTACGGCGCGCCGCAGGTGTCGCGCCGGTTCGCAAAGGCGGTTGGCCGGCCCATGACCGACGTTGACTGGTCGGCCTGGATGGCGGGCAAGGCGCTCGTCGCAGCCGCCATCGCTGCTCCGAAGGGACCTGCCAGCGCCTGGGCGCAGGCGCTCGCCAAGACGCCCCTCGATGGCTCCAAGGGCACGAACCTGACCTTCCGTCCGTGGGATGGGCAGTTGCGCCAGACCGTGCTGCTCACCGACGGACAGGGCGTGATTTCGCAGGCGCCGGTGGATGGCATGCTGCATCCGACCAACGTGCTGGACACACTGGGCGCGGACGCCCCGGAGAAGCGATGCAAGACGACGCAATGATTCCGGTCGAAGGCGGCGAGGCAGCGCGTGCGCCGCACCGCGGCGTCGCCCATGCGCTGCAGGCCATGCAGGCGATCGTCATGCGCGAACTGCTCAAGTTCTCGCAGCAGACCGGCCGGTTGGTCTCGGCGCTGGTCCGGCCGCTGCTGTGGCTGGCGGTGTTCGCAGCGGGTTTTCGCAACGTGTTCGGCGTGGCGATCGTCGAGCCGTACGACACCTATATCCCCTACGACGTCTACATTGCGCCGGGCCTGGTGGGCATGGTGCTGTTGTTCAACGGGATGCAGTCGTCTCTCGCGATGGTCTACGACCGCGAGATGGGCCTGATGCGGCTGCTGCTCACGGCGCCGTTGCCGCGAGCATGGCTGCTGTTCTGCAAGCTCTGCGCAACGGCGCTGCTGTCGGTCTTGCAGGCCTTGGTCTTCATCGTCGTCGCGACCCTGATCGGCACCGATCTGCCACTCTTCTCGCTGGGCGGGCTGCATGCCTTGCTGGCGCTGGTCTGCGGGGCACTGATGCTGGGTGCGCTCGGCCTGCTGCTGTCGGTGCACATCAAGCAACTCGAGAACTTCGCCGGCACGATGAATTTCGTGATCTTTCCGATGTACTTCATTTCGACTGCGCTCTACCCGCTGTGGAAGCTGCAGGAGTCGGGCGCTGAATGGGTCTATCAGCTCGCTCGCTTCAACCCGTTCACGCATGCCGTCGAATGGATCCGGTTCGCGTTGTATGGCAAGGACCCCGGCGAGGCACCCTGGATCGTGCTGGGTTGCCTGGCGGTGTTCTTCGTGTTCGCCTGCTGGGGCTACGACCCGCAACGCGGTTTCGGCGGATTGACCAAGCGTGGCGGAGGCCCCACATGAGCGCCGCGCCGGACCGCTCCAAGCAAGCTCGCACCGCAGTGCGAAGCACGGAGGTTGCTGAATGAATACCGGCCGCCGCCGCTGGCTGCGCAGTGCGGGCGCGCTCGCGTTGGCTGCGCAGCCCATGGCGCGTGCGTTGGCCGCTGACGCCTTTCCGTCCCGGCCGATCACGATGTGGGTCCCGTGGGCCGCGGGTGGCGCGACCGATCTGTCGCTGCGGCTGCTGGCCGAACTTGCCGCGCAGTCGCTCGGCCAGCCGGTGGTGGTCGCCAACCGCGCCGGCGCCGGCGGCACGATGGCGATGCCAATCCTGCTGCAGGCCGAGCCCAACGGCTACACCATCGCGCAGATGCCGCAACCGGTCTTTCGCATGCCCTTCATGCAACAGGTCATCTGGGACCCCGTGCGTGACGTCACGCCGATCATCCAGATTTCGGGCGTCACTTTCGGCGTGCTGGTGCGCGCTTCCAGCCCGATGCGGTCGCTGCAACAGTTGTTCGACTTCGCCCGCGCGCGGCCGGGCGAGTTGAGCATCGCCACCAACGGCATCGGCACCACGCCGCACCTCGTCCTCGAAGCGCTCTTCACCGATCGTGGTCTGAGCTACATCCATGTGCCCTACAAGGGGACGGCCGAGCTGACCCTGGCAGTGGCATCGGGCCAGGTGATGGCGGGCGTCAATTCCTCGGGCTTCGCGCCGGAGGTCGATGCGGGCCATCTGCGATTGCTCGCAACCATGGGGCCGAAGCGCTCGCCACGCTGGCCGCAGGTGCCGACGCTGCGCGAACTGGGCTTCGATATCGTGGCGATGTCGCCCTACGGATTGGCCGGACCACGCGGGTTGCAGCCGGACGTGCTGGCCATCCTGCATGACGGCTTCAAGAAGGCGCTTTTCGACCCACGCTTTGCCGAGGACTTGGCAAAGTACGACCAGGAGATCGCCTATCTCGGCCCGGACGACTACGCGCAGTCCTGTCGCGAAGAGTACGCCAAGGAACGTGCGATCGCCGAGCGCATGAAGGCCCCGCGCGGCCCGGGTGGCTGAGGACAACCGTGGAGGACCTCGAATGGACCGAGACGATGGGGTGATGAGCGACTGGCGCCAGCGGGCGCTGATGCTCGAAGCCGAGGTCGCCAAGGCGGTGATCGGCCAGGCGCGGGCGATCCGCCTCATCAACACGGCCATCTTCGCGCGCGGCCACGTGCTGCTGCAGGGCGATGTCGGCGTCGGCAAGACAACGCTCCTGCGGGCCTTCGCGCAGGTACTGGGCGGCAATTTCGCGCGGATCGAAGGGACCATCGACCTGATGCCCAACGACCTGATCTACTACACCTACATCAGCGCCGAGGGCAGGCCCGCCGTCGAGCACGGGCCATTGATCACGCATGGCGAGAGCCTCGCGATCTTCTTCTTCAACGAGATCAACCGGGCGCGGCCGCAGGTGCATTCGCTGCTGCTGCGCGTCATGGCCGAGCGCAGCGTGGCAGCGTTCAATCGCGAATTCCGCTTTCCGCACCTCCTGGTCTTTGCCGACCGCAACCGGGTCGAGCGGGAAGAGACCTTCGAGATCTCGGCCGCTGCGCGGGACCGCTTCATGCTGGAAGTGACCGTCGATGCACCCGCTTCCGATGCCGAACGACGTCAGTTGATGAGCGATCCGCGCTTTCACGACACGGACCGCCTGGTTGGCGGGCTGGCCAGCGGGCTGGTTGCCTACCAGGAGCTGAATCAGGTCTCGGAGTTGATCCAGCGCTGCGTGCAAGCCTCGGAGACATTGCAAATCTATGCGCTTGATCTGTGGCGTGCGACGGCGGCGCCCGCCGATTACGGCGTGCGCGTGCCGGACCTGGACACCGCGCGGTTGATGCTCGCGGGCGCCAGTCCGCGCGGCATGAGCCTGCTGCTGCGCGCCGCCCGCGTTGCGGCCTGGCTCGACGGGCGCGACTACGTCACGCCCGAGGACGTGCAGGCGGTCTTCCTTGAGGCCGTCGCGCATCGGCTGTGCTTTCAGCCGGTGTATGAGATGCGGCGCCAGGAGATCTCCGGGCTTTTGATCAGCGGCATTCTCTCAAGCGTGGCTGCACCGTAGATGAACTCGCCCCCAGTCTTCGCGCACTTCGTGTCGCTTCGCCAACCCCCTACCGGGGGCAATACCAGCGGCCCGGCGGAGCCGGTTCCGCGGTCACTTTGCTCGCCCCCAGTCTTTGCGCACTTCGTGTCGCTTCGCCAACCCCCTACCGGGGGCAATACCGGTGGGCCGGCGAAGCCGGTTCCACGGTATTCCTGGGCTTGGGCGTGAAAGGGGGCTTGATGATGCAGCGGCCTAAGGTGCAGGAACTTCATTACCGGGTCGGGGTGCCGGTGTTGGGGCACTTTCCGGGGCATCACCGGAGTTCGCGTGGTGAGAGCGGCTTCGAGTTTCGTGGGCATGCGGCGCTGCTCGACGCACCGGATCCGCGTCGGCTCGATCTGCACGCGAGTCTGCGCGACCCGTTCGGCAACTGGATCGTCCGGGTCTTCAGTCAGCGCAAGGCGATACCTGTCGTGATGGTGGCGGACCTCTCGGCGTCCATGGGGTTTGTCGGCACGCACCGCAAGCTCGATGTGCTGGCGGACTTCGTCGACAGTCTGGCCTGGTCGGCTTGGCGCACAGGTGACAGCTTCGGCTTCGTCGGTTGCGACGATGCGGTGCGCGAGGATGTGCTGCTGCCACCCACGCGCTCGCGCGGCATGGGGGGCACGCTGGCGGGGACGCTTCGCAGGCTGCAGCTTCAAGGCAGTTCAGCCCATGGCCTATCGATGGCGCATCGCCATCTCGGCCGGCAGCGTTCGCTGGTGTTTCTCGTCTCGGATTTTCATCTGCCGCTGCCGGAGGTCGATACCGTCATGGTCTCCATGGCTCACCACGATCTCGTGCCAGTGGTGCTGTGGGATCCGCTCGAATTCGGTCTGACGCCGCGACGCGGCCTGGCGCAGGTGACCGACCCGGAATCCGGCGTCACGAAGTTGCTGTGGTGGCGTCCGGCGTTGCGCGAGAAGTGGCTGGCGGCCCACCAGCAGCGCCGCGATGCGCTGTTGGGGATCTTTCGATCGCACCGGCTCAAGCCGCTGTTCATCGATGGTGCCTTCGATGCTGACGCGGTCACGCGGCATTTCCACTCGTGAGCGCGATCCATGTCGATCTGGCGAATGCATCTGGCCCCACGCGGACTTTGCGCCGCGATGCTGGGCTGGCTTGCGTCGGCGGCCTGCGCCGTGGTGCTGCCGGGGCAGCTCAATGCCACCTTGAGCGAGCCGCGCGCCTTCGGCTACCAGATCGGGGACATCGTGTCGCGCACGGTCACGGTCGATGCCTCCGACGGCCTGGTGCTTGATGAGTCCAGCGTGCCGCAAGCCGGTGCGCGCGGCAACGCGCTCGAGTTGCGAAGCGTGGAGCAGCGCAGCAGCGTCGAGACCGGGGGACGGCGCCATGAACTGACGCTGGCCTACCAGGTGTTCCTTTCGCCGCCAGAGTCGCGCACCCTGGAGATGCCGGGTTTCACCTTGCGCTTCCAGGGTCAGCCGCGAGCGCAGGAGGTCCACGTCGAGGCCTGGCCGGTGACCGTGTCGCCGTTGGTGCCGGTGGACGTCTCGCCCCGGCGCGGCCTTGGTGAGCTGCAGCCTGATACACCCCCGCCGCTGATCGATACACGCTTCGCGCGTTGGCGCCTCATCGTCTATGGGATTGTCTCGCTGGTGCTGCTGGCCTACCTCGCCCATGTGTACATCGGCTTGCCGTGGTGGACGCGCGCGCATCGGCCGTTCACATTGGCATGGCGCGCGATGCATGGCCTGACGCCGGCGAGTTCCGATTCGCAACGGCGCGACGCTTTCAGGCATCTTCATGAGGCCTTGAACCGGACGATGGGGGAGGTCGTCTTCGAAGAGCGCGTCGATCGCTTCGTCCGTGCGCGGCCGCACTTCGCGCATCTGCGCGACGACCTTGTCAGGTTCTTCCGGCAGTCGCGTCAAGAGTTCTTCGGCAGCGAGACTCATGAGGGGAATCAAGTCCCGGCGCATGCAGATCGAAGCTGGCTGCTTGAGTTCTGCCGCCGTTGCCGCGACGCCGAGAGGGGTTCCCCATGAGCTTCGACCACGCCTGGCTGCTGTGGCTGTTGCCCCTGTCCGTGCTGCCGCTGCTGGCGCGGTCGAGCGGCGCGCTCGACAACGCCTGGGCCGCGCTCATGCCGCGGGACCGGAGCTCCGAACTGTTGGAGTGGGCGCTGCGCATCGTCGGCGTGCTGGCGCTCGCCGCCCTCACCATCGGCATGGCCGGCCCCTACTGGCCGGAGTACGACGTGGAGCGCATTGGCAAAGGCGCCGAGATCGTGCTGGTGCTCGATCGCAGCCGCAGCATGGATCAGGGTTTCGGCGGCGCGCGGCCTCCGCCCTGGGCGAAGGGCACCGGCCCGGCAGCGATCGACTACTACATGACTCAGATCAGGACGCGCGAGTCCAAGGGCAAGGTCGCGCGGCAGTTGTTGTCCGAGTTCATCGCCAAGCGGCAGGAGGACCGGTTCGGGATGATCGTCTTCAGCACGCTGCCTATCCGGGTGCTGGATTTCACGCAGAAGAACGAAGCCATCCAGGCTGCCATCGTGGCGGGCGACGTCGGCCGCGGGCTTTCGGAAACCAACATCGGCCTGGCGATGCAAGCGGCGCTGTCGTCTTTCATCGATCGGCCCTATACCGGCTCGCGCATCGTGATGCTGGTGTCCGACGGTGGCGATCGGCTCGACCCGCCAGCCCGTGAGCGCATTGCCTATCTGGCGCGCAAGCACCGTGTCGCGATCTACTGGATCTACCTTCGCTCCGCCAACAGTCCGGGCCTGGTCCTTGAAAAAGGCGAAGCGCCGGAGAACGTCGACGCGGTCCCGGAGTACGCACTGCATCGATTCTTCGAATCCCTTGGCAACTCGTACCGCGCCTACGAGGCCAGCGATCCCGAGGCCTTGAAGAAGGCCATCGAGGCAGTGAATCTTCTCGAAAACCTGCCAATCACCTATTTGGACACCGTGCCCCGGCGCGACCTGTCGGGACTGGTGCTCGGAGTCGCGTTCTGCTGCGTCCTGCTGCTGGCCGCAGCGAATTTGGCGGAGATCCGGCGATGGGCATGAACCGGCAGCGATGCACACGCGCGGTGCTGGGCCTCCTCGCGCTGGTCGCGGCCGCGGCGGCGATCGACGGCGCGCGTACCTGGCGCTTGCATCAGTGGAATGAATTGATCGTGTCGGGGCCGCTGCCGGCCGAAACCAGGGACATCCCGCCGCAGGTGCAATTCGCGCAGGCCTATGCACAGGCAGCCAGCGGTGCCGACGAAGCGGCCCTGCGTCTGTATCGCAGCCTCGAGAACGATTCGCCGCTTGGCCGGGCGGCGCGCTACAACAGCGCGAACCTGCTGATACGCCAGGCGGTGGTGGTGCAAGCCGGCACCGAACCCGGCAAGGCCATCGCGCTGATCGAGTTGGCCAAGGAGATCTACCGGGACGTGTTGCGCGTCGATCCTGGGCACTGGGACGCGCGCTACAACCTGGAGCGTGCCCAGCGGCTGCTCCCCGATCCCGACGAGATGGACGCCGCACCGCCCGAGAACCGGCGCGACTCCGAGCGTGCCGCCACCACGGTGCGGGGCCATTCGCCCGGCCTGCCATGAAGCCGTGGCAACGTTGGCGCGCCTCGTGGCGGCACAGCACCGACCGTTGGCTGCTCATGCTGGCGGCGCTGGCGCTGGCTGCAAGCCTGCTCGATCCGGCGGTGGTGATGGAGCGCCCGCTGTTCGATCATGTGATCGTGATCGACGTCACCCAGAGCATGAACGTCACCGATGCGGACATCGACGGCCGGCCGGCCTCACGGCTCGATTTCGTCAAGCACGCCTTGCGTCAATCGCTGCTGCAACTGCCGTGCGGCTCCAAGGTGGGCTGGGCGATCTTCACCGAGTACCGTGCGTTGCTGCTGATCGCACCCATCGACGTATGTGCAAATCTGAAGGAGCTGCGTTCGACCTTGGCGCAGATCGACTCGCGCATGGCGTGGTCCGGCAACAGCGAGATTGCCAAGGGGCTGCACAGTGCGATCGGCATTGCGAAGCAGTTGCCGGACAAGCCGTCGCTGGTGTTCGTCACCGACGGGCAGGAGGCGCCGCCGCTGAACGCGCGCTACCGCCCGGCCTTCGACGACAAGCCTGGGGAGGTGCCGGGGCTCATCGTTGGCGTCGGTGACCTGCTGCCATCGCCGATCCCGAAGTCGGATCCCGAAGGTCGGCCCTTGGGCTTCTGGCGCGCCGATGAAGTGGCGCAGGGCGACCCGCGCAGCCAGGGGCGCGGCGCGAGCGTGCGTGGCGAAGCGCTGGTGGACGAGCAGTCGGCGCCGCCTGCGTCCACGCTCGGCGCCACGCCGGGACTCGAACACCTGTCGTCATTGCGGGAAGGCTATCTGCGCCTGCTCGCGAGCGAACAGGGCATGGTGTTCATTCGGCTGCAATCGCGCGAAAGACTGGCAGAAGCGTTGATGTCGCCTGCGTTGGCCAGGCCGGCGCCGGTGCGTACCGGTGGGCGCACCTTTCTGGCGGGGCTGGCGTTCTGTCTGCTGCTGGCGCGCTATGCCGCGCCGTGGCTGCGAAAGACGATGGTGTCGAAGAAATAGAACTCGGCGTCCAATGCCCACCGGATGTTCGAAGACTGGCGGAAGCCGTGCTGCTCGCCAGCGAAGAGCAGGTACTGCGCGGTGATCCCCTTCTGGCGCAGCGCCGTGACCATCGATTCGGTCTGCCCGGGCGGGACGATCTTGTCCTCGGCGCCCTGAAAGAACGCGACGGGTGCCGACAGGCGTTCGGCATTGCGCACTGGCGAACGCTCGAGGTAGACCTTGCGATCCGTGTACGGCGCGATCAGCCAATCCAGATAGCGCGACTCGAACTTGTGCGTGTCCCGGGCGAGTGCCTCCGGATCGCTGACCCCATAGTGACTTCCGCCCGCCTTGAACATGCTGCGAACCGTCGGATCTGCGCAGGTGAGGCAGGTCAGGGTCGTGAATCCGCCCGCACTGCTGCCGCTGACCACGGTTCGCGTTGCATCCACCCATTTTTTGTCAATGAGGTACCGGGCAGCGGCAGCGCAGTCGGCCGCATCGACGATGCCCCACATTCCGTGCAGGCGTTCGCGGAATGCGCGTCCGTATCCGGTGCTTCCGCCGTAGTCGACGTCGACGACTGCGATCCCTCGGCTGGTCCAGAACTGCGTGCGCAAGTCGAGCGTGCGCGAGGCCGACGAAGTGGGGCCGCCGTGGCACTTGACCAGGAGCGGCGGCAATTCTCCATCGGGCGCGACATGGTCGGCGTTCTTCGGCGGGTAGAACAGTCCGAACGCCGTCCGTCCGCCGGTTGTCGGAAACTCGATCGGCAAGGGGATGGAGAAATGCCTCTTTGTCGAGGGATCGTCTGCGACGGTGGTGGATTTCCGGATCGTGCTCACCGTGCCGCTTTGCGCGTCGAGCAGAACGATCGAGCCGGGAATGGTCGGTCCGCCAGCCTTGAAGGCCACCTTCTCGCCTCGAGCCCTCACAGAAGAAAACTCGGTGAAAGGCAGCTTCACTTCCGTCAGCTTGCCGCTTGCGAGATCCAGCAGAGCAAGCTTGCCGAGTCCTCCTTCGGTGTACGTGCACACGGCTTGGTCCGCCGACAGGAAGGCGTATGTCGACATCCCGAAAGTCCATTGGGCCCGACCGAATTCCGCCGCCATCGGGCAGACATTGACGCAGGCCCCGTGAGCTTCCGCTCGATAAATGTTCCACCAGCCCGAGCGGTCGGACACGAAGTAGAGCGTGCCATCCGGTGACCATTCCGGCTGGAACACCGATTCGGCCGGGCCGCCTGCAATCCGGGTCGGGTTCTCCACACCAGAACCGGTGAACTCCGCCACCCATAGCTCCGTGCCGACCCATGGCATGCGGGGGTGGCTCCATGACAGCCAGGCCAAGCGCCGGCGATCCGGACTGAGCCGCGGCGATGCGTAGAAGTCATCTCCCTCGACCCAGACTGTGCCGGCGCCGCCTGAACGCAGGTCCACGCCCACGATTGTGTTGACGGCCTCCTTGCCCGGATTCCGATGATCCTCGCGAACACCGATCCAGAGATGGCTCGGGCGGTCAATCTGCCCGTCTGCGTATCGAAGTCCGGCGTCTGGATGGCCTGAGGTGGGGGCGGGGGTCAGAGGTACAGGGCTGCTGTCGTTGCCGCCGAGGCGATAAAGCCGCTGGTCCTTGAAGTTGCTGAAGTAGCTGACCTCTCCGGCAACCACGACCCCGGCACCGCCGTACTCGTGCACCCGCGTGCGCGTGGAAAAAGGCCGGGGCGTGACATCGATCGTCGTCCCGTCGGTATTGCGTCGAACCAAGACACGGCGGCCGGCCTCTTGCGGGCGGCCTTCGACCCAGTAGACATCGGTGCCGTCGAGCAGCACATCGACGAGTTCGACCGTGGCAGTCGCCGCGAGCTCGGACGTGATCGAAGATTTCCAGGTGCCGAAGGGCGCTGTTGTCGGGCGGGGCATGGGAGACCTCGGGTTTGCCTCGCACTGTATAGCCGTAAGGGGGCACCCACATGGCAAGGCGCCCAGTGCGTACAGGTGTTGACCGATAGGGGGAGCCAAAAGGTGATCTGGACTTCCTCTAGGAGACACACCATGAACACAGCACACACATCGCTATCCGTGGCCGTCGCAGCCATCCTGGCGCTGGGATGCAGTTGCGCGACAGCTCAAACGGCCGCTGCGCCTGCTGGCAGCGACGCTGCCGGTGGCAACGCTCCCACGAGAAGCGAAGGCACCAGCCCGCAGAACCCTTCCGTGAACGGCTACAAAGACTCCAAGCCCGACAACTCGGCTGGGAACAAGCAGCGCCCGCAGCAGGACACCACCGCCGCAGGTGCTTTGCCCAGCGAACCGACGAGCAAAGACTCGATGACCAAGGACAACCGGCCGAGACACCCGGCTGCGGACATGCAGAAGCCTGCTGATCCGAAGTGAACGGCGCAAGTGCTGACCGCAGATCAGGCAGAGGCCGATGCCAACAGAGACCCGGTAGACGAGCGTCTCCGCATGAAAGGCTAGGCGCAGATGAGCACCTTGCAAGCGCGGAACTGCTTGAGAGGCATCAAAGGTCAAGGCAAACTCGTCTGCCTCGGCCTCCATCTTCTTGCGGCTACCCCCGCAGCCGGCGACCTCCGCCTGCGAGCAAAGAAACTCTTCCTGCAACGCTCGGCGCACCAGAAAGTGACCCAGCTCATGCGCGTGGGTGAAGCGAATACGACCAGGCGACTTCAAGCTTTCGTTGTACAGAAGCGCCCACCGGCCATCTTCTATTTCAAACTTCAAACAGCCCGCCCTCGAAAGACCTCAGATTTGCCGCCTGAGCTTCGGGAATCTCCGCCCTGAGGCGAAGCTGACTGCCGACAGCCTTCGCTGGCTCGACCACGTCCACTCGAAATGGCGTCGTCTCACCGAAAGCTGCATCGAGGAGATGCGTCTGCCGGATTGCTTCCTTCGCAGGGGCAACTACTTCATCGGTGGATGCCATCGTCAGCCGCCTTTCTTCAGTGCCTCTAGGATCGCACGGAGTCTTTCCCTATCCCCGGGCTCGAGCTTGGTGTAGTTCCGAAAGAACTGTCGGTCCTTCAGGTCCTCTTCCGAATCTTCAATGCTGTCGTCCATGAAGAAGGCGACTTCGATATCCACTAGCCATGCGCCGACCGCGACTCACATCGGCTCGTGGTCTCGCGCTTGGCCGGTTCGCTGCAGGTGCCTAGCGTTGACATATCGGATCTATCTGAGGTGGAAGCCGAGGTCCCGGGACGGCAGAAACTTGTGTGCGGATAACCCGATCCTTTGCGACGTCGACTGTCTGGAGGGTTTTCAGATCCTTCGGACCAACTTAAGCAAGCTGGTTGGCCTGGTTCTGCCCCAGGCGCAGTAGCGCCATACGACGAAACTCACTGGGAGTGTCTCCGGTCTGCTTGCGAAAGAGCCGCCCAAAATAAGCTTCGTCGGCAAAGCCAAGAATGGCTGCAATCTGCTTGATGCTCGATGTCGAATAGGCCAATTCGCGCTGTGCCTCGTGAATGATTCTGGCGTTCAGCACATCAAGGCTGGACATGCCTAGCGTGTCTTGGCAAAGCCGATTGAGCTGGCCCGCGGTGATGCCGAGTTGCTGCGCGTACTGCGAGATCGGCAGGCGCTTGCGAAAGTTGGTGTCGACGAGCGCGCGAAATTTTTCGATCTGCGTCGACTTGCGCGAACGTGCGCGGCTGTCGCGGGTCTCGCCCGGACGCGGCGCGGCATAGGTGCTCAGGCGCTCGATCTGCACGAACAGCGCGACGAGCAAGGCGGTGCCCGCGGCGATGTGGCCCGCGGCATGCACACGCGACTCTCGTTCGACCGCTTCGAACAGCGGCATCAACGCCTGCGCGTGACGGGGCGACAGGGTCGTGTCGACAACAGCGGGTGTCCGGATGGTCGTCAGTAGCTCGGGCGAGGCGACCGCTGCGAGCGATTCCAGCGGGCGCTGCGCGGCGGTAACCACGGGCCCGTCGATGTCAGCGCTGAAATCGAAGCTGTGCACCGATCTGGCCGGCACGACGATCAGACTGCCGGGGCGAACCGCCCAGCGCATGTCGTCGATGAAGGTCTCGCCGCCACCGTGCTGCACATACAGCAGTTGAAAAAGTCCGCTGTGCACATGCGGCGCGATCTTGTAGTCATGCAGGCAGGAACGCTCGTGGATCTGCTCGTAGTGAACCTGGTTTTCCCAGGCCGGCTGCGCGTCCACGCCGTACAGCGCGTAGTTGGGAATGGTCGAGGACGGGTTTTCCCTTATCAAGGCATTCATGCATGAATTGTCCGAGTAATGGCCGCTTTTGTCGATTGAGCGGACAACGCGTCAAACCTACGATCCGGGGCAAATCATTCGGAGACACCTCGACGAACAAGCCGCATGCGGTGCTGCGGTCTCTTGCCTTGCATTTCGCGCGGCCGGAATTGTCGGGTGCTCCATGGAGCCCCATTCATGCAGTTTCCTCTTTCCGACGGTTGGTTGGGCTTGGCTCGCCGGGTCTGCGTTGTCACCGGTGCGGCCAGCGGCATCGGCGCCGCCATTGCGACAGAACTGGCCCGCGCAGGCGCCCACGTCGCGCTATTGGACCGCGACGGAGATGCCGTCGACGGTCTCGCGCGAACCTTGACTGCCGCCGGCGGCACCGCCGTCGGCCTGGCGTGCGACGTGGCGGACGAAGCTGCGGTGCAAGCTGCGGCGCAACGGGTGCACGACACGCTGGGACCGTGCGCCGGCTTGGTCAACAACGCCGGCGTGCTGCGCTCCTCGCCTCTTGAAACGGTCTCGCTGGACGCATGGAACCAGGTGCTGGCGGTCAACCTGACCGGCTACCTGCTGTGCGCCCGAAGCTTCGCGCCGCAGATGCGCGCGCAGGGCGGTGGCAGCATCGTGCACACCGCCTCCATTTCCGGCTTGAACCCGCAGACCGGGAGCGGCGCCTACAGCGCCAGCAAGGCCGGCGTGCTGTTGCTGTCGCGGCAGATGGCCGCCGAGTGGGGGCCGCAGGGCATCCGCAGCAACGCCGTCTGCCCCGGAATGATTCGCACGGCGCTGTCCGCCAAGTTCTATGAGGAGCCCGGTTTCGAGCAAAGGCGCGCGGAAGTGACGGCGAGCCGCCGCATCGGCGAACCCATCGACATCGCCAACCCCGTGCTGTTCCTGCTGAGCGATCGCGCGAGCTACATGAGCGGCGCCGAGATGCTGGTCGACGGCGGCATGGACACCATGCTGATGGATCTGGTTCCGCGCCCGGGCTTCAACCAGAGCGCGGCAACGACCGAGGGAGTTTCCGCATGAACACGAGCGCCAACGAGATCCACTGCGATCTGCTGATCATCGGCGCAGGCGCTGGTGGGCTGTCCACCGCCATCACCGCCAGTAAGCACGGCCTGGACGTGATCGTGGTCGAGAAAGAGCCGGTCTTCGGCGGCACGATGGCTTTCTCCGGCGGTGTGCTGTGGGTGCCGGGCAATGCGGTGTCGGCGCGCGCCGGCGCGAAGGACGGCATCGACGCCGCGCGCACCTTCATGCGCCATGAAGCCGGCGCGCATTTCGATGCCGAGCAGGCCGAGGCTTTCCTTGAAGAGGGACCCGGAATGGTCGACTTCTTCGAGCGCGAGACCACGGTCAAGTTCGTGCCGACGCTCTATCCCGACTACCACCCGACGGCGCCGGGCGGCGTGGATGTGGGGCGCTCGATCCTCGCTGCGCCCTACGATATTCGCGAACTCGGCGAAGACATGGCCAGGCTGCGCCCGCCGCTCAAGACCATCACCTTCATCGGGATGATGTTCAACTCTTCCAACGCAGACCTGAAGCACTTCTTCCGCGCGACGAAGTCGCTGACCTCGGCCGTGTACGTCGCCCGGCGGCTGCTCAACCATGTCAAGGAACTGATCCTTTACCGCCGCGGCACCAACGTGACCAGCGGCAATGCGCTCGCGGCGCGGCTGGCCAGGTCGGCACTCGACCTGAAGATCCCGATCTGGACCTCGACGCCGGGCAAGGCGCTGATCCAGGAGAAAGGCGGCGTGGTCGGCGCCGTGGTGCAAAAGGACGCCAAGGATGTCCGCATCCTGGCCCGCAAAGGCGTGGTGCTGGCTGCGGGCGGCTTCTCGCACGATGTGCAGCGGCTCAAAAAGGCCTACCCCCATGTGGCAAGAGGAGGCGAACACGTGTCGCCCGTCCCCACGGGCAACACGGGCGACGGAGCATGCCTGGCCGAATCGGCCGGCGGCACCGTGCCGATCCGCTACCGGCAGGCGGCGGCCTGGATGCCGGTGTCGCGCGTGCCCCTGGGCGGCGGCAAGTTCGGCGTGTTCCCGCATCTGCTGGACCGCTACAAGCCCGGCGTCATCGGCGTGACGAGGAACGGCAAGCGCTTCACCAACGAATCCGACTCGTACCACGATGTCGGCGCCGCGATGATCGAGGCCTGCAAGGACCAGAAGGAGACGGCGGCCTGGCTCATCTGCGATGCGGCCACCATCGGGAAGTACGGCCTGGGCTACGCCAAGCCTTCGCCCATGCCGCTGGGCGGCCTGGTGCGCAACGGATACCTGAACAAGGGCCGCACGCTGGCAGAACTCGCGGCCAGCGCGGGCATCGACGCGGCCGGGCTGGAGGCCACCGTGCGTGACTACAACGTGCATGCGGTTCGCGGCGAAGACCCTGCCTTCGGCCGCGGCGGCAACGCCTTCAACCGCTACCTCGCGGACCCCGAGCACAAGCCCAATCCGGCGGTCGGCCCGATCGGGCAGGGCCCGTACTACGCGCTCAAGCTCTGGATGGGAGATCTTGGGACCTTCGACGGGATCCGCACCAGCGTGGCAGGCGAGGTGCTGCGCGAGGATGGCGAGGTGATCCCGGGGCTGTTCGCGGTGGGCAACGACCGCGCCAGCGTCATGGGGGGCAACTACCCGGGCGCCGGCATAACCCTGGGACCCATCATGACCTTCGGCTACATCACGGGACGCTATGTCGCGGGCGCCTGGACGCCGGCGTTGCGCACGGAGATCCCGGCCGTTGCCGGCCTGCGGGCGACGAGCGAAGCGAAGGTGGTGCGGCATGCGCGCTGAATCCATCCTCGACGCGCATGCGCTGCCCCTGGTGGACCATCGCATCTACACGATCGCGCTTCGCAAGATGCCCGAGTTCCTGGAAGTGTTCGATCGCCTCGCCATGCCCGTCCTGCTGGAGACGCTGGGCAACCCGGTGGGCATGTATGTGAGCCAGGTCGGCCCGCAGAATCAGTTCGTGCACCTCTGGGCCTATGCGAGCCTGGGCGACTACGAGGCGCGCTGCGGCGCGCGCGACGCCCATCCGGACTTCCCGGCCTACCTGCAGGCATCGGGACATCTCATCACTGCCCAGGAAACGCGGTTGATCAGGCGCGTTGCCATGCCCAGCGTCCGGGCGAAAGAACGCTGAGCGCCCGATGGAACCCATGAAGACAACGCAAGACCCGCGAAGGGGTCATGAATCGGTCGCGGTTGTGACGGGCGCTGCCGACGGCATCGGTTGGGCCGCCGCGCAGCGGCTGGCGGAGGAACACGCGCATGTCGTGCTCATCGACCTGCGGGAAGAAGTGGCGCGCGATCGCGCCGCGCAGCTGGGGGCCGCGCATCTGGGCCTGCGTGCCGACGTGACATCGGCCGACGATGTGGCCTCGGCGCTGGCTGCCGTGACGTCGCGCTTCGGCCGCGTCGATGTGCTGGTGAACAACGCGGGCATCGGCGAGCAGGCCGCGCCCACCGTGGAGCAGAAGGTCGAGCTTTTCGACCGGGTGCTGTCGGTCCACTTGCGCGGAACTTTCCTGATGAGCCGCGAGGCCGGGCGCACCATGCTGGCGCACGGCAGCGGCTCCATCGTCAACCTCGGGTCGATCGCCGCGTTCGGCGGCATCCCCTCGCGCAACGCCTACGGCGCGGCCAAGGCGGGCATCCTGGCCATGACGCGGGCGATGGCCTGCGAATGGGCGCGTCGAGGCGTGCGTGTCAACGCGGTCGCGCCGGGCTATGTCCGCACCGCGCTGGTGGAAGAACTGGAGCGCAAGGGAGCGCTCGACATCCAGGCGATCAACGCGCGCACACCCATGGGACGCCTCGCGGCGCCGGGCGAGGTCGCCGAAGCGATCGCGTTCCTCGCCTCGGCGCGGGCCAGCTTCATCACCGGCACCACGCTGCACGTCGACGGCGGCTGGCTGGCGCTGGGAGCACCCGAGTCGGCGCTCGCTGGCTGACCCGAATCACAAGAAGAGGAGAGACATGAAATGCTGACGATCAACATCTTCAACGGCCTGGTCTACGGCGCGTTGCTGACCGTGATGTGTTCCGGGCTGGCGCTGATCTACGGATTGCGCCGGGTGGTGAACTTCGCCCACGGCTCGCTCTACATGCTGGGCGCCTACCTGGGCTACAGCATCGCTACCTATAGCAACTTCTGGGTCGCGCTGGTCGCCGCGCCGGCGCTGATGGCGCTGCTGGGCGTGTGCCTGGACCGGTTCGGTTTTCGTCTGCTGCAGGACCGGGATCCGCTCACCGTTGTGCTCGTCACGTTCGGCCTGCTCATGATCATCGAGGACGCCGTGCAGACCCTTTGGGGCAAGGACAACCTGTCGGTGCCGGCGCCCGCGCTGCTGAGTACCTCGGTCGACCTGTTCGGCACGCCCGTGCCGGCCTACCGTATCGGCGTCATGGCCGTCGGGCTGCTGGTGGCGCTCGGCCTGACGCTGTGGATGCGCCATTCGCGTGCCGGGCTGTTCGTGCGCGCGGCCAGCACTGATCCCGCGACGACGGCCATGCAGGGCGTGAACACCGATGCGCTCTCTGCCACCGTGGTCGGCGTCGGCACGGCGCTGGCCGGGCTGGCCGGTGTCGTGGCCGCGCCGTTTCTCGCGCTGTCGCCCTCGATGAGCAGCGACGTGCTGATCGACTCCTTCGTGGTCGTCGTCATCGGTGGCCTCGGCAGCCTGTCCGGTGCATTCGCAACCGCGCTGGTGCTGGGGCTGATCCAGTCGATCGGTGCTGTCTACCTTCCCGACGCTTCGGCGATCCTGCCTTTCGCTCTGATGATCGCCGTCCTGCTGTGGAAGCCCGCGGGCCTGGCGGGCAGCCGCACCTGAGGAGCGCATTGCCATGACGATCTCCCTTTCCCGCATCGCGGCGTACGCCGCAGCCGCGCTGCTCGTGGGCGGCGCGGCTGCAGCGTACGCCGGTTCGGCCACTCTCCTGTCCCTGTTCACGCAGGCCGTCATCTTCGCCGTGTTCGCCCTGGGCGTCGGCCTTCTGTTGCGCCAGAGCGGACTGGTCAGCTTCGGCCATGCGGCCTTCTTCGGCTGTGCCGGCTACAGCGTGGCCGTGCTGTTGGAAACCCGTGTTGTGCCGGCGGAGGCCGCGATCGTGCTCACGCTGCTCGGCATTACCGCTGTGGCCTTCCTGCTCGGGCTGGTGTTCGTTCGCGTGCCCGGCATCGCATTCGGCATGCTGACGCTGGCGGTGGGCCAGATGCTGTTCCTCACGGCCGCCCGCTCGCGCGGCCTGACGGGCGGCGCCGACGGCATGAACATCAATTGGCCGAACACCTTGTTCGGTGTCTCGACCTCGGCGCTGACCGAGCCGCATGCGATGTTCGCGCTGTGCTGGTCCGTCCTGGTGCTGACCCTGACCGCGCTCACCCTGCTGCTGCGAGGGCGCTTCGGCGCCATCACCGAGGCCGTGCGCGACAACGAGGAGCGCGCCCGGTTCATCGGCATCCGCACCTTGCTGCCCAGGGCGGCGGTGTTCGCCTTGTCGGGCGGGGTCACCGCGCTGGCCGGCGTGCTCGCGGCGTTGAACACCGGCTTCGTCTCGCCGGAGAACCTGCACTGGAGCGTGTCCGGCGTCGCCTTGATGATGGTCGTGGTGGGCGGGCAGGGCGCGTTGTGGGGGCCGCCGCTCGGCGCGATCGTCTACTTCGTGCTCAAGGATCTCCTGGGCGGCTACGCCGACCACTGGATGGCCATCTTCGGCGCCGCGCTGATCGCCACCATCGTGTTCTCGCCACGCGGGCTTGTCGGTGCCCTGCAGCGCCTGGTGCGGCGACGGACCGGGACCTCCGCCGCCGCGTCCGCCGCTTCGCGCGGAACGGCATTTCGTTGAGGGCAAGACATTCATGACGGAACTGATACTGCAAGCCCGCGACGTGGCCATCCACTATGGCGGCGTGAAAGCGGTCGACGGCGTCGAACTGACGCTGGAGCCGGGGCAGATCCGGGGCCTCATTGGCCCCAACGGCGCCGGAAAGTCGACAGTGATCGACGCCATCACCGGACGCCGGCGGCTGACGCGCGGCAGCATCGCGCTGCAAGGCGAAGACATCACGACGCAGGGCGTCGAACAGCGGCGCCGACGCGGGTTGTCGCGATCGTTCCAGCGCACCAGCATCTTCGGCCAGATGCCGGTGCGCAAGCAGGTGGTGCTGGCGTCGCAGCAAATGGGAATCGCCGGAGCGGCGCAGGATGCGGACGAAATCCTTTCCGAGCTGGACCTGCTCCCGCTGGGCGCCACTCTCGCCGCCGACCTGGGCTACGGCCAGCAGCGCCGGCTGGATCTGGCGCTGGCGCTGGTGGGTCGGCCGGTGGTGCTGCTGCTGGACGAACCCATGGCGGGGCTTTCGGTGCAGGAATCCCGCGACCTCGCGCATCACCTCCAGGCGCTTACCGAACGGCGCGGGGTTTCGGTGCTGCTCGTGGAGCACGACATGGACGTGGTGTTCGGCATCTCCGACGCGGTCACGGTCTTTGAACTCGGCCGCGTCATCGCGAGCGGCACACCTGCCGAAGTGCGCGCCGATCCGCGCGTACGTCAAGCCTACCTGGGGAGCGCGGCATGAAGAGCCTGCTTCAATTCGAACGCGTCAACGCCTGCTACGCCGCGGCGCACATCCTCCATGACCTGAACCTGGAGATCGGCGCCGGCGAGCGAGTCGCATTGATTGGACGCAACGGCGTGGGAAAGACCACGGTGGTCAACACGCTCCTCGGCGTGGCCAGCCTGCGCGGCGGTACGGTGAGAGTGGCGGGCAAGACGTTCCTGCGTCCCAAGGCATACGAAGCCGCGCAACTTGGCGTTGCTGTGGTGCCGCAAGGCCGTCGCATCGTCGCCAACCTGACCGTCGAGGAGAACCTGCGGCTCGGTGCTGCCGTGCGTCGAAAGGGGCCGTGGACCACGGACGCCATCTACAAGCTCTTTCCGGTTCTGCTGGAGCGCGCGCACACACCGGGCACCGCCTTGTCGGGCGGCCAGCAACAGATGCTGGCCATCGGCCGCGCGCTGATGTCGAACCCGGCGCTGGTGCTGCTGGACGAACCCACGGAGGGGCTCGCGCCCGTGATCGTCGATCAGCTCGCCGAGATCTTCGGCCAGGTGGCGGACCAGGGCACCGCGCTCTTGCTAATCGAACAGAACATGAGCCTGGTCGTGCGCGTCGCGCACCGGTACCTGGCCATGGCCAAAGGCTCGGTCATCGCTGAAGGGCGCGTGGCGCCCGAAGGCATCGAAGAACTGCATAGACACGTGATGGTCTGACCCGCGCAGCCGCCGCGCATCCCGCATTCCGTATCCACCGTACGCCCCCATCCGGGCTCATTTTTCAAAGGAGACATTCGTAGTGTTCAGAAGAATTCCCCCTCGAGGTGCCTTGACGGCACTGGCCGTCTGCGCCGCCTTGCCCTTGTCTGCGCTCGCGCAGGACAAGCCTCCCATCAAGATCGGCCTGGTTTCCTCCCAGTCGGGTGTGTTCGCTCAGCAGGGGGCCGAAGTGATCCGCGGCGTGCAGTACGCCATCGAAGAGGCCAACGCGAAGGGCATCGACGGCCGCAAGGTTGAAGTACAGCTCGGCGACGACGAGAGCACGCCCGACGCGGGCCGCCGCGTGGCGGAGAAGATGGCGCGCGACGGCTACAACCTGCTGATCGGCGCGATCCCTTCGTCCATCTCGCTGACCATCGCGCAGAACCTGCAACGCTGGGATGCGGCCTATTTCGTCGTGGCGAGCAAGTCCGACAAGCTGACCGGCGACAGCTGCAAGCCGCGCAGCTTCCGGACCAATCACTCCGATGCCATGGACCTGGCCATGATCAAGGAATGGGCGCCGACCTTCAAGGAGAAGAAGTTCGCCGTGCTTGCCGCCGACTACGTGTGGGGGCGTGATTCCGGCGAGTCGTTCACCAAGGCCGTCAAGTCGCACGGCAAGGACGTCGTCCTGGCGCTTTACCCGCCGATGGGCACCAAAGACTTTTCTCCCTACATCGCCCAGCTCAAGGCTTCCGATGCCGAAGCGATCTGGGTGGCGGAGGTCGGCCGCGATGCCATTGCCTTCGCCAAGCAGGCGCAGGAGTTCGGCTTGACACCGGGCAAGCGCCTGATCGGTCATGCGCTGATCATGAACTTTATGATCGACGGCAGCGGCACCGCGCTGGAAAACGTTCAAGGCAATACGTCCTACACCGCGGACATCGATACCCCGAAGAACAAGGCATTCGTTGCCGGATGGCAGGCCAAGTACAAGCGCGTGCCCACCGACAATGAAGCCCAGGCCTACAACGGCGCCCAGGTGATCTTCGCGGGTGTGGCCAAGGCCGGGAGCGTGAAGCCGGCGGATGTGAGCAAGGCGCTGCGCGGCACCACGATCGACACCATCTATGGTTCGGTGCGGATGCGTTCCGAGGACAACCAGCTCGTCCTGCCCAACTACGTGGCGCGCGTGAAGAAGGTGGACGGCGCGCTGCGGCCCGTCGTGGAACAGCGATATGACCCGGCGCTGGTGCCCGCTGCGTCGCTTGACTGCAAGATGTAGGCTTCGTTGCCAATGCCGCCAATGCGGCTGACAAGATGCCATTGGGCGTCATAGCTCCGCGTCACTCTGAAGCAGGGGCGCGGCAGCGCCGTCAAGCTTGAAACCGCTCTTGATGCAGCGTTCAGCGCTTTCGCATCATTTGGGACGTTGCCGGGCGCCAAGTCACTCGAGCGGCGGAGCGGCTGGAGATCAGTCAGTCGTCAATGAGAGTTGCTCTCGCCAAGCTTCGCGACCTGCTCGACGAGTTGCACCGCCATGACGACGGTGTGCGTCACGCACGAAATGGGTTTCGCCCGAGCCATAGCTGACCGCGGCATCTTCGTGGCCGACGGGGCGCCATCTCCAAGTCCGCTTCGCCGCGGGAATTTTTCAGTAGCCCTCGCGCCGAGCGGGCACAAAAATTTTCGCCCAGATTCTTCACCATTGAACGGCCGGGTCTCGGCATGCGTCATGGAAGCTGTCCCCCTGCCGCCCATGTTCTGCGACCAAGCCACCGCAATGGGGCGTTTACGTGCCGTTGGTTGTCGTCAGTTGGCTTCGGCCAGCTGTCATTGGTGGATGCTTAGGAAGAGCGAAAGTGTCGACAAACGGCACCATCACATCGGTGGCCCAGTGAAGCGCATGCGCAGAGCAAGCGCTGTCCGGCCCGGCTGCGACTCCAGCATCAGTTCGCCGCCGAGCCGGCGCGCTCGCGCGTGCATGCTGCGAAGGCCGGCGCCGCTTCCCCGTCGCGCCGCGTCAAGCGTGAAGCCTTTGCCATCGTCGCGCACGCCCACGCAGAGTTCTGCCCCCGATCTGGAAAGCGACACATCGGCTCGCTTGGCACCGCTGTGCTTGAGCACGTTGGTCAGCGCTTCCTGCAGAAATCGCAAGATTTCGAGGTTCTGCGAAGGTGCGAGCACCAGAGTCTCGATGCCCGACAACTGCCACCGGCAATCGATGCCGTTGGCATCCAGCAGTTCGGTGAGTCGATGGCGCAGCGGCACAAGCAGGTCTCCCAGCGCGGGGGTGCCGTCGTCGTGACTACTGGCATCGATGATCAGTCGCAAATCATCGCGCAGGCTCGTGAGCATTGCCAGCAACTGGGGTGCCGAGAGATTCTCCGGTGTGCGCTCCAGTGTCGCGATGCTGCCAATCAGCATGCCGCCCAGTCCGTCGTGCAGGTCGCTGACCAGGTTCACGCGTTCGCCGATACGCGCGTGCGCCAGTTCCAATGCGTGCCGCTGAGCCAGCGTGGCGGCCAATTCGGCCTTGGCGGCGTTCACTTCCTCGATCAGTTCGGTGTTGAAGTTCTCGATGCGCCTGAGGCTGTTCACGAAGCGGCCGGCCTGGATCAGCGCCATGCCGAGCAGCAGCGCATACGAGGACATGGTGCCGTAGTAGATATTGCTGTCGATCACCTGCGTGTACGCCAGCAGGTCGTGCGTGGCGGCCGAAGCGGAAACCGCCATGAACGGAGCCAGCGCGACGAGGGCGCGCTCGCGCGTTCTCCAGGCCTGCACGATTGCTGTGCAGCCCACGGCGATCGTGATCAGGCCACCGACAAGCGTCCAGACGGCGCGGTGCGTCGCCAATGACGGCGGGCCGATCAACCAGAGGTCGGCCCAGCCCACGGCCACAAGAAGCAGCGCCGCGATTTCGAGTCGCCGCATCCGCCGCCCGCAAAAGCGCAGCGTGAAGACCATGAAAGAGATGGCGAACGCCAGCAACAGCGAGGTGTTGAGCGCCTGCCACGCGTCGTTGGTCGCAAACGGCCATGGGCTGGTCGCGACCTGGTTGAAGCCGAACAGGAGCCACAGCACCGACATCAGCGCGAACCAACCATACGCTGTCTCGCGTCGGCGCATCAGCCACAGCGCACCGAAAAAGGCCGAGACTGCGGCGCTGATGGCCAGCCCGAGCACCTGCAGGTCGCGACGCAGCATGCGCTCGCGCTCGTACTGCGCCTGCATGACGGCGGGCGGGCCGAGGCTGACGGGGCCCAGCCCCGCCTGGTAGGCGGACAGACCGGACACGCGGACCAGCAGCGTATTGGTGCCCTGTTGCAGCAGCGGCGGCGCCAGGAGCCAGTAGCGCGGCGTGTTCCAGGCGCGAGTGAGCGGCTCGACGAGGCTGTTGTCGCGCCAGATCGACATGCCGTTGAGAGACACAACGCCGGCCATGTTGAGGTAGACCAGCAGCAGCCCGGTCTCGTGCACCGGGGCCGGCTGGTCCCAGGTCAGGCGATACCAGACCACACCGTCAAAGCCGGGCCAGCGCGAGGCCCAAGTGTCCGGAAGGGTGACCGGGGTCCAACCGTCGGTTGGGGGTGTCGCATCGAGCCAGCCCGAGCCGCGTGCCGCCTCGACGTGCAGTGCCGGCGCGGGCTGCGCGCGCACTGTGCCGGTTGCGCACAGGGCGATGCAGACGATGCAGGCGCCGATCAGCGCAGCAAGCCATGCCTTCGCGCTTGATAGACGGCTTCGGTGCGCGAGTTGACGGCGAGCTTGCGATAGATGTTTTTGGTGTGGCATTCCACGGTCAACCTGGAGATCGACAGTGTCTCGGCCATGTCGCGGTTGCTGAGGCCTTGGGAGACAAGTTCGAGGATCTTGCGCTCGCGGGGGGTGAGGACCGCGGCGGGAGGCACTGCGAGGGGTTGCGGTTGTGGCGATCCCGGACTGGCCGTGAGCCATGAAAGGATGCGCCGTGCAATGGAGGGATCGATCGGTGCGCCGCCTTGTTCGATATTGCGCAGTGCGATGCCGAGTTCGAGGTCGTCGCGCTCTTTCAGCAGATAGCCGATGGCGCCCGCGCGCAAAGCCGAAAAAATCACTTCGTCAGTGCGCCAGGCGGAGATCACCACCGCTGAAACGTCGGGATGGTGAGCCTGCAGCCATGCAATCAGTTCGACGCCGCTGCCGTCGGGCAGGCCAATGTCGACGAGGGCGATGCTGAACGATTGCTTCCTGAACAGTTCTTGCGCCGCGGCGACGCTGTCTGCGACAGCAATCTGCCGGTCGTCGCCGCCGAGATTGGAAAGAAGCAGGCGCAGGCGGTCCCGCATCAGCGGGTCGTCCTCCACGATCAGGGCCGGACTCAATGCGACCGGTTGGGCATCTTCGAGTGGGGCTGTGGCATGGGATTGCATGGAGGAACGGTGGGGCGACGCTTTTACCTATTCTCGGGGATTGAGGGAGCTTGTGACTATTGGTTACTCTTGTGTGGTTACCGGTCGACAGAGATGCAACGCCGATGTCCCGCCGGAGCGCCAACCGGAACTGATCATCGATGCATCCCCCCATTCCCCTCATTCCTCCGATTTCGAACGCACGACGCGTCGCGCTGAAGCTGACGGCCTCAGTGCTCGCCGCGCCCCTGGTGTCCGGCTGCGGGGGCTCCAGCGCTGAAGCCGCCGCAGTCACTGCGGCGAGCCCTGTCTCGGTGACGGAGGCGATCAATAGCTTCGGGGCGATGGCGCCCGACACCACGCATTGCCTCGTCCACGTGGACGCGCCCGGCGGGGCGTGGAGGGGCGGTTGGCAGCCAGATCGCCAGCTGTTTGTCGGCAGCGCCGTCAAGACCTTCGTGCTCGCGCAATCGATCATCGATACCGCCAATCAATTCAACGGCCTGACAGGAGACACGCAGCAGGTGGTCAGCGACGCGGTGCGCTCGCCCGGGAGTCCCGTGCTCCAGCACATGAACGGGACGATGCCTCTTCGAAGCGTTCTCGAGGCGATGATCTCCCACAGCGACAACACCGCGACGGACATCGCATTTGCAGCGGTGCAAGCGCCCAGAGTGCGTCAGCTGATCACGCGGGCGGGCTTGGCGAACACGCAGATTCCCGGTTCGACGCGACTGTTCTTCTCGTACCTGTCAGGTGCGCCCCACGGTACCGATCTGGGTTGGAATGGCTTGAATGCGATCCCGGATCCAAATCCGAATGCACGGCCGGCGGTCAACGACACCGAATCGATGCGCAGCACAGCGACGGACATGGTGAACTGGTATCGACAGACGCTGGGCAGCCCGTATTTTCCGAACAGCGGTGCGTTGACCGAATACAAGCGGATCCTGGCCATGGCAGATGCCATTTCAGTCATCGTGCCCCCCGACATTGCGGCCTATGGCAAGGGCGGCAGCATCGACTGGGAAGGTTTCCACGCGCTGAGCTTTCCGGGCCGCATGGTGGTCGACGGTGTGCCTGTTTCCTTCTGCTTCACGTACAACTGGACGGGCGCGGAAGGGAGCACCGGCGCACCGTTCCAGCTGTTTGCCCAGCGCTCGAGTGCCGTCTTGCAAGCGGTCGTGCAGGTGTTGCGCGCGCGATGAATTTCGGTCGCACGGTCGTGTGGACAGATGTCGTGCTGGTTGGAGCGGCGATGCTGGTGTTTTCGGGACCGGTGTCCGCGCAATCGGGCGCCATCTTCTGGGACCGGCGGGGCGCGAATGGCACCTGTTGCCGCGATAGCAATGGCTCCGACGGCGCCCCCGCGACGGACAACTTCATCCTCACGCAGTCGGGCCTGAACATCAGTGCAACCGGCAGCGCCGGCGTCACGGTCGACGTGAGCGGCGGCAATGGCGGCGACGGCGCTGAGGTCAGCACCAGCCAGAACCATTGGGGCGGCAACGGTGGCTACGGCCGCATCATCGACTACACGGTCCAGAGCAGCTCCATCCTCAGCACCGCCGGCGCCGGGCTTGTCGGCGTTTCGAAGGGCGGCGATGGAGGCAAGTGGGGGGACGGAAAAGACCACGGCAATGGGGCCGATGGACATGCCGTCCTGCTGACGCTCACGGGCTCGACGATCTTCGCGGCCGGCTACGGCATCTCGGCAATGTCGATGGGCGGCACCGGGCAAGAGAGCGCGATCGCAACGTTCGGCGCCGAACGGAATGCGGGCAACGGCGGCAACGCTGGTGAGGTCCGCGTGACGCTGAACGGGAATTCCGCGCTCTCGGTCGGTGCCTCGGCCCGGACCGGTGCCTACCCGAACGAGCTTGGCGCGGGTATCGGCGCTCAATCGATCGGGGGACAGGGCGGACCCGGCGTCCACACCGGTGATTTCGGCGGCCACAGCTACACGGGCCGGGGCGGCGCGGCGGGGAACATCACCGTCACCACGCAAGACGGGACGAGCATCAGCACCCGTGGCGACAGGACGCTGGGAATCCTGGCCCGCTCGACCGGCGGCGATGCCCTGACCGTTCCCTCCGGCGACCCGGTGGACGTGGCGGCCGCGAATGGTGGCGACGCAGGCCTTGTCACCGTCACCAACGGCGCATGGATCTCGACCAGCGGGACGATGTCGCCCGGCATCCTGGCGGCGAGCACCGGCGGCAACGGCTCGAACGGTGGCCCTGGCTCCTGGGGCTCGGGCCACAACGGCGGCGCCGGCGGCACGCCGCAGGGGGTCGTCATCGCGAACACGGGGTCGATCTCGACGACTGGGATCAATTCGAACGGCATCACCGCCATCGTCAAAGGTGGCAGCGGCGGCATCGGCGGGGCGAGCGGCATTTCGGGCCACGGCGGCGACGGCGGCGCCGGCGCAAGCACCAGGGCGACGGCCATCCAGATCAACAACAGCGGTTCGATCACGACATCGGGACAAAACTCGACAGGAATTCTTGCCCACGCAGTCGGCGGGGGCGGCGGGGCGAGCGCGGCCAGCAACGGCGCCTTCTTTGTCGGCGGCGGCAACGGCGGCAATGCGGGCACGGGTGGCGTCCTGGACATCGCGAACAGCGGCGGCATCACCACCGGTGGTGACCATAGCGATGCGATCCTGCTGCAAAGCATCGGCGGCGGCGGTGGTGCAGGCGGGGATGCCGACAGCACCGGCGTCATCACCGCCATGGCCATCGGCGGTCGCGGCGGGGCGGCCGGCGGCGGCGGCAACATCTCGCTTAAAGCGTCAGGACGGATCGTGACCACGGGCGCAGGTTCATCCGGCCTGACATTGCAGAGCATTGGCGGGGGTGGTGGCGAAGGAGGCTCGGCAAGCGCGGTTTCCGTCGGAGTGCTGACCGGCGTCGCCATGAGCATCGGCGGCAGTGGCGGCGGTGGCGGCCAGGCGGGTGGGCTGGCCATCACGCTCGACCAGAACGGGGGCATCAGCACGGCGGGCGCGCTTGGCATTGCGGTGGTGGCGCAGGCGATCGGCGGCGGCGGAGGCAACGGTGCTTTCGCGGATTCGACGCAGGCCACGATCGCGCCCGACCTCGGCCCGGAAATTCCTTCCGGTGCAGCCAGCATCCAGCACACGGTCGGCGGTTCGGGTGGCACCGGCGGCATGGGCGGCACGATCGGGATCAACACCAGCGGCCAATTGGCGACCACGGGCGCCCGGGCCTTTGGCATCCTGGCGCAGAGCATCGGCGGTGGCGGCGGCAATGGCGGCACGGCGGCGGCACCGCTTCGGCCGACGGTGGTCGGCGCATCCGACATCTCCATCAGCGCCGGCATCACCGTCGGCGGCAATGGCGGTGCCGGCGGCCAGGGAACGACGGTCAACATCGGCAACCACAAGTCCGGTGCTATCAGCACCACAGGCGACCAGTCGATCGGCGTTCTGGCGCAGAGCATCGGTGGCGGCGGTGGCAGCGGCGGTCTCGTGCAGGAGGAGAACTCGCACTCCTTCTCGCCGACCATGGGATCGCCGCAGGCCTTCCTGGGCGCCGTGAATCAGGTCGCGAGCTGGTTGGAGACCGCCCCCACCGGCCTCAAGCTGGCGTCCTTCACGTACGCCCTCGACGCGAGAGTCGGCGGAGATGGCGCCGGGGGCGGCAATGGCGGCGACATCACAGTCACGAACGACGGCCGTGTGGTCACCAGCGGCGC
Source organism: Variovorax sp. 10N420 (assembly GCF_056394705.1). Lineage (NCBI taxonomy): Bacteria > Pseudomonadati > Pseudomonadota > Betaproteobacteria > Burkholderiales > Comamonadaceae > Variovorax > Variovorax sp. 10N420. Next base: position 23,822 of record NZ_JBFTIJ010000013.1, on the reverse strand, counting down.
CAGCGCCCCGGCCATCGTCGCGCAGAGTATTGCGGGTGGCGGCGGCCAAGGTGGCGCGATCAATTCCTCCGGCGTGTCGAGCTTGCTGTCGAGCATCGACAGCATGGTCGCAGCGGCCTCGGGCGCTGTCAGCGGCGCCTTTTCGCTGTCGCCGAACATCGGTCTCAACATGGCGATCGGCGGGCTCGGTGGTTTCGGCGGCAATGGTGGAAGCGTCACGATCAACAACACGGGCACGGTCGCCACGAGCGCTTTCGCCTCGCCAGCCGTGCTGGCCCAGAGCATCGGCGGCGGTGGCGGAACCGGCACGATGGCCGACCAGAGCCTCGAAGCCGTGGTGAAGCAGCAGGGTGGCGCGTCTGCCGAGCAGATCCTCGACAGGATCACAACGATCCTCGATCTGTTGGGAAGCAAGGGACTGTCCATGGCAAGGAGCGTCGCTGTCAATGTCGGCGGCAGCAACGGCGCGGACGGCAACGGCGGCCCCGTGCTCGTCGATGCCTCTGCCGGCACGAGCAGCATCTCGACCCGGGGCGGCGCTTCTCCTGCCGTGCTGGCGCAAAGCGTCGGCGGGGGCGGCGGAACGGCCGATGTCTCGACCGACGCGATCGGCGCCGGGGGATTCTCCGCGCTGGCCGGCGGCGCGGAGAATCCGTTGTCGATTGCGCTTGGGGCGACCCGAACCTTCACGCCAATGTTCCAAGGCGACATGAATGGCGGCACGGTCACAGTGCTGACCGGCGGCGCCATTCGCACGCAAGGCAATGATTCGATCGGCGTCCTGGCGCAAAGCGTCAGCGGCGGCGGCGGGGTTGCCTTGGTCAACGTCGACAGCAGTGCCGCAACGAGTCTGGGCGCCGATCGGCAAAGGCAATCGCCGAGCATCTCGCTCGGCGGGAAACTGAGCAGGGAGGATTACTTCACCGCAACACCGCATATCCAGGGCGGGGACGTTACGGTGAAAGGGAAGGGCGACATCACGACCACCGGCACGCTGTCTCACGCGATCGTGGCGCAAAGCGTGGGCGGTGGCGGCGGCATCGCGAGTCTCGCAGTCAGCCCTCAGGCAGGCGCCTTGCTGGCCGCGCCGAATGTCAGTCTCGGCGTCACGAGCGGTCAGTTCGGCGCGCCGACCAGCGGCGGCGCCGTGAAGGTCACCTTCGATGGCGCGGCTTCGACCAGCGGCAACCTGGCTTTCGGCGTGCTGGCGCAAAGCATCGGCAATGGCGGCGGATACGTGGCGCTGACCAGCGCCGGCCAGGCATACGCGGGTCCCACGACATTGACCTTCGGCGGGAGCGGCGATTCATCGGGCTCTGGTGGTGCTGCGTCGGTCGTGCTCAATGGCGCGGTTCGAACAGCCGGGCAGGACTCGCACGGCATCGTGGCACAGAGCGTTGGCGGCGGCGGTGGCATCGCGGGGCTCACAACACAGCCGGGCACCCTGACGCTGCATGGCACGAGCGCGAACGAGCTCGAGTACAGCAATGGCGGACAAGTCACGGTGAAGGTCGCGGCCGGTGGCCACCTGGAAACGGCGGGCCGTGGTGCGATCGGCATCCTCGCGCAGAGCGTGGGCGGTGGCGGTGGCATCGCGGGAGACGCGGCCTCAGTCAACTATGGGCTGGGCATGGTGCAGCGCTCAGACGTGTCCAGCAGCGTCGGCAGCGGTGGCAGCGTCGCGGTGGATGTCGGTTGTGCGCCCGGCGAGACTTGCGCCGGCCTGGCAAGCGTTGTCGCCACCAGTGGCGCCAACGCCCCCGCGATTCTTGCGATGAGCCTGGGCGGCGGCGCTGTTTTCAGGGACGGCGGTGTTTTCCTGAGCACCCCGCCCCATCTGAACCCTTCTTCGCCTGTCAACGCCGGCGCGGCCGTGGAGGTCAACCTTCACGCCGGCGCGACGGTTTCCGCGATGGGGGCCGGCTCCCCGGCCATTGCGGCGATCAGCATGGGCAGCAGGGCCGGCGGCGACGCCTTGCTCGGGAGCGCCGTCGGCATCTCCATCGACAAGGGCGCGAACGTGATGGCGAATCGCAGTTCAGGCATCGGCATCCTGGCCATCACCACGGATGTCACCACCATCAACAACGCCGGAACCGTTTCTGGCCGAACAGCCATCGCGACCGACCGGCAAACCGTGGTCAACAACGATGGGCTGATCGCAGGCAATGTCGACATCGGACGAGGATCAGGCATTGGCAGCAACTTCAACAATCGCGCAGGGGCCACCTTCCAGAGCGGGGACAACCTCTACATCACGTGGGGCGCACTGAACAACGCTGGCACGCTCAGCCCCGGTGGCCCCGGCGTTTTCACGACCACCCGGCTGACCTACGGCAAGTTCAACCAGACCTCGTCGGGTACCTTGGCCGCCGATCTCGACTTCGCCAACAGAAAGAGCGATCGTCTCTCGAGCAGCGAGGCGTCCTACTTCGGAGGCACCGTCACGCCGCTCACGCAGAACCCGGTGCGCGATACCGCGCTGACGATCATCCATTCGGATCCGGTGATCCCCGCCCATTCTGTCGAGTTGAGCGTGGCCGATCGTTCCCCGGTCTTCGCCTATCCATTGCGAATCAGTGAGGACAAGCACGACGTGCTGATTTCGGTCAACGCCAATTTCAGGCCGCAGGGCATCGCTCTCAACAGTGACCAGGCCGCCGTTGCCGGCCATCTGCAGGCGCTGTGGGATACCGGCAGTGTGAAGGCGGCGCCGCTGTTCGGCACTCTCACGGGCATCAAGGACTCGACCGCCTACGTGCATGCGCTCGGCACCATCGCCTCCGACGTCTCCCTCGCTCGGGCAAGCGGCCGCGGCCAGGAGAACTATGCATTTCTCAATCGGTTGATGAGCTGTCCCTCCTTTGTCGATGGCAGCACCCGACTTGCCGAGGGCGAATGCACGTGGGGGCGCGTGCTCGGCGCGAGCGCCGACCGTTCGACCACGAGCGAGGACGTCGGATATCGCAGAAACCAGGCCATCTACCAGATCGGAACGCAGAAGAAGATTGCCCCCGACTGGTTCTTCGGCGGTTCCCTCAACTACACCCGGACCCACACCACGTCGAGCGACCAGACCGTGACGGCGTCGAGCGACGGCGCGCAAGGCGGCATCACACTGAAGCGTCAAGCCGGCCCCTGGCAGTTTGCCGGAGCGCTGTTCGCGGGCTACGAAAGCTCGACCCAGAAGCGCAGCATCGTTCTGCCCGGCTTCTTCGCCAGCGCAACCGGCAAGCCGGAGGCCTACTTCGGGGGCGCTCGCGCCCGCGTTTCCGATCAGATCGACTTCGACACCTGGTACCTGAAGCCTTATGTCGATCTCGACGCCACCTATGAGCGCAGCTCTGCCTATCGCGAAACGGGAGCCGGGCTTTTCGATCTCGCCTATCGCTCGACCGGCAGTACCACGTGGATGGCGACGCCAAGCGTCGAGATCGGGGGTCGCGTCGACCTGGACGACGCCACATTGCGGCCCTATCTGGCGTTCGGCGTCAGCTCAGTGTTGAGCGGCGATGCCAAGGTGAGCGTGAGCCTGGCGGAGTTCCCGATGCAGCCGTTCCAGATCACGAGCAACATGCCAAAGGTCTACGGCGACGTGACCGCCGGCCTCGAACTCTTGAAGAATTCGGGTTGGGAGTTCAAGGCCGAATACCGCCTGCGCGCCGCCAAAGGCTACGTCGACCAGAGCGCGATGCTCCGGCTGGCAAGGCATTTCTGACGGCTTCATCACGCCGTCGCCGGGTCAGGCCTCAGCGCCTCATCGATGCCCGCGAGAGCCCAGCCATTGCCTGCCGCAACCGCCGTCGCGCGAACGGCCCTCAGCCGTGCGGTGGCCGCCGCGTCAGCGCCCGATACGGCCGCCCCGACGATGGCCCGCGCCCGCTCGACCATCAACTCGACCCAGGGCAAGATCTCGACCTGGAACATCCGCTCCAGCGAAGCTGCGTGTTGCAGCGCGCACTGCCAATCGCCGGCTGCAAGGCAGGCCTCCATCGCGTCGCGATAGAACCAGAGGTGGTTGTGGGCGAGCCCGGTGTCCTGCAGCAGGGCTTCACCGGCGGCAAGATGCGCAACCCGCTCTTCGGCGGATTCCGCCATGCGCGCAAACCGCCCCATGAGCGCGGCACCGATGAATCCGAGACCGGTCTGGCGTGCCAGCTCGAGCGCCAGTTCCAGGTCTTTGCGCGCCTGCGCGCGATCGCCCTTCCGAAGATGGTGCTCGGCAGAGAAGTACAGCACGGTCGCTTCGTAGCGCCTCGATCCAGCAAGTCGCGCGAGTTCAAGCGCTTTCGTGACTGACACGCCAGCCTCTTCAAAGAGGCCAGCTTCGGTGAGCACCTGAGTGAGCGTGGCCTGCGCGAAGACCCGCACGGGCACGACCCCGAAGCGCTGCGCGTCGTCGCAGACCGAATGGGCATGAGCCACGGCGTCGTGCAGTTCGTTGGCATACCAGAGGCAGTGAGCGATCATGCAGCGGTTGGGCCCGGTGATGCGAATCTGCTCCTCCCCGCACAGCGCGACACAGCGCCTGAAGTAGTCGAGCGCACTGGCCATGCGGCCTTCGGCGTAGCGTGCATCACCGAGGCCGCTCAGTGCCCGCGCCTGGCCCTGTGGTTCGCTGCATTGCTCGGCCAGCGCGAGCGCGATCACGTGCTGAGCGTCGCACTCGGCCGTTCGGCCCTGGGCGAAATAGAGGTTACCCCTCGTGTGATGGATGCGAGAGCGTTCGACGGTCAGCGCGAGCCGTTCGGCAATCGGCTGGGCCTCGCCGAGTGCCTGCATCGCCGGGGCGAATTCGCCGGTGACGCGATGGCCGTCGGCGATGCCCATCCAGGCACGACAGCGCAGTGCGTCGTCGCCGGCGAGTTCGAGCGCACGCTGGAAGGCGGCGACCGACTCGGTCGAGCGTCCGAGCTCGCGCAACATCTCGCCGCAAAGCAACGCGAGTTCGCAGCCGACCGTGGCGTTGCCTCGCGCCGGATCGGCCGCCAGCGAGTCGCCGCGCTCGGCCAGGCGCAGCGCACTTTCGAAGCGCAGCCGCCCGGCTTCACGAGTCGCTGCACGCAGGTAGGCCGCTGCGGCCTCCGTGTCCTCTGCGCGGTCGAGATGCTCCGCCTTCAATACCGGATCGTCGTCGCCGAACCATCGTGCGGCGGCCTGGTGCAATTCGCGTCTCCGGCTCTTGAGCGTCGACGCATAGACGGCTTCCTGGATCAGTGCGTGTGCAAACAGAAAATCCGCACCGTCGGGCCGCACGATGTCGGCCGCCACCAATATGTCGCAGCTCGCATTCGGCGCGCTCGCGACACCGCGCAGGTTGGCAAGCGAGAAGCGCTTGCCGATCACCGCGGCGGCCTGGAGGTTGGCGCGATCGGGCGCGGCGAGGCGGTCCATACGCTCGAGCACCAGACTCTGGATGGTCGGCGGCACAGCGGGCGCGAGCCCCGGTGTCTCGCCGGCCCGCGCGGTTCGCAACAACTGCTCGAGAAACAGTGGATTGCCTTCAGCGCGTTCGATGCACATCAGTGCAAAGCGGCTCGACGCTTCCACCAGCCCGCCGGCGAGCAAGCGCGCTTCCTGCGGGCGCAGGGGCGCAAGATCGATGGTCATGAAAGCGCTGCCGTGGATCGACGCCCGCCATGCCTTGTCGATCGGATCACCCTCGATGCGCGAGGTCAGCAGCAGGACCATCGGTGCCCGCGCAGCCGCACGGGCTGCCGCCGCCACCAGTCGCAGCAACTCCGGCGAGGCCCAGTGGATGTCCTCGATCAACACCAGTTGCGATCGAGTCGCAGCGGCCCGCTGCAACAGGGAACGCAACGCCTCGCTCGCGCGCTGCAGCCGGGTGGCGTTGTCCATGGCCTCGAAAATCGCCTCCAGCGGCTTCGGCTGCGGCAGATCGAGCCACTCATTGACGAACAGAATCTCGTCGTCAGTCACCAGGCCGCGCGCAGCGGCATCCAGCACCGCTGCGTGGCGTTGCGCTTCGTCGTCGCATGCGCTGACCTGCAGCAGGGTTTTCAGCAGCGACGAGACGGCGTCCTGGCCTTTGGCGACGCCGAAATCCAGAACCTGCCCTGAGGGGGTGTCGAATCCGAGGTCGCGAGCGCGCGCTTGGTACTCTTCGACCAATCTTGATTTGCCGATCCCTGCATCGCCGCGAACAAGCACCGTCACTCCGACGCCGGTGTCGCGCACTGCGTTGAGCGCCCCGACCAGTTGCCCCAGTTCGGCTTGCCGGCCCACAAAGGGCATGCGTTCGCCACGGGCCAGGCGCAAGCCGAGCAAGCGCCAGGTCTCTACCGGCACTGCGAAGCCCTTGACCATTTGGCTGCCTGCGGACTGCACTTCGACGCTGGCGGCGACTTCGCGGTACAGCGCGTCAGAAATCAGGATCTCGCCTGGCTGGGCCAATGCATCGAGCCGGGCGGCCAGATTGACCGAGTCGCCGGTGACCGAGTATTTGGCCTTGCCGCCGCCGCTGATCACCGCGGCCACGACCTCGCCCTTGGTAATGCCGATGTGCAGCCGCAGCGGCACGCCTTTGCAATCCGGAACCCCCGCAGCCGCGCGATGCATCGCAAGCGCGGCGTGCAATGCGCGTTGCGCATCGTTGCCATGGGCCACCGGCGCGCCGAAGACCGCCATGACGGCGTCACCCGCCCGGTCGATCACCCGGCCGCCGTGAGATTCGACCACTTTGTCCATCGCATCGAAAAAGCGCCCGAGCATCTCCTGGATTTGCTCCGGATCACTGCCGGCGCACAGTGTGGTGTATCCGGTGATGTCGGCGAATAACACGGCCGCCTGTCGCCGATCCGCGGTCGTCGCGTCGGGCGGCGGCCGGGCATCGCGTGCGAGTTCGCGAGGCGCTTCTGCTTCTGTTACCGAGGGGGCCGGCGCGAAGACTCGCGCCGGCGTGCCGCATTGGCTGCAGAACTTCGCCTGTGCCGCAAGCTCGTAGCCGCAGGTCGCGCACTGTCGTGCGAGTGCGCTGCCGCATTCTTCGCAGAATTTGGCCCCTTGCAAATGAGGATGGCGACACCGCGGGCACTGCATCCGGCAAGTTTCATCCCTGTCGCGCACTGTGTCGAGGGCCGCGTCGCGCCCGCTGTACGGAACAACCGGTTCACCTCGAGGGGCGCCTCGCCGAGTTCGGCGGAGGCGCTTCCTCAGTGAATGCTTCAGTGGCCTGGATAGTGGCCGGCCGCGATGTCTTCCAGCAGCATCGCATGCGACGGCTTCCAGCCCAGCAGTTCGCGAGTCTTCATGCTGGACGCGGGGGCGTCGGCGCCGAAGAACATGCCGATCCATCCAAAATGCGCGGCTGCGCGATCGGCGGAAATGGACTCCACAGGCACATTCAGAAACTGCCCGAGGGCCGCAGCGATGTCGCGCGTAGCGATCCCTTCTTCGGCAACGGCGTGCAGCACGGTGCCTGGAGTCGCCTTGTCGACCGCCAGTTGCACGAGCTTGCCGGCATCCAGCCGGTGGACCGCAGGCCAGCGGTTCCGGCCCTCGCCGATGTACGCGGAAACTCCCTTCGCGCGTGCGATCTTCGCCAAAGTGGCGACGAACCCGTGGTCACCTCCAGCGCCGTGAACTGTCGGGGCGAAGCGCACGACGATGGGGCGGAGGTCCCGTTCTGCCAAGCCGAGCGTATACGCGGCGTTCGCGAGGCGCGGATGCGCCGCAGGGTCAGGCATGTCGCCTTCGGTGCCCACGCGCCCGGGCGCCAGGCTCAATGTTCCCGAGGCGATCATCAGAGGGGCACCATTGCCTTGCAGGACGTCGGCAAAGGCGGCAATAGCGGCACGGTCGGTTTGCGCCGCCGCGGCCATCTGCGAGAAGTCATGGTTGTAGGCGAGGTGCACCACGCCCTCGGCGCGCGCGGCTGCGGCGCGCAGGCTGTCCGGGTCTTCGAGGGTGCCGCGCACTGCCTCGGCGCCGAGTCTCTTGATCTTGGCCGCGGCCTCATCGTTGCGGGCGAGGCCCAAGACCTGATGTCCGGCGGCAATGAGTTCTGTGACGGCGGCCGAGCCGATCCAGCCCGAGGCTCCGGTGACGAGAATTCGCATGGATGCTTCCTTGATGTCATTGAGTGACATCAGTATAGGCCTATGATGTCACTTTGTGTCAACACCATGGGGATGTAATGGGTCGATGGGAGCCCGATGCGGAAGGCCGTTTTCGCCTGGCGGCCTTGGAGTTGTTCGCGGAGGTGGGTTATGAGCAGACGACCGTCGCGGCCATCGCCGAGCGGGCCGGCCTCACCTCGCGGACGTTCTTCCGCTACTTTTCGGACAAGCGCGAGGTGCTCTTCAGCGGGCCGCAGTTGCTGCAGGAATCGATGGTCAGCGCGCTCGCCGGTGCTCCGGCGGACGCAACGGCCATGGACGCCATTGCCTTCGCGCTGCAAGCGCCCGGCGACTTTTTCGACGAGGATCGCCGTGGGTACGCCCGCCTGCGCGCATCAGTGATCGCGGCCCACGGAGATCTCTACGAACGCGAGTTGATCAAGCTGGCGAATCTATCCGCGGCACTGGCGGAGGCCCTGCGGGCGAGGGGAGTCGGTGAGCCCGACGCGAGCCTCGTCGCCGAGGCGGGTATCGCTGTCTTCCGCGTGGCTTTTGCGCGGTGGGTCGGAGCGACTGAGCGACGTAGCTACAGCGACATCGTCGGCGATTCGCTGGCGCGTCTGAAGGCACTCGCGAGTGCTCAGTGAAGCCAAAATCGGTCGTCGTTGGTAGCGGGCTGAAGAAGACCGAAGCTCCAGATCTCGTCAAGCGGCCTATTCGACCGCTGCCGCTTCGATGTGCCGCTCGAATCTCTCCAGCAGCAGATGCATCGCCTTTCGAGCACTGGCAAATTCATCGCACTCCGCGCGCGCGGCCATGTCCGCCTCATAAGCTGCATGCGTTTCGAACGCGCATTCCCATCGAACGTCCGGGCCTGGCCCTTCCAGCTTTGTGAATATCCGCCCGGCCGGCAAGCCCAGGCGTGTCCTGATCGCACTGGCATGCAGGCGTTGCGACAGAACGTCTTCAATCTTTCCCGGCAAAGCGTAGTAGTTCGTGATCTCGACAATCATGTTGCGCTCCTGAATGCATTTGCGCGGTCTCAAGGCCTTCGCGTATTGACAAGAATTCTACTTGATCACAAACTGTGATCACAGTATTCTTCGCAACGTCGGCAGATGGTCTGTTCGACATGCGTAAGTTGATACGTGAGGAGCAGGCAGATGCCAACCATTCAAACCATAGAGACATTGCTCGTCCAACTCCCGACGCGGCGCGAGCACAAATGGACCGGCCTGACGGAATCCATTGGCCGTTACTTGCTCATCAAGATGACCGACAGCGACGGCCGAGTGGGGTGGGGAGAGGCTCCGGCCCTGAAGGACTGGGGCGGCGAGTTCGGCCGCTACTTCGGGGAGTCGACTGCGATTGCCAAACTGGTCATCGAGAAGTACCTCGCGCCATCATTGATCGGCATCGAACTCGGCAACTTCGCAGAGATGCACTCCCGCATGGATGCCGTGATCCGCGGCTATCCCTACGCCAAGGCCGCAGTCGACTTCGCTGCTTACGACATCACAGGCCGCTGGCTCGACTTGCCGGTGCACATGCTGCTGGGTGGCAAAGTGCGGTCCCATATCCCTGTCACGCACTCCATCGGACTGATTTCAATCGCTGAAGCGGAAAAGGAAGTGGCGCAGGTCGCCGCGGAGGGCATCAAGACGATCAAGATCAAGATCGGTGTCGATGCGAAGCGAGACATCGACATGGTCCGCACTGTTCGTGCCGCAGTTGGCGATGAAGTCGAACTCTGCGTGGATGCCAACGAAGGCTATCGCACACCCGGAGAGGCGATCTCGACGGTGCGCGCGATGGAAAAGTATCGGCTCAAGTACGTCGAGCAACCCGTGATGGGCATCGAGCGCATTGCCGAAGTGGCTCGTGCCATCGACGCACCCGTCATGGCGGACGAGTCCGCATGGAACGCCCACGACGTCATCCAGATCAGCGAACACCGTGCCGCGCAGATCGTGTCGATCTACACGACGAAGCCCGGCGGTCTCTACAAGGCGATGGAAGTGGCCGCTGTTTGCAGGGCCGCCGGCATTGTCTGCAACGTCAACGGATCCGTTGAGACCGGCGTCGGCAATCTCGCAAATATCCATTTGGCCGCCGCGGCGCCGGCGGCCACTTTGTCGTGCGTCGTCCCCGTGTCAACGCCGGCCGAATGGCAGCAGGGGCAGGTGGGCGGCATCTATTACCGCGACGACCTGATCGTCGCTCCCATGAAGCTCGTCGACGGCGCCATCGAGGTTCCTGGTGGGCCCGGCATGGGCATCGATGTCGACCTCGGAAAGATCGACAAGTACCAGGTACGCGACTGATCGCGACCGGCCACTCTTTCAACACCAGGAAAGCTAAAGATGCGCAAATCAATCATCGAGCGGCAAGTCAAGGCAATGGCCGAGGGCGGACTCGACGCCATGGTGTCGTGCTCGCCCGAAAACTATGCCTATGTCACTGGCTTTGTCGTCCCGTCGCAACCGTTGATTCGGCACCGGCACGCGATGGCCATCATCAGCGCCGATGGCACGGCCGAGTTGTTCTCGGTCGATATGGAAGCCAGCACGGTGAAGCGGCGCGCGCCGAATGTGCCGACACGCATCTGGGCTGAGTTCACGGACGACGCGATGCTGGTTCTCGCGGACCAATTGAAGAAGCTCGGCCTGGGTCGGTCGCGCATCGGCATCGAGATGGACTACTTGCCGGCAGGAGATCTCGCACGCCTTGAGAAGGCACTGCCAGAGGCTCGTTTCGAACCCTGCGAACACATCCTGGCGCGTCTGCGCCAGATCAAGACACCCGAAGAGGTTGCCCTTCTGCGGCGTCTGTCGCGCATCGCCGATCAGGCCATCACCGACGCGCTTGCATCGGTCAAGGCAGGCGACTCGGAGATGGACATCGCGGGCCATCTGACGCGCAATGTCTATGCATTGGGCGCGGAGCACTTCAAGCTCATGATCATTGCCACGGGCGAACGCAGCGTGCTGCCGAACGTGGGCCCGAGCGAACGCAGGCTCAAGCCGCGTGACGTCTGCCGCGTCGAGATTTTCTCGGTGATCGACGGCTACCAGGCCGGAGTGTGCCGCACCGCTGTTGTGCAGGAAGCCCCTCCCCAGGCGGAACGGATCTGGCAGCACCTTGTCGACTGCAAGTACCAGATCATGGAACTGGTCAAGCCAGGCGCAAGCTGCCGCGCCATCTACGATGCTTTCATCGCGAAGCTCGCAGAACTGGACTTGCCGCCGATTTCTTTCGTCGGGCACGGCATCGGCCTGCATCTGCACGAAGATCCGTACCTCGGAAAGACCCCGATCCTCGGCAAGCCCGGAAGCGATGCTGCGATCGAGGAAGGCATGGTTCTGGGCTTCGAGCCACTGTGCTACGAAACGGGCTTCGGATTCGGCATGCAGAACAAGGACATGCTGCTCGTTACGGCCAATGGCTGCGAACTGCTGTCCGACTATGCCGACACCGACAAGCTGTTGGTTGTCAAAGGCTGAACATCAATACTGGAAAGAGCACCCATGCGCACGCTGATCGAGCACCTTGAATTCGCGTTCCTGGTCGACGCCAAGGACACTGTCCTTCGCGATGCCAGCATCGTCATCGAGAACGACCGCATCGTCGACATTGGCGCGGCAGAGCAGGTCGCCGCGAGACACAAAGGCGGCAAGTTCGACCGCGTCATGGATGGCACGATGCTCGGCATATGCCCGGGCTTCGTCGACAGCCACGTTCATTTGTCCGAGACACTGTCGCGGGCCGTGTTTCCGGACAACCTGAATACGCGGGCATGGGTCTTTCACTGGGCGAAGCCTTTCTACGCGCACATCACCGAGGAAGACGAGTATTGGGGCGCGTTGCTCGGCATCACCGAGATGCTTCGCAACGGGACGACTTGCTTTATCGACATGGGGTCGCAGTACGACCCTGGGATCACCGTCCGAGCCATGGAAAAGACCGGCATCCGCGGCGTCACGGGACGACACGCCGCGGACAACCCACCGGCCGAATTGCCGCGCGGATGGACCGAGGAGATGGCGCGTCATCATTTCTTCCCAAGCGCCGAGGCTGCCCTCGCCGAGCTGGAGGCTTGCGTCCGCAAATACGACGGTGCCCTCGGCGGCCGCGTCCGCTGCTGGGTCAACATCGAGGGCAAGGAGCCTTGCACGCTGGAGCTGCACGTCGGAGCCCAGAAGCTCGCGCAACGCCTGGGCGTGGGTACGACCTACCACCTCGCCACGTCGATCGAGGAGGCAAAGGTCTGCGAGGGCAAATACGGCATGTGGCCGATCACGCGGATCGATCGCGCAGGTGGCATCGGCTCCAACCTGGTGATTGCCCATGGCGCCGCAGTCAGCGACGAAGAGGTGTCCCTCCTGGCTCGTCGCGGCGCCAAAGTGGCCTTCTGTCCCTGCTCATCGTTCAAGCTCGGCAAGGGCGCGACCGCGATCGGGAAGTACCCGGAGATGGTCGCCGCAGGCGTCACGGTCGGCCTGGGCACCGATGGCGTGTCTGCCGCCGGAAACATGAACCTGATGCGTCAGATGCTGCTCGTTGCCGGCATGTTCAAGGACGCACGCATGAAGCCGGACATCTTCACGGCGCGGCAGGCCCTCAGGGCTGCCACCATCGATGGCGCGAAGGCGGCCATGTGGGACCATGACATCGGTTCACTCGAAGTGGGGAAGAAGGCGGACTTCATTCTGTTCGACCTCGATCACATCGAGTGGACGCCATTCCACGACCCGCTGCAGGCGCTGGTGTTCTCGGCATCCACTGCTTCAATCTCGCAGACCTGGGTTGACGGGCAGGCGCTCTACAGCAATGGCAAGGTGCATGGCGTCGATGAGGTCCAGCTGCGCCGCAAGGCCAGGGAACTCGCGGCAGCGGCGGTGAAGCGGGCAGGGCTGCACGAAGAGGGCGTGGAGACCACGACGACCCTGTACGACAGCGGCAACTGATCGACAAAGTCCTGAGATATCGCACCAGTCAGACGAGGCTCGATTCGTACACCGAACGAATTGAGTTCTCGATGGCTCGGGCAGTCAAGTCGCGTGCGATGAAGACAAGCCATCCGGGCGAGGCTGTGCCTTCGGGCCACGTCGGCAGCCGGTCCAATGGATAAAGGACATGCTGCACGCCCTGTACCACCACTGGCCTTTCGTCGTCCGTCACGCCGAGCAGGCCTTTCACGCGCAGGATCGAATCGCCCCTGTTCGCGAGCAGCAACTCGAGCCAATCGACGAAGACGCTCCACTCCACCTCGCGCTCCAGCTGGACCGTGAACGTCCGGATCGCCTCGTCGTGACTGCCTATCAGCGGACCCAGCGGTGCGTCACCGTCACCGTCCTGTCCATCCTTGGCAGCCATGGGCAGGATCGGACCGGACCGCCGCCATTGCGCTTCAGATTCGTCGAAGATCGCGCGTGCCGGCAATCGGCCGTTGCGGGCACTGGCAAAGATGGCGCCCGGATTCGTCGCCCGCAGCTTCTCGAGCAGCACCGCGCAGTCGGACTCGTCGACCAGATCCGATTTGGTCAGGATCACCCGGTCGGCGGTCGCCAACTGCTGCCGGGCTTCCCGATGGCGGACCAGCGTCTGGTCGCCGTTGACGGCATCCACCGTGGTGATGACCTGCCCAAGCCGGAACCACGGCGTCAGGCTTTGCTCGCTGAGAACGGCTTGCATGATGGGTGCGGGGTCGGCCATGCCCGTGGTCTCCACGACAACACGCGCGAAGGCGGGGATGTCGCCGGTGCGCATCATGGCGTTGAGCTCGGCCAGCGTTGACACCAGGTCGTCGCGCACAGAGCAGCAAAGGCACCCTGAACCGAGCAGCACAACGTCTTCGGCAACCTCCCGCACGAGAAGATGGTCCAGGCCTGCTTCGCCGAATTCGTTGATGACCACCGCCGTATCCGACAGATCCGGATCAGCCAGCAAGTGACGCAACAGAGTCGTCTTGCCACTGCCGAGAAAGCCGGTCAGCACATGGATCGGCAATCGGCGATCGAGTCCGGCGTGGCTCATGTTCAGGCGATCTCGAAGATGGCGTCCACTTCGACCGCCACATTGCGCGGCAGCGAATTGCAGCCAACCGCCGCTCGCGCGTGCCGGCCCGCGTCGCCGAACACTTCGACCATCAGATCGGAAGCGCCGTTGATGACCTTCGGGTGGTCGCCAAACTCCGGCGTTGCGTTGACGAAGCCGCCCAATCGTATGCAGCCCACCACGCGATCGAGGCTTCCGCCGAGAGCGGTGCGCAACTGCGCCAGGATGTTGATGGCGCACAACCGTGCCGCCTTCTGCGCGTCTTCAATCGACACGTCTCGTCCGACCTTGCCTACGTACTGGTCCTTGCCGCCGGCGCTGGGTACCTGACCGGCGATGTAGATCATCGAGCCACTCTTGCGAGCCGGGACGTAGTTGGCCGCGGGGGCGGCTGGGTTGGGCAACTCGATGCCGAGTTGTTCGAGACGAGCGTCGTGTCCTTGCTGAGTCATGTTTCTTCCTGGTCCTTGGGAGTCAGTTGCCGAAATACAGATCGTCCAGCGGCGCGGACAGCAGACTTGCCGCCTCGGGCTCAACGAGCGCAGGTGCGAGGGATTGCGCGGTGTTGCGAATGTCGCGGAGAACGCCACGTTTGGCGATCGCGGGCTTCTTCGCCTGCAGGCCTTCAAGGATCTCGACGTGCGCCGATGCGTCCCACGGCATGTCGGGCGAGAGCAGCGACAGGTACATCGTCGGTCCGAATTGCAACCAAAGAGACTCGACGAGCGGCATGATCACTTCGCTACCGGCGGCCTCATACAGGGTGAAGTGGAAGCGTTGGTTCGAGGACAGGCAGCCGATCAGATTGCGCTTGGCGATTGCATCGAGAAGCTCACCGTTGATGGCGGTCAGTGCCTTGAGCAAGGCAGGCGTGCAATTGCGGCATGCCATCTCGGTGGCAAGGCCTTCGATCAGTTCCCTGACGGTGAAAAGCTCATTGAGCTTCTTTGGGGTAAGCCGAGGCACTCGGACCGATCCGCTCGAAGTGTCCTCCAGCGCGTTGATGACGACCAATCGCGTCAGCGCCTCGCGAATCGGCATCGGACTCGTGCCGAAGCTGGCGGCCAACTTTCGCAGGCTCATGACTTGGCCTGGCACGAAGGCGCCCACCATCAATCCCCGTCGCAGCCTCTGAAAGACTTCTTCCGGGACGCTGCCGCGCGCCCGCCTGTTTGGCTCTTCCGCGGTTTCCGAATCTGCTTGACGGCGGCTCGCAATCTTTTCCATGGCGTTCTCTTGGTGTTCTCTGTGAGGCAGTGCGGGTTAACCCGGTTGTTGGCGATTATATGTGTGATCACACTTCGTGATCAAGATATGAAAAGCAGAAGAAAAACATGAGATCGCCACCCTAGTCCCGGCCAGCCCCGCACGCAAGTTTCGGCCCCGGTTCACTCACTCAACCTTATGGCAGGTAATTCATGCGCACCCATTTTTCGGTTGGTTCATTGACTTCCGGCATCCGGGCCGCTGCTGTTGCGGCGGCGCTCACATTGACTTCGGCCGCGTGGGCCGCGGATGACGTCAACGTCCGGTTCAGTTGGAAACTCAAGGGCGAATACGCGCACATGTACCTTGCGCAAGAGCAGGGAATGTATGCAGCCCACAACCTCGACGTCCGGATGGGCGAGGGTGCAGGTGCACCCGCCGCGCTGGGAGCCCTTCTGCAGGGCCAGGAGGACGTGGTGATCATGCCGGCCATCTTTGCGGTCTCGGCCATCCAGAAAGGCATGCCGGTCAAGATCATTGCCTTGTACCAGCCGAAGACGCCCGTGGTGCTGATTTCGCAGCCCGACAAACCGGTGCTCAAGCCGAAGGATCTCGAGGGAAAGACCGTGGCGCACTCTGTGGGGGAAACAGGAACGTCCTATCTGGCTGTCTTCTGCGCCGTCAATCACGTCGACTGCACCAAGGTGAAGAAGGTCCAGATGGATGCGCAGTCGCGCGTGCCGCAATTCCTGCAGAAGCAGGTCGACGTGGTCAGCGTCTACACGAACAACGACCTCCCCATCATCGAGGCGCGCATCGGGACCAAATTCCCGTCGCTCGATCTGGCTCAAAACGGCCTGGCTATTCCCGGGCTGGCCGCTGTATCGAGCGACGCGACGATTGCGAAGAAGCCGGACGTGCTCAAGCGCTATCTGGTTGCGGTGAACCAGGGCATCGATGCGACCCGAAAGGACCCGAAGGCCGCCACCGCCGCCATCTTGAAAAACTGGAAGGGGGGCCCCTCCCCAGAGGTTGTCGAAGTGCAGGTGCGCGCGACGATGGACGCCATCAGCGCACGGCCCGGGAAGCCAGTCGGGTGGACGGACCCCCAAACCATCGTGCAGGCGCTCGAACTGCTGAAGACCGACGAAGCCATCGGCGCGCCAAAGCCGGCTGAGGCCTTCTTCACCAACGACCTGCTGACCCAGCCGTAACCCAAGGTGATCCATGACTGAACTGAAACACCCCGGAATCGTCGCGATGCCCGTCCCTCGAAGCACGAAGAAGAAGCAGCCGCGCGTCAGGTTTGTCGAGCGCTACGCCTCAGTCCTGCTTGCAATCGGCGTCCTCGTCATCTGGCAACTCGCGGTGCCGCTGTCCGGCCTCTCCGAATTCGTGCTGCCGACGCCGCTCGCCATCGCCAAGCGAATGGTGACCGACTTCAACTTGCTCGCGACACACTCTTACATCACTTTGCTCGAAGTGCTGGGCGGCTTTCTCTCTGGCGTGCTGGTCGGCATTCCACTCGCGCTGGCGATCTTCTATTCGAAGGTCTTCGAGCGCGCGGTCTACCCGCTTCTCGTGGCGCTGCAGACGGTGCCCAAGATCGCGCTCGCGCCGTTGCTGGTGCTCTATCTGGGCTACGGCTGGGCGCCGAAGATCAGCCTGGCTTTCCTGATCTCGTTCTTCCCCATCGTGATCTCGACCGTGGTGGGCCTGCAGTCGCTCGACAAAGGCTTGGTCAACATGGTCCGCTCGATGGGTGCCAGCGAGGCACAGACCTTCTTCAAGGTTCGGCTACCTGCGGCGTTGCCGAGCATCTTCGGTGGCCTCAAGGTTGCGATCTCGCTGGCTGTCATCGGCGCGATCATCGGCGAATACATCGCCGCCGAGCGTGGTCTCGGCTACCTGCAGCTCCAGGCCAACTCGCAGTTCGACACGACGCTGAATTTCGCAACCGTCGTCACGATCTCCCTGATCGGTGTGCTGCTCTATTTCGTCCTTGCACTTGTCGAGAGCAAGGTTTCGTTCCACCGCGAAAGCGCCAAATGATGGAAATCCGCCGGGAGTCCACGCCATGAGTAGTGCAGCCGCAGTCACCATCGAAGGTGTCTCCAAATCGTATGAGGTGCGCGCGGGCGACGACGTGCTCGCGCTCGACCGCGTCGATCTCGACATCGAGCCCGGGAGCTTCGTCGCGATCGTCGGCCCCAGCGGATGCGGCAAGAGCACGCTGCTCTCGTTGCTCGCGGGCCTGACGCCGGTGAGCTCCGGCAGATTGGGCATCGATGGCGACATCGTCCTGCGACCGCATCCCAAGGCGGGCGTCGTGTTCCAGTCCGACTTGCTGCTCTATTGGCGCAGCATCGTCGACAACATCTTGCTGCCGATCGAGATCAAGGGATTGGACCGCAAGGCCTATGCCGATCGTGCGCGCGAACTGTTGGCGCAGGTCGGGCTCGAGGGCTTCGCGGAGAAGTTTCCTTCCGAGCTTTCGGGCGGAATGCGTCAACGCGTCGCGATCTGCCGTGCCTTGATCCAGGAACCCGGACTGCTGTTGATGGACGAGCCCTTCGGCGCGCTCGACGCGCTCACGCGCGAGCAAATGATCATGGATCTGCAGACCATGTGGATGCGGCTGCGCAATACGGTGTTGTTCATCACGCACGGCATCGACGAAGCGGTGTTTCTGGCAGACCGCGTAATCGTGATGTCGCCGCGTCCGGGCCGCGTGGATCTCGATCTCACCGTCGATATCCCGAGGCCGCGCCGCTGGAGTGGCATCCACGAGAACCCCGCCTTTCAGCACTATGTGCGGCAGGTGCGCGAGATGTTCGAAGCCAAGGGCGTGCTCGTCGCGCACTGACCAGACAGAGGCAAGAATGAAAGTTTCCATACTGGGCGCCGGCGCCGGTGGTGCCGCGGCCGTGGCCGAACTCGCGCAAGCCGGTCACGAAGTGGTTCTCTGGAACCGATCTCCCGAAACACTCGCTCCTTTCCAGGCACTGGGCGGAGTGCGCTATGAGGGCGTTCTGGGCCAAGGCATTGCGCGGCCAGCCCTGATCACGGCGGATCTCGCGCAAGCCATCCAGGGTGCCGACGCGGCCGTGGTAACGCTGCCGACCTTCTCTCACGCGCCGGTTGCGCGCGCGCTCGCCGCTGCGTGCTGGCCGGCCAATCGACCGGTGATTCTGAATCCCGGGCACACCGGCGGCGCGCTCGACTTCGCGCATGCCTATCGAAGTGTTCGTGCCGATCTGCCGCCGATCGCCGAGTTCTCGACGCTGACGTATGTCGCTCGCAAGTACCAGTCAGACAGCGTGACGGTGACCGGCCGAGCGCGGCAGGTGCGTGCGGCGGCGCTGCCTGGCGGCGAGGCCGCGCTCGCTGTCGCATGCCAACTGTTTCCCGGTGCTTCACCGGTAGGTGATGTGCTCGCCTCTGCGCTCGCCAATGCCAACCTCGTGCTGCATCCACCGGGCGCCGTCCTGGCGGCGGCGTGGGTCGAGGCGACGCATGGCGACTTCACCTTCTACGTTCAGGCCATGACGCCAGGGGTGGCGCGCACCATGCGAGCGCTCGACGACGAACGCCTGGCTGTCGCCGCGGCCTTCGGCCACCGCCTGCCGAACCTCGTAGAGGAGATGAAGCTGATCGGCACGGTCGAGTCGTCAGTCACGGATACGCAAGACTTCGTGGCCGCCATAGCGGGCGGCGAGGCCAACAAGCGAATCAAGGGCCCAGACTCCCTGCAGCACAGGTACTACCGGGAAGACTTCGGCCACGGCCTGCTTCCCTTTCTCGAACTCGCCGCGATCGCCGGGGTGGCCACGCCGGTCGCTCGTTCGCTGTTCACGCTGGCGCAGGCGCTGGTCGGTATCGACTACAGCAAGGGCGGCCGGACCGCCGACGCGATGGGCATCGCGGGCCTGTCGAAGTCCGAACTTCTTCAACATGTGAGGCAGCCATGAACTGGGATCAAGTCGTCATCGCGATCATCGGCGGCGATCGTCGCGAACAAGAGATCGCCCGCTGCGCGGTTGCAGCCGGAGCCCACGTACGTGCCTTCGGCTTTCCGTGGCCAGAGCAGGGCATCGCTGGCGTCGGCCACGCGTCGAGCGCATGCGAGGCACTGGAAGGTGCCGACATCGCGCTCTTTCCAATTCCGGGCATCGCCCCCGACGGCGCGCTCTTCGCGCCCCAATGTGCCGATCGCATCATTCCGGACCGCGACATGCTCACCGGCATGCGCCGCCCCGGACACATCATCCTGGGATGGGCCGACCCCAAGCTCAAGGCGCATTGCGAGGGTCTCGGCATCAATCTGCATGAGTATGAGTGGGACGAGGACCTGATGCTCCTGCGCGGACCCGCGATCGTCGAAGGCATGCTCAAGGTGTTGATCGAGAACACCGACATCACGATCCACAAGGCGAAGGTTTGCCTGGTGGGGCAGGGGACGATCGGTTCGCTCGTCACGCACACCCTGTTGGGGCTGGGCGCGCATGTTCACGTCGCTGCGCGCAACCCAGTGCAGCGCGCCGCGGCATACGCCGCCGGCGCCGAGCCGCACGAACTGTCCGATCTGGCAAAGGTGCTTCCGGACACGGACATCGTCATCGCGAGCGTGCCCGCCCGCGTGCTCGGGCGTGAGTTGCTTGAGACCTTGCCCAGGCACGCACTGCTCGTCGACCTGGCGGCGCCGCCCGGAGGCATCGACCGCGATGCCGCGCAAGAGCTCGGGCTGAAGTTCGTCTGGGCCCGCGGACTTGGAGCTCGCGCACCCATCACCGTCGGCCGCAGCCAATGGAGCGGCGTGCGGCGTCGCATCGACAACATCTTGAAGGAGAAAGCATGAGCGCCGACCTGGTGATTCGCAACGCACGGGTGGTTCGCCACGATGGAGAGTTCCACGGCGGTGTCGCCGTGAAAGACGGCAAGATCATCCTGACCGGCGCCGACAGCGCCTTGCCCAAAGGTCATCGCGAGATTGACGCAGGCGGCCGCGTGCTGATGCCGGGCGTGATCGATCCGCATTGCCACCTGGGCGTGAAGTATCCCTATGCGGAAGACATGCGCACCGAGACAGCGGCAGCGGCGTCGGGCGGCGTGACAACGGCGTTGCTCTACATCCGCAATCTCAAGCCTTCGTACTTGCCGTTCTATGAAGAACGAAAGGCGCTCGGCGAAGAGAACTCGATTGTCGACTTCGGCTTTCACTTCGGCATTCAGCGCGAGGAGCATATTGCCGAGATCCCGGAGATCGTCGCAAAGACGGGCGTTCGTTCGTTCAAGTGCTATTTCGGCTATGAGCCTGACAACCCGATCGGCATCGTTCCCGCAACCGACGGCTGGGTGTATGCCGCGATGCGAATCCTGGCGAGGATTCCAGGCGCGCTCATCAACGTCCACTGCGAGAACACACAGATCGCCGCCTGGATGAAGAACGAGATCAAGGCAACGGGTCGGCAGGACCTTGGCGCATACACGGAATCTCGCCCCGCGTTCTGCGAGGTGGAAACAATCCGCCGAATGATCTTTCTTGCGGAACGAACCGGCTGCTCCCTGCACCTGGTTCACACCTCTGTGGGCATGGGTCCCGTATTGGCTGCCGAGGCTCAGGCACGCGGTGTGCACGTCACGGTCGAGACTTGCCAGCACTACCTCACCCGCACGGCCTATGACAGCGACCTGGACATGCGCGCCAAGATCTCGCCGCCGCTGCGCGACAAGGAAGAGCAGGAGGGCCTGTGGCGAGGCGTCCTGAACGGGTCGGTCTACAGCCTGGGCACCGATCACGTTCCTTTCATGCCCAAGAAGCTTGAGGACCTCTGGTCGGAACTGCCGGGCGTGGTCTCCTTTCCGTGGGAGTTGTCGCTGATGCTGCACTTCGGTGTTCATCAGCGCGGGTTGCCGCTGTCGCGCCTGGTCCAGCTCAACTCGGCCAATCCGGCGCGCCGTTTCGGCCTGTGGCCGCGCAAGGGCAACATCGAGGTCGGATTCGACGCGGACCTCGTGCTGGTGGACCTCGACGAAGAGCGCACGGTTCACCACACGGGCAAAGGCACCTGCATCTACGAAGGCTGGAAGCTCAAGGGATGGCCGGTGCTCACCGTATCTCGAGGCGCGGTGGTCTATGAGAACGGCAAAGTCGACGAAAGCCTCTTCGGTCGGGGCCGCTGTCTTTCCAATCCTTCTTGACCATGGAAACAGGGCTCCCCGAGAGAGCGACTGGCGGCGTGGCGCCACGCTCCCGCAGCATCGCCGAACGGATTGCAGAACTGCGCAAAGCGATGCGGGAGCTTTCGCTGCTGCGGCCGCGCCCGCGACTGGAGCGGCTGTCGGGGCTTCATAACCCATGGGGCCATGCTGCTGGGCTCACCGACGCCTGGCGCTTCCTGGACCTGTGCGAGGACCCGGCCATCGTGGATCGGGTCGAATCGGTGATCGGGCATGACATCGTGCTGTGGGATTCCGAACTTCATCTCGAAGCCGCCTCCTACCAGCGCTTCGTGCGCGAAGGTCGCGAAGGGCGGTACTGGCCTGTCATGCCGCTGGCGGGCGCGGTGGTGCTCGTGACGCCGGAGCGCGCGCAGCCGTTGACCTGCCTCGAACTGAGTCGTGTCGCCACCGGCTTGCCGCCGCTGGATCCACATGAGCCTCTGTACGTAATCCGCTACATGCCAGCGGACAGCAACTTCCTGCGGGACGGGCGCGCCTTGGCCAACTGGGTGGCCATGGAAGAACAGCCCCTCATCAACCATGCCGTGCGGCCACTCTGGCTCGTGCGCGGCGAAGACCGTGCGGGCAACGATTTCGTCACGGGCTTCTCACCCCCTGTCCCACGCTGGGCGGGAAATCAACCTAAGGAGCAGTGAAATGCCATTCGTCATCGTCGAATTCTGGGAAGGTCGCACGGTCGACCAGAAACGCAATCTCGTCAGGGCCATCACGAAGGCGATGGTCGACGAGGCAGGTTGCAAGCCGGAGCACCTTCACGTCGTGATCCATGACACACCCAAGGACAGTTGGGGACGCGCCGGGGTACTCGGCATCGACATGGAGGAAAAGTGATGAATCTCGATGAACTCGACCCCCGTTCCTCGGCACTGCTGGTCATCGATCTTCAGAACGCCTTCGTCCACGACAAGGGAACACTCGGCATCTCTGGCGTCGATACGAAGCGTCTCTCTTCGATCGTGCCCGCGCTCGCTGAACTGATTCCGCATTGCCAGGCGGCAGGCATTCCGGTCATATGGACCGTTCAGGAGCATTTCGCGGTGGACGCGAGCCGCGCCCGCAAGAAGCTGGCCGGCCACACCGCGCGGCGCAAGCAAGTCTCCGCTCTCGCTGGCAGCTGGGACGAGGAAATCGTCGATGAGTTGAAGCCGCTGGCCGCCTTCAATCCTTCCTATGTCATCCGCAAACACCGTTTCGGCGCCTTCTACGAGACCCGCCTCGAGATGATGTTGAAGATGCTGGGAACCCGGACGCTGTTCGTGGCGGGAACCACGACGAATGCCTGCGTCGAGACGAGCATCCGGGAGGCCTACCTGCGCGACTACGATGTCGTCGCGCTGAACGACTGCATCTCCGGAGTCAATGGAGAGTGGGAGGAAACGGCCAAACGGGTCTGGAAGCAGTATTTCTGCGAGCTCTCCGACTCCAAGGAAATGCGCGGCTGGATCGATTCGAAATCTTCACCGCGCACGCTCGGCTATGGGCACATGCTGCTGATGGTGCAGGACGTGGAGCGCTCCACGGCTTTCTATGTGAACCAGCTCGGTTTTTCCATTCGTCCGGCAAAGCCGCTGGCCGACGGTCGGCCATTCACTGCATTTCACCAGGGGATCGCGATTGTCGGTGGACGTGCGCCGGCACATCGGCAGATCGACCATATGGCTTTTGAAGTCAACGATGTTCGGGCGCTGCGCGATCGGCTGAAGAAGTCTGACGTCGAGTTTCAGCAGGATCTGCACGACGGCCCCTATGGCTTGACTATTTACGTCACCGATCCGGACGGAACCAGGGTCGAGCTGTATCAGGTCGGCGCGGCCGCCTGAGTGATCGCGTCGCCTGCTGAAGGCGACGATCCGCCCACTCTACAGACGACACACGGCGCTTTCGCCGTGTGTCGTTTCGTCTCAAGACATCAAGGAACCTCCATGCTGATAGGCGTGCCGGCCGAAACTGTGCCAGGCGAGACCAGAGTGGCCGTGACTGCGGAGACCGCCAAGAAGCTGGTTGCGCAGGGCCACACCGTGCGAGTGCAATCGGGTGCGGGGGTGGCGGCGAGCCTGACCGACGGCGCCTATGAGGCAGCGGGGGCCGAGATCACCGATGCCGCCGGCGCCCTCGGCTGCGAGATCGTGCTGAAGGTGCGCTCGCCTTCTGACAACGAGATCGCGCTGATGAAGCCGGGCGCCGTGCTCGTGGGGATGCTCAACCCCTTCGATGCGCCCGGGCTGCAGCGCCTGGCAT
>NZ_JBFTIJ010000012.1:0-131960 GCF_056394705.1 Variovorax sp. 10N420 | reverse complement strand
CTGCTCCTGGTGCATGCGGACCGCGACATCAACATCGGCGCCGGACAGACCACGCAACTGGACATCCAGGGCAAGCAGACGACGAGCAAGGGGACCTTCAAAAGCTCCACCACGACCACGAACAGCAGCGCGGAAAGCACCACCAGCGTAGGCAGCAACTTCTCGGGCGGCACGGTGGCGATGACGGCCAACAACGACATCACCATCGAGGGGTCGCACATCAGCGGCACCAATGGCGTGCTGGTGGATGCCGGACGCAATCTCACGATCTATGAGGGCCGCAATACCTCCAGCGCCAGTCTGGAGACGACACCCAGACCCGGGGCATCGGCTTTGGCGGCGGAAGCCTCTGGCGTCGAATCCACCTTTGTTCGCGGCAATTTTGGGGGTCTCCCTCGTCGACGGGGATGGCGGAAAAGGCGGCCTCAACAAGGGTTCGTCTGCGTCTTCGGCAAGCAATGTAGCCAACGCCAAAAAGCTGGCAAATCAACTACAACTTGAGGCAGCAAATTCTCCATTTGTAAAGAATGGAACTTTAACGCCCGAGGCCATCGGTGGCGCCAAGATAATTCCAGGGCTAGGGCCAGGAGAATTGAATAATCCATTAATTCCTCCAGGATTTGGAAAATACTCGACCGACCAATTCAAAGTCGGGCGGGAAAGTTTGAAGTTCACTTCTACAAGAATCCGACCACAGGGGAGGTGTTGTATGATCTTGACTATAAAGCTATATTTAGTAGTAAATCTGGGGTGCCAAAACCATGAAGATTAGATGTATTCGGCTTTTGGATTCGGACGGGAATAATGTTGAACATTCTTCTTGGTTGACAATTGGAAAAATTTATCATGTGATGTCTATATTCGTGGACGTGAAGGGACGTCGTCACTACGGAATAATTAACCGCCATCCGGAAGGAGAATGGCCTCAGATGGGGCAGCATTTCGAGGAGTGTTTCGAGGTCGTTAGCGACGTTCTTCCGTCCAATTGGCTTCAATGGGAGAGATCGGAAGCGTCAGGCGTGGCGCCGGCTGCTTGGCAGGCTCCCGGGTTTTATGAGAAGTTCTCCGAGCACGATCCGGCAACGTATCCTGTTTTCGAGCGAGAGCGGGACATCATTCTTAGTGAAGACCCTTAATTCTTGTACAGCCAATTTCAGTCGGTGATACCCGGCATTGTTTAGGAATTAACTTGGGCGACCCGACCGTATCTAACTCAGTACGTTGAGCAAGTATCCGAACAACCTCGTTGTATTCGTCGCGCGAGATTTGCGCTAACGCACGGGACAGTCGATTGGTTCGACATGCCGGTTGCGCGTTCATGGCAGTGAATACGAACGCCAAGCACAGCGTCGAGGCTATGGCACAGCAGCCGGGCATGAAATTGGCCCCTCCCGACGAGCAATCAAGTATTTTGGGCACGGGCAGCGTCTCTGCTGGAAGCGCAAACGGCCCAGGCACCGTGATCGAAGTGCCCTCCGCGGTCAACGGTTCGGCAGCAGCCAGCGGCAACGCCGCGGCCCCTGTGGCCGACCAAGCAGCCGGCGCGGCCGGCGCGGAACCGGTGGGAAGCGCCAGCGGCAGCACGGCAGGCACGGCTGGCGCGGTGGAGGCCTCAGGCCAGCCGGGCAGCTCGCGCAGCATCCCGATGGTCGTTCGCACCAGCACGCCCGAAACCCGCTTGCCCACAGCGAGCCTGTTTCGCACCCAGCCGGGCGCGACCGCCCATTACCTGATCGAGACCGATCCGCGCTTTGCCGACTATCGCCAATGGCTCAGCAGCGACTACCTGCTCAACGCCCTGGGCTTCAATCCCGACACGGTGCAAAAGCGCCTGGGCGATGGCTTCTATGAGCAGCAGCTCATTCGCGAGCAGATCGCCCAGCTCACCGGCTACCGCTACCTGGACGGCTACACCAGCGACCAGGACGAGTACACCGCGCTCATGAACGCGGGCGTGACCTTCGCCAAGCAGTACCAACTGACGCCGGGCATCGCCCTGACTGCCGCGCAGATGGCCCAGCTCACGAGCGACATCGTCTGGCTCATCGAGCAGACCGTGACCCTTGCCGATGGCAGCACCCAGCAGGTGCTCGTGCCCCAGGTGTATGTGCGCGTGCAGCCCGGGGACATCGACGGCTCCGGTGCGCTGCTGTCGGCCGACCGCCTGAGCATCAAGAACAAGGCGGGTGAAGGCGACTTCACCAACAGCGGCACCGTGGCCGGGCGCTCGCTCGTGTCCATCACCGCGGACAACATCGACAACCTGGGTGGGCGCATCTCGGGGGGCAATGTGGCGCTGGACGCGGGCCAAAGGAGAACACGGACGTCGCGAGCGCGGTGGATGAGCACACTCACGAGTAAACGGTGAAGTGAAGCAAATCAAGCCGCCACTTCCGAGACAAGGCGCACCTCAAACATGCGCGAGAACATTAACCAGCTTCCCAAACGGATCCCGAACAAAGAACCGCCGAACCCCCCACGGTTCGTCAGCAGGTCCGTACTCAATCGCAAACCCAGCAGCCCTCATGCGTTCGAGCGCAGCGTCCACATCGTCCACCTCGATTGACAAGTCAGGCACAGGAGTGCCAGAACCCCCTTCCGAGGCGAAGCTCACCTGAACAGTCATCTTGGCTTGTGACCCATAGGTCTGAATCCAGCCATGGTCCATCAAGATCTCCAGCCCGAGGACGTCTTGATAGAACGCCCGAGCCCTGCTGATGTCGAGCACATCGAAATTGGCGACGATTCGTTTGACTTGCAATTTGCTTCCTTCGCGTGGATAGGGGTCTGGTTCCGGCGAATTCGCCGATGATCCTATTTGAAAGCTCACCGACGAAATCAGCTCGCTCTTCTCTCCGACACAACCATTGCGCCGTCTCTCACACCCGGGAGCCCCGTCTTCGCCACATTAAGCCCGGCGATCCCACGGCCGAACGGAGAAAGCGCCATGCTCAAAACCGCGATCTATCAAAGCGTTCTGAAATCTGTTCGGAGTGTCGGCCCGCATCGGTTCTTTCACAGCCCACTTGTGGCGCGCCTGCTGTGGGACACCGCGCCGCGCGAAGCCTTCCTGCTGGCGCCCTGCCCGTCCGAAGTCTTCGTGGTCGCAGCGGGCGACCAGGTCATCGGGCAGTGGCTGTTCAAGCATCGCGAGCCCTACAACTTTTCCATGCTGCGCCGGGTGGCCTCATTGCTGAACGGACGCCATCTGACTTGCCTGATCGACATCGGTGCCAACATCGGCACGGTCTGCATCCCCGCGGTCAAGCGCGGGCTGTTCGAAAGGGCCATCGCGGTCGAACCGGAGCCCCTGAACTATTCGCTGCTGAGGACCAATGTCGAGATCAATCGGCTGTCGGACCGGATCACGACGCACAACGTTGCGTTGGGAGAGAAGAACGACGAGAGCCTCGTATTCGAACTCTCGACCATCAACTACGGCAACCATCGGGCGCGCTACGGCGGCGACGGCAGCAATGGCCTGGACGGCACGGACTCAAGCCAGGAGCGCATCGAGGTGCCTTCGCAGAGCCTTGACCGCATCACGGAAGGTGTCGATCTCGGTTCAGCCCTGCTCTGGATGGACACGCAGGGATATGAAGGCTATGTGCTGGCGGGCGGCACCCGCACACTGCAGCACAAGCCCCCTTTTGTGATGAAGTTCTTGCCTGACGGCCTGTCGCGCAGTGGCGGCATGGAACGGCTCAGGCACGCACTCCAGCTGGCCGGCTATGCATCGTTCTGCGACCTGAGCGAGACCGACGATGCGTTTCGTCCGTTCTCGCTCGAGGTGCTCGACGCGCTGGCTGGACAGCTGGCATCGAGCAAGGGTCAGACGGACCTACTGCTCGTATGACCCCGGAGCGTCACGGCACGTTGGATGTCGAGATCTGGAACGGCTTGCCCGGTACGGTCATGGCGCCCTCGTACTCGGCCGTCGATCCGTTGATGGAACATCCGTTGGGCCTCGGGCAGGCGCCCCCATCCGAGAAGATCACCGGTCCGTAGCGGTAGTTGCGCACTGCCTTGCCGCCGTAGTCCGTCACGGTCACCACGTTGTTGATGTTGGCGAAGTTGTCGGCATCTTCCACCGCGATCAGGTCGGTCAGCTTGTTGTGCTGGATGCTGCGCACGACGCTGCCGCTGTTGCCATCCGAAGCAAAGCGCACCCACGAGATCTTGTTGTCTCCGCGTGAGCCCACGATGACCTGCTGGTTCATCGGATCGCTGGTGGTGCCGCTCGGATCGCTCTTCGACATCGCAAGCGAGGTCGGATTGCGGCCGATGTCGCCGACGGTGCCGACCTCGGCAATGTCGTCTGGCGATGGCGTGGCGACGGCGCCGCCAGGTGCGTAGCCGTTCAGGCTGTAGATGTGCAGCGTGCCGTCCTGCGTGGCGATCCAGGCGCGCGGGCTGCCGGTCGACATGGTCGTTCTCACCGCCGTCGGGCGATCACCCATCGAGACGGTCTTGATCACGGTCGGCATCTGCGAAGCTTCCTTGTCGAAGGTGTACGGCCACTGGTCGCTCGCCTGTCCATAGTTGCTCGTGACGCCGACATTGGAGCTGAAGTACACGCTGTTGACGTAGCTGAAGAGTGGCTTCAAGTCAATGAAGGCAGCCTTCTGCTCCGACTTCGAAATCACCACTGCCACCCCGCCCTTGGCATAGCGACGGTAGTTGCTGCTGCCATCGGTAAAGCTCTGCCAGTTGTTGGTCAGCGGCGAGTTCGCCGCGCCCATGAAGAGGCCGCCGGGCTGCACGCTGTCGAACTGGTGCAGGTTGGTGGTGACTGCGATCTCCGTCGGTGCGTTCATGCCCGGGATGTCCACGTAACCCAGCACCTTCATGAAGGCGGTGTTGCCCATGTTGGGCAGGCCGGGGTAGACGCCCATCCACTCGTTCCACCAGTTGTGCCAGGCCGAAAACGTAAAGCCGTTGCTCGTGTGACCGGAGGAGTTCATGGCATCGCAACCGTCGCACAGGCCAGCCAACGCGACGACGGCGACTTGGCCCTTCATGGCTTCGGTGTCCCACACCGTGACCAACGCGAACTCGTTGCCGTTGGTCACGGCAACACCTGTGGGCACCTTGTTCGGCGCGAGAGTCGCGGTCGCGTTGTTGCTGGCGGTGTTGCTGCCCACCGTGCCGAGCACGCCGTTCTGGAATGCGACGATGCCTTCGGCGCAGAAGCCCGCGCCGCCTTGACAACGCCCCATCGCGACCGGGTTGCCGTTCGTGAGGCCCGATGCCTTGTAGTTCATCACGTTCGGCGTATCGATGCCCTGGCCTTGCTGGTAGATCTGCCACGGCAACTGCGGCAGTCCGGCAAACACGTTGTACATGTAGCCCGACACCTGAAGCAGGCTCACGCCAACGCGCTGAGACGGGTCGTCCGCCGCAAAGAGCATGTTGGCCTGGTTGGTTGAAAAGAGACCGGCATTGCCGGACACGGGCCCGCCCACGTTCCAGTAGAACGCGACATCCTGGGCAGGCGCGGAGAGCTTGGTGCTCGTGCGCTCGGCGAGATCGGGACCTGTGTTTGCCGACCCGTACGACGCCGCATCGGGTCCATAGCGATACGCGATGCCGGCGTCCTCGCTCAGCACGGCGGCCATGCTCTTGTACGCATCGGGATTGACGGCAAGGGAAGAGTCAACGACGTCCGCATCGATCGGTGCGGAAGCCAAGGCAGAAGTGCGGGGTGAGTTGGCGGCTTCGGCAGAGGCCGATGTTCCGGTCGCTGCTGCCATGGATGGCGCGCCGCCGCTGGATCCTCCGCCTCCGCAACCGGCGATCCCGGCACTGACGGCGCTTGCGGCAAATAAAAGTGCGAACTTCTCAAAAGATTTCAAAAGTGGGCTCCTGTTAAAGAGCCTGCTTTGTATGTGGGATGCCTCCGACGCCTCAAGCTTGATTGCATTTGTTTTCCCTCTGTATGCATTTTGCGGTGCAGCATTTACATTCGAATCGTCCTGTGACGTAGGTGACCCACGGCTTGGCAGTCAAGACCTACTCGGCTGGCAGAAGTCGCGCCATATGTCAAGAAACACGCAGAGCTGCGATGACCTTGTGAACGCAAGCCAGGAAGCGCAAATTGCAGTCGTCGTCCTACAGACGAAGACTGCATGGACTCCCAGGAGGAAAGAAATGGCAACAACTCGGACCCACGGACTGCGCAGCAACGAACCGCTCTTCAAACACGTGTGGCTGAAATTCCCGGACGATCTGGCCTGGGACATCTTTACGCTGGACTGCATGCTCGTAGCGCTGCTGGCCATGCTGGTGGCCGGCCTGGCGAGCTTGAGCGCCAAGTTCTCTCAACTGCTCGCCGACCACGAGCGATGGCTCTGGATGTCGGGCATGACGCTGGCCATCGTTGCGGTCGTGAGCTTGATTCGCGTCGTATGGCCGGGCGATCAGGTGCGCCGTCCCTGGTAGCTGGCTCCAGGGCCGCTCAGAGGTCTCTCAGAAACTCGTTGCGATGTATTTCGCTTCCATGTATTCCGCGACCCCGTGACGCTGCCCGCCCTCCCGGCCCAGCCCACTTTGCTTCACGCCACCGAAAGGGGCCGCCGGGTCCGAGACCAGGCCACGGTTGAGCGCGATCATTCCTGATTCGATGCGCCCGCACACCCGCATGCCACGGGCGAGGTCGCGCGTGTAGACGTACGCAGCCAGGCCGTATTCGGTGTCGTTGGCGAGCGTGATGGCTTCGTCTTCGGTCTCGAATCGGCTGATCGGTGCGACGGGCCCGAAGATTTCCTCGTGCGCCATCTCGGCATCGCGCGGAACGTTCGTCAGCACCGTCGGGCGGTAGAAGTAACCCGGCCCATCCTGTGCTTCAGCGCCACAGAGGACGTTTGCGCCGCGGCGCACCGCGTCCTGCACGAGCCGATCGATCTTCTGCACTGCCTTGCGCGTGATCATCGGCCCGCATTCAGTTTCGGCCTCGATGCCGGAGCCGACGCGCACTGCGGCCATGCGGCGCGCGAGCCCCTGCGCGAAGGCATCGTGGATGCCCGATTGCACATAGATGCGGTTGGCGGCAGTACACGCCTCGCCCGCATTGCGCATCTTCGCGACCATGGCGCCGTCGAGCGCGGCCTCCAGGTCTGCATCGTCGAACACGATGAACGGCGCATTGCCGCCAAGCTCCATCGAACATGACACCACGTGCTTGGCAGCCTCGGCGAGCAGCGCCCGCCCCACGCCTGTAGACCCGGTGAACGACAACTTGCGCACACGGCGGTCGGCGAGCATCGCGGCCGTCAGCGGACCGGGCGTGGATGTGGTCAGGACGTTCACGACACCGGGTGGAACGCCGGCTTCCTCGTAGAGCGCGGCCAGGGCATAGGCCGTGAGCGGCGTTTCGCTCGCCGGCTTGAGGATCACCGTGCAGCCGGCCGCCAGTGCGGGCGCGATCTTGCGCGTCGCCATGGCCGCCGGGAAGTTCCACGGGGTGATGAGCACGCAGATCCCGATGGGTTCGTAGTCGACGATGATGCGGTTCGTCCCCGACGGCGCGATGCCGAATTCGCCCGAAAGACGCACGGCCTCTTCGGCGTTCCAGCGGAAGAACTCGGCGGCGTAGGCCACTTCGCCGCGCGCATCGCGCAGCGCCTTGCCGTTTTCGAGCGAGATGAGCGCGGCGAGGGACTCGGCTCTCTGAGTCATCAATTCAAAGCAGCGACGCAGGATCTCAGAGCGCCGGCGCGGCGGCGTGGCGCGCCACCCAGCCGCCGCCTTGGCTGCGGCTTCGACTGCGGCGGCAGCGTCCTCGACGGTGGCATCGGGGACGGTCGCGATCAGCGCCTCCGTGGACGGATCCACGACATCGATGCGACGGCCACCGGTGGCGGCCCGCCATTGGCCGTCGACATAAAGCTCATGGCGCACGTCCGCCAGAACCGATGGAGCAAGCGCGGATTGGGATTCCATAGAAGAAGCATTCATGGTCAAAGCAATGATGAGAAGAGATGGAGTTCAGCGGGCCGCGGCCTGCAGGTCGCCGTCGAAAGCGGCCTGCACCAGACGGTGCATGGCTGCGGCATCGAAGGGTCGCGGGTTGTTCTTGATCAAGCGCTCGATGCCCATGGCCTGCTCGGCAGTCCATGTGACCTTGTCGGCGGCAAGGCCCAGCTCCGCCAGTGTGGTCGTGATGCCGATGGCCTTGAACAGGCGACTGACTTCGTCGATCGCGGCGCCGGCCTGGGCCTGCTCGTCGCCCTTGGCTTCCAGGCCCAGCGCTAGCCCGATCTGCGCCAGTTCGGCACCGGCGGCGGATCGGTTGAAGCTCATCACGTAGGGCATGAGCGTGGCGACGCCCAGGCCGTGCGCCGTGTCCGTCAGCGCACCGGCGGGGTATTGCACCGCGTGGGCCGCCGCGGTCCCGGCCGTGCCAAAGGCGCAGCCCGCGGCGAGTGCACCCATCATCACGTCGGCGCGCGCGTCCTCGTCGCTGCCGTTGGCAACTGCCTTTTCGAGGCTTCGGCCGAGCAATCGAATGGCAAGCAACGCGAAATGATCGCTCAACGCGTTCTTGCCGATGAAGACGTGGCGCTGCGGCAAATCGGCGCTGGGTTCGCGGCGCGCGGCGGTGAACGATTCGATGGCATGCGTCATCGCATCGGCCCCGGCGATGGCCGTCAGGCGCGGCGGACAGGTCATCGTCAGTTCGGGATCGCAAATCGCGGCCACCGCGATCAGATGGGGACTCGAGATGCCGACCTTGAGCGTGCGGTCCGGATCGCTCACGACGGCGACCGGGGTGACTTCCGAGCCGGTGCCGGAGGTGGTGGGCATTGCAATCACCGGCAGCACGGGTCCCGGCACCTTGAACTCGCCGTAGTAGTCCTGCAAACGACCGCCATGGGTCAGGAGCAGGGACACGCATTTGGCCATGTCCATGCAGCTGCCTCCGCCGATGCCGATGACCATATCCGGGGAGAAGGCGCGCGCAGCCTCCGCGTTGACGCCAACGCTTTCCAGGGGAACGTCGGGCTCCACGTTGTCGAGCAGGCGTACCTCGATGTCGGCTGCCTTGAGCGCCGCCATCATCGATTTGAATTCAGGCGTTGCAGCGAAACGCGCATCGGTGCAAACCAGCGCGCGGCGCCCGTGCTTGCACGCGACGGCGGCGAGCGCATGGCGCTGCCCTTTGCCAAACAAGATCTCCGGCGGCAGCCGCAGCGCGGCAAAAAGCGTCATGGTTTTTATCCTTCGGGGTTAATTTAAACTTGCACCCTCAAATACGATCCTATAGGATATCGTATCTTTCGGATCGCGTCATCCCGGCGCTTGCCGCGAAAGCTGCGATCAGTTCATGCAGGAGACAGAGTGGGCACTACCGCCAGCGAAAACGAGGAAGGCGCGCAAGCACCGCACAGAGGCAACAGGTTCCATCGGGCCAGTTTGTCCGGGGACGTGTACGGGGCCATCTTCAATCAGCTGATGGCGCTGAAGATCGCGCCGGGCGAACGCATCACGGTCGACAACCTCGTGAGGGAGCTGAACGTCTCGCAGACGCCGATCCGCGAGGCGCTGGGCCGACTCGAAGGCGAAGGGCTCGTGGTCAAGCAGCATCTGGTGGGCTACCGTGCCGCGCCGCAGATCACGCGCCGTCGGTTCGACGAGCTGTACGAGCTCCGCCTGCTACTTGAGCCCGACGGCGCGGCCAAGGCGGCCGCAGCGATGGACGCGCAAAAGATCGAAGAACTGCGCGAGGCCGCGGGTGGCATGGCCCGCGTCGACGGCAAGGACGAGCGACTGCGCTACTCCGCGTTCGCGCGCCAGGATGAGGTGTTTCACGACCGCATCATGCAATTCGCGGGCAACGAACTCATCCGCCAGACCCTCACCTACCAGCACGCTCACTTCCACATCTTTCGGCTGATGTATCACCGCCGCGTCACGGATGACGCCCTGGACGAACACCAGGCGCTGATCGACGCCTTTGCCGCCCATGACCCGGATGCCGCCAAGGCAGCCATGCGGGCGCACATCGAGCGCTCGCGCGACCGCTTGCTGCCGGCCTTCGATTGAGCGCGCGATCCATGTCCGCACAGATGCTCGAGCGCCCCTGGTCGCCTGTCGCCAGGGCGCCGCTTGCAGAAACCGAAGCTGCATTCGATACCCCGGCCACTGAAAGAACCGCCGCCCCGCTGCTGCGCACGCACGAACTCGGCAAGCAGTACGCCGGCGTGACCGTGTTGAGCGGAGTGACGCTCGATATCTTCCCCGGCGAGATTCACGCGATCATTGGCGAGAACGGCGCGGGCAAGTCCACGCTGATGAAGCTCCTCTCTGGTCACGTACCGCCGAGCGAAGGAGAGATCTCCCTGGACGGCCGGCCGGTGCACTTCACCGGACCGCACCAGGCGCAGGACGCGGGCATCGTGCTCGTGCATCAGGAGATCCTGTTGGCGGACGGCCTCACGGTGGCCGAGAACCTCTTCCTCGGCCGTGAACTGACGCGCAACGGCATGGTCGACGATCGGACCATGTATCGGCTGGCCGCGCAGAAGCTCGCCGAACTGGGTTGCCATGCCTCTCCGCGCGCGCTGGTGCGTGACGTTCCACTGGCTGATCGGCAACTGGTCCAAATCGCCCGCGCCCTGCTCGACGACCATCGGGTGGTTATCTTCGACGAGCCCACTGCGGTGCTGACCGGCGAAGAAGTCGAACGGCTGCTGCGCATCATCTTCAGGCTCAAGTCGCAGAACATCGCGGTGCTCTATATCAGCCACCGACTTGAAGAGGTTCAGCGCCTCGCAGACAAGGTCACGGTGTTGCGTGACGGCCGAACCGTGGGGACTCATCCCGGGCACAGCCTGAGTCAACTCGACATGGCCCGCCTCATGGTGGGGCGCGAACTCTCCGCGCTCTATCCGCCCAAGGCGGGGGTGCCCGGCGAGCCGATCCTGCATGTGCAAAACGCGACCGTGCCGGGGGTGGTCCACGACGCGTCTTTCGTCGCGCACCGCGGTGAGGTTCTCGGCTTTGCTGGAATGATCGGCGCGGGCCGAACCGAACTGTTCGAAGGCCTGCTGGGATTGCGCCCTGCCAAGGCGCAGGTCCAGCTCGATGGCCGATCCGTTCACATCCGATCGCCTCGCGAGGCCATCGAGCTCGGCATTGGCTACCTGACCGAAGACCGCAAGGGAAAGGGACTGCTGCTCAATGAGCGCCTCGCGCCCAACCTCACACTTTCGGCACTGTCGCGCTTCCACCCTCGCATCTGGCTGCGCAAGCGCCATGAAGCGGACGCCCTCCAGGAAGCCATCCGCACATACGACATCCGGCTCAAGAGCAAGAGCACGCGCGCTGGGCAACTCTCCGGTGGCAACCAGCAGAAGCTTCTGCTCGCGAAGGTGCTGCTGACAGACCCCTCGATCGTGGTGATCGATGAGCCCACACGGGGCATCGACATCGCCAACAAGGCGCAGATCTATGCCTTCATCCAGGAATTGGTCGCACGCGGCAAGGCCTGCATCGTGATCTCCTCCGAGATGCAGGAACTCATCGGCGTGTGCGATCGCATCCTGGTCATGCGCCAGGGCCGCATCGCCGGCGAGGTGAGCGGTGAGCGCATGACCGAGCACAACATCGCATTGCTTGCCACCACCGACGGCGAGCCAGCACCCAGCATCGCAACCCAGAGCTCCATCGAAGAGGAAGCCCCATGAACGCCATCACCCAGGACGTGCCGCTGCGGCAGGAGCGCGAACTGCACATCAACTGGACCGAGGCCGGTCCGTTCGTCGCGCTGGTTGCGTTGCTCGCCATCGGCTACCTGATCAACAGCGACTTTCTCTCCGCCACCAATCTCGCCAACGTCATCGCACGCAGCGCTTTCATTGCAATCATCGCCGTGGGCGCGACATTCGTGATCTCTTCGGGCGGGCTCGATCTTTCGGTCGGCTCGATGGCGGCGTTCATCACCGGCGTAATGATCATGCTGATGAACCGGATGGCACCCGAATGGGGCGTCTGGGCCATCCCGGCCGGCATGGCGGTCGCGCTGCTGGTGGGCCTGCTCTGCGGGCTCTTCAATGGCTTGATCGTCACTGTGGGAAAGATCGAACCCTTCATTGCCACCCTCGGCACGATGGGCATCTTCCGCTCGCTCATCACCTACATGTCGGATGGCGGCACGATCCCGATCGACTCGTCACTGCGCAATGCATATCGCCCGGTCTACTTCGGCACTGTGGGCGGCGTGCCGATCCCGATCCTCGTGTCGCTCGCTGTCGCTGCCGTGGGCGCCTTCATCCTCTACCGCATGAAATACGGTCGCCGCTGCGCCGCAGTCGGCGCCAACGAGGACGTGGCGCGCTACTCGGGCATCTCGGTCATCAAGACCCGCACGATCGCCTACATGGTGCAAGGCGCGTGCGTGGCGATCGCGGCCATTTGCTATGTGCCGCGCCTCGGTGCTGCCACGCCGACCACCGGGCTGCTGTGGGAGCTCCAGGTGATCACCGCAGTGGTGATCGGCGGCACCGTGCTGCGCGGCGGCAAGGGGCGCATCTGGGGCACGCTGGCCGGCGCTGTCGTGCTCGAGCTCATTGCCAACCTGATGGTGCTGTCCGACCTCGTCTCCGAGTACTTGGTGGGCGCCGTGCAAGGCGCAATCATCATCATCGCGATGTTGGTCCAGCGCCTTTCGAAGAAGTGATCCGCCAAACAATTCGTTTGTGAAATTGCCCCGTGTCCGGACCACTCGGGTGCACATGATTCCGGTCCATACATCAATCTACATAGGTTGGAGGTGACAAATGCTCAAGTCGAAATGGATAGCAGTGGCGGCGTTGGGAGCGCTGCTGGCGACAGGTGGTGCCTACGGCGCCGACAAGAAGGTGATCGCGGTGTCGATTCCGGCTGCCGATCACGGCTGGACCGCAGGCGTGGTCTACCACGCGCAGGCGGCAGCCAAGGAAATCAACAGTGCCTACAAGGACCAGATCGAAGTCGTGGTCAAGACCTCGCCGTCGGCATCGGCACAGGTGAGCGCGCTTGAAGACCTTTCCGCCGGACGCAAGCTCTCGGCGCTGGTGATCCTTCCGCACACATCCGAAGAGCTCACGCTGCCGGTCAAGGCAGTCAAGGACAAGGGGACCTTCGTCACCGTGGTCGATCGCGGGCTCAGCGATCCAACCATCCAGGACCTGTACGTGGCGGGCGACAACATTGCCGTCGGACGCAACACGGCCAAGTTCCTGGTGGACAAGCTCGGCGGCAAGGGCAACCTCGTCGTGCTGCGCGGCATCCCGACGGTGATCGACGATGAGCGCATCAAGGGCTTCCAGGACGGCATCAAGGGCACGAACCTGAAGGTCCTCGACATCCAGTACGCCGACTGGAACAGCGACAAGGCCTTCAAGCTGATGCAGGACTACCTGGCCAAGTATCCGCAGATCGACGCGGTGTGGGCCAACGACGACGACATGCTCCTGGGCGTGCTGGAGGCGATCAAGCAGTCCAAGCGCAAGGACATCAAGTACGCGTTGGGTGGCAACGGCATGAAGGACGTCATCAAGAAGGTGATCGACAACGACGCCGTGACGCCGGTGGAAACGCCCTACCCGCCCTCGATGATCAAGACAGCCATCTACTTGACCGTGGCCAACCTCGTCGGCCAGGCGCCCGTACGCGGCTCGCTCAAGCTGGACGCACCGCTGATCACACAGAAGAACGCCAAGGAATATTACTTCCCCGATTCACCCTTCTAAGCCAATTTCACCAAAGGAGCGCGACACCATGCCAGGCAAGAAAATCCTCATGCTTACCGGCGAGTTCACCGAGGAATACGAGATCTTCGTCTTCCAGCAAGCCATGGAGGCGGTGGGCCATACAGTTCACGTCGTCTGCCCCGACAAGAAGGCGGGCGACTTGATCAAGACATCGCTGCACGACTTCGAGGGCGATCAGACCTACACCGAGAAGCTCGGCCACTATGCGGCCATTAACAAGACCTTCTCCGAGGCGGAGACCCAGCTCGACCAGTACCACGCCGTCTACTGCGCCGGTGGCCGCGGCCCGGAGTACATCCGTACCGACAAGCGCGTGCAGGCGATGGTGCGGCACTTCCACGAAAAGAAGAAGCCCATCTTCACCATCTGCCATGGCGTGCAGATCCTGATCGCGGTCGACGGCGTGGTGCGCGGCAAGAAGGTCGCGGGCCTGGGCGCCTGCGAGCCCGAGGTGACGCTGGCCGGCGGCACCTTTATCGACCTGTCGCCTACCGACGCCTACGTGGACGGCACGATGGTCTCGGCCAAGGGATGGACGGCGCTGGCCGCCTTCATCCGCGAATGCCTGAAGGTGCTGGGCACCGAAATCCGGCACGAGTGACGTGATGCGCTAGGCGCCGGCGCGATGTCGCCGGCGTCGAGCGTGCCTTCAACGGGCAGCGGAGACGGCCATGCGCTCGAGAGCGGCGCATAGACCGCTGTTGCCATCCTCAAAAGCGCTGATCGCCGTGAAGTGATCCTCGTTCGGCTGCACCATGAGTTCGCCCTCGTTGCCAGCCGCGAGCCAGGCGTCATGCATTGCAGTCGACTGCCGGTCGAAGGCCGCCTGCTCCAGGGAACCCCAGCTGAGCAGCACCGGCGTTCGGCACCGGCGAATGTGAAGCACCGGCGAGTTGCGCAAGACGCTCGCCTCATCGAGTTGGATCGACGGCTGCAGATAACTAAAGCGCAGTGGCGCAATGTCATAGAGACCGCTCACCAGCACGGCACCCGAGAACGGATCGTCCGGCAATCCGTAGTCCTCCCGCCATGCGGTGCACAAAAGCATCGCGCCCAGATGAGCCCCTGCGGAGTGCCCTCCGATCACGATGCGGCCCGGATCGCCGCCGTGCTCGGCGATGTTCCGGATGACCCACGCCGCGGCCGACCGAACCTGGCGCACGATCTCGTCGAGCGTGACCTGTGGGCACAGCGCGTAGTCGACCAGCACCGTCGTGAAGCCCCGCGCGTGCGCGCCGAACGCCACCTGCATGAAGTCACGTGCGGCGTTCGAGCGCCAGTAGCCGCTATGGATATAGAAAAAGACCGGTGCGCCCGGCCGCTCTGCCGGCACGATGTCCAGCGTCTCGGCAAGCGTCGGACCATAGGGCACACGAGCTCGATAGTTCAGCTGCTGGCGGGCCTGCTCGCTTCTCTCCGCATAGTGCTGAAGTGAGGCGTTGAGGTCGACCGCGCGCAGCCGCGGGTTGTACGACTCGTCGATTTCTTGCTGGTTTGCAAAGCCATGAGGGAGTTCGAGGGGCATGGGGTATTTCAACCGAAGCGACTAAAAAGGAGGAGGTGCTGATGATGGCCCAGGAATTGGATTTCGCCGCGCGCGCGCCGGCGTTCCAGGAGACCGCGCCCTGATCTTCATCGTGTAGCATTCGCGTCCGCCGCGCCATGCCACAGATCGTTGTCGACCACCTGCGCAAGACCTACAAGGTCCATGAGCGCGACCCGGGAGTGCTTGGTGCGCTGCGCGCGCTGGTGCGGCCTCGATATCGCACTGTCGATGCGCTGTGCGGCGTTTCCTTCGAGCTCGAGCGCGGCGAACTGCTCGGCTTCATCGGCCCGAACGGCGCCGGCAAATCGACCACCATCAAGATTCTCGCGGGCATCCTGCGGCCCGATGGTGGGCGCGTCGAAGTCGACGGGCGCGACCCCTTCGCCGATCGCGAGCGCCATGTGAGTCGCATCGGCGTCGTGTTCGGGCAACGCACGCAGCTCTGGTGGGACCTTCCGGTCAACGATGGCTTCGCACTGCTGCGCGACATCTATCGCGTGGACCCGGTGCGCTTCACCCGCACGCGCGATGAACTCGTCGCGCTATTGCATCTCGAGCGCCTGCTCGACCAGCCCGTGCGCCAGCTCTCGCTCGGGCAGCGCATGCGCGCCGAGATTGCGGCCGCGCTGCTGCACGAGCCGGACATCCTCTTTCTCGACGAACCCACCATCGGGCTTGATGCGCCGTCGAAACTGGCGGTGCGCGACTTCGTCCTTCGCGCCAACCGCGCGCGTGGGACCACGGTGCTGCTGACCACGCACGACATGCACGACATCGAGGCGCTTGCGCAGCGGGTGATCGTGATCGGCCATGGCCGCGTGCTGGCCGACAGCCCTGTCGAAGCGCTGCGTTCACAAGTCATCGCGGCGCGCCGCCTGGACGAAGGACTGCCGGACGACGCCGAGGACGAGGGCATGACCATCGAGGCCGTGATCGCGCGCTTCTATGCGATGCACGGCGCGGCGGAGGCCTGAGCCGCATGGCGCCTCGCGAACTTCTTCGTCCCTACGTCGCCGCTTTTGCATCACGGTTCCTGCAGATGCTGCAGTACCGCGCCGCCGCTTACGCAGGCTTCGCGACCCAGTGCTGGTGGGGCGGCATCAAGGTCATGGTGCTGGCGGCCTTCTATGGTGGTGCATCCGCCGCCGGCGCGCCGATGTCGCTCTCGCAGGCCATCACCTATACCTGGCTGGCCCAGGGGCTGCTCGCGCTGCTGCCGTGGCTCGGAGACCCGGAAGTGGCACAGGCGGTGCGCACGGGCTCGGTCGCCTACGATCGGCTGCGGCCGGTCGATCCCTATGCGCTGTGGTTCGCGCGCTCGGCCGGCTGGATTGCGGCACGCGTTCTGCCGCGGATGGCGCTCATGGCGGCCTTCGCGGGCCTGGTGCTGCCCCTCGCGGGCCTGGGCGATTGGGCATGGCAAGCACCGGCAGGGATCGTTGCCGGATTGGCTTTCGCCGCATCCGCCATGCTGGCGCTGCTGCTATCGACGTCGTTCGTGATGTTGCTCAACATCGCCGCGGCTTCGGCACTGAACGAGCGCGGCATCAACGCGCTGGCTGCACCGACCGTGATCGTTTTCTCAGGCAACCTGCTTCCGCTGGTCTTGCTGCCCGACGCGTGGCAGCAGTGGCTTCTGCTGCAGCCGCTGGCGGGCGTCATGGACATCCCGGCGCGGATCTATTTCGGCCAGCTCGCGGGAGCACAGGCTCTCGTGGGGCTCGGCTTGCAAGCCGCTTGGATCTTGCTGCTGGTGGCGATCGGCCATGCGGCGATGGTCAGGACCATGCGCCAACTGCAGGTGCAAGGCGGATGACGCGACCGGGATCACTGGCCCTTTTCGGCCGACTCATGGCTGCCTCCTTGAGTGGGCAGGCGCGCTATCCCGCCTCGGCATTGATGCTCACGTTCGGGCAGTTCCTGGGCACGGGCATCGAGATGATCGCGGTCTGGGCACTCTTTCATCGCTTCGGCGACTTGCAGGGATGGCGCCTCGGTGAGGTCGCCATGTTCTACGGACTGGTGAATTGCATGTTTGCCATCGGCGATGCGCTGGGACGCGGCTTCGATACGCTGGGGACCGAATTCCTGCGCACGGGCGCGTTCGACCGCCTCCTGCTGCGACCTCGGCCATTGGCGCTGCAACTTATGGCACATGACGTGCGCATCAGCCGGCTGGGACGGCTGATGCAAGGATTGGCGGTGATGGCATTCGCGACCGTGCAGGCAGACGTCGTGTGGTCGCCGGCAGCGGTCGCGACGGCCCTCTTCGCACTGGCGGGCGGCGTGGCGCTCTTTCTCGGCATCCTCGTGCTGCAGGGCACGCTGTCCTTCTGGACCGTCGAGAGCCTGGAGATTGCGAACGTGCTCACCTACGGCGGCGTGCAAGCGGCGCAGTTTCCGCTGGCTGTCTATGCTCAATGGTTTCGATATGCGCTGACCTTTGCGGTGCCCTTGGCCTGCGTCGCCTACTACCCCGTGCTTGCCATATTGGGCAGGGCAGATCCGCTGGGTGCGCCTGCGTGGGTCGGGCTCGTGTCGCCGCTCGCTGGCTTCGTCTTCCTCGCGCTTGCCTTCGGCGCCTGGCGCGTGGGACTTCGGCGCTACGCCTCGACCGGCAGCTAGTCGTGCCCTGCCCCCGCCTGCACGCGACCTATGCCTGCGATGCCCTCTCGCTTCGACGCAATGCCAGGTGCATGGCGGCGCCTGCGATCGCCGCTCCGCCGGCCGCGACCGTGATCTGGTTGAGCCCCACGGCCACGTCGCCCGCCGCATAGAGCCCCGCCACGGTGGTCGCGTGATGGCGGTCCGTCACCAGATAACCGCTCTCGTCGGTCTCGGCGCCGAGACTGCCGGCCAGGCCCGAATGAACCCGCAGGCCCATCGCGCTATAGATGGAATCGCAGACGCTCTCGCCATCGCCGTGGATCACGACGATCCTTCCCTCCAGCGGCCGAATGCCGGAGATCGCGTCTTCGCTCAGGCGAATGCCTGCCTGGCGCAGCCGGTGCCTCCCCGCCTCGCCAAGCGCTGTGCCACCTTCGAGCATGAAGAGCGTGACGTGAGGCGTGAAATGCCGCAAATAGACCGCTTCTTCCAGCCCCGCGGTCGACTGCGCAATGACGCCAACCGCCCGATCGATCACCTCATAGCCGTCGCACACGGGGCAATAGCGCAGCAGACCGGCGCGCACCGCCTCTGCGAGGTACGGCATGGGCGGGGGAACGTCGCTGGCGCCGGTGGCCAGGAGCACCAGCGATGCCGAGAGTGAGCCGCCTTCCCATCCGAGGCGGAAGCCCCGCTCCACTTTCTCGAGCGTTTCCACGCTCGCGCCGATACTGCGGATCGAATAGTTCGCCGCCTGCTGGCGCAGCGCGTCGAGCAGCGCGGCGCCGGCGATGCCCTGCGGAAAGCCGGGATAGTTGCGGGTGCGCGGGATGGTCGCGAGCCGGCTGCGCCCCGCATCGACCACACAGACAGAGCGCCGAAGGCGTGCGAGGCAGATCGCGCCGGCCAGTCCCGCCGGCCCGCCGCCGATGATGGCGATGTCGGGATCGGTCATCGCCGCCCCCTGCTGATCGGCCCAACTCGATGCGTCATTCAAAGCTCCTGATCGGGGTTGTTGCAGATGGAAAGACGGCCACGTGCAGCCCCCTCGGCAAAATTTGCCGCGAGTTTTACGGCGTGGACCGGCACGAGTCATCACGGCGAAGGCGGGTTCCGTTGTCCTTCGACAGCTCGGCCTACTCACGGCAAAGGACAGGGCAAGCGGCATGCCAATTGCGTTCCCGCTCGCATGCCTGCCGTTCACGATCGCCACTGCGTTTCATCCAGTGACGTCCTCGTCGCGGGCGGCGGCATCGCAGGACTTTCGTGCGCGGCGGCCCTGGCCGGTTGCGGGCTGCGCGTCGTGGTGGTCGAGGCGCAGCCGCATCTCGGCGGCCGGGCCGCAAGCTGGCGCGATCCGGCCACCGGCGACTGGGTCGACATCGGCCCGCACGTGATCACCAGCGAACACCGGAACTTCGTGTCGCTTCTCGAGCGCCTGGGCACCGCGGATCAAGTGCTCTGGCAACACGATCCCTTGATCACCTTGCTGGACGCGGGCCGGCAACTGAGGATGCACGCGGCGAATTGGCCACCCCCGCTGCATGGCTTGCCCAACTTGCGCAATGCATTGCGCTGTGTTTCGTTGGCTGACCTGCTGTCCAACGCTCGCGTGGTCTGGGAAGCGATGCGGCTGAACGAGACCACCACACTGGCGCTCGACGGGCAGGACGCGCTCGGCTACCTGAAAGAGCGAGGCGTCAGCCAACGCTTCATCGACTGGTTCTGGACTTCGTCGACGATGGCCTTGTTGAACGTACCGCTCGCACGCTGTTCCGCCGCTTCGATGATGCGGGTGTTTCGCCTGCTGCTAGGCCGCAGCGGCTATTGCTTCGGCTTCCCGCGCATCGCACTCAGCGAACTCTATGCGCCCGGATGCATCAAGGCCGTCGAAGCGGCCGGCGGTCGCGTGTGGACTTCGGCAGCGGTGCGTGAAGTTGTGCTGAACGAAGATGGGCGCTTCGCTGGCTTCTTGCTCCAGGACGGAAGCCAACTGCGAGGCCGCGCAGGCGTGCTCGCACTGGACCCGCACGGCCTTGCCAGTCTTGCAGTGCGCGGCGCCAATGCCGGCGCAAGATGGCGCGCCCTGAAGCAAAGCGCCGAGCGACTGGAGCCGAGCCGCTACATCAGTACGGTGCTGTGGTTCGATCGCAAGCTGGGCAGCGAGCGCTTCTGGGCGCGGGTGAGCGCACCCGGGGACCTGAACATGGACTTCTACGACTTGTCCAATATCCGCTCCGCACACGACGGATGCGCATGGGTCGCGAGCAACGCGATCCACGTCGAGGCGAATGCGTGGGCCGCGAGCGACGCCGACATCGTGGCGCAAACCCGCCGGGAGCTCGCCGAGTTCTTCCCGCAAGCGGCAGCGGCAGGCCTGCGGCATGCACGAATCCATCGCATCCCGCTCGCGGTGCCCTGCGCCGCTCCGGGCGTCG
Organism: Variovorax sp. 10N420; assembly: GCF_056394705.1. Lineage (NCBI taxonomy): Bacteria > Pseudomonadati > Pseudomonadota > Betaproteobacteria > Burkholderiales > Comamonadaceae > Variovorax > Variovorax sp. 10N420. Next base: position 111,615 of record NZ_JBFTIJ010000012.1, on the reverse strand, counting down.
AGGCGATGCGGCCCGAGGCGCCATCGGGCATCCCGGGCCTGTGGCTGGCTGGCGACTGGATCGCCACCGGCCTGCCCTTTTCGATGGAAAGTGCCGCACGCTCGGGCGCTCTCGCCGCTGAGGAAGTGGCGGCCACGCACGGCCGCGTGCTGCGCCTTGCGGAACCCCTGCCGGACACGCAAGGCATTCCTGCACTGCTGAGACGACGGAGTTCTTCTGGAAAGCGAACGACTCGTTGTTGATGTGTCATGGCGTCGGACAAGATTGAACAAGGTCGAATTGCACGGGCCGCAGCGTGCTTGGGTCGGTTGCATCCGTGATCACTTGCGTGCAACTGAGGTTGTCTCGCCAGACGAAGTCGACGAGGTAGACGTGGTCGGCGGCGGGTTGAAATTTCGTGACCAGCGGTCCGCAACTGCCGGTGCTGGTCGCAAGGTTGCGGGGTGTGCTCACTTGCTGCCAATTGCCGATCGCCTTCACTTGAACGCCTTGGCGAGGGTCCAGTTCGTGCTCGATATAGGGCTGCGTCTTGAACAACGCGCTGCGCGTTCTTTCGTTCACGCGGGCGATCCAGGGGAAGACCACACCGCGTCCGCTGTAGGCCACGTTCCCTACCGTCTCGAGGCCTTGGCACGGCTCGCTGGCGGTGCTGACCGAATAAACGACGGCGTGTCCTGCACCGGAACTGCGCAATACAAGCTTGGCCGCGCCCGGCGTAACCTCCCGAAGGCTGTCATGACCTGCCCCGCCCAGCCGTACCAGCGTAATGGCAGTGAAATCCGTCAACTTGGAGAATGACCGACATGAGAAAGAGCAGATTCACCGAAGAGCAAATCATCGGTTTCATCAAGCAGGCCGAGTCCGGCCTGCCGACCAAGGACCTGTGCCGCAAGGGCGGTTTCAGCGACGCGACCTTCTACAAATGGCGCGCCAAGTACGGCGGCATGGATGTGCCCGATGCCAGGCGGCTGCGTGAACTCGATCGTCGAGATCGCGCACGCGCGCCGGCGCTTCGGCTATCGGCGCATCCGCGACATGCTGCGTCCGCTTTTCCCCGGCGTGAATCACAAAAAGGTCTACCGGCTCTACAGCGCCGCCAACCTGGCTGTGCGCAAGCGCAAGAAGGCCAAGCGGCCGGTCAATGAGCGCGTGCCGCTGCAACTGGCCCGCACGGTCAACGAGGTATGGAGCATGGACTTCATCAGCGATAGCCTGAGCACCGGCCGGCGCATCAAGTGCCTGACGGTGCCCGATGACTTTAGCCACGAGTGCGTGAGCATCTCCGTAGACTGGGGCATCTCGGGTCTATACGTGACGCGGCTGCTCGACCAGGCGGCGGTCTTCAGGGGCTATCCGCTGGCCGTTCGCGCTGACAACGGCCCGGAGTTCACCAGCAGAGCCTTCATGGGCTGGGCGCAGAGTCACGGCATCCGCCACATCCTGATCGAGCCCGGTCGGCCCATGCAGAACGGCTACATCGAGAGCTTCAACGGCAAGTTCAGGGACGAATGCCTGAGGCAGTGGTTCGAGACGTTGGCGCGGGCCAGGACAGCCATCACGCTCTGGCGACAGGACTACAACGAGGTCAGGCCACACAGCAGTTGCCAGCGAATGCCGCCAGCGAAGTTCGCCGAATTGCATCGCCAGCGCGCTGCCGATGCAATTCGAATCATCTCAACGACCACCGAGATCAACTAATCTTGCAACCCCGGACTTCCGCTTTGGTCGACCGGCTTGTACGTCGCGATGGGCTGGGTGGCCGTGGTTGCAGCTGTGCCGTTGTATCAGCGTATGTCTGCGAGTGGCCTGGTCTGGCTCGTCGCCGGCGGCGTTGCCTACACGGCTGGGGCCATTGTTTTTCTGTTCGACTCAAAAGTGCGCTTTGCCGAAGACGATTGAATAGTTTGGCCGTTACGCCCAGCGCTGCCGCGGACCAAACCGCCCCGAACAACGCCCAACCCCAAGGGCCACGCAATACACCGAGCACGAACGGCATGTAGCTGCCGGCAATGAAAAGATAGATGGCCGCGTGATCCAGCCTGTTGAAGACGGACTTGGTCCGCCCGGCGGGCAGAGCGTGGTACAGAGTGGATATCAAATACAGGACGATCATCGTCCCCGCAAAAAGACTCGCTCCGACTACCGGAGCGGCGCTGCCTCTTTGCGACGCGCTGTACACCAGGACTGGCAACGACACGACGGCAAGCATGAACCCGACGCCATGACTCAAAGCGTTCATCAGCTCTTCCATCGCTGTTTGATTGCGCTCCGCCGTGGAACTGCTTTGACGCGTCCGGACACCTCGCGATTCCGATCGCGTTCCATGCAAAGTGAATTGATTCATTGAGAGCAGTACCTCACTTCATTTGGTTGGGCCACGTGCCACCCGACGCAGTGATTGGCGGACAACTCAACTCGCCAAGATGGTCATGGTTCGGCTTGCTCATTGCCGGTACGGGGCATTGTTTTGAAGACCGACTCGCCCAACGCTTGTGCGGCTGCGGCATCGACCTTGCCACCCGGATCACCCATGACTGTGAACTGCCAGACATCCGCGCCATCGCGGATGAGCGCTATTAGAACTGGACGACGCTTGCCTTCGATTTCCATGGTGCCGGTCAGGCCGAATGTGGGTAAACCCGCGACCGTCGCTTTCGCGTCGCGCGCCAGGCCGCGCCTGATAAGTGCCTCTGCCTTCGCCCCCTGCGCGTGCGCGGCTGCGATCTCATCGCGCTCGTGATCACGCCAAAGCATCCCTTGAAGTTGGTGGCTGGTCGAGATGAAGATATAGAGCTGTCCGCCGTTGTCGCGCTTGACCTCACGCACGTTCCATCCGCTCGGAAGCTTGGCCTTGACACTGGTCACTGGATTCGTCCAAGATTCCAATGACTGCAGGTATGAATGGCCGACTACGAAGCCGACGCCGATGAGGCAGAAGACGCCAATGCGAACTGAGCCAAGCGGACGAGCAACGACACTGAACTTGCCCTCGTCGTAGCTGGCGGGTCGACCTGCAGAAACGCGCTTGAACTGCCACAGCTGGCCGATGAACGAGGCGAGAGGTATACCGGCCCAAAGTCCCTGTAGGAACAACGCGCCCTGACGCTGCGCGAATTGTCCAAGCGTTGGGCGCGCGCCGGCGATTGTGATCACCTGCAGGCCCAACAGTGCCTTGCCCGGCGTATTGCCGAATACTCCATAAGCAACGACGCACAGGCCCAAGACTAGGGGGAGGAAAGTCATCGCAAAGATTGCGCTTGCGGCAAGCGATCTACCCACGAGGTCGATACCACCGACAAGTGCTAGCAACGCCAGGATCAACACGCCGCCGACCGTGATGTCGATATAGAGTGCGCCGTAGCGACGCCATGCACCCGCCAATGGCGATGCGTGACATGGCGGGTTCACCTTCTCCCCCACCGTCCTGCCAGAGGAAGCCGCTGCATAGCCGATTGCCGACGACGAAGGCGGCAGTTGTACATCGTCATCGGGCTGTATTCCTTGATGCATGGCACCCTTTAAAGATGGATTTTCGAGACCAGGTTGCGAACGATGGTCTACCAACTGGGATCAGCGCTTGAACTCGACCGTGCGGACCGCAGAGGGCTTGCCAGAAAACCCGCTGACCGTGCCGTCGGCGCCGAAGTGCACATTGACCGTCTCGTCTTCCTGCGCCGTCCAGTACCGCCAGGCGCTGGCTTCCAGGTCCTTTGTGTCGTCGCGCGACGGGTAGCTGAGGGCCATCAGCACCTGACGACGCGTCATGCCAACCATGACTTTGGCGGAGTACACCGCCTTCTGCACTTCAGGGCTCCAGGTTGAGAGCTCCAGCTTGGGGTCCGAGGGAACCACGATCTGGCGCAGCCAGCGCTGCGTACCTTCATTGCTACGAGCTGCGTCATCGCGCAATGCCATGTATTCGCCGCCAACCGTGCCGTAAAAATACAGATCGCGCTTCGCACTGTCGAACTTCGCCGACTCGCCGGCCGGGAGAATCGGGCCCCCCAGCACGTTGTTGCTAGAGGCCCAGCCGTAGCTGGGGCGAAGGTTGCAGCATGTGTAGCCACTGATGGGTTGCTCCAAGCGGGTGGCGCAGCCAGAGAGAAGAATGGCCCCAGAGATGGCCAGAAATGGGAGGCGAGACAGGTTCATTGCTTTTGAAGTTGACGAGTGATGAAACGAAGGCGCAGGCGAGCACCCCCGGGGAATTGCGGGGTGCCTCGGCCCCTACGAACTGGGCTCAGGCCTTTTTGACAGCGGTGTATTCGGAGAAGATTCCGAGTTCGACGTGACGCTTCACGTCCTCGAATCCGGCGGCGCCGTGCCGACGGTCCCTTTGGGCTTGGTGATCTCAAGGATCAGCAGCCGGCCACCTGGTCGAAGCACGCGGAAGAACTCGGCGAAGGCCGCATTCACATCAGCAATGTGGCGCAGCGCGTAGCCCATGCTGAGGAAGTCGCTGCTCGCATCGGATTGCGGCAACGCCTCGGCCCGGCCGCCGAAGAGCTCGATGCCCGGCAGCGTCACTTCGCACAACATGCCGGGGCTGGGGTCCACTCCGACCAGTCGGCTACCGGGGCCAATCAGTAGCGATGCCTCGCGTGCGACCAAGCCGGTTCCGATGCCGACGTCGAGCACTTCGTCTCCGGCTGCGATCCCGGCGCGTTTCAATGCGGAACGCCGATACCATGGTCCCGAGCCGAGCGCCAGCAAGCGCTCGATGCGATCGTAGTCAGGCGCGGTGGCATCGAAGATGCCGCGCAGGAACTGCGCGTGCTCAGCTTCATCACCGTAGTAGGCCTGCAGCGGCGAATGCGGCGCCAGGACTGCGGCGGAAGAGATCGACGGGCAAGGCTTTTCCATTGGTTCCATTTTCAAAATCGTTTGGGTTGTGCTGCTCGGCATGGGGCCGGGTTACGGAGCCAAGCTCTTTGACGCCGGGCAACTCTGCGTGGCGTCGGACCGCACCGGCATGGGTGCGCAGCGGTCGGTCATATCCGTTTCGAGCTGAGCGCAACTGAGGCCGTCTCGCCAAGCAAAGTCAACGACATTGACGTGGCCGGCGACTGGAAGAAATCTCGCGACAAGCGGGCCACAGTTGCCCGTACCCATGGGCAGGGTCGCTGGTGTGTTGGCCTGTTGCCAATTGCCGATTGCCTGGATTGGACGATACGTCCCGGGTCTACCTCGCGCTCTATGTACGGCTGTGTCTTGAACAACGCGCTGCGCGTTCTTTCGTTCATGCGGGCGATCCATGGGAAGACCACGCCGCGTCCGCTGTAGGCCACGTTGCCCGCTTGCTCGAAGCCCTGACATGCCTCGCTGGCCGTGCCGACCGAATAGACGACGGCGTGACCTGCCCCGGAACTGCGCAGCACGAGCTTGGCCGCGCCCGGCGTGACTGACCGAAAGGTCCCGTGCAAAACACGCTCCTCTGCAGCAGCGGCTTGAGGGTTGATGTCGCGCATTGCGCAACCTCCGAGGAGGAAAAGTGTTGCAACGATCAATTGGATTGCAGTTCCGCGCGTCTTACGCATACATCGGCGGAGTGAGGGCCATCTATTTGCCATCCCGGTCAAGAAACCAAATTAAGCAACACGACGCACCCGAAGCTACGAGCAGAAGCTTGGGAATCCACCCGGGTTCAAGTGGAATAGCAAAAAGTCCTGCCCCGATGCCCAGCACCGCGCATCCGTAAACCACCCGTTCAGCGCGACTCTTGTGACGCGTCGAGAGGGGTGATTCTCCAAAAGCAGCATTTAGATCAATGCCCTTTTTTTCCATCGTTCTACGGGCTTCAAACTCGGTCAGAATAACCGCCCCCAAGCCGCAGAGAACGCCGCCAACTATGAATAGGAAATTTCGCATCAATGCATTGTCGAAAATTAGACCAAGGAGACCGCAAGGAATACCCAGAATCGAATAACGATAGATTATTCTCTTCAAGGCGAGGCTCCCCCAATCCATGCGTCCCATTCATCGGAATTTTTAATTACCTCGCCAATTGGCGTGGCAATAAGTTGAAAGATATGCAAATATTGATATATTCTTTTGAGACCTTCATCCACACCTAGGCCTGCAAAGAAGGAAGGAGCGTTTCTATTAAACATCACTGTGCTCGCGATGTCTGCGCCCATTCCTATGCCTGAAATTACAGCGGCGGCAGGTGTGCATCGGATGCCGCACAGCCGGCAGCACCGTATGCAGCAATAGTCGAAAAGGTACTGGCCATTTCCTTCCCCTGCGCGCGCATTTTGGCCGATATATCAAGATAGATCAGAGCTCATTTCGTAAACCAATTCCGCCCTTTTTGTTCGGTTCTTGGCGGTGAAACAACGTGCGTAAAGTCATTGTTTTCTACGTCCGAATCCATCGAAGGGTAAATTCGAATGCAAAGCTTTTGATACGCGTCAGTTGCACACAAGTCAAATAATTCGACGTCTTCGACGCCGTTGTTCATACTGTGAAGAATTTCCAACTATCCCAGGTCTCTATCTGATGGAGCCGTATCGCTTCTCTTAGAGAGCGTCCGTTCCGCTTGGATCTGCATGCCCAACACCCATCCAAGACCGAGTAGCAGCCCGCCCAAAATGAAGAGGGGATACCGAATCCATGGATGCTCGAAAAAAAACCCTAGGAAACCAAGCGTTCCGAGCTCAGAGTATTTGTGGATCACTTTTCTATGTGGACTCATGGCTTTATTTGATTTTTCAGGTCACCCAGCTCTCCTGAATTTTTAATACCCTCCGCAATCGGGGTGGTTATAAAAGTCGGAATTTTGAGATGATTCCCGATACCTATGAGGGCCTTGTCGATTCGTGAGTCGATCAACAGAGCACCAGGATTTGGGTCAAAGATAAGATCCGATGCGGCGCTTGCACCCCATGCTACGCCGCCAAGCACAGGCACGGCGGGTGCGCATATGATCGCGGCAGCGCATCCCGCACTTGCGTATGAGGCCGCCGACGAGATAGTGTTGGCCATTTCCTTCCCTTGAGCCCTCATGTGGGCTGACACATCAAGCGTCTGCCCGTTCGAATCGACCCAGCCATTTCCAATGGCATAGACGAACTGTTGGTCGCTCCGTTGAGTTCCCAGAATCGAACCATACGAAGAAGACTCTCCGGCCAAACCGCGTAGCGCCGATTTCGCATCATTCAATGCTTGCTTCCCGCCTTGGATTTCCCCAGCAATTCGCGCGCATTCGGCTGGTGAACAAGCTGTGATCGTGTCGCTTTGCTTCGCACTCAACTCGGCGTATTCCTTCAAGATCTTGTCGCGCTCCGACTGCGTTGGCGAATCGCGCAGCTTACCCATCATCTCGCGCACTTGGCCGCTCGAAAGATAGTTGTTCGCAGCTTCGTTGAATGCGCCCGCTGCACCGCCGGAACCACCCGCCGCGTACCCGACGGCGGCAGCGAGACCTGCGGTCACAGCATCCGCCGCGGCGCCCGACAGTCCCAGCTTGCCGACCGCCGCGCCGATGTTGGGAACCGTCGCCGCGCCCAGGCCGGCACCTGCTGCGCCAGCAGCGCCCCCTGCGAGGCCCCCAATCACCGCATGTCCGGCGACCCTGCAGTAACCGCCGTCACCCCAGCATGCGGCAGCTTCCGGATCGTTTCCATTTAGCGCTTCCACGAGCTTGCCATTGGCATACTCTCCCCAAGCGCTTGCGGCCTTCTGCCCGAACTCTTGCGTGATCTGCACTTGTGACTGGACGTCGTTCAGGATGGTCTGGGTGTTCCGGTCCTTCACCAACGCTCCGGTGCTGCTGGAGTCTCCGGTCCTCACGCTCTCATCGCCCGCGACTCCGCCAATGCCTGCCTTCGTGACACTCGTCTCGCTGCTGCTGGCGCTGCCGATGCCGGCGCTTCCGCCAGGACGAGAGTCGCTCTGCGCGGCATTCGTGCCCGTATCCTTCGCCGCAGATTGGTCTCCTGCTGTCATGCCAACGCGTCCGCTCATCCCATAGCCGCTGCCGTTCGAAGTGCTGTGGTTCACGAGGTCGCTGGTTGTGATGCTGGCGCTCTTGAAGCTGTTCTTTCCCGCGTCGATCGCGTCCTGCGTGCTGCTGATGACGCCGCCCTTCAGATCCGTGTTGCCCCTCACGTTGACGGCAAAGCCACCATCGCCGGCCTTGATGCCCGACTGCACGGACACACTCGCAAAATCGCCGCTGGCCTTGGCGCTCGCCGCGCTTCCGCCCACAGTACTGACGCCGTAGCAGATCGGCGGGATGCATAGGCTCACGTTCGCGCCTGAGCTGCTCTGCCTGGACACCTGACGGCTCGTGTCTTGCGGGCTTTCGATGTTCAGGTTTCCTCCCACCACAGCCGCGACGCGTCGTCAATAGAGTTGTTTGAGGAGCGACGGAAGCCTCGTACGCTGGCGATGGTCTTGCGGTGCTGGTCGCGATGCAGCAATCGGGAGACGCTGACGCCGGCGTTGCTGCTTTCACCGCGGTAGATGTAGTTCTCAAAGGCTCCGGCCACTTTCTGGCGGTAGTCGTTCCGCGATGCCGTGGCGCTGAATAGCCAGTCGCCATAGGGAACGGAGTAGTGAACGATCTGGCCGGCGGTGCCCTTGTCGGGATTCGTGAACCAGTGGCCGTCGATGCTGTGGGAGGCGTTGACGTAGAAGAGGTCATTCAAGCCGAAGGGGTTGTCGACGGAAACCGTGGCGCCCGCCTGGTAGCGGCCCGTGCCCTCAGTGCCGCTGTCATCAAGGCTCAAGGAGGCGCGCGGACGCCGGGTTTGCGCATACTTGACCACAAGATCGCTGTCACCGGGCTGCGCGTTCGCGGCACTCGAGGGCTCGATCTGGATGTCGGCCTCCGCGGCGGGCACGCGCTTGAGGTTCTCCAGACCTTGCTCGATATCACGCAGGTTGAGGAGATCGCCCATTCGCGCGGGGACGGCCGTGCGCAGGCTGGTGGGCGCGCCCCCGCCATCGAAGCGGATGGCGGCGATGCGGCCAGGAATCAGCGTGAGAGTGAGTTCGCCTTGGGTGAGGTCCTGCGAACCAGCCAACACGCGTGTGGTCACATATCCACGTGCGATGACCGCCTGTTGGATGCGGGCGAGCACGATGTTGACGCCCTCGGTGCCGAGGCACTGACCCACGGGGGAGTCGTCGCTCTGGGGGCCGGCGGTGGCGGCGAGCGCCCATTGAAAGTCGTCGGAGTTCTCGCCAGAGAGCACCATGCGATCAATGCGGAAGCACGGCGTTTCGTTGTCTGGCAGCCGCTGTGTTTTCGTAGCTGCTTGACGAGGAAGGCGTGCGTCCACCGCGCGTTCCTGCTGTTCGCGCAGCGCGCGCTCGCGTTCTTGCTGGCGCTGCTCCTCGATGACGGGACGAGGTGTCGATGCGATCTGTGCGTGAACCGCGAACGACGCGGCCAGCCCCGTCACGAGGAGGGGCGAGAGTGCAGGAACTGAGAGTTTCGGAACGCGGCGAGCAGCCACCGTGGGACGCGCCCACCGGCGGGAAAGAAAGGCCATTGTTTTGTTGCCGCGTCGGAGGGCGCGGATATCAGCTTCTTGGCGCGCAGAAATAGCGGACGCCTCTTGCCGATCAGTCTAGGGATGGCTGCGACAAAGCAGCCCATCAGACTCGTCTGAATGTGCAATGGAAATCTCTTACGCGCGCTGCGAAGCGCTATCCGCCGAACGAGAGTCGAACAGCTGGTCTGTGACGTGCCGGCCTGCTGGGCGATAGCCAACTCTTGTGATCCGAGAACATCGGCGCGGCGCGTTGCTGCGCTCGGACGCTGGCGACAGCGCGTGTCAGCCATTGCCCGTGAGGAGGATGCCGCCACGAGGGCGGGGCCTAGAGACGCACTCTGCTGTCAGTCGATCGTGATGTTGCTGTCCTTCACCAGCTTCGCGAACTTGTCTGTCTCTTCCGCAATTTGCCTGGCCATCTCCTGCTGGGAATTGCCCACAGGTTCCGCGCCAATCTTGGCCATCTGCGCCTTGAACTCGGGTGAGTGAATGATCTTTACCATCTCGGACGCCAGTCGCGCCTGAACGTCCTTGGGGGTACCAGCTGGCGCCAACACGCCGAACCAGGTGCCGATGTTGAAGCCCTTCAATCCTGCTTCATCGAGCGTCGGCACGTCAGGCAAGGCGCTCGAACGCTTCGCCGTAGTGACCGCAAGAGGCCGCAGCTTTCCGGCCTGGATGTGCGGAAGCACTGGCGTCACCGTGTCGAACGACATCGCCACCTGCCCGCCCAGCAGGTCGACAGTCAGGGGTCCGCTCCCCTTGTAAGGTACATGCAGCATCTTGATGCCGGTCTCATTCTGAAACTGCGTTCCGATGAGGTGCTGCGCGGTGCCATTGCCGTTCGAGCCATAGGGCAGAGGTTCCTTGGCGGACTTGGCCAACGCAATCAGTCCGGCGACGTCCTTGGCGGGCGATGCGCTGCTGACGACCAGGACATTGGGCACCATCGCGATGGTGGTGAGCGGCGCGAAATCCTTCTGGAAGTCGTATGGCAGCTTCTTGTAGACGCTGGTCGCGATGGTGTGGTGCACCGCGCCCACGAGCAATGTGTAGCCGTTGGGCTGAGACTTGGCTACGTAGTCAGCGCCCAGGGTCGCGCCTGCACCCGGCTTGCTCTCCACGATCACGGCTTGCCCGAGCGCCTTGCCAAGCGGATCAGCCAACGCACGAGCGAGGACGTCGGTGGTACCTCCCGCTGGGAAGGGCACGATCAGGCTGATCGTCTTCGAAGGCCAGGTCTGCGCTTGAGCGAATCCAGCGCTCAGGCAAAGGGTGGCAGTAGCTAGCGACAAAAAGGCGCGGCGCCTGCTGCATGGCGCGCCTTGCCGGCTGAGATTGAACATGGGTGTCTCCTGCTTTGGTGGATTTCGACAGGCCTCCAGCGAGCCCGGCCCGGGAGGTCTGACTCTAGACAGCGAGACGCAGGCAGGAGCGACATGAAAGGAAAACCGGCTTTAACCTGCAGTTAACCTGCCCCTTCAAGGCAGCGAGAATCGCGAAATGTCAAAACGCATTCAGCCGTCGGACCTGTCTTTCTTTGCGACTCTCGCATCGGCGGGCAGCCTGAGCGCCGCCGGGCGAGAACTTGGAATCTCCACAGCCGCCATCAGCAAGCACCTGGCGTCGATGGAAACGCGGCTCGGGTTCTCGCTGGTCAACCGATCCACTCGCCGCATGGGCCTGACGCCCGAAGGTGAAATCTATCTGGAGCATTCGAAGCGCATCCTCGCTGGCGTGGACGAACTGGAGCAGGCACTGGGCGCGAGCAAGGCCCAGCCCAGGGGGCTGTTGCGTGTCAACGCGACCCTGGGCTTCGGGCGCAGTCATGTGGCGCCTCTCATCTCAAGGTTCACGAAGCGCCATCCAGAGGTCGAGGTGCAACTTCAACTTTCCGTCGGACCGCCCGCCCTGACGGAGGATGCATACGACGTCTGCATCCGCTTTGGAGCGCCGCCGGATACGCGCGTCGTCGCCCGAAAGCTCGCAGAGAACAGACGCCTGCTTTGCGCGTCTCCTGCTTACCTGGCGCGGCGCGGAATGCCAATGTTGCCGAACGACCTTCTCCGGCACAACTGCATCACCATTCGCCAGGGCGACGAGGGTTACGGCGTATGGCGCCTGACCCCCAGCAAGGGTCGCCGGCCAGAGGCGCAAGTCATCAAGGTGCGGGGAAACCTGACGAGCAACGACGGGGAGATTGCCGTCAATTGGGCACTCGACGGCCATGGCATCGTGATGCGCGCCGAATGGGACGTGGGCCGTTACCTGCAAAGCGGCCGGCTCGTCCACGTCCTGCCTCAGTACGACACGTCCGATGCCGACATCTATGCGGTGTACCCAAGGAATCAGCACTCCTTTGCCAGAGTGCGCGCCTTCGTGGACTTCATCGCCGACTCCTTCGCTCAATGGCAGGCCAGCGGGCGAACGTTTCGCTGAGGGATCATTGACTTCAGGTTAAGACCGGTTTGAACCTGACGCCACTTGCGCGGCGCCTGAGTCCCTACAGTTCAATGCTCCCATCATCGAGGTCCAAAGAACATGAAGGTCTACAAGATTGCAACCATTCCGGGAGACGGGATCGGCAAGGAGGTCGTCCCGGCAGGCCAGAAGGTGCTCGAGAAACTGGCCGCCCGCAGCGACAAGTTCGCCTTCGAGTTTGAAACGTTCGCCTGGGGCGGCGACTACTACCGAGAGCACGGAGCCATGATGCCGGACGACGGCCTGGACTCCCTGCGCGACAAGGACGCCATCTTGTTCGGTTCGGCGGGCGATCCGGACATTCCTGACCACATCACGCTGTGGGGCCTTCGCCTGAAGATCTGCCAGGGCTTTGACCAGTACGCCAATGTGCGACCGACCCGCATCCTCCCGGGCATCGACGCGCCACTGAAGCGATGCAAGTCAGAAGACCTCGATTGGGTCATCGTCCGCGAGAATTCGGAGGGCGAATACTCCGGCGTCGGCGGCCGGGCGCATCAGGGGCATCCCATCGAAGTCGCCACGGACGTTTCAATGATGACGCGGGCGGGCGTCGAGCGCATCCTGCGGTTTGCGTTCCGGCTGGCGCAGTCCCGCCCACGCAAGCAACTCACCGTGGTCACCAAGAGCAACGCACAACGTCACGCGATGGTCATGTGGGATGAGATTGCCAATGAGGTGGCTGCCGAGTTTCCAGCCGTGAAGTGGGACAAGGAACTCGTCGATGCGATGACTGCGCGCATGGTGAACAAGCCGGCTTCGCTCGACACCATCGTCGCCACGAACTTGCATGCCGACATCCTCAGCGACCTCGCAGCCGCTTTGGCGGGAAGTCTCGGGATCGCGCCGACAGGCAATATCGACCCTGAACGCCGCTACCCGTCGATGTTCGAACCCATCCATGGCTCCGCGTTTGACATCATGGGAAAGGGCTTGGCAAACCCGGTCGGCACCTTCTGGTCCGTGGTGATGCTCTTGGAGCACTTGGGCGAGCAAGACGCAGCCGATCGATTGATGGCCGTCATCGAACAGGTCACTGCCCAGCCCTCCTTGCACACCAGGGATCTCGGCGGCAAAGCGACGACGGCTCAGGTCACGGAGGCGGTTTGCAGCCTCTTGAGCCAGGAGACATGAAATACCGCGCCCTCGTCTACTGCGTCACCGCATCCGCGGGCGGTGCCGAACCCGCCGGCGGAACGATGACGGCGCGGCCGTCGTCCGATGTGTAGGTGGTGCTCGAATCGGTGCCCTCGCGCGACGAACCGTAAGGCGTCACGACAGTGGACCGGTCCTCGGTCTGCGAGTTGCCCGAGCTTCCCTGTTGCGCACGCTGCAGCGCGAGGCCGGCATCGCGGATGCACGCGTCCCGCTCCGGGCGCGGCAGCGTGCCGTCGTTACAGCGCGCGATAAGACTGTCATAGCTGTCCGACTGCGCCGCCGCCATCGTCGTCCATCCCGCCAAAATGGCAGTCGATGCGGCGCACAGCCCGAGAATGAACTTGGAACCCATGCTGGCCTCCTGAAGATAGCGCTCGCGCGTGTCGCATACGTCATGCGGCCTGTGAGCAGAGCGGTCCCATTCTCGATCTGTCGCCGACGGCCGTAAATCCCGGCCCACACGTATCCGCACGTACGTGGCAAGGTGTGTAGAGAACTCAAGCTGCGTCTTCAGGCGCAAGCATCGTGCCCCGGCAATTGGACGAGCCGCAATGGCAGAGATAGTTCGATGCCGGCGAACCGTCGTCCGCCGTCAGGCAGTAGTCGATGAAGAGTTCGTCCCCTGCCTCCACCGGCACGAGCGTCTGGAACTTCAGCACCAATTGCCCGGCGTCGTCGTATTCCTCGACCGCTTCACAGTTGGGATCGCATGCGTGATTCAGGTGACGGGTGCCGTTGCCGCCCTTGCCACCGTCGATCGTTTCGTGATTCGACAAGGCAAACAGATAGGTGAGCTGGTCGTCCCAATCCTTGGCTGCGATTTCCTCGGGCGAGTAGCGCCGGCCTTCATAGAGGCCCAGCAATGCGAAGGCCGGCAGCGACCGCGTGGCGAAAGCACCCAGTCCATGCACACCGCTGGGACCGACCCTGATGGAGGGGGTGCTATTCATCCGATTTTGTCGCTTTGCCATCGTCGGGAATTGTAGAGGTCACGCGCATTGGCACCAAAGTGCAATTGCGGACACCGGCGACCTACGGCCAAACTAAGGTCCATGCCATACGTAGTTTTCCGTAAAGGACGTTCCGATCCGGAGCGGAGGCGGCAATGACCCGCCAAATCCGAACGATCAACGACTTGGCGCAGTTGCCTGACGAAGAGTTGCGGGCCTGCCTGGGTGCCCTGCGCTCCGCGATACTGGAGGCAAGGCGCAGCCATGCCATTGCCGTCAGGGAACGCGTGATCAGCGCGGAAACGCCGTTTCACTTCCCGCACTTCAACTGGCACCCGAAGCCGTCCCTGCCGCTGGACGCCCCCCTCGGACTCGGCCGCGAGACACCCATCGATGAGATTCCATTGCGAACGGATGTTCGCAAAGTATTGACGTCGCGGAGCATCTACTGCATCGAGGATCTCTCTGCCATCAGCGAATGGGAATTGATGGCCCAGGGCTCCATTGGCTCCAACACTCTCTCGCGTCTGCGAAACGCATTGGCACAAGTGGGATTGGAGTTCCTCCCCAATCCGAACCAAAGACAACGAGCCATTGAGCAAAGCAAGGCAGTGCTTGCACTTTCCAGCGAGGCACGGTCATCGGCGCTTCGTGGCCTCAGGGATTCCGCTTCGGTTTCTTCGTTGGGGCTCAGGGTGTCGACGCTCGAGCGTGCGCTGGACCATTGCCACTCCACGGTCGGCGACCTGCGCAAGCTCTCGCTGGACTTGCTTTGCGAGAGCTACGGCAAACGCGAGGCGCGCGAAATCTACGATGCGCTGTTGCTGACCGGCCGCCCGTTCGCATGTTCGGTCTCGCACATCGAGCTTTGGCGTCGAGGCTTGATCGAGACCAAGGAGCTCGTCGCGCCCACCACTGCCGACACGCCCATCGGGGAATTGCGGCCGTGGCTGGGTGCTTCGGTGGATTTCCTTGCCGCCCGCGGCATCCAGACATTGGGTGCACTGCGCAGCGCCGCTTCGCGCGACGATGTCAGATCGATCCGAGGAATCGGCTCGGCTGCCGCGGAACGCATCAGCGGATTTCTTGGCGCGTACGTCGTCAAGCAGCCCTATCGCAGGACGCCCGCGCTCCAACGCAACTGAACTGGCGCGGCGACTGCTTTCCTGGAGGCCGGCATTTGGTTTCAGGGGCAAGGGCTGCCGTCTTACAAGACATGCCGCCATCTCCATCTAGGTTGGTCTCGTGGCTATCTTTGCGAAGACATGACGAGTCCGCCTCCCCTTCCATCGTTCATCTGCGTCGGGGCCTCGGCCGGTGGCGTGCAAGCCATGCTCGGGCTGGCCGCTGCCTTGCGCGAGGACTTTCCCGCGCCGATTTTTTTCGTCCGGCACATCGGCGCACATCGCAGCCATCTGCCGGATCTGCTGAACAGCCGTGGGCCGAATCGGGCGGTCGAGCCGAGAGACGGCGAAGTACCGGTGGGCGGCAAAATCTATGTCGCCCCGCCCGACCAGCACATGATCTTGCAGGATGGGTTGATTCGACTGAACCGTGGGCCCAAGGAACACCACGCCCGGCCCGCCATTGATCCGTTGTTCCGTTCTGCCGCTCTGGAGTGCGGTCCGCGCGCCGTGGGAGTGGTGCTCACTGGCATGCTCGACGATGGCAGCGCGGGACTTTGCGCCATCAAGGATTGCGGCGGCATCGCCATCGTGCAGGACCCGGCCGACGCCTTCGAGCCCAGCATGCCCCGCGCCGCCATGGCAGCGTTGCAGCCTGATCATGTGTTGCCGCTCTCGGCAATGCCCGACCTTTTGCTTCATCTGGCACAGCAGCACATGAGCACCGCGACCACGCACGAAGCGCCCGAGGGCCTGCGGCGCGAACACGCAGTCAGCCTGGGAGAGCACAGATTGGAAAACCTGAAAACCATTGCCGAAGCGTCCACTTTCAGTTGCCCGGATTGCGGCGGTGTGTTGTTCGAGCTCAACGACAAGCATCCGGTGCGCTATCGCTGTCACACCGGCCACGCCTTCAGCTTGCGGACACTGGCGGCGTCGCAGGAGATGGTCACCGACGCAGCGCTTTGGACCGGCCTGCGCGCGCTGCAGGAGAAGGAAAGCATCCTTCGCCGTCTGGCCCAAGCGCAGGGTGCGCACGCATCCACTTCTGCTTCCGCGCAAGCGTTTCTGCACGAGGCCGACGAGCTGTCGGAAATGATCGCCGCATTGCACAAGCTGACGATGAAGGCGCCCAGTCCCGCGGACTTCAACGCGCAATAGCGGGCCGGGCTGACAAAGCAGAAAGCGCGACCCGCAGACGCTGCACTCGTCAAGAGTTCTGTTCGCCCGTGGCGCGGATATCCACGCGCCGGTTCGGCTCGAAGCAGGCGATGAGCGCGGTGCGGTTCCTCGCCTTGCCTTGCGCCCGGCACTCGGCTTCAGTGATCTTGAGCTCCGACGGACCCCGGCCTTCGGTTTGGATGATGTTGGCCGGCACGCCGTTGGCGACCAGGTAATCACGCACCGAGTTGGCACGTGCCACTGACAGGCGCTGGTTGAACTCGAGGCTGCCGATCGGGTCGGTGTGCCCGACGATGGAGATCGAGCGCAGCCGGATGCCGGAGGACCTGAGCTCATGCAGCGTGCTGTCGATGCGCGCGCGGCCGGCCGGAGTCAAGTCCGACTTGGCAAAGGCGAAGGTGCCATCGGCCTTGAGTTCGAAGTTGCGCGCGGCCGGAGGCGGAGGCGGCGGTGGAGGCGGCGGCATCACTGCGGGCGGCGGCGCCGGCGGCCGCGCCTGCGCCACGACAGGCGGCGGGCCGAACGGGATCTGCAAGCCCACGGTGAACATCCAGTCGTTCATCTGCTGTCGGCTTGCCAGCCTGACGTTGCTGGCGTTGTCGACATAGCGGTAGCGTGCATCGGCCATCAGGCGGCCCCAGGACGAAAACGGCCAGACCACGCCCAGCCCCGCATTAGCGGTGAAGCTGGTGTGGCTGCTGCTGCTGGCGAACAAGGTGTCGACCTTGTTGTCGAGCGCGCCGATACCGCCAACGACATAGGGCTGCACGCTGTTGGACTGCCAGCGATTGATCCCCTGGCGGCCCAGGAAGAACCACTGCGCATCGAGCGTGCCGCTGAGGTTCTTGTACTTGTCGCGGGTGTTGAAGACGCCGAACGCAGTGCCGAACTTGCTGTCGAGCTCCTCGTACTGGATGCGCGCCTCGATGTTCCAGTAGGGGTTGATCGGCTTGCCGATCGAGACGCCTCCGCCCCAGCCGTTCTTGGCATTCCAGTTGTCGTCTGGATGCACGTAGGTGCCGAATGGCGTGATGTACCAGCGGTTGTCGAAGTACTGGTCCGGCGCGAAGCTGGTCTGCGCCAGGCAGGCCCCGCTCGGGATGGCAAGTACACAGCTGATTGCGAAAGCGCGTCGATCGAACATGAAAGCCTCACTGGGTTGATGTTGATGAGAAGCTTTGCCGGAGCAGGTGACGCGAAGGAATGGATGCAGCGCTCACTTGCTACTCGCATACGCGCTACGGAGTCTGTGCCTATGGCCGCCGGTATTCAATGCCCGCGTGGATTTTTAGCACGCTTGAGTTGCCGCTTGGCAACGTGCGCTGGGACAAAAGCATCCGGCGCTGTCTTACAAACCCGCCGGGCCGGCGTAGTAACAAGAGTCTCCGCGTGTGCTTTTTTCGAGTCGGGCGCTCGTCGCCGGACTTCGCTTTGCAATGGTGACCATGGAATTCAACTCGAGTGCATTCGCTGTCCGCCATGACGAAGTTCTGCGAGTCCTGCCACACCGCCAATCCCGACCGCGCGCGCTACTGTCGCGGTTGCGCAGGCAAGTTCAGCGGCATTCGCACGGCCGCGAACGTCGTCGAAGGCTCCTCGCCTGCGGCGCCGCCGCATGAAGCGGCTAGTTACGACTCTGCCGCGCCGAAGTCTCACAATGACAAGGGGCACAAGGGCGACAAGGGTGGCCAGCAGGCACGGCCTTCGCTTTTTTTCAATGTGGTTCTGCTCATGGCGGCATTGCTGTTCTGGTATTGGGCGCTTGCCGGCCGCTGAACCGCCATTCCCCAAGAGGCCGTTCATGCCCCCTGCCCATCCCTACGCGCGACGCGACGTGCCAAGCTGGGTGCACGCGAGCAGCGCTTCTTCAGAGGCCTTCCCGGAGCCGTATTGCCTCACGCCCGCTCAGCGCACAGTCAAGCGCTCGGTGGACATCGTCGGGGCCTTGGCCTTCTTCGTGATGCTCGGTCCGCTCTACCTGCTCGTTGCAGCCGTCGTGCTCGTCGGAATGGGAAGGCCGGTGCACTATGGGCAGGTTCGGCTGGGTCAGGACGGTCGCCCGTTTCGTTGCTACAAGTTCCGCACGATGGTGAGAGGAGCGAACAAGGTCCTCGCGCTTCACCTGGAGCAGAACCCTGCCGCGCGGGCGCGCTGGAACGAGTTCCAGAAGCTGGACGACGATCCTCGCGTCACGCGCGTCGGACGCGTGATCAGAAGGCTGAGCCTGGACGAACTGCCGCAGTTCTTCAACGTGCTCAAGGGCGACATGAGCCTCGTGGGCCCGCGGCCTTGCATGGTGCGCCAGCGCAGTCTGTACGGACTCGGCTGGCCGCACTACTGCCAGATGCGACCCGGCATCACCGGCCTTTGGCAGGTGAGCGGGCGCAATCGCCTGCCCTATTCCGAGCGTGTGGCGCTGGATGCCCGCTATGCCTCCGAGTGGTCGCTCAGGCTCGATGCAAAAATTCTTGTGCGCACAGTCTGGGTCGTGCTGAGTGGGGACGGATCGTCTTGAATGGCTGCGCGCGGTCGACCAGACCGGGCGTCATGGATTGCGGGATGACGACTGCCGAAGCACCAACTGCGCCGTCGGCCCCGCGACCGAACGGCGCTCCGTTTCGCCTCGGAGATGGTCGAACAGCAAGTCGATCGCCTGATGCGCGACTTCGTCGAGATGCAGGTCCACCGCTGTAAGAGGCGGCTCGCAGGTGCGGGCACGCAGGCCGTCGTATCGCGTGACCACCATCACATCGTCGGGAATGCGCCGGCCGGCCGCGCGGATTGCCTTCACCGCGCCAACAGCGAATGCATCCACTGGCACACAGAAAGCGTCGATCTCCGCGTGTGCAGCCAGGAGCGAGCGCGCCATCTCCCAGCCCCCGTCCTCACCCTGGGCCTCATCTGCCATGCCGAACAGCAAGGGCTGCGGGTGCTCGGTGATGAACTCGTCGTACGCGGCTCGCGCCTGAACATAGGAATTGCGCTGCGCCGAGCCCAGGATCATCGCGACGCGTCGCGCGCCCTGTGCATGCAGGTGCTCGAGCAGAAGCCGAGTCGTCGCCTTCGAATGAATGTCCACGTGCGGCGCAGTCTCGGACATTCCGTAGGGCTTGCCGATAGTCACGACCGGCAGGCCCCGGCGCGCAAGGTAGTCCAGGTTGGCGTCGCCGGCGGACGGCTCGATGACCAGCGCACCATCGACCTCCAGCAACTCGAGCGGAACCCTGCCGGTTTCCATCGGCGGCGCCAGAACGAGTGCAAGGTTGCGGTGGAGGGCCGCAGCGGCTGCGACTGCGGCGATTTCCATCATGAACCCCAAGCGCGAAGGACCGCCCGCGACGGCGAACGGCATGGAGGACAGCAGCACGATCATGTGCGCCTCGCCTGTTCGCAAGCGCTGCGCGTGCCTGTTGGGCCGATAGCCGAGCTTCAGGGCCGCCTTTTCGACGCGCACCCGCGTGTCGGCGTCGACCTGCCCGCGGCCATTGAGCGCATGAGAAACGGTGGTCGGCGACACCCCCGCTTCGCGCGCAACGTCCTTGATGTTGACCTTGCGAAGAGTGCTCGGAATCATCCATTGACCTTTTTCAAAGACAGTGATTGAATTCCCCAAATCGTTTTGGGAATCCTCCTGAAATGTACTTCAGCCCGCCACTGGCGGATTTTTTTGCACCGTCTCCCAAATCGATTTGGGGACGGTCGGATCCCAAGGAATCGATCATGTTCCGTATTTCCGACGCCCCTGCCGTAGACGCCGTGCTGCCCTGGTCGCAGATGCTTCTGTTCGGCCTGCAGCATGTGCTTGTGATGGCCGCCGTGCCCATCACGTCAGTCTTTCTGATTGCCAAAGCGCTGGGCCTGTCGTCGGAATTGACGATCAACCTGATCAGCGCCACCTTCCTTCTGTGCGGCGTCGGGACATTGCTGCAATCCTTCGGGCCATGGAAGTTCGGTGCGCGGCTTCCCTTCGTGATGGTGCCCGGCGGCGCACCCATCGTGATGTTCCTGACCATCGCGCAGCAGCGCGACCTGCAAACGGCCTCCGGTGCGGTGATCCTCACGGCGCTGTTCTACTTCCTCGTGCTGCCGGTCTTTTCGCGCTGCATCAAGTATTTCCCGAAGATCGTCATCGGCACCTTGCTGATGCTCGTGTCGATCAACCTCGTCAAGGTTTACGGCGGGATCATCGCTGGCAAGCCGGGCACACCCGGGTTCTCGGACCCTGCGCACATCGGCCTCGCGCTCGCCACGGTCGGCTTCACGGTGCTCTTTGCGCGCGTGTTCAAGGGCATGCTGGGACAGCTGGCGGTGCTGTTGGGACTCGTGGCAGGCACGCTCCTCGCCGCCGTGTGCGGAATGACGGATTTCAGCGGCGTGGCGAGCGGGCCGGTGTGGAGCCTCCCGACCTTGCTGCCCTTCGGGATGCCGCATTTCGACCTGGTCGCAGCGTTGCCGCTCCTGATCTTCAGCGTCATTTCAATGGTGGAGGCCACGGGGCAGACGATTGCGGTCGCCGAGGTCGTCGGCAAGCAGATCGAGCCGCGCGACGTCGTGCCGCGAACCATCCGCGGCGACGCGCTGATCTCGCTGGCAGGTGGGCTCTTCGGCACTTCGATGATCATCACGAGCGGCGAGAACATCGGCATCGTGCGCGCCACCAACGTGCGCTCGCGCTACGTGACGGCCACGGCTGGCGCCATCCTGGTTCTCATCGCGCTCACGGCGCCGCTAGGCCGGCTCGCCAGTGCGATTCCAGAGGCGGTCGTGGGCGGCACCGCGATGGTGGTCTTCGCGATCATCGGCACGATCGGCATCGACATCCTGCGCAAGGTCGACCTGCATGAGCGCAGCAACATGTTCGTGCTGGCCGGTGCGCTGACCATGGGCCTGCTGCCGATCCTCGTGCCCGGCCTCTACAGCAAGTTCCCGGCAACGCTGCAACTCGTGCTGGGCAACGGCCTGGCGATGGGCGCGCTCACCGCCATCGTGCTCAACATCCTTTTTCACCACGTCGCCGCGGCGCCCCGCGACGACAGCAACGAAGCGCCGACCCCGGAAGGGGCACCGGCCGCCCAATGATGAATTCCACCTATCCCCTGAATGCCGGCGACGCTGCATCCCACCTTGCGGCGGACTCGCTGCTGCTGGCCCCCGATCACCTCATGCTGCGCGAAGGACCGGTGCGGGACCACGCCGTCCTCGTCGAGAGCGGCAAGTTCCGCGACATCGGCCCTGCCGAAGTGCTGGCCGCCCGCTATCCGCATCTGACGCCCCTTCGACTTCCGGGCAAGGTACTGATGCCCGGGATGATCGATGCGCACCACCATCTGACGCAATCGTTTGGCAAGTCGCTGGCCTACGGCGAACCCTCGGAGATCTTTCGCCGCGTCTGGGTTCCACTTGAAGCAAGTCTGGACGACGAGTTCGTCCATGGCGTGTCGAAGCTGGCGGCGCTCGAGTCGCTGCGCGGAGGCTTCACCACCGTCTGCGATGCCGGGACGCGCGCGAAGGGAGACATCGGCGCGCTCGCGACAGCCACGCAGGAGGCGGGCCTTCGTTGCGTGCTCGGCCTGATCTGTAACGACGGGGGCAACGAGAGCACACCGGCCGAACGCAGAGCCTTGAAGGCGCACGCCGAACGCTTCCTTCAGAAGTGGTCGGGCGCGGCGCTGATTCATCCATCGCTCGCGATCTCGGTGCCCGAAGCGGCTTCCGACGAGATGCTGGTGGGTGTCTCGGCGCTTTGCGCGGAGGCACGCACGATCTTCCAGACGCATGTCAATGAGCACCTCGCGTCGGTGGAACGTTCGGTCGTCCAACGCGGCATGCGGCCACTCGACCTTCTGGCGCACCTGGGCGCGCTCGGGCCGCAAGTGCTCATCGCGCACGGCACCTTGGTGACGCCGGGCGAACTCGCCCTGCTTCGACAGACCGACACGGCCGTGAGCTACAACCCGGTCGCAAGCCAGTGGAAAGGCAATGCGGTCGCGCCGGCCAACCTGATGGCAGCGATGGGGATCCGCTTCGGACTCGGCACGGATGCCACCCGCAGCGATGCGTTCCGCCTCATGGACGCGGCCGAGGCAGCGCAAAAGCTCGCCTTCGGGCTTGCCATCGGCGACGCGTCATGCGGCGGCGGCTGGACGTGGCTCGACCATGCCACACACGATGGCGCTCGCGCCATCGGCCTGGACCACGTGATCGGCGAGATCGCGCCCGGCAAGGAGGCGGACTTCCTGCTTGTCGACGTCGATACGCCGGAGATGTGCACCTCGGTCGACTTGACGTGGGACCTCGTGCGATTGGGCAACAGGGATCAGATCGATGCCGTCTTCGTCGCAGGAAAGCTGCGCCTCTGGAAGGGCTGGCCGACCGACTGGGATGCGCGCTCGCTGATGCGGCAGGTCGCACGCGCGGCCGGCGAGGCGATCGCACGGGCACCGATCCAGCGCCTGCATCCGACCGCGGCGCAGCATCGCAAGTCAAGGGCGGCTGCAATGATCGGGGCCGCGCAGTGACCGTCGAGCACCTGATCGTCATTTCGCTCGCCGTTCTGTTCGCCGCCTTTGTCCAAGGCGCGAGCGGCGTGGGCTTCGCGCTCATCGTCGCGCCCGTGATCGGCCTCCTGCGGCCGGAGTTGCTGCCGGTGTGCGTGCTGGTCCTGATGCTGCCGTTGAACTTCTATGTCGCGTGGCGCGAACGTTCCGCGATCGATCGGAGCGGTGCGAGCTGGATCACGGCGGGACGCGTCCTCGGAACCGCGGGTGGGCTGTGGGTCTTGGCCGTGCTGAGTGCCAACCACCTGGCTTTGTTCGTCGGATTGTCGACCGTCGCCGCTGCGCTCGTCACGCTCGTGATGCCGGCGTTCTCGCCGGGCCGGCCTGCCTTTGTCGCAGCCGGACTCGTCACCGGCGTGACCGAAACCGCCACCGGCATCGGGGGGCCGCCGTTGGCGCTGGTGTACCAGCACCATGCGCCGCCCATCGTGCGTTCGACCATCGCCTTGTGCTTTCTGGTGGGAGAGCTGGTGTCGCTGGCGACATTGATGGCGACGGGCCGCATCGAATCAACGCAGCTTGTGGCCGCGTTGAGCCTGCTGCCGGCGCTGCTGATTGGCGCTGCACTCAGCCGCGTGGTGCACGAACGCATCAACGGCCGGTTCTTGCGCGCGTTCGTTCAGGTTTTCGCGATCACGTCCGGCGTGGTGTTGCTCGTGCACGCGATCTGACGCGCGTCGCTCGGCACCCGTGAGTCGACGCGACAACGCTCACGTCGACTCGGTGACTGCGCAACCCTCGGGCTTGAACACTCGCGTGGTCGAAGCCGGAGAGTTCACGAGCTTGGCCGCTGGGCGCATCGGGCGCCGCAGCAATTCACCGCCGCAATTCGGACAACGTCCGCCAAGGCGCTGTTCGGCACAGTCGCTGCAGAACGTGCACTCGAACGAGCAGATCCGCGCGGCGGTCGAATCGGGTGGCAGATCCCGGTCGCAGCACTCGCATCCGGGGCGCATCTGCAGCATGGCTAGACCCCTTCGATGATCCGCAGATCCCGATCGGCCCCATCGCCGAGCGCAGCCAGTGCGGCTTGGTAGTCGGCGCTGTCATGCGTCGCCCTGGCCTGCTCGACGCTGTCGAACTCGATGAGGACCGTGCGCTCCTTCAGCCCGCGCTCGTAGACCTGCGCCGGAACACCGCGCGCTAGAAAGCGCCCGCCGCCGGCTGTGATGGCGGGGCCCGCCAGCTTTGCATAGGCCGCCAGTTTGTCGGCGTCCTTGACTGCGCGGTACGCGCTGACCCAATAGGCTTTCGGCATGCGAATTCTCCTTCTGTGCTTTGGTGATTGTGTGCTTTGGTGATTGCAATGGACCGAGCTTCGGACTGTCCGGCCGGTTCTCGCGAATCTGATCATAAGGAGTCGCTGAGCCTCGCGCCCGGTACGTAATTTCCCTCACGCCGTGGTCAGACTCCGCTCAGTTGGCCGACAAGACCATAGGGCGCCCGACATTCTTTCGGGAATGTGGAGAGTCATTGCACGAGTGCGGGACTGTCCGCCCATCGACTCGCACTCATCACGACCCTATGAATCTAAATCTTGTCCGAGGGTTATTCCTCATGGCGATCTCACTCGCCTTTGGACTCCAGGCACTGCGCTACCCGATTGGAGACTTCAGTCGCGCGGGGCCGGGACTCTTTCCCGCGGTAGTGAGCGCGATGCTGTTGGTGATTGGCGTGATCACCGTGGTTCGAGCGTTCTATGTCGAGCGAGTGCGCCTCAACCTGAACTTCAAGAACATCGCCATCATCATCGCGAGTCTGTGCGGACTCGCACTGATCTCCACCTACGTGAACATGATCGTCGGAATCATCTTCATGGTCTTCTGCTCCACCCTGGCCGGCTCTTCCTACTCCTGGGTGCGCAACGTCAAGATTTCCGCCGGCCTGGTCGCAATGGCGCTGGTCCTTCAAAAACTTCTCGGCCTGAACCTGCCGCTTTACTGATGATGGACGTCCTCAACAACCTGGCGTTCGGCTTCTCGCACGCCCTGACCCTGCAGAACCTCATGTTCTGCGCGATTGGCTGCACGGTCGGCACGCTCGTGGGCCTGCTGCCCGGCCTGGGGCCGCTGGCCACCATCAGCCTGCTGCTGCCGCTGACCTATTCGATCCCCACTACGGGTGCGCTCATCATGCTGGCGGGCATCTACTACGGTGCGCAATACGGCGACAGCGTGAGCGCGATCACGATGAAGATCCCCCACGCGAGCAGCATCGTCGCGTGCATCGACGGCTACCAGATGACGCTCAAGGGCAAGACCGGACTGGCGCTTTTCACTGCGGGGGTATCGAGCTTCATCGGCGGCTCGGTGGCGATCCTGGTGCTGGCCTTCCTCGCGCCGATGCTCGGTGAAGTGGCCTTCCTCTTCGGACCGGCCGACTACTGCGCCATGATGATGGTGGGCTTTGTCTGCGTGAGCTTCGTCACGACTGGCAGCCTGCTCAACGGCCTGGCGATGTGCATGATCGGCGTGCTGCTCGGCACGATCGGCACCGACGTGAACAGCGGCCTCGCGCGCTTCACGCTGGACCTGCCCTTCCTGATCGACGGCGTGGGCATCGTGAGCATCGCGCTGGGCTGCTTCGGCATTGCTGAAATCACGAAGAACCTCGACTCGAAGGAAGAACGCTCGCCCTTCAACGGCAAGATCAACCTGATCCCGACCTGGGCCGAGTTCAAGCGGATCATCCCCAGCGCCCTGCGCGGCAGCGTCGTGGGCTCGTTCCTCGGCATCCTGCCCGGCGGCGGCCCCACGATCGCGCAGTTCGCGGCGTACGCCATCGACAAGAAGGTCAGCAAGTACAAGCACGAGATCGGCACCGGCTGCATCGAAGGTGTCGCCGGCCAGGCCGCGGCCGACGAGGCGGCAGCGCGCACGAGCTTCATTCCGCTGATGAGCATCGGCATTCCCGAGAACGCCGTGATGGCGCTGATGCTGGCCGCCTTCATCATCAAGGGCATCCAGCCGGGGCCCAACATGATCGCGAGTCACCCGGAGCTCTTCTGGGGCCTGGTGGCGAGCATGTGGATCGGCAATGTCTTCCTGCTGGTGCTGAACGTGCCGCTGGTGCGCTATTGGCTGTCGGTGTTCAAGATTCCCTACAGCGTGCTGTTCCCGTCGATCCTGTTCTTCTGCTGCATCGGCACCTACAGCGTGAACAACAGCCTGGAGGACATCTACATCACGGCGGCATTCGGGCTCATGGGCTACATGTTCATGCGACTGCAGCTGGATGCCGCACCGCTGATGCTGGGCTTCATCCTCGGGCCGATGCTCGAAGAGAACTTCCGCCGCGCACTGCTGCTGAGCCGCGGGAGCTTTACCACCTTCTTCACGCGCCCGATCAGCGGCACCTTGATGGCGCTCATCGCGTTCTTCATCGCCTGGCAGGTGGTCTCGTTCATCTTTCAGATTCGCAAGAAGAACTCGCTACGGCGGATGGTCGCTGCGCCTCCTGTGAAAACGGCCGAGGTCTAAGCCACGGCGCGAGCGCTAACGAACGCGAAACGGCTCCAGCTTCTCCCAATCGAACGCGACGCCAATGCCAGGTTCTGGCGGCGCGACCGCGAGGTGGTTCTTCAGCACCAGGGGCCGGGCGGTGTACTCGTCGATCGGGAAGCTGTGAATCTCCAGCCAGCCTGCGTTCGGCTGCGCGGCAAGCAAGCTGACGTGCAGCTCCTGCATGCCGTGGGAGCACACGGGAATGCCATGCCGGCGTGAGCGTTCGGCCACCTTCAACCAGCCGGTGATGCCGCCGCAGTTGGAAGCATCGGGCTGAATGAAAGAGAGAGCCGCCTGCTCGAAAGCATGGTCGAACTCGTGAATGGTGTGCAGGTTTTCGCCCATCGCCAACGGCACGCCTGTCGCGGCGGCAATCCTCGCGTAGCCTTGGTAGTCGTCCGGAATCGTCGGTTCCTCGAACCAGAGGATGTTGAAAGGCGCGAGGCGCCGGGCAGCGACGATGGCCTCGTCCACGCTCATCGAATAGTTGGCGTCGACCATCAGCGCGAGGTCGTCGCCAATCAGTTGCCGGACCGCACGGACACGCTCGACGTCCTCTTCAAGATCTTCCCGTCCGATCTTGATCTTCACGGCATTGGCGCCGCGCGCGAGATAGCCCCTCACATTCGCCAGGAGTTTGTCCAAGGGGAACAGCAGGTCGATTCCGCCGCAGTAGGCCTTGCAAGTGTTGCCGGTGCCGCCTGCCAGTTGCCAGAGCGGCATTTGCCGAGTCTTTCCGCGGATATCCCAGAGCGCGATGTCGATGGCCGAGATTGCGAACGAAGCAATGCCGCCTCTTCCCACGTAATGAACGTGCCACTCGCTGAAGTCATGAATGGATTCGACGTCCTCGCCATCCATGCCGATCAGCGCTGGAGCCAGGTCGTGGTCGATCATCGCCTTGATCGCATGGCCGCCCTTTCCACCGGTATAGGTGTAGCCCGTGCCTTCCCTGCCGTCGGCGAGCCTCACGGTCGCGGTGATCAATTCGAAATGGGTATGCGCCCCATGCTTCGCGTCGGTCAGGACTTCGTCAAGCGGAACCTGGAACAGATGACTTGTGATTCTTTCGATGTTGCGCATTGCAATGCTCCGGTGACGGGCGAACAAAGCCAGGATAGTAGGCCCAGGATAGTGGACGTACTGCACCCCGCAGGCATGAGCGCAAATGCATCCGAGCCACCCAAACGGACCCAACCGCCGGTTGGCGCGCCGATTGCGACTTTGTCCCTTTCATCCTCCATGCTGGTCGGAGCACAATCGGCCGCCCCGACTCATTTCTCCAAGCGCACCCATGCACCTGTCTTCCCCATGACTGCCATCCTTCGGACCTGGACCTTCTGGATCCTTACCCCGCTGCACGAGGAGTGCCAAGCCCATCTTGAACGTACGAAGCTTCCGGAGTTGCAGTCCTTCGAGGGATGCCAGCGATCGTCGGCGTTGTTCCGAGACCTCGGCGATGGCAGCACCGAAGTCACGGTCGTTTCCTCATGGGTCTCGATGGCCGCCATTCGCGCCGCCTTCGGGGACGAGATCACGCGACCGAGCATCGATCCCGAGGATCGAAAGAAGCTGATCGACCGAGAGCAGATCGTGCGGCACTACCCAGCTACGGACCGCCACGCGATCAGCCTGGCGCCGGCAGAAATGGGCCCAAGCCAGATCAAAGCCCGGACAGCGCCGGACTAGCGGATCAGGCGCGGCTTGCCGGTGGATTCGCGCACCACGAGCGACACATCGACTTCATGATGCAACGCCACCTGCTTCCCAGACAACGACTTCACCAGATAGTCCCCCGCCCGCGTCCACACCTCGTCCGTCGGTACATGCATGGTCGTCAGGCTGGGCCGAAGGTGGCGGCTCCATTCGAGATCATCAAAGCCCATGACCGACAGATCGTCGGGCACATGGAGCCCGCGCCGCTCCGCCTCGAGCAGCACTCCGTACGCGATCACGTCGTTGCCGCAGACAACGGCGGTGGGCCAGTCACTTTTTGCGGCAGATAGCAGCGAGCGTGCGCCCTGGCGCGCATCGTCCAGGTGATAGGGCACCTCGATGTACCACTCGGGCCGAAGCGTGAGCCCGCTTTCCTGGAGCGCGCGATGTACGCCCGCAACGCGCGCCGTCGCACGGTCGTTGTTCGACGAAATCGCCGCGACCATGCCGACCCGGGTGTGCCCCAGCTCGATGAGATACCTGCAAGCCCGATAGGCTGCGGCCTCGTTGTTGCCGCCTACGGACGCGTACGGCTTGTCCGGGTGGTACACGCCCACGTTCACGAACGGAATGCGTTGCGAGGCGAGCAGCCTGCGCAGCGCATCGGTGTGCGTGTCCCCGCGCAGGATCAGGCCGTCGATGCCGCGGCTCACCATGTTCTGCGCTTGGCGCGCTTCGGTCTCCGGCTCGTAGCCGCTGGTTGAAAGCAGCAGCAGATAGCCCTGCAGCGACAAATAGATCTGCAGCGCCTCGATGCCCCGCGCGAACATCGCGTTGTCCACCGTGGGGATGATGGCGCCGATGGTGCGCGTGCGGCGCGACGACAGCGCACGCGCCGCCGCGTCGGGGATGTAGCCCAAAACCTCAACAGCCGCATCTATGCGCATTCGCAGGTCCGGGCTCACTGATTCGGGGTTGTTGAGCGCGCGAGAAATCGAAGCCGTCGAGACGCCCGCGTGCTTGGCAACTTCTCGAATACCGACTGTTTTTGGCTTCATCGTGAAACAGTTTACAGCAAGCGGTACGAGCGCCACCGGGTCAAACTTCAAGGGAAATCCCCTATGAATTGCCGTCATTGAGTCGGTTCGCTGCGTTGACAGCCTCTGTCCTTGCCAAGATAATTTTGTAAACGGTTACATGACGATCACAGGAGACAAAGACATGAGACGAGCCATCGCTTTCGCTGTCGCGGCCACGTGCGCCTTCGGCGTTCATGCACAGGACTTCAATTGGAAGAAGCACCAGGGCACGACCATCACCTTCCTCGCCAACAACAACCCGGTGGCCAATGCCCTGCTGAAGCACAAGGCCGACTTCGAGGCGCAGACCGGCATGACGCTGAAGGTCGACTCCTATCAAGAGCAGCAGATGCGCCAACGGCTGGTCACGGTCATGAACTCGCGCAGCGACGAGGTCGACGTGTTCATGTCACTGCCCTCGCGCGAGGGGATGCAGTTCGCCAAGGCCGGGTGGTATGCCGATCTGAACGAGTTCGTCAAAACCGCCAGCGCCAAAGATTACGATTTCGCCGACTTGAGCGCGGGCATGCTCAAGGACGCGACCTACGACAAGCAGCTCACCGGCATCCCGATGAACGTCGAGGGCCCTGTCCTGTACTACCGCAAGGACCTGTTCCAGAAGTGCGGCGTGTCGCTGCCCAAGAGCCTGCCCGAGCTCGAAGGCGTGGCCGCCAAGCTCAAGAGCTGCGAACCCGGCGTGACGCCCTTTGTCTCGCGCGGCCTCAAGCCCGCCCTGCCCTTCACCTATAGCGTGTTCCTGCACAACATGGGCGGCACCTACATGAAGGACAACAAGTCGCAGCTATGCAGCAAGGAAGGCCAGGCATCGCTGGCGCTCTATTCCAAGCTGCTCAAGGACTACGGGCCGCCCGGCGTCGTCAACTACAGCTTCTATCAAATTTCCTCGCTCTACAAGGAGGGCAAGGCGGCGATGGCTTTCGAGTCGTCGAACGAGCTGCGCAATGTGATGGACGGTGGCGCCCGCCTGAAAGACACGGCCGTGGCCGTGCTCCCCGCCGGCCCCGGCGGCTCGCACCCGACAGTCATCGGCTGGACGATGTCGGTGTCGGCCCACAGCAAGAACAAGGAAGCCGCCTGGTACTTCGTGCAGTGGGCCACCAGCCCGGCCGTGCAGGCCAAGCTGGCGGTCGACGGCGTCGCGCCGCCGCGCGCGGCCGTGGCCAAGTCGCCGGGCTACAAGGCGTGGATGGACGAGCAACCCGTGCGCACCGAATGGGTCGCGGCGGTGAATGAACTGAGCCGCACCGGCACCTCCGAAGTTGGCTATCCGATCGTGCAGAACCCGGCCTCGCGCGACTTCATCGGTCAAGCCGCAACCGAACTGCTGCTTGGCCAGAAGACGCCCGCGCAAGCGTGCGCCGACGCCGACAAACAGCTCGACGCGCTGATCGCCAAAGACTGATGGCTGTCTTCGACTTCTCCGCGGACCACCGCGTGCTGGTAGTCGGTGGTGCCGGGGACATCGGCGCCGCCATCTCGCGCGCCTTCATGGACATGGGCTGCAGCGTCATCGCCACGGGCGTCGACGACGAGGCACTCGAAGCCACCTCGCTGCAACAGAGCGGCAGGCTCACGTTGCGCACGCTCGACGTCACCGACAACGACGCCGTCGCCGCGTTCGTCGGCGGACTCGATCGCCTCGACACGCTGGTCAACTGCGCCGGCATCCTCGCGCGCTTCAAGGAGTTCGAGATCGAGACCTTCCAGCGCGTGCTGGACGTGAACCTCACAGGCACCTTCCGCCTGTGCAACGCGAGCCTGCCGCTGCTCGAAAAGAGCAAGGGCAGCATCGTCAACGTGGCGTCGATGAACGCCTTCGTGGCACTCCCGTTCATTCCCGCCTACTGCGCGAGCAAGGGCGGCGTGGTGATGCTCACCAAGTCGCTGTCGCTCGCCTGGGCCGAGCGCGGCGTGCGCGTGAACGCCATCGCGCCGGGCTATGTAGAGACCGCCATCAACGCGGCCGGCCGCCAGGACAAGGCGCACTACGAACGCATCAGGTCGCGCATCCCCCTGGGCCAATGGGCGCAGCCTGACGACATCGCGGGCAGTGCGGTGTTCCTCGCTTCGCGCGCCGCGCACTACGTCACCGGCACGGTGCTGGCCGTCGACGGCGGCTTTCTCGCGGGTTGAAGACGCAGCATGAGCCAATCGATCGGCACGCGCGGCCAACTCGCGTTTCTCTCCTTTCCGGCCGTGATCTTCACGACCGCGATGATCGCGTTCCCCTTCGCCTACACAGTGTGGTTCAGCCTGCATTCGTATAGCTTCGGAGCCAAGCCCAAGCTCAACTGGGGCCTGAACTTCGTCGAGATGGCGGGCGACGGCGAGTTCTGGAACGGGCTGAAGATCACGCTCGTCCTCTACTTGCTGTCGCTGGTTCTGCAACTCGTGCTGGGCACGTGGATCGCGCTGCTGCTGCACGGCTCCAGGAAACTGTCCGGCATTGTGCGCACCCTGATGATCTCGCCCTTCGTGCTACCCCCCGTGGTGGTCGGCATGATGTGGCTGGTAGTGCTCGACCCGTCCATCGGCGCGGCCAACTACCTGCTGCAGGCCGTGGGGCTGCCGCGTTCCGATTGGCTGGCCTCTCCGGTGTGGGTCATTCCGACCGTGGCCATGATCGACACCTGGCAGTGGACGCCTTACGTGGCGCTCATCGTGCTCGGCGGCCTGCAATCGCTGCCGCCCAACGTGTATGAGGCCGCTCAGATCGACGGCGCCTCGCGCTGGAATACCTTCTGGCGCATCACGCTGCCGCTGCTTGCGCCCACGCTGGTCACGGCGGCCATTCTGCGCAGCGTCGACCTGCTGCGCTTTTTCGACATCATCTACATCACTACGCAGGGCGGCCCCGGCAACGCGTCGAACACGCTGAACATCTATGGCTTCCGCAAGGGCTTCGAGCTGTTCGACATTGGCTATTCGAGTGCGCTGATGATCACGCTGTCGGCCATCGTGCTCGGCGCGGTCATGGTGCTCACCCAGGCGCGCAAGCGCGTGGCATGGTGAAGGAGGCAAGTCCATGAACGGCAAGCTGGTGCAGCGCCTGGGCCTCGTGCAGATCGCCTTCGTGGCGGTCCTGATCTTGCTGCCGATCGCGTGGATGGTGCTCTCGTCCTTCAAGCCCTCGGCCGAAGTGACGGCCTATCCGCCGACGGTGCTGTTCACACCAACGCTGGAGAACTACCGCACGCTGTTCGGCACCACGCCGTTTCTTCACTACACGTGGAACAGCACGGTCATCACCGCTGGCTCGACGCTGATCGGGCTGCTGCTGGGCGTTCCGGCGGCGTTCGCCGTGTCATGGACGCGCATCACGTGGCCCGCCACGGTCACACTGCTGGCGCGCATGGCACCGGGCACCCTCTTTCTGCTGCCCTGGTACGTGATGTTCCGCGAGGCCGGGATGATCGGCAGCTATTGGGCGCTGATCCTCACTCACGCGGCCATCACCATGCCCATCGTGATCTGGGTGCTGCTGCCCTTCTTCGACAACATTCCGCGCAGTGTGCTGGAGAGCGCGCAAGTCGACGGTTGCAGCGTGCCACGCATTCTGTGGCGCATCGCGCTGCCGCTCGTGATGCCAGGCGTGGTCGTGTCGTCGATCCTGTCGTTCGTGTTCTCGTGGAACTACTTCCTGTTCGCGCTCGTGCTGTCAAACGGTGACACCAAGACACTCATCGCGGCGTCCTTCAATTTCATTGGCGAAGGCGCGTCGAACTGGGGCGCGCTGATGGCGGCTGCTTCCCTCATCGCGCTTCCGCCGCTGATTCTCGCTTTCATCGTCCAGCGCAGGCTCGTGTCGGGCCTGTCCATGGGCGCGGTCAAAGGCTAGGAGACCTCTCATGCAAGCTGCAATTTTTCATGGCGACAGGAACATCACCATCGGCGAGGCGCCCATGCCGGTGCCTGCCGCCGGCGAGGTGCTGCTGCGCGTGCGCCGCACTGCGCTGTGCGGCTCGGACACCAAGCTATGGTTCAACGGCGCGACCATCACGCCGGGGCACGAGATCTTCGGAGTGGTGCAGCAGCCGGGCCATGCGCTCGACGGCAAGCGCTGCCTGGTCTACATCCCGGTGCACTGCGGCCATTGCGAATCGTGTCGTGCGGGCGACACGCAGATGTGCCTCAACGAATCGGTGCTTGTAGGGTGGAACCGCCCCGGCGGCTACGCCGAATACCTGAGCGTGCCCGAGCAGTGCCTGCTGCGCGTGCCCGACGACATCGAGGACGAACTCGCCCCCCTGCTGCTCGACACCATCGGCACGGCCGCGCACGGCATCCGGTTCGTGAAGCCGCTGGTGCCGCCGGAGACGACGGGGCCGGTGCTGGTGACGGGAGCGGGTCCGGTGGGTATCGGAGCGCTCATCGCGTTGCAGAACATGGGCTACACCGAGGTGTATGTGTCGGACCTGAAGGAAGAGCGGCTGCAGCTGGCCGAATCATTCGGGGCCAGGCGCCATCCGGTGGGCGACAGCAGCAAGCGCTTCAAGCTCATCGTGGAATGCAGCGGCGCGCATGCGGCCCGCAGCCTGGGTATGGAGATCGTGCTGCCGCGCGGCGTGCTCATTCTCATCGGAGAGAGCGACAAGCCCTGGCCGGTGCAGGAGAACAAGGCCATCCGCCGCAAGGACTTCTACATGGTGCGCACCTTCTATTTCCCCAAGAGCGATTTCGCTCTCAACGTCGAGTTGCTGCGCGGCGAGAAGAAACGCTATCGCAAGCTGGTCGACGCACAGTTCGGCATCGACCAACTGCCCGAGATGTTCGGCCGGTTCGTGGCGGGCGAGCTCGTCAAGCCGCTGCTGGCTTTTGACCGCGCAGGAAAGTAAACGCATGGCGTCCATCCGTCTGAAAGGCCTGGTCAAGCGCTTCGGCGAAGTGACCGTGGTCCCTTCGCTCGACCTGGAGATCCGCGACGAAGAATTCGTAGTCTTCGTCGGCCCCTCGGGCTGCGGCAAGTCGACCTTGCTGCGCATCATCGCGGGGCTGGAGCCCATCGACGAGGGCGACCTCTACATTGGCGACACGCGCGTGAACGACGTGGCTCCAGCACGGCGAGACATCGCGATGGTGTTCCAGGACTACGCGCTCTATCCGCACATGACGGTGCGCGACAACATGGGCTTCGGCTTGGAGATGCGCAACACGCCCAAGGACGAAATCACGCGCCGTGTCGACCGCGCTGCAGCGATGCTGCGCATCGAGCCCTACCTCGACCGCAAGCCCAGGGCCCTGTCGGGCGGCCAGCGCCAGCGGGTGGCCATGGGGCGCGCGATGGTGCGCAACCCGAAGGTCTTCCTGTTCGACGAACCGTTGTCCAACCTCGATGCCAAACTGCGCGCCGAGGTGCGCACCGAGATCAAGGCGCTGTCGCAGCAGCTGAAGACCACCATGATCTTCGTCACGCACGATCAGGTCGAGGCGATGACCATGGCCGACCGCATCGTGGTGCTGAAAGCCGGCGTCGTCCAGCAGTTCGGCACGCCCGAAGAGGTCTACAAGTCACCGGCCAACCAGTTCGTTGCAGGCTTCATTGGTTCGCCGGCGATGAACTTCTTCAACCTGCAAGCCGAGGGCACGCACGTGCGCATGGACGACGGCACGGTGTTCTCGATGCCGCCGCGTTGTGCCGGCGTTGCCGGGCCCGCGGTGCTGGGTGTACGGCCGGAGCACATTCAAGTCTTGCCTGCGGACGCGCCAGGGCTGCGCGTTCAGGTCAGCGTGGTCGAGCCGTTGGGTTCGGACACGTTGGTCTATTTCGATCGCGCCGGTACGCGGCATGTGGCCCGCGTCGCACCCGAGTTGCAGGTGCGGCCCAAGGAAACGATCACGCTGGCGTTCGATATGGAAAAGTGCCATCTGTTCGATGCGCAACACGGCGCTGTGCTGCATGGTTGAGGTGATTCAAATGCAGCGGAGCTCATGCCTGTCCGTTGGGAATCTGAAATGAACCCGCAACGCCCCTCCCCCCGCGTGATCTGCCTGGGCCTTTCAGCGCTGGACATCACGTGGCAAGTACAAGCCCTGCCCGAAGGCGGCGGCAAGACACGCGCCGATGATGTGAGAGAAGGCGGCGGCGGCATGGCCGCCAACGCAGCAGCCGCCGCCGCGAAGTTGGGCGCGCAAGTCCAGTTCTGGGGCCGCGCAGGAGAAGACAGCGCCGGCCACGAGATGAAGTCGCAACTTGCAACGCTCGGCGTCGACGTCTCGCACTTCAAGCTGTTCGCAGGCGCACGCTCCTCCCTGTCGGGCATCGTGGTCGACAAGCGCGGCGAACGCATGATCGTGAACTTCCGCGGCGCGGATCTGCCCATCGACCCGGCATGGCTGCCACTCGAAGCGCTGGGCCGAACCGACGCTGTTCTTGCCGACCCGCGCTGGCCCGAAGGCGCACTGGCATTGTTCAGCGCCGCACGCGAACGCGCCCTGCCGACCGTGCTCGACGGTGACGTGGCCGATGCCGCCATCTTCGACCTGTTGCTGCCCCACACCGACTTCGCCGTGTTCTCTGAACCTGGCCTCGCGGGCTACGCCGTCAATGCAGGCAGTGTCGACGAACAACTGGCGTTCGCCCTCTCGCGCGGTTGCAAGCTCGCAGCCGTGACGCTCGGCGAACGCGGCGTCCGCTGGGCCGATGCCGCGGGCCAACACGCCCTGGCGGCCTTCGAAGTGAATGCCATCGACACCACCGGTGCCGGCGACGTCTTCCACGGCGCCTTGGCCTTCGCCCTCGGTGCGCAGTGGCCCGTGCGCCGCGCGTTCCAGTTTTCCGCCGCAGTGGCGGCGATCAAGTGCACACGGCCCGGCGGACGCGCCGGCGTGCCCGACTTCGCCACTGCGATGTCCCTCGTCGAATCCATCCAGGAGTAACTCACCATGACCACGCCCGCCCTCCACCTCGGCAAGAAATGGGGCATGCGCCGCATGGCCACGCCCGAAGGCCACTTCACCATGGTCGCGCTCGACCAGCGCCCGCCTATCGCGCAACTCATCGGCGCCAAGCGGGGCGTTGCGCCGGCGGACGTCAAGTTCAGCGACATGGTGAATGTCAAACGCGCGTTGGTCGACGCACTCGGTGCGCACGCCAGCGCCATGCTGTTCGACCCCAACTACGCCTTTCCGGCCGCGCTGCAGAAACTGCCCGCACACACCGGGCTGGTCGTGACACTCGAAGACCACCGTTTCCGGGACACTCCCGGCGGCCGGCTCTCGCACTCGATCAACGACTGGAGCGTCGAGAAGATCAAGCGCGCCGGCGGCGACGGCGTGAAGGTGCTCGCGTGGTACCGGCCGGACGCAGAGCCCGACGTCATCGCGCACCAGAAAGACTATGTGCGAAAGATCGGCGACGAGTGCCGCCAGTGGGACATTCCGCTGGTGCTGGAGCTGCTGGTGTACCCCTTCCCCAAGAGCGAGCGCCACACGGTCGACTACATCGAGTCGCCCGAAAAGATGCCCGAGCTGGTCATCGAAAGCGTGCGCGAATTCGCCAAACCCGAATACGGCGTCGACCTGTTCAAGCTTGAAAGCCCGCTCCCCGGGGCCACGCTGCCGGCGCGCGACGGCGGCGCGGCGCACCTCGCCGCGCAGGCCTGGTTCGACCAGATTGGCGCGATCTGCAAGGGCGCGAACATTCCGTGGGTGATGCTGTCCGCGGGCGTGACCTCGCCGCAGTTCGTGCGTGTGATGGAGTACGCCTATGCGGCCGGCGCGCACGGCTTTCTGGCGGGCCGTGCCGTTTGGTGGGCCGCGCTGCAGAACTTCCCCGATCTGGAGCGTTGCGCCGAGCAACTGCGCAAGGAAGGCAGCGCCACGCTCGCCGAACTCGAAGCGCTCACGCTGCGCGCGGGCAACGCCTGGCAGGCCGACTACAGCGCCTTCGATAGCATGAAGACCGAAGGCGAGTTCTGCGCCGCCTACGCCTGAGCACTATTGCGCCCACGCGGTCGCGATCAGCGTCGAACCTGCGGCGGCCAGCAGGCCGCCTACCAGCCACTTCAGCGTCTCAGGCTTCAACCGGTTCGGCAGCTTGTGGTGCAGCCGCGTGGCGCCATAGACCATGGGCAGCGCGCAGGCGGCCAACAATGCGGAGCGCAGCGAGAAATGCCCCATCGCCAGCACGATCACCAGCCGCACCAGCGAGTTCAAAGCGAACATCAATAGCAAAGCGCGGCGCACCAGTTCGCGGTCCAGGGGCTGGCGGTACATGTGGAACACGATGGGCGGCCCCGAGCTCGCGAACAGGCCGCCCAGCAAGCCCGAGAGAGCGCCTATGAGCCCGAAGCTCCACGGGCGCGACACCCGTGCCAGCGGCTTGCCCTGCAAGATCAGCAGCGCCGCGCAACCGAGAATCGAAAGCCCCAGCAAGCCGCGCAGCCACGACACAGCGCTGCCGCTGAGCCACGCGAGGAGCGCCAGTCCCGCCATCACGCCCAAGGTGCTGCCCTTGAGAGCGGGCAGCATCAAGCGCCAGGGCACCACGCCGGGCCGAGCGCGAAAATAGGTCCACGCGTTGACCAGGCTCAGCACCATGGCTGCGTTGGCCGCGTCACTGACCGTGGCGACATGAAACACCGACACCAGCCCCAGCAGGACCAGGCTGAAGGCGAAGCCCGTGAGGTTCTGCGTGTAGGTGGCCAGCGCCACGCAAGCCATGAAGACCAGCACCGGGCCGGCCTGTGAATACAGCGCCTGCACGACCTCTGCGTTGGATATCAATACACGCTGCTGTCGAAGCCGCGCGCCAGGCTCGGCTGAATGGCCTGGATGAAGGCCGTGGCCTGCTGCATCAGCATGCCCAGGTCCGAGGCCACGGCCACGAACGAATAGCCCATGGCGATGAAGCTCGACACCACCGCCGGCGTCGGCCCCACGATGCCGCACGGCATGCCGATCTTGCGGCAGCGCGCAGCAACGTCGGCGATCACGTCCTGCACCTCGGGATGCAGGATGTTGCCGATGTGGCCCATGTTCGCCGACAGGTCCCCGGGACCGAGGAACAGCGCATCGACGCCCTTCACGGCCGCAATGTCCTCGAGCGCGGCCACGGCGCGCGGGGTTTCGAGCTGGACCACGGTGAACACCGAGTCGTTGGCGCGAGCGTTGTAGTTTTTCGCGGTGCCATAGCCGCTTGCGCGATGCATGGCCGCATAGCCTCGGATGCCCTCGGGCGGGTATTTCGCATACGACACGGCGCGGCGCGCTTCTTCCGCGCTCTCCACGAAGGGCACCATCACCGTCTGCGCGCCGAGGTCGAGTGCGCGCTTGAACAGCACCGGGTCGTTGGCCGCAAGGCGCACCACGGCCGCAGCAGTCGTGCCGGCCAGTGCCTGCAGGATGTGAAGCGTGTCGCGCTCGTCGATGGGCACATGCTCCTGGTCGACCAGCAGCCAGTCGAAGCCGGCGCGGCCCAGCGCTTCGGCGGTGCTGGCAATGCCCGACATGAGCCATGTACCCAGCATCGTGCCGGGTTGAGTGAGACGGTGGCGGAATGCGTTGTGAAGAGGGTCGTTCATGCGGAGCGTTCGGTTCAGTCGATCTTGATGTCGGCCTGCTTGACCACGGCGGCCATGGCGGGGGTGTCCTTGGCGATCAGCGCGCCCATCTCCTGTGGCGTGGACGACAGCACCTCGTAGCCCTGTGCCTCCAGGGGCTTGCGGAATTCGGGCGACTGCAGGATGGCGCGCAACTCCTTGTTCAGGCGCTCCACCACCGGCGCGGGCGTGCCGCTGCGCACGAGGATGCCGTTCCACACGATATTCACCACACCCGGGACGCCGGCCTCCGCGAAGGTGGGCACGTCGGGCATGACGGGCGAGCGCTTGGTGTCGGCCACCGCGAGCACGCGCACGCTGCCCGCCTTCTTGTACGAGACCACCGCCGGCAGGTTGTGGAACATCATCGGGATCTGCCCCGCGAGCACGTCGTTGAGCGCGGGCGGGCCGCCCTTGTAGGGCACGTGCGTGAGCTTCACGCCGGCCTTGTCCTGGAACTCCACGCCCGTGAGATGCATGGTGTTGCCATTGCCGGCCGAGCCGAAGACAAGGTCGCCGGGTTTCTTCTTCGCGGCTGCGATCACATCGGCCACGCTTTTGTAAGGCGTGGCTGCGCCGACCACCAGCACATTGGGCATCTGGTGCGTGAGCGTGACGGGCTGCAGGTCCTTGAGCACGTCGTAACCCACCGACTTGTAGAGCGCGGGGTTCACCGTGAGGGTGCTGGTGGAGCCCAGCAGCATGGTGTAGCCGTCGGCCGGCTGAGTGCGCGCCACCCACGCCGAGCCGATGTTGCCGTTGGCCCCTGCACGGTTGTCGATGACCACGGGCTGGCCCAGCCGCTGCGACAGCGCCTGCGCAAGCGGGCG
The DNA here is from genome assembly GCF_056394705.1 of Variovorax sp. 10N420. Lineage (NCBI taxonomy): Bacteria > Pseudomonadati > Pseudomonadota > Betaproteobacteria > Burkholderiales > Comamonadaceae > Variovorax > Variovorax sp. 10N420. The sequence goes on along the minus strand of NZ_JBFTIJ010000012.1, from coordinate 72,032 downwards.
CGCGATCTGGTCGGCCACGCCGCCTGCGGGGTACGGCACGAGCAGCGTCAGCGGATGGTCGGGAAAGGTGCCCTCGGCGTGAGCCGAGAGCGCCGATGCGAATGCGAGCGAGGCTGCGAGGGCCAAGCGAACTTTCATGTCTTGTGTCTCCGTCCAGTAATCGAGCGATGGCTCAGTCCGCAGCCGTTTTTGCGGTGGATGATGTTACCGATAACATTTCGCTCGAATGTATAGTTCACCGCGCTCCCCGTCAATGCCTCGAACCCTCAAGAAACCCCTCCCCGCCCGCGCCTCGGAAGAGCCGCGCGTGCGCGCGCCGCGACGCAAGCTGGTCACGCACACGATCCACGATGTAGCGGCTCTGGCCGGCGTGTCGTCGATCACTGTGTCGCGCTATTTCAATGCGCCCGACAAGGTGTCGCAGGCGGTCAGAGAGCGGCTGCGCGAGGTGATCGCGGCCACAGGCTATGTCCCGAGCCAGGTGGCAGGCCGGCTCGCCTCGGGCCAGGCGCGCGTGGTGGGCGCGGTGATGCAGAACACCGCGAGCACGACCTTTGCCGACCTTGTGCGCGGCATGACCGACGGTTTCGACACCGCGGGCCTGCAACTGCTGCTGGCCAACACGGACTACTCGCAGCAGCTCGAGGAACGTGCCGTTCGCGCCTTCGCGGGTTGGCACCCGAGCGCGCTCATCGTCACGCGCGACGACCACACACCCGACACCGAAGCGCTGCTGCGCGCAGTGCGTGCGCCGGTCGTCGAGACCTGGGGCCTCGTGCCGGGGCGGCCGTTTCACCAAGTCGGCTTTCCGCATGATCAGGTGGGGGTGGAGCTCGCGCGGCACTTCATCGAACAGGGCGCCAGACGCATCCGTTTCGCGATGCGGCCCGTGTCACAGGACTTTCGCGCGCAGCAACGCGCGATGGGATATGCGGCGGCGATGCGCGACGCCGGCTTGAAGATCGACATCGTCACGACCACCGAAGCAGCCGATGAATTCGAAGCGGGCGCGGAGGTGATGCGCCGCCTTCAGCAGGAACCTCGGCGAACGCGCGCGCAAGCCATCGTGTTCGCGAACGACAGCATGGCTGCCGGCGCAATTCTGCAGGCGCCTTCGCTGGGCCTCCAATTGCCCAGCGATTGCGCCGTTTCGGGCTTTGGCGATGCACCCATTGCGGCGCACCTGCACCCTGCCCTCACCACCATGCGTCCCGCGCCCTACGAGATCGGCATGAAAGCCGCGCGCCTGGTGCTCGAGTTGATGGCGCAAGGCCCGCAAAGGGAGCCCATACCGCGGCAACTGCACGTCGTGCCCTGCCGCCTTGTCGTGCGCGACAGTTCTCGCATCGTTCGCTGAGGATCGCCCAAGGCGGCGCTCGGCACCGCGCTCAGCTTCGTCTTGCATAGAATCTCGCGCTTCGGGAAAGAGCTCACACGATATGAACCCCAAGGCCGGCAAGGCGAGCATCAAGGATGTGGCCACGCTCGCGGGCGTGTCGCTCGGCAGCGTCTCGCGGGTGATCAACAACGTCGAGAACGTCAGCCCCGAGGTGCGCCAGTGCGTCGAGCGCGCAATGCGCGAGCTCGACTATCAGGTCAACCATGCGGCGAAGACGCTGCGCTCGCGCAGTTCGAGCACAGTGGGGTGCATGCTCACCGACGTCTCCAACCCGCTGTACGCCAGACTCTACGGCAGCTTCGAGGCCAAGCTGCGCAAGGCCGGCTACATGGTGCTGTTGGCCAACAGCCTGAACGATCCGCAACGTGAGCTCGAAATCCTCTCGATGTTCAAGAGCCGACGCATGGACGGTGCGCTCATCGCGCCGGGCAATGAACGCGATCCCGCGATTCTGGAGGCGGTCGAGAAGCTGGGCATGCCGGTGGTGATCCTCGACCGCGACATGGACGTCGAGCAGGACCAGCTGCTGTTCGACCATGGGCGCGGCATGAGGGAAGCAGTGCGGCACCTCGCGAGCCTTGGCCACCGCGACATCGGCCTGCTGGTCGCTGGCACGCAGAACCGACCGATGCGCCGGCGCATCGAGGGCTTCAAGGCCGGGCTCAAGGCGAACGGCCTGGAGACGCGGCCTGAGCACCTGGTGCGGCTTGCGACCTCGACCAGCCCGGCCTTCGAGGAGGTCACCCGACTGCTCGAGGGCCGGGTGCGTCCGACGGCCCTCGTCACGCTTGGCACAAGCGTGCTCGCTGACGTGCTGAACGCCATCGCCGCACAAGGTTTGCGCATTCCGCAGGACATCTCGCTCGTCACCATGGGCGACCCGGACTTCGCGCGCAGCCACCGCCCGCCAATCAGCAGCGTGACGATCAACCTCGATCTCGTTGTGGAAGACGGCGCAAGGATGCTGCTCGAGCGCATGCGCGAAATGACAGACGCGCCACCGCGACGCGTGATCGTGCCCACGCAGTTCGTGCTGCGCGGCTCGTGCGGGCCGGCCCCGGCCCAGCCATCGAAGCGCCGCAAAAGCATGCCGAACTGAGCGCGCCTTCGCGCTCTCCACTCGTTCTACTCGCCTCACGGTCGCGCGCGCGAGCGCCGATCACATCGGCCATACACCTCTTGATGAAACGTTTCACCCTAGGAGAAACACCGTTCCTTGTACTCAGATGCGGTCCTAAGCTGCGGGACGTCATTCATTCATTGCGCCCACTGATCGGCCGGGTGCCCTCGCCGTGAACACCATCTCATCCATTCCTTCCTCAACGACCCATTCCCAAGCGGCGAGCAGCAGCCTCGAAGGGCGTGTCGCCATCGTGACTGGCGCTGGCTCGCGCACCGCCGAGATTGGCAATGGCCGTGCCGCGGCCATCCTGCTCGCACGCCGTGGCGCTCGGGTGCTGCTGCTCGACATGCAGCTGGAGGCCGCCCGCGAGACCGAACGCATGATCTCGACCGGCGGTGGCATAGCCCTCGCCGCGGCATGCGACGTGTCGGAGGCCGCGCAGTGCCGCCAGGCGGTGGCCAGCGCGGTCGAGGCCTGGGGGCGCCTCGACATCCTCGTCAACAACGTCGGCATCGGCGGGCCCGCCGGCAACGCGGTCGACCTCGACGTCGAGGAGTGGGACCGCGCATTGCGCGTCAACGTCACTTCAATGATGCTCATGGCCAAGTACGCCATCCCCGAGATGCGCAAGGTCGGCAGCGGCGCCATCGTCAACATCGCCTCGGTTGCCGGGCTGATCGGCGGCACACCGGCCCTGCTCTATCCGACCTCGAAGGGGGCGGTGGTCAACATGACCCGCGCCATGGCCGCGCACCACGGCGTCGAGGGCATCCGCGTCAACTGTGTGGCGCCGGGCATGGTCTACACGCCGATGGTCGCAGGGCGCATGACCCCCGAGGTGCGCGAACAGCGCCGCAAGCGCTCATTGCTGCAGACAGAGGGCTCTGGGTGGGATGTAGGCCATGCCGTGGCCTACCTTGCAAGCGACGAGGCTCGCTGGGTGACGGGCGTGATCCTGCCGGTGGACGCTGGCACCACCGCGGGCAACGCGCCCTCGCCGGGCCTCAAGCCCGACCCGAAGCCCGAAGCAAAGGCCGCCTGAGCCCATTTCGAAAGACCACGCCATGCCCCGCGTTCCCCTGCTTCCCGATCATCCCGAAGACCCCGCCGCGAAAAGCCTGTTTGATCAGGTTCGCGCGGCGCGCGGGCCCGACTTCCACATGCCCCATCTGTATCGCGTGCTTGGAACCGCGCCGGAGATGTTTCGCGCCTGGCTGGATTTCGCCTGGCCGCTGCGCCTGAACGCCAAGACTTCGCGCCCCGTGCGTGAGCTGCTGATTCTGCGTGGCGCGCAGGTCGCCGGCACCGCCTACGAATGGGCGCACCACTTGCCGATGGCCATCGCCGCCGGCGTGAGCGATGCGCAGATCGATGCGCTCGCGAACTGGCGCGCCTCCGACCTCTTCGATGCCTGCGAGCGCGCCGTCCTTCAGCTCGCCGAGGAGGTCACTCGTGGCCCCTCGGCCTCCGAGGCCACGGTAGTGCAGCTCAAGGCTTGCGGCTTCGACGATGCGGCCGTCGTAGAGCTGGTGCTGACTGCAAGCTTCTACGTGTGCGTGAGTCGCTTCCTGCAGACGATGGACGTTGAACTCGAGCCGGGCTACGAGGAGTACCTCGCGCGCATGTGAGAGGGCCTGGTTTTCGCCTCAGGAGACAACGCGACAGTCAAGCCGTCTTTTTTTTACTCAGGGAGACAGTGTCTAGGCCTATGGCCTGAAAGCGAAGGAGAGAAGACCAGTGAACATCACCTTTATCGGAACTCGTCGACAAATGGCGGTTCTCGCGATGGCCGCGACCGCGAGCGCTGCGCTCTTGATGAGTGCTGGCGCTGCGGCGCAGGAGTCGGGATTTCCGGACCGACCGCTCAAAATCATCCTGATGTTTCCCGCCGGCAACGGCTTGGATACCAGCACACGCAATTTTGCCGATGCGCTTTCCAAGGAAATCGGCCAGCCGGTGGTGGTGGACAACCGTCCCGGCGCCAACGGGGTGATTGCTTTCTCGGGCGTCAAAATGGCGCCGGCCGATGGCTATACCTTGCTGGTGGGGAGTTCCTCAGGAATGACCATCCCCGTCGCCTTCGGCAAAACATTGCCCTACGACCCGTTCAAGGACTTCAAGCCGATAGGAGGCATGCTGCGCGCGCCGGCCATCTTCACCGTGCCGCCCGACTCGAAAATCACCTCGATGCGTGCCTTGGCCGAAGTCGCGAAAACCAGGCCCAATCCGCTCACCATTGCCACCTACTCGGATGGCTACTACCTGACGTCGCAGCGGCTCGCCAACATGGCCGGCATCAAGCTGCAGAACGTGCCGTACAAGGGATATCCGGTCGCCCTGCCAGATCTTGCTGCCGGGCGTGTCGACATCGCCTATGGCGACGCCACGGCAACACAGGAGCTCATCAAGGCTGGCAAGATCCGCCCGCTCGCAGTGACCGGCACATCGCGGCATCCGAACTATCCCGACGTACCGACGGTGGCCGAAAGCGGCTTTCCCGAGTTCTCCTACTACAGCTGGGACATCTTTCTGGTCCGCAGCGAAACACCCGCTCCCGTCACCGAGAAGCTCAAGGCAGCGGTCCGTCGCGTGTTGAATGGTCACGAGTACCCGGCATCGCTCCGCGCGAACGGATCAGAACCGATGATGGATGACCTGCCCGCAATCCAGAAGATGTTGACCGACGAAGTGGCGCTCTACAAATCATTGATCGCGAGCACTGTCGGAGAAACCCGTTGAGGCGGCAAACGCCGCACGCGGGCGATCTGCCTCGAGCAGTGTGACCGGCCGGCGCCCGCAACGCGGGCCCGGGCATTCCTTCATTCCCTCCAACCACTTCACGAGACACATGGCCCGCATTCCCTACTTCGACCTCGCGCAGGCTCCCGAGTCGTACACGCGCCTCATCGCTTCGCGCCCGCCGCTCAACCTCTACCGAATGCTCCCGCACGCGGGCAAGGCCGCGGAGGGCTTCCTCGCTCTGGGCGGTGCGATCCTGCGTGACAACAAGCTCGACTCCAGGCTGCGCGAGATTGCGATCCTCCGCGTGGGGATCCTGAGCGGCGCGTCCTACGAGGTGCACCAGCACAAGCGAGTCGCCCGCCGCGTGGGACTCGCAGAAGACAAGATCGCGGCGCTCGACAAAGGTGCCAACACCGCCGCGCTGGACGAGACCGAGAAGATGGTGCTTGCCTACACCGACCAGGTGCTGCTGCATGTGAAGGCGCCCGACGCGATGTTCGAGGCGCTGTGCGAGCGGCTTTCGCCGGGCATCGTCGCGGAGCTCACGCTGGTCATCGGCTTTTACATGCTGGTCAGCCGATTTCTCGAGAACTTCGAAGTCGACATCGAACCACCCGGCACGATCGAGTGAACCGCACCGCCCGCCGGGCATCCACCCTTTGCTCTTTCCGACAACAACAGCTCCCAGAACCATGAACCTCGCTCCCCAGGAACTCGCACCCGCCCTTCAGATGCACGAAGAAACGCTGGGCCGGGCGCCCGGCCGCGGCCGGCTACAGGGCCGTCGCGTGCTTGTGATCGGCGCCGGCCAGCGCGACATTCCCGAAGAAGACCCGCCGGTGGGCAACGGCCGTGCGATCTCGCTGCTGTTCGCACGCGAAGGCGCGAGTGTGGCCTGCGTGGACATGTCGCAGCCCGCGGTGGACCGGACCTGCGAACTGGTCGAACGCGAAGGCGGCAGGGCCTTCGCCGAAGTGGCCGATGTGCGCGATGCCGCCGCGATTGCGCCGCTGGTGCGGCGTTGCACTGAACGCCTGGGCGGACTCGACGGGATGGTGCTCAACGTCGGCATCTCTCGCGCGCTGCCGCTCGCCAACCAATCTGCTGCTACATGGGACGAGGAGTACGCGGTCAACGTGCGCAGTCACATGCTGTTCAGTCAAGCGGCGCTGGAGGTGATGTCGCCGGGCTCGTCCATCGTCCTGATGTCCTCGCTGGCAGCGGTGCGCAACACCGGGCGCAATCCGGCCTACGAGTCATCGAAGGCAGCGCAGGTGGCGCTCGCGCGCTCCATCGCGGTAGCTGGCGAGCCCAAGGGCATCCGCTGCAACGCAGTGCTGCCGGGCCTCATGGACACCCCCATGGGCCGCGACGCCTCACGGCGCCGGCCGAGCCGCGCGGCGGCCGTGCCTTTCGGCCGCCAGGGCACCGGCTGGGAAGTGGCATACAGCTGTCTGTTCCTGATCTCTCATGAATCGAGCTACGTCAACGCGCACGCGCTGATGGTCGATGGCGGGCTGGGCGTGGGCGTGGCTCGCACGTAAGCCGCCCGACGCCTGCCCCACAGACGATGAGGGCCTTCGTCACGCTGGCACCAAGCCGCTGGGACCCACGCGTCAATCAAGATCGAGTGGGCGCGACTCTTTCGGTGCAATCTCTGCCTGAGCGACGACTCGGCGCCAACGGTCCAGATCCTCCTTCATCCTTTGCGCAAGCGCATCGGCACTTCCGGGCTCGGTGCGCGCGCCGTGGCTTTCGAAGCGTTCGACGACCTCTGGATCGACAAGCACATCGTTCAGCGCTTTGTTGAGGCGATCAATGGCTGCGGCCGGTGTACCGGCTGGCGCGAACAGTCCATACCATTGCACGACATCGACCCCCGCTACGCCCATCTCTGCGAGTGTCGGCACCGCAGGAAGCGCCTTCAGACGCTTCGGTCCTGCCACTGCCAACGCGCGCAGCTGGCCCGCACGGATGAACGGATATGCGGTGAACAAGCTGGGGAACATGATCTGCGTTCGAGCCATGACTGTGTCAGCAATCGCAGGCGCCGCTCCCTCGTATGTTTCACTGTCCATGCTCGTCCCGGTGCTGAGCTGAAACAGTTCGGCGGCAAAGTGCGGCGGCGTCCCTTCGCCGGCGGATGCGTAGCTGAAACAGCGCGGTGCGCCCTTGAGCCTGGCGACGATCGCGTGCAGGTCGGCAGCATCCAGATCAGGATGAGTGACCATCAAGGTCGGCGAAGAACCGATCAGCCCGACCGGCTCGAAATCGCTGACCGGGTCGTAGCCCAAGCTTTGCAGGGCCGGGTTCATCGCGTGCGTACCGACGTAGCCAAACATCAGCGTATGTCCGTCGGGCGCAGAGCGCACCACGTATTCGCTGGCGATGGCGCCATTCGCCCCGGCCCGGTTGTCAACCAGCACCTGCTGGCCGAGCAGCGGGGCCAGCTTGGCCGCGATGATGCGAGCCATGGTGTCGTTGCCCCCACCAGCGCGGGTCGGCACGATGATGGTCAGAGCCTTGTGCGGGAAGTCGCACGACTCCGCGTCTCGTGCTTCAGGACGGGAGAACACATAGTCGGGTAGATGCAGTTCGCCTTGCATGATCTTTCGCGCCGTGCGGACCAGGGCCGCGCGTTCCACGCGCGCGGCACCGCCGCTGCCCCTCAACTCGACTTCGACGTCGATCTGTCCCGCAGGATGCAATACGACCAGCTTGTGGAGCCCCGGTTCGCGCGCTGGCCCGCTCGCGACTGTCCCCGGCAGCGCAAACGCGCTCGCCACTCCGATCGCTCCGGTCACGGCATGTGATGAATGGCATTTGCGCGGAGTGAAGTAGCGCGAGGTGATGCTGTCTTTCAATTCGCCAGCGCTCACCAGGACCGGCTTTGGAATGACGCTGTTGGATACGTCGCCCAGACCCATCCTGCGCCCGGCCTCCAGCCGAAGGGTCTCCAGGCGCTCGAGCAGGGTCGCGTCCGCATCGAGCGCCGCAGGCTTCTCGCGCCCGGTGAGACCGAGATCGCCGGCGCGCACGATCATCAGCGGCATGGCGGCATCGATGCACGTCACCTCCATACCGCCGATCGTGTCGATGCGCCGGCCGGTCGGGAAGACCTGCCCCGTGACCGCCCCCCACGCGTCGAGAAAGTTGAGCAGGATCGGCGCCGACGTGCCGGCCACCCCATCGATGCGCGCGTCGCCTTCGTAAGTGACGCGGCCGCCGGGCGTTCGCACCGTCACGTCGATGCGCGATCTGGTGTTGACGTTGTAGACCCGAACGCTGGTGGTGCCGTTCGTCGCAGGAATCAACCCCTGTTCGATCGCGAAAGGCGCGACGCCAGATAGCATGTTCCCGCAATTCGGCCGGGTGTCGATGGAACGATGGCCGACGCCTACCTGCGCGAACAAATAGTCGATGTCGCAGCCCGGCTGAGACGAACGCGACACGATGGCGACCTTGCTGTTGAGCGTGCTGCCGCCGCCCACGCCGTCGAGCTGCAACGGGTCCGACGCGCCGATGGCGCCGATCAGCGCCTGATCACGGGCCTCGTCGCCGTCCGGCAGCCATTCGCGCAGGAAGAATGGACCCCGTGAAGTACCGGCGCGCATCAGCACGCAAGGGATAGACCTGTTCATCTCAATCTGCGGTGATCTTGGCGGCCTGAACCACCTTCTTCCACTTGATCTGCTCCTGCGCGACGTAGGTGCGCATCTGGTCGGTCGTCATGGTCGAGACTTCGGCACCGTGGTCCTCCAGGCGCTTGACCACGCTCTTGTCGGCAAGTGCTTCATTGAGCACCTTGTTGAGCTGCTCGATCACCGCCTTCGGCGTCTTGGCCGGCGCGAAGATGCCGTACCACTGAGAGACGTCGACGTCCGCGATGCCCTGCTCCTGCAGGGTTGGCAGGTCGGGCATGAGCGCCGAGCGCCTGGGCCCTGCCACGCCCACAGCCCTCAACTTGCCGGCCTTGACATAGGGCATCGCCGTAAAGAGGCTTGGAAACATGATTTGCGTCTGGCCACCCATGGTGTCGGTAATCGCCGGCGCGGATCCCTTGTAGGGCACGTGCAGCATGCTGGTGCCGGTCGAAAGCTTGAACATCTCGGCCGCAAAGTGCGGCGCGGTGCCATTGCCCGCGGATGCGTAGCTGGTCTTGTCCGGCGCAGCCTTCAGCATCGCCACGACTTCCTTCGCATTGCCTGCCTTGACAGTTGGATTGAGCACCATCACCGTGGCCGACGACCCGACCATGCCGACGGGTTCGAAGTCCTTGGAAGGGTCGTAGCGCAGCTTTTGCAGCGCCGGGTTCATTGCATGCGTGGCGATATAGCCCAGCATGAGTGTGTAGCCGTCAGGCGCCGCACGCATCACATATTCACTGGCGATCGCACCGTTGGCGCCAGCTTTGTTGTCGACGATGACGGGCTGCTTGAGGATCGCGGACATGGCTTGCCCGATGACGCGTGCCATGGCGTCGTTGGCGCCCCCTGGCGCAGTCGGGACGATGAGCGTGAGCGACTTTTCAGGAAAGGCCGCTGCCGCGCTGCCACAAGCCAAGGATGCCGCCAACGCAACCGCGGCAATCCCGCGAATCTTCTGGGTGTTCAATTTGTCTGCTCCGGTGGACCTGGATCGAATGGTCCGCTCTTCGCAGGCTTCTGTGAATTGCATGTTGATGATCGATTGATGCAAACTGTGGATCAGTGATGTTGCTCAGGAGCTTTCCGTCATGCCCATCAACTTCAATCTCAACGACCTGCAAGCATTCCGGGCCGTGGCCGAGCTCAACAGCTTTCGCAAGGCTGCCGAGGCGCTGCATGTATCGCAGCCGGCCTTCAGTCGACGCATCGAAAAGCTCGAGGAGGCGCTGGGCGTGCGACTGCTCGATCGCACCACCCGGCGCGTGAGCCTGACCTCAGTGGGGCGCGACTTCGATCGAAAAGTCCAGCAACTCCTGGACGACCTTGACCACACGCTCCTGGGCATCCGCGGCGTGGCGGCCACCCGAATGGGCGAGGTGACGATCGCCTGCGTGCCTTCGACCGTCTATTACTTCCTGTCGCAGGTGATTTCGCGCTACCACGAGCGATACCCCAAGATCCGGGTGAGGGTCTTCGATGCGAGCGCCAACGAAGTGCTCTCGGCCGTTTCGCGGGGCGAGGCCGACTTCGGGCTGAACTTCGTCGGCGGCGAGGAGCCGGACATCGAGTTCAAGCCCTTGCTGGAAGAGCGTTTCGTAGCCGCTTGCAGGCGCGACCATCCGCTTGCCGGAAAGCGCCGTGTGAGCTGGACCGAACTGGCGCAATACGACTACATCTCGGTGAGCAAGGCGTCGGGCAACCGGCTGCTGCTGGATCAGGCCCTTTCCGGGCTGCCTGGCCGTCCGCAGAGCATCTACGAGACTCAGCACGTCACGACGATGCTCGGCCTTGTGGAAGCGGGACTCGGCGTGGCTGCGGTGCCCTCGATCGCGATGCCGGACGCGGACCACCCGTTGCTGGTGAGCATTCCGCTTCATGACCCGGTGATCACCCGCAAGATCGGCCTCATCCGGCGCAAAGGCCGGACTTTGTCGCCGGCAGCGCAGCAACTCTATGCCTTCTTCTCCGGGATGAAAGCAAAGCGCGGCAAGCCGGAAGGCCGCCGCGCGGTGAGTTGACGATCAGGAACGGGCCGTGCCCAGGGCTCGGACGGATGTCAGTGCGCAGCGCCGGTGTTCCCGAGCGGCACTGGCAAGTCCACGGAGCCCCCTTCGAGTTCGTGCTCGGTATCGCCGTAGTTGGCGGCCAATTCGCGCCTTAGCACCTCCCTGTCGCAGGCGTTCTCCCAGATCGAAACCACGACGCAGCACACGGCGTTGCTGATGGTGCTGGTGAGTGCGCGCGCCTCGGACATGAAGCGATCGATGCCCACGATCAGCGCCACCCCGGCAACCGGCAGTTCGGGCATGACGGTGAGCGTGGCCACCAGCGCGACGAAGCCGCTGCCGGTCACGCCTGCCGCGCCCTTGGAGGTCAGCAGCATGATCCCCAGCATCGATGCGATCTGGCCCCATGACAGATGGATATCGCAGGCTTGGGCGATGAACATCGACGCCAGCGTGAGATAGATGGCCGTTCCGTCGAGATTGAACGAATAGCCTGTCGGCAGCACCAGCCCGACCACGCCCTTCTTGCAACCCAGCCGTTCAAGCTTGAGCAGGAGACGGGGGAGCACCGGTTCACTCGAGGAGGTGCCGAGCACGACCAGCAGTTCTTCCTTGATGTAGCGCATCAGCTGCCACAGTCTGAAACCGTGCAGACGCGACAGTACCCCCAGCACCACAACGACGAAGAAGATGCAGGCCACATAGAAAGTGCCGATCAGCAACCCGAGCGAACCGATCGACTTGATGCCGTAGCGGCCGACGGTGAAGGCCATCGCCCCAAAAGCGCCGAACGGTGCCAGTCGCATGATGATGCCGAACGCCGCGAAAAGCATGTGCGAGAAGCCGTCGATGCCTTCGAGCACCGGCTTGGCTGCCGTTCCGATGCGGGTCAGGCCGAAGCCGCACAACACGGCCAGCAACAGCACCGGCAATACCTCGCCGTCGGCGAACGCACCGAAGAAGGCATTGGGGATGATGTGAAGCACGAAGTCGGTAAAGCCATGGATGTGAATTTCATTCGCGAACCGTGTCGCCACCGAGGCATCCAGGTTCTTTGGATCGATGTGCATGCCGGCGCCTGGTTGCATGACCAAGACGGTGACGAGACCGGTGATCAACGCGAGGATCGTCAGGGCATAGAACAGACCCATGGCCTTCAGAAGCGTCTTGCCGATTTCCTTTGAATCACCCAGCGAGGTGATGCCGGTGACGATCGTGCAGAACACCACCGGCGCAATCATCATCTTCACCAGCTTGACGAAACCGTCGCCGATCGGCTTGAGGCTGGCGCCGAAATCCGGCCAATAGTGGCCTACGGTGATGCCGAGGATCAGGCCGATCAGGACCTGCACATAGAGAAGCTTCAAGAGTTTTCGGGTGTTCACGACGTTGTCTCCGGTTTGAAAGGCGCACGAATGCATACCGGTCTGCGCCGGCTGGATTGAAGCGGCGGACTGAACGGTCTCAGCGCCGCGCGCTGAGCACGCGATCGACCATGACACCGGCTTGGCCGAGGTTGTTGGCCGGGTCACACATTGCATTGAGTTGGGCACGCGAGACGTGCTTGCGGATCTCCGGGTGGTCGACCAGGATCTCGATCAGCGGACGGTTGTCGGCGAGTGCCTGGCGGCACAAGTCGTACACCAGATCGTGGGCATATTCACGGCCGATGTACGGGCCAAGCCCCATCATCACGGCTTCTGACATCACGAGACCGTTTGTCATGTCGATATTGGCGCGCATGCGAGTCGTGTCGACCTCAAGCCCCTTCAGGACGAACTTGGTCTGTTTCAATGCCCCTGAAATCAGGCAGAAGATCTCGGGAAGCGACACCCACTCGATTTCCCATGGCCCGGTCGAGCGTTCGTGGTCCGCCACCATTGCATCCATCAGCGCCGCCGCATGCTGGCGCGCAACAGAAATGTTGGCGTGAATATAGAGGCAGGAGATGGGGTTGCGCTTCTGCGGCATGGTCGACGACGAGCCGCGGCCCGGCGCGAACGGCTCGAAGACTTCGGCCACTTCGGTCTGCATCATCAGCTTGACGTCCATGGCGATCTTGCCAAGCGAGCCGCCGACCAGGCCGAGGAAGGCCCCCACTTCCGCGATGGTGTCGCGCACCGTGTGCCACGAGATCAAGGGCTGCGCCAGGCCCAACTCCTTCATCAGCGCAGTCTGGGTTTCCATGGCGCCCTTCTCCAGCGAGGACAAGGTTCCCGATGCACCCCCGAATTCGCCCATCAGGACGCGAGGCTTGAGTTGCCGTAGGCGTTCACGATGACGATCGACACCGGCCAGGATGCTGGCCATCTTGTAGCCGAAGGTGATCGGCGTCGCCTGCTGGAGATTGGAGCGGCCGATGACAGGCGTGTCGCGGTACCTCTTCGCCAGCGCGGCAAGTGCTTCCCCGATCTCATCAAGATCTGCTTCGACGAGTGCGAGCCCTTCGCGCATCTGCAGCACGGCGGCCGTGTCGGTGATGTCCTGTGTGGTGGCGCCCCAATGGCAATACTCGCCGAGCTTGTCCCGGCAGTTCGCATTGATCTGGTTGACCACGGCAATGATGGGATAGCCGATCTGCTCGGTCTTGGCCTTCAGCTTGGGCCAGTCGATCTGCGACAGGTTGCAATTGCGGACGATCTCGTCGGCTGCTTCCTTGGGAATGATGCCGAGCTCGCCCTGGACCTTCGCGAGAGCCCGCTCGATGTCGAGGTACTTCGCGGTGCGGTTCTCGTCGGACCACACGTCGCGCATGCGTGCGTCGCTGAACATGTCGCCAAAGATGCGCGAATCGATGATGGTGGAGGCCATGCTGTTGTCTCTTTCTGATGTGGATGTTGTTGATCAGGTCTGTCAGTCGCGGGCCAGCGCGAGCGTGCGTTGCGCTTGAAGGACGACGGGCCGGTCGACCATGCGTCCGTCAAGCCGCGCAACGCCGGGAGATGCGGCATCGGCGACCAGCACCCGCCGGGCCCAGTCCAGCGCCTCCGCGCTCGGACGCAGCCCCGCGTGGACCGGCAGAACCTGGCGTGGGTGAATGCACAGCTTGGCACCGAAGCCAAACCGTCGCGCCTCGGCAAGGTCGGACAGCAGCCGCCGCTCGTCGTCGAGCTGGGGGGTGACGCCTGCTACCGGCGCAGGCAGGCCAGCCAAGCGCGACGCCACCGCAATGCGGCTCGCCGCATAGGAAAGCCCTGCGCTATCCGTCGAGATGTCAATGTCAAGGTCCAAGGCGAAATCAAGCGTGCCGAACACGAGGCGCCGCGTACCGGCGGCCGCGATGCGGTTCACTTCGGAGACGCCGCGCGCGCTTTCGATGAGGGCGAGGACAGCGGAACCGGGCAGCGCAGCCTGGATTTCACCAATCTGCGCAGCGGTCTCGGCCTTGGGAAGGAGCACGCTGGTTCCAGGGATGACGCGCAGAGCCTCGAGGTCGGCAGCGAACCAGCGAGAGCCAGCGTCGTTGATGCGCACCACGATGCGCGAGCGCTCTGCCGGCTTTGCTGCTTGCAGCCACGCCGCGATGACGCCGCGCGCCTGGGCCTTCTCGTCAAAGGCCACAGCGTCCTCGAGGTCGAACACGATCGTGTCGGCGCCGCTGGCCAGCGCTTTGTCGAAACGTTCCGGCCTGGTCCCAGGCACGAAGAGATAGGTGCGAGCGGCAGATTGCAATTCGGCGGGCATCACAGCGACCTCAGACGGCTTTGGATGTGTGCAGCCCGACGATCTCGGACGCGCTGTAGCCGAGCTCGGTCAGGATTGCGTCCGTGTGCTCGCCGAGTGCAGGCACCGGGTCCATGCGGGGCCCTGTGTCCCAGGTGCCGGGTGGCAGCATGGCCGGTACCGGTCCCATTGCAGTGCCCACCTGGGTCCAGCGCCCCCGTGCCTCGAGCTGCGGATGCGCCCAGACTTCCTTCATGGTGTTGACCTGCGCATTGGCAATCTGTGCAAGTTCGAGCCGCTCGACCACCTGCCTGCCGCTCAGCGGCTCGAAAGCGTCCACGATGATCTGGCGCAGTGCCACGCGCTCTGCCACTCGCTTGAAATTCGCCGTGAAGCGCGGGTCACTTGCGAGTCCGGGTTGCTCCAGCACCTTGTCGCAAAAGCTGACCCATTCACGCTCGTTCTGCAGGCCCAGCATCACGGTGGTGCCGTCACCGGCCGGGAACGGACCGTACGGATAGATCGTCGCGTGGCTCGCGCCGGTGCGCGGCGGCGGCTCCGCACCGTCGAAGGCGTAGTAGAGCGGATAGCTTGTCCACTCCGCCAGCGACTCCAGCATCGAGATGTCAATGCGCTGGCCCTTGCCAGTCTGGCCGCGCTGCAACAACGCCGCGAGGATGCTGCTGTAGGCATACATGCCCGCAGCGATGTCTGCGATCGAGGGGCCGGCTTTGCAAGGCTCCTCAGGCGTACCGGTGACGGAGACGAAACCGGCCTCGCTCTGGATCAACAGGTCATAGGCTTTCTTGTCGCGGTATGGGCCTGGGTTTTGCGGGTCGTCGCCGTAGCCGGAGATGTCGCACACGATCAATCCTGGCTTGGCGCTGGAGAGCTTGCGGTAGCCAAGTCCGAGGCGTGCTGCAGCACCTGGCGCCAGATTCTGCACAACCACATCGGCCTTTTCCATGATCAGCCGTTCGAGCACCTCTCCCGCATCAGGGTGCTTCACGTCCAGCGTGAGGCTTTCCTTGGAGCGATTGGTCCAGACAAAATGGGACGCCAGGCCGCGAACGCGTTCGTCGTAGCCGCGGGCGAAGTCGCCGGATCCGGGGCGTTCGATCTTGATAACGCGGGCGCCAAGGTCCGCCAGTTGGCGCGTAGCGAAGGGAGCGGCAATCGCATGCTCCAGTGTGACAACGGTGATGCCTTTGAGTGGCTGCATGAGTCTGTCTCTCTTGACGACGTGGCGGGAGGGTTAGCGCAGCACTGCGGTGGCGTCCATCGTCAGCCAGCCTTCGTGATCCGAGGCCCATAGACGAATCGTTTTGCCGTCGGCCTGCGGTTGGCCGCTGACTTGAAAAGCGTTCAGGTCGAAAGTCGGACGCACGGCCTTGAAGCGGAAGCTCTCCACGTAGGCATCTGGCAACTCGCGGCGGAGAAGGTCCATCAGCAGGGTCGCGATCAGCGGACCGTGCACGATCAGGCCCGGATAGCCCTCGACCTGCGTCACATACTGCCGGTCGTAGTGAATTCGGTGGCCATTGAAGGTCAGCGCCGAGTAGCGGAACAGCAGCACATCGTCCGGCACGATCTCGCGGCGCCAGGCGGCATCGGCCGGCGCCGCCTGGGGTGGTGGCACGACATCGTTCGGAGCCTGTGCTTCGCGATAGACGATGTCGTGGAATTCCACGAGCGCCGGCTCGAGTGCGTCATTGCAACGTACCTCGTGACGCACTTTCACGAACACGAGCTTGCCGGTGCGGCCTTCCTTCGTTGTGACGTCATCGATCGTCGAGGTGCGCACCACGCGGTCGCCCACTCGAATCGGGGAGCGGAACTCGAACTGACCGCCAGCCCACATCCGCCGAGGCAGAGGAACGGGCGGAAGGAACCCACCGCGCCTGGCATGGCCATCGGCGCCGATCTCGCTCTGGCGATGCATCGGCAGGAAATAGAGCCAATGCCAAAGTGGCGGAAGCGGAGTACCCGCAATGACTGGCGTCGCGAGATGGTCGAGGGTCGCCGTCAACGCAATGACAGGCGTGGAGTAGATGCTGTCTTCGAACGTCTCTTTGCGTCCGATCCACGATCGCAACTGGTCTCGCTGTGCGTCCACTGTTGTCTCCTTGTTGACTGCGCCAAACGGCAGCAGTTCTGGGGAGCAAGTGTGCGGCGCAGGTCAGATCAGCGGAATTGCATTGTTTGGACCTATTGATGCAATCAGCGCAATAAACCGGCGACGTCCTCGACCGTTGCCGAATGCGAGAGCGTGTAGAGACCGCTCAGTGCGCCTTCGGCCGCACCAGACGCCCGCAAGGCCGCTACACCGACATCGGCATGGACCAGCGACTCCAGGACCAGCGCGTCGTAGCCAACGGCCACGAACACCCAGTCAGCCACGCGATCGGCGGAGTTGCGAATGCGCTGCTCGGTGGTTTCGGCAACGGGCGGCGTCTGATGCCGCAACAGATGGGCGCCCACGATTCCCGGCCTCTGGACCAGAACGGCAGAGAGTGTCCTAAAGAATGTGCGCAGGTCGTCAGCGCGGCCCTCCAGTGGCGAGACCCGCAATGTCAACGCATGCCGTGCGGCGCTGGCGCCCGATGACTCGAGCACATGGCACTGGCTGCGCACCATGTTCCTGTGGTGCGGCATCATCCGCGATGACCACGGCGATGGCGTGTTCAGATGACTGACGTAGGCGGTCGATGAAAGGACCGCGTACGACGTGAGCTCGTACATGACGAAGATGCCTTCGCCCCCGTCGGCACTCGTCCAGCGCGATGCCCGCCGGAAGCCGGGCACGCTGAGCCGCTCCGGAAAGTGTTCGTGGGAGTGCCAGTCTTCGAACTCGGATTTGATCTCGGGCGCCATGTCCCACCACATGGCCAGCGCTGCATTGCCCAGAAGCGACATGTGTTCTGCTCCGCTTATTGGCCGACTTCAACCGGCACGCCATCGCGACTGCTGGCCGCAATTGCGTCGAGCGTCATCGCGATGTCGATCGATTCGGTGGGCGTGGCGCCGGTCCATTTGCTCCAGCCGAAGCGCACGAGATCGTGGAACGACTCCGCTTCTGCCAGGAAGCCTGGGAGCGCTTCGGTTTCGATCGCTTCATGCGCCGCATCCCATCCATTGCCGCGCCGCACATTCACGAGCGGTGGAAATGTGGGCCCGGTATCGTTGAAGTAGGTGGTGCTGATCGAACCCGCGTCCCCGGCAATGAACGCATGCCGATGCCGCGCCGTGGTGAAACTACACGAGATCTGCGCGAGAAGACCGTCCGGATACTCGAGCGTGGCCATTGTGCTCACGTCGACACCGGTCGCGCCCCAGCGCGACAGCGCGGACACGCGCGACGGCGCGGCACCTGCCACGGTGCGCACGAAGCTCACCGGATAGGACCCCGCATCCATCAGCGCGCCACCCGCAAGATTCGGGTCCATGCGGATGTTGGCAGCGTCCGTCAAAGGAAATCCGAACGACGCCTCGATGAGTTGGATGCGGCCGATGGCGCCCGCCGCGACGAGTTCGCGAACTTTGAGCGTTTGCGGCTGAGCCCGATACGGATAGGCTTCGACAAGGTACACGCCATTCTTCTCCGCGGCCGCGAACATGGCCCGGGCCTGCGCCGCATTGGCAGCGAGCGGCTTCTCGCACAGGACGTGTTTGCCGGCGTCGGCGGCCCGGATCGACCACTCCGCGTGCAGGTTGTTGGGAAGCGGCACGTACACCGCGTCGATGTCTGCATCGGCAAATAGCGCGTCATAGCTGGCATGGACGCGGCCGATGCCGGACTCGCGCGCGAAGGCAGTAGCGCGCTCCACGTCGCGGCTCGCAACGGCGGCGACCACGACCTTTGCCGAGGGCCGCACGGCTTCGACAAACAAACGTGCGATGCGTGCGGCGCCCAGAATGCCCATGCGCAGCGGGCCACCGGAAGAAGATGTCATGCGGTCCTCACAAGTATCTGTTTCAGGCGGCGTCCAGCACCGATGCCATTTGCGTGACGCAATCCTCGACATGAGTGATCAGCGCCTGTTGCGCGCGCTGCCAGTCCCTGGCGAGCGCGCTTTCGAGCAGGATCTGGTGCTCGTCGGCCGCCTCTTCCCCGCGGAAGACGGCGGCAATCATTTGATAGCGCAGATACTTGTCGCAGATCGACGCATAGGTCTGCAGCAGCAAGGCGGAGCCACATGCGGAGATGAGCGAGCCGTGAAACGCCCAGTCGTACTGGCGCCAGGTTTCCGGAGGAGAAGGCTCGTTGGCTGCCATTCTCTTTTCCATGGTTGCGAGCTTGTGATAGGCCGCGACCACGCGGCCTTCCCACTCCAGGTCGCCGCGCTGAAACGATTCCTTGATTCCGTGGCTCTCCAGAAGCAGCCGCATCGATGCCACATCGCGAAGGTCGGCTGAGGAGACCGCACTGACCTGGAAACCGCGCGCCCCTTCGGCCACGAGCAAGCCTTCGGTGGCAAGGCGGTTGAAGAGCTCGCGCAGCGTGCCGACGCTGGCGCCGTAAGCCTCTTTCATTCGCTCGAGCGGCAAACGGCGCCCCGGCGTCAACCGGCCCAGCACGATGTCCGAGCGGATGCGGCGATAGGCAATCCCGCTGGCGGTAGCACTGTCTGGGGAATCGAGGGAGAGGTCGGTCAACACGGGTCGCTCCTGGAAGGATCGAAGTTCAGCACAGGTTTCAGTTGCAGCTGCGCCGGGATCAGAGAATACCCTGATCCTCAGACGCATTGCTAATCCTCCAACGATTTCATAATATATCAATGTCGCTCCGCCGCGAACGCATCGCAGTCGAGAACGGCAACGGCTCAATGGTCGCCCTCGGGGCACATACAACGGAGACTTCATGAGTTCGACCTTTTCGCGTCGTGCGACGCTCGCAGCCGGCGCCTCGGCGTTGGCGCTGGGCGCCCTGCCCTCGGCATTCGCCCAAAACCGCACCAAGCTGCGCTTCAGTTCCGCCTTCACCGAACAGGATCTGCGCACGGAGGCCTACAAAAATCTGGCCGCCGCCATCAAAGACGGCTACGACTTCGAGCCCTACTGGGGCAACACGCTGTTCAAGCAGGGAGCGGAACTGGTCGCGCTGCAGCGCGGCAATCTCGAGATGTGCAATCTCGCGCCAGCCGACATCAGCAAACAGATCCCGGCGTGGTCACTCATGACGTCGGCGTACCTGTTTCGCGACGTCGATCATTTGAAGAAGACGTTCAAGAGCGATGTGGGTCGCGAGTTCATCAAGATGGCGCGCGACCAGCTTGGCATCCAGGTCATCACGCCGGTGTACTTCGGTGCGCGCAACGTAAACCTCAAGCCGACCAAGGAAATCAAGACGCCTGCCGATCTCGCAGGGATCAAGCTGCGCATGCCTCCGGGCGAGTACTGGCAGTTTCTGGGCGAGTCGATCGGCGTCAATCCCACGCCGGTGGCCTACGCCGAGGTTTATACGGCGCTGCAGTCGGGCGCGATCGACGGCCAGGACAACCCGCTGGTGGCGAGTCGCCTCATGAAGTTCGACGAAGTCACCACGCAGTTCGTGCTCACCGGCCACGTGCTGGGCTATGACGTGATGGTGATCACGACCAAGATCTGGGACGCGATGACGCCGGCGCAGCAGGCGAAATTCCAGGCGGCCGCGGAAAAGGCGATCGACGACTACACGGCCAAGTTCGTGGCCCAGGAAAAGGAAGTACAGGACTACTTCAAGAAGGAAGGCAAGAAGGTCTACACCCCGGACCTCGCCGCCTTCCGTACCTTCGCGCAAAAGAAATACGTCGACAAGTACGGCAGCGAGTGGCCCAAGGGCGCGCTCGAGCGCATCAACGCCCTTTGACGTCCGCATCGCCGCACTGCGCGGCGTGCGGCATCAACTCAAACAATGCTCAATCGACTTCGCACGACGGGTTCGTGGCTGCACAGGCGCGCCAACGATGTTGCGGTGGCGCTCATGGCGCTCATGTTCGTGTCTTTTCTGCTCCAGATCGGATTTCGCTATGTCCTCAACCAGCCGTTGGGGTGGACCGACGAAGTGACCGTTCTCTGCTGGGTGTGGGCCGTGCTCTGGTGCGCGGCTTTCGTTCTTGCGGACCGGGACGAGATCCGGTTCGACATCGTCTATGGGGTGGTCTCTCCGGGTACGCAGCGGGCCTTTACGGCGGTGTCCAGCATCGCCATCGCCGTGCTCTTTGTCATATCGCTCCCTGCCAGCTGGAACTACGTGACCTTCATGAAGCGCGAGCACAGCGCCTACCTGCACATGCGATTCGACATCCTCTATGCCGTCTACGTGATCTTCTCGCTGGCCATCATCTTCAAGCACGTCAGGCTTGCCTGGCGGGCCATCAGGGGCGCGCCGCCTGAAGCCGGCAACATGTCGGACAGCGCGGCATGAGCATGCCCAGCCACTTCACCCTGTGCATCATCGTCCTCGTCATGCTGGCCATCCTCGGCCTGCCGATAGGGCTGTCGATGATCGGCGCCTCGATCTTCTACCTCGTCCTTGCGGGGCTCGATCTCGGCACCGCTGCCGAGCAGATCCTCAACGGGCTCTTCAACAGCTATGTGCTGCTGGCGGTTCCCTTGTTCATTCTCGCGGCCGAGCTCATGAACAGCGGCAGCCTGACGGACAGGCTGCTCAAGTTCTGCCTCCTGCTCGTGGGACGATTTCGAGGTGGCCTCGGCCACGTCAACGTGGTGGCCAACATCATCTTCGCCGGGATGTCCGGCTCGGCCATTGCCGACGCCGTGGGCATCGGCAAGGTCATCATCGGCATGATGACGCGCAATGGCTATCCGGTCGCCTATGCGGGTGCCATTACCGCGTCGGCGGCCGTCATCGGTCCGATCATTCCGCCTTCGATTCCGATGGTGATCTATGCGCTGGTGTCGGACACATCCATCGGCTATCTCTTCCTGGGCGGGGTCGTCCCGGGGCTTCTGCTGGGCCTGGTCTTCATGATCACCAACGCCTTCATTGCCAGGCGCCGCAACTACCCTGTCGAGCCGCCTGTGCCGATGCGCGAGATTCCGCGCATCACCCTTGACGCGTTGCCTGCATTGATGTTGCCCGTGGTGCTGCTGTTCGGCATCTACGGCGGCGTCATGACGCCGACCGAAGGCGCCGCGGCCGCGGCTGCCTACGCACTACTCGCATCCGCGATCATCTATCGCTCGATGACATGGCGGCAGCTGTACAACGTGTTGCTCGGGAGCGCCCGGTCGACCACCTCGGTCGGCATGCTGATTGCCGGGGCCTTGGTCTTCAACTACGTGGTCACGATCGAGCAAGTTCCACTGTCGGTGCAGCAGTTCATCAGCGCCTTCCACCTGACGCCGCTCGTCTATCTGCTGCTGGTGAATGCGATCCTGTTGGCGCTGGGCTGCCTGCTCGAGGGTTCCACCATCCTGCTTATCATCGTGCCGATATTGATTCCGGCGGCGAAGGCACTCGGTATCGATCCTGTGCACTTCGGCGTGGTCGTGGTGGTCAACATCATGCTCGGCCTGCTGACCCCGCCGTTCGGCTTGCTGTTATTTGTCGTGGCCAACATGACCAAGCAGCCGCTGATGGTCGTGGTGCGTGAGGCTGCGCCCTTCATCGGCATGGCCATCGTCGTGCTGGCGATCCTCACGCTCGTCCCCGAAACGGTACTGTGGCTCCCGCGCCTGATGGGCTACAAGGGGTAGGCCTGTCTCCCTGTCTGCGTCGAAAGCGTACTCACCATGACGAAATCGCTCTTCATCCTGAATGGTCCGAATCTCAACCGTCTCGGCAAGCGCGAGCCCGCGATCTATGGCAAGACCACGCTCGCGGAGATCGAAGCCATGTGCCGCGACGAAGCCGGGGCGGTCCCGGTGGTGTTCCAGCAGTCCAACAGCGAGACGCAGTTGATCGACTGGATTCACGAAGCCATCGACACGGCCAGCGGAATCATCATCAACCCGGCGGCCTATTCGTTCACTTCGATGGCCATCATGGACGCGCTCAAGATGTTTCCGGGTCCGATCATCGAGGTCCATCTGTCCAACATCCATCGCCGCGAAGAGATGTACCACCACTCCTACATGTCCGCAGTGGCAACGGCCGTGATCGCCGGCCTCGGCCCCGGTGGATATCGCGCTGCCATCAAGGCGATATTGGAGATGCTCGACGGAGCGACGACCTGATCGGCAGGTCAGCCGGTTTTTGGACCGGCGGCGCAATGGCGCTCCTTGTTGGCCGGCGCGCGGATAATCCGCGCACTTCGATCCGACCTGACAGCCGATGCCCCCTCGCCGCGCCGCTCCCACATCCGTCCAGGCCGAAGGCGATTCGAGCGCGGCGCGCACGGCCATCCTCGTGGCGGCACGCAGCGAGTTCGCCGCCAAGGGGCTCGCCGGCGCCCGCGTGAATGAGATTGCGGCGCGCGCGGGCGTCAACAAGCAGCTCATCTACTACTACTTCGGAAGCAAGGAAGACCTCTATCGAACGGCACTGGAAGTGGTCTACACCGAGATCCGTTCGCTCGAACGCGAGCTGAATCTCGGCGATATGAAGCCGGCCGAGGCGATGGCGGCACTGATCGGCTTTTCGTTCGATTACCTGGCGCGGCATCCCGATTTCATCGGCCTGTTGAACCACGAGAACGCCCACGGCGCGCGGCACGTGCGCGACTCGCGCGCGATTCGCGAGACCAACTCGCCGCTGATCGCCTTGATCGCCCAGACGCTCAAGCGCGGTATCGCCGCCAAGGTGTTCCGGCGCGGCGTGGACCCGGTCGAGCTCTACATCTCCGTCGCGGGCATGTCGTACTTCTACTTCTCGAACCGGCTCACGCTGTCGTCCATCTTCGCGCGCGACCTCGGCGACGCAAAGGCCGTGGACGGATATCGGCGCCACGTGGTGTCGTTCGCCATGGCCGGTCTGCGCGCCTAGCGAACGCATTCGGCGCGAGGCGATCGACTCGTCGACTCATCGTCTTCCCTGAGATTTCAACCAAACGGTTGACACGACCTCGCGCGCCTCCTAAGCTGCAACGCGTTTGAAGTCCGAGGTCGTATCCCATGCAGACATCGTCATTGCCAAGCCCATCCGGCAGCACCGCTTCGCTGCTCGATCCCACCGCCCTGCCAGAGCGTTTCGAATCTGTCGACGCGCTCGACGAGTTCCTGGCGCGACCGAGCCAGGCGCTGGTCGACGACCTTGCGCAGGTCGAGGGCGACCTGATGATCCTCGGCGTGGCCGGCAAGATGGGCCCCACGCTCGCGCGCCTCGCGAAGAATGCCGCGCCGCACAAGCGCGTGATCGGCGTCGCGCGCTTCAGCGACCCGGCCGTGCGCGGTCGCCTCGAAGGCTGGGGCATCGAGACGATCGCCTGCGACCTGCTCGACCGTTCGGCCATCGAAGCCTTGCCGCGCGTGTCGAACATCGTCTTCGCTGCCGGTCACAAGTTCGGGTCCAAGGACAACCAGTCACTCACCTGGGCCATGAACACGCACGTGCCGGCCCTGGTGGCCGACACCTTCCGCGAAGCCCGCATCGTGAGCTTCTCGACCGGCAACATCTATCCGCTGACACCGCTGGGACAGCAAGGCGCGAGCGAGCGCACTGCGCCCGCACCACTGGGCGACTACGCCCAGTCCTGCGTGGGCCGCGAGCGCATGTTCGAGTACTTCAGCACCCGGCACGGCACGCCGGGGCGCATCTTCAGGCTCAACTACGCGATCGACATGCGCTATGGCGTGCTGTTCGACATTGCATCGAAGGTGCATCGCCGCGTGCCGGTCGACGTCAGCATGGGCCATGTGAACGTCATCTGGCAGGGCGACGCCAATGCGCAGGTGCTGCGCCTGCTGCGCCACTGCACGGTGCCGCCCTCCCCCATCAACTGCACGGGCCCCGAGACGATTTCCGTGCGATGGCTCGCGAACGAGTTCGCGGCAAGGCTCGGCGTCGACGTGCACATCACCGGGCAGGAGGCTCCGACGGCGCTTCTTTCCGACACCACCGAAGCCAGTCGGCTGTTCGGCTATCCGCTCGTGCCGCTCGGCGCCATGCTCGATTGGGTGGCCGACTGGGTGCGCAACGAGCGCGAGAGCTTCAACAAGCCGACCAAGTTCGAGGTGCGGGATGGCACCTTCTGAGTCGCTGACGCAAGTCAGGCTCGACTCGGCCGACGTTCTGGCGGGCATGGCCCTGTCGGATGCGTCCGGCTGGAACCAGACCGCGGACGACTGGCAGCTGTTCGTTCAGCACGGCGAGGCACTCGGATGGCGCACGGCCGACAGCCAGCTCGTCGCGACGGCCGCCGCTCTGGGCTATGGGCGGCTGGGCTGGATCTCGATGGTGCTGGTCGCAAAGGAATGGCGACATGGCGGTCTCGCCACGCACCTGCTCGGGGCTTGCATCGACCACTTGCAGCGCGAAGGCATCACTCCGGTGCTCGACGCGACGCCAGCGGGCGAGCCGGTCTACCGGCGGCTCGGTTTCCAGTCGGGCTTCGACATCGAGCGATGGGAGGGCGAGGTCGTGGCCCTGCCCAGTGCGCGCCACGATGAGCGCGTTCGCCCGGCCGATGCCGGTGACGTCGACACCATCATCGCACTCGATACAGCCGCCTCGGGCTTGGAACGCCGTACGGTGCTTGGCAACTTCCTGCAACGCAACGGCACCCGCGCGTGGATGTTGCTCGATGACGCCCGCGGAGCAATTGGATTCGTGATCGCCCGCCGCGGCCGCAGCGCCTTCCAGATCGGCCCCCTGGTCGCGCAGACGATGGACCAGGCCGCGGCCTTGCTCGACGCTGCCTTCGCACATTGCAATGGCCGCGTTTTCCTCGACCTCCCCTCACGCTGGACGACGTTGGCCGATGACCTGCGCGAACGCGGCCTGCGCGTCCAGCGCCCCTTCGTGCGTATGGCGCTTGCTGCAGCGCTGCCGGACGGCATCGCGTGTGTCGATGACCGATCGTTCGTGATCGCAGGCCCCGAGTTCGGATAGATCCATGAAGCCATTCACCCCCGACATCCGCCAGTTGCTCCAACGCGGACTGGCAATCCCGGCGCATCCATTGGCACTCGACGCTCGCCGCGCACTCGATGCGCGCCGCCAGCGTGCGCTGACGCGCTATTACCTCGACGCCGGTGCGGGCGGGCTCGCGGTGGGCGTGCACACGACGCAGTTCGCCATCCGTGAGGTTGGCCTCTACGAAGAGGTGCTTCGGCTCGCTGCCGAAACGGCGCGCGCCTGGATCGAACCCGATCGCGAACTCGCGATGGTGGCCGGCGTTTGCGGACGTACCGCCCAGGCATCGCGTGAAGCCCGGCTCGCGCGAGACCTTGGCTACCAGGCCGGCCTGCTGAGCCTCGCGGCGCTCAAGGGCGATAGCGAAGACGCGCTGATCGAACATTGCGAAGCCGTCGCCGAGCAGATCCCGCTGATCGGCTTCTATCTGCAGCCGGCTGTCGGCGGCATGGACCTGAGCGCCGCTTTCTGGGCGCGCTTCGCGGCGATCGAGAACGTGGTCGCCATCAAGGTCGCGCCCTTCAACCGCTACCGCACGCTCGACGTGGTCCGGGGCGTCGTCGATGCCCGCGCCGAGTCGCGCGTCACGCTCTACACGGGCAACGACGATCACATCGTGCTTGATCTCGTGACGCCTTTTACCGTGATGCGCGACGGGGCGCCGGTGACGGTGCGCTTCCGCGGCGGGCTGCTCGGACACTGGTCCGTGTGGACCTCCGGCGCCGTGAAGCTGCTGGCCGAATGCCAAGCGGCCGTCGACCAGGGACGTCCCGTGGATGCACGAATGCTCGCGCTCGACAGCCGCGTCACCGACTGCAACAGCGCCTTCTTCGACGTCGCGCACAACTTCCACGGCTGCATCGCCGGTTGCCACGAGGTGCTGCGCCGGCAAGGCCTGCTCGAAGGCATCTGGTGCCTCGATCCGAACGAGGGACTGAGCCCCGGGCAGCGGGAGGAGATCGACCGGGTGCTGGCGATGCACGCCGATCTGGCCGACGACGAGTTCATCGCGGCCCATCTGGACCGATGGCTGGCCTGAAAGATGCACGAGTCCCCCTGACATGAACCGATTCGGCAAGACCCTCCTGCACTACCTGCCCGCTTTCGGGCTGTTCGCGGCCTTCATCGTGCTCTGGCAATTGGCGGTGTCGGTGTTCGGCATTCGCGAATACCTGCTGCCGAGCCCGCTCGCGGTGCTCCAGGCGATGACCAGCGGCGACATCCCCTGGCTCAGCCACACGTGGATCACCGCGATCGAGATCCTCGGTGCCTTCCTGCTGGCGGGCCTCTCCGGCGTGCTGCTCGGAATGGCGATCGCATGGTCGGCCGGCATCTCGCGCGCGCTCACGCCCTTCCTGGTCTTCGTGAACACACTGCCCAAGGTGGCCATCGCGCCCCTGTTCCTGATGTGGCTCGGCTACGGCATCTTGCCGAACATGCTCATCGGCGCGCTCATCGGCTTCTTTCCGGTGGTCATCAACACGGCCGTCGGCCTCACGCAGATCGACCAGGACCTCGTGGACCTGGGCCGCGTCTTCAGCGCGCCCAAGTGGAAGGTGTTCCTCAAGATCCGCATCCCCAATGCCTACCCCTACATCCTGAGCGCTCTCAAGGTGACCGCGACTTCGGCGGTCGTCGGCGCGATCGTGGGCGAGTTCGTCGCTTCGCAGCGCGGGCTGGGCTACGTGATCATCACCACGCAGAGCAGCATGAACACGCCGGCCGCGTTCGCCGCGCTGGTGTGGATCTCGATCCTCGGCCTGCTCCTCTACGGCCTCGTCGCAGTGCTGTCCCGCCTGCTCGCGCCCTGGGCCGAGGACAAGCCCGCCTGATCCATGCCTGCCCGTCTTTCATCATCGTCACGACATCGAAAGGAAGCCACCATGACCTCCCGGATCGCCGTTCCCCTCGTCGCCGCCTGTGCGGCGCTCGTCACCCTGCTGGCAGCGCCCGCCTTTGCGCAGACGCAGCCGCTCGAGAAGTTCACCTTCGCGCTCAACTGGTTCGCCGTGGGCGATCACGCGGCCTACTGGGTGGCGCTCGACAAGGGCTACTACGCGCAGCGCGGTCTCGATGTGAAGATCGAAGCGTCCAAGGGTTCGGGCGATTCGATCGCCAAGGTCGACACCGGCCGCGCCGATGCCGGCCTTGCCGACGCCGTGCCGATCATCTCGGCGGTGTCGCGAGGTGCCAAGGTGAAGATCGTCGGCATGGTGTTCGACAAGACGCCGATGACCTTCTTCAGCCGCATCGACACGCCGCTGCTCAAGCCCGCCGATCTGGAAGGCAAGACCCTCGGCGCTCCGGCCGGCGACAGCCAGCGCCTTGCCTTCCCGGCTTTCGCGCGGCTCAACAAGATCGATCCGAGCAAGGTCAGCTGGGTGAATATCGAGCCGACCGCCAAGCAGGCGGCGATCGCGGAAAAGCGCGTGGATGGCGTGGCCGACTACACCACCGGTCTGCCCTTCTACGACAAGGCGATGGGCGGGCCGGGCAAGGTCGCACGCCTGGCCTGGTCGGACTACGGCTTCGATCTCTACGCAATGGCGATCATGGCGGGCGAGAAGACGATGGCCGACAAGCCCAAGCAGCTCAAGGCCTTTCTCGAAGCGTCGTACATGGGCTGGCGCGACGTGATGGCGAACCCCAAGGAAGCGCTCGAGATCTACAAGAAGCGGGTGCCTGAAATCGACCCCGGCATCATCGAGGCGAACATGCTCCTCGGCTTCGAGCTGATGCGCACGCGAACCTATGCGGACTCGGGCATCGGCTTCATCGACGAGAAGAAGATGTGCGGCTCGACCGACATCGTCAACACCTACATGGGCCTGCCGAAGAAGGTCGACTGCAAGGCGGTCTACACCACCGATTACTTCACCAAGGTGGCCATGCCGCTGTCCGTGAAGTGAGGCACATGGCCGAAGCAGCCGAAGGCATGGCCGCCGCGAACCTCGCCCATGCGCCCGCAACCCGGCCCCTCATCGAGGTCGATCGTGCGGGCATGGTCTACCCCGCGGAGAGCGGCCCGGTGGAAGCCCTGCGCGACATCTCGCTCACCATCCACGAGGGTGAGTTCGTCGCACTCGTGGGGCCGAGTGGCTGCGGCAAATCGACGCTGATGCGGGCGATTGCGGGGCTGCGGCCTCTCACGAGCGGCGCGATCCGCGTCGACGGCACCGTCGTCGAGCGGCCGATCCCGAAGGTCGGCATGGTGTTTCAGGCTGCGCTGCTGCTCAAGTGGCGCTCGGTGCTCGACAACGTGCTGTTGCCCGCCGAACTCTCGGGGCTCGATACCGGCAAGTACCGCGACCGGGCGCATCAGCTGCTCAAGCTCGTGGGGCTGGGCGACTTCGCTGCCAAGCGGCCGGGCGAGCTTTCCGGTGGCATGCAGCAACGCGCCTCGCTATGCCGTGCGCTGATCCTCGATCCGCCGATCCTGCTGATGGACGAGCCCTTCGGCGCGCTGGATGCGATGACGCGCGACGACATGAACCTCGAACTCCTGCGCATCTGGGGCGAGGACCAGGCCGCGCACCACGGCAAGCGCAAGACGATCGTGTTCGTGACGCATTCGATTCCCGAAGCGGTGTTCCTCGCGGATCGCGTCGTCGTCATGTCGCCGCGTCCCGGGCGCGTCGCCAACGTGCATGCCGTACCGATCGCGCGTCCCCGCACCGCCGAGTCGCGTGCTTCCAGCGAGATGGGACGGCTCTCGTTCGAGATCTACACGGAGCTGTCGGGCAGCGCCGGACGCGGCGATACGCGCGCCGGCCCGCACTGGTAGCGCGCGGTGAACGCGATGCACCCTGCCGCGCCCCGGCTCCGCGTTGTGGCGGTCGACATGTTCGAATCGCCATACCGGCTGCGCATGCCGTTCCGCTTCGGCGTCATCACCGTGACCGAAGGCCGGCAGGCCATCGTGCGTGTGCGCGTGCGCCACGCCGATGGCCGCGAGGGCGCGGGCTACGCCGCCGAGGCCCTGTCTGCGAAGTGGTTCGACAAGGACCCGCGCCTGTCGGACAGCGACAACCAGCACCAGTTGTGCCGGGCACTCGAACTCGCGCGCGACGCGTACCTTGCGGCCGGGCCTTCGACGGCGTTCGGTCTGTTCGCGCATCACTACCGTCCGCTACTCGACGCTGGCGCTTCGCAAGCACTGCCGGCTCTGGTCACCAGCTACGGCCCCGCGCTGCTCGACCGAGCGGTGCTCGATGCGCTCTGCCGCATCGAAGGCCTGAGTTTCTGGCGCGCAATGCAGGTCAACCTGCCGGGCATGGAAACGCAAGCGGTCGCGCCCGATCTTGGCGACTTCGCGCTGCCGTCGTTCCTTCGCGAACTGCAGCCGGCGACCTCGCTGCATGTGCGACACACGGTGGGCCTGCTCGATCCGATCGTCGCGGCCGACCAGCTCCCCGGCAGCCGCGTCGACGATGGCTTGCCCGAGACGCTGCAAGAAGTGGTCGCGCGGCATCGCCATCGCTATTTCAAGCTCAAGGTGTCCGGCCAGCTCGACGCCGAC
The DNA here is from genome assembly GCF_056394705.1 of Variovorax sp. 10N420. Taxonomy (NCBI): domain Bacteria; kingdom Pseudomonadati; phylum Pseudomonadota; class Betaproteobacteria; order Burkholderiales; family Comamonadaceae; genus Variovorax; species Variovorax sp. 10N420. The sequence goes on along the minus strand of NZ_JBFTIJ010000012.1, from coordinate 41,916 downwards.
CTCGATCGGCTTCGACGCATCGCATCGGTGCTCGACACGGTGCCCGGCGAACTGCAGGTCACGCTCGACGGCAACGAGCAGTACCCCGATGCCGATGCGGCCGCAGAGCTATGGCGGACCATGGCGAGCGAGCCGACGCTCGAGCGACTGTGTGCCGCGACGCTCTTCATCGAGCAGCCCATCGCACGTCAGGCCGCGCTGTCGGCGCCAGTGGCCCCGCTGGCGCGCTACAAGCCAGTCCTCATTGACGAATCGGACGGCGACCTCGACGCCTTTCCGCGGGCGCGCGAGCTCGGCTATCAGGGCGTATCGACCAAGGCCTGCAAGGGCTTCTACAAGTCGGTGCTCAACCTCGCTCGCTGCCGCGCCTGGAACGCGGCGAACGGCGAACGCTACTTCATGTCGGCTGAAGACCTGACCACGCAGCCTGGCGTGTCGCTCCAGCAGGACCTGGCGCTCGTGAGCCTGCTCGGAATCGCGCATGTGGAGCGCAACGCGCATCACTTTCTCGATGGCTTTGCGGGCCGGCCACCGGCCGAGGCGGCGGCGTTCCTGCGGGCGCACCCGGACCTCTATCACCTTGAGCACGGCCGCGTACGTTTGCGCATTCATGAGGGCCAGGTGTCGATCGGATCGCTCGCATGGACCGGATTCGCAACGGCCGCCGACATGGACCTTTCCGCCACCGAAACGATGCCGAGCGCGCAATGGCCGCCGCCAGCCGCGAACCTGCCCCCGCCATGATCGACTACGAATCCCACGACGGACTCTCGCTCGCCGCGCTCGTGCGGCGGGGCGACATCAGTGCCCAGGACCTGCTCGATGCGGCCCTCGCGCGCATCGACGCGCGCAACCCGGCGCTCAACGCCATCGTGACGCCGCTGTACGACGCGGCGCGCACTGCCATCACGGCGGGATTGCCGGACGGCCCCTTCCGCGGCGTGCCGATGCTCGTCAAGGAACTCGTTGCCTCGGTCGCGGGCACGGCGACCAGCGCGAGCTCGCGGCTCTATGCGAAGAACATCGCGACGACCGACAGCGAGATCGTGGCGCGCATGCGACGCGCGGGAATGGTCATCCTCGGCAAGACCAATTCGCCCGAATTCGGCCTTTCGCCGATGACGGAATCGCAACTCTATGGCGTGACGCGCAACCCCTGGCGGCTGGACCTGTCGCCCGGGGGCTCCAGTGGCGGTTCGGCCGCGGCGGTGGCAGCCGGCATGGTGCCGATCGCGCACGCGACCGATGGCGGTGGTTCGATCCGCATTCCGGCGTCGTGCTGCGGGCTGTTCGGCCTCAAGCCCACGCGCGCGCGCATCACGGCCGGACCGGAGGGCGGCGAAGGGCTCAACGGGTTGGCCCACCAGCACGTGGTGAGCCGTAGCGTGCGCGACAGCGCCGCGATGCTCGATGCGCTCGCGGGGCCAATGGCGGGTGACCCCTACGCGGCGGCGCCGCCGCCTCGCCGTTTTCTCGACAGCGCCAGCCAACCCCCGGGCAGGCTGCGCATCGCGTTCGCAGTACGGGCTCCCACGGGAGTGCCCGTCGACGCCGAATGCGTAGCAGCGGTGCAGGACGCGGCGAAGCTGTGCGAATCGCTCGGCCATCACGTCGAGGAAGCCTCGCCCGACTACGACGCCGAGGCCGTCGAGAACGGTTTTCGAATGGTGTTCGCCGTCAACACGATGGCCAATATCGCCCGAGCCACCGGCGGCTCGATGCCGCCGCCAGGTTCCGTCGAGCCCCTCACCGCGGCACTCGCCGAAGAAGGCCGACGCTTCAGCGCGAGCGAGTACGTGCTCAACCTGCAGATGCTGCATCGGCAGTCGCGGCGCATCGCCGGCTTTCACGATCGCTTCGATGTCTGGCTCACACCCACACTGGCGCAAACGCCGCGGCCGATCGGCTGGTTCGATACCGCATCCGGCGACGTGGCCGCGTGGATGGCAAGGATGGTCGCCTACCTTCCCTTCACCTATCCGTTCAACGTGACGGGGCAGCCCGCGGCTTCAGTCCCGCTGTACTGGACGCACGACCAGATACCGATTGGATGCCAGATCGCGGGGCGCTATGGCGACGAGGGTCTGCTGTTCAGCCTGGCCGCGCAACTCGAAGAGGCGCGGCCCTGGGTGCATCGACGACCGGCAATGGCACACGTGTGAGTGCGTCACCAAGGCATCGTGAAGGTCTTGCCGTTGCAGAACGACTTCATCGCCTCCTGCACTCCTTCCTTGTAGCCCAGGCCAGAGTCCTTGATGCCGCCGAAGGGCGTCAGCTCGATTCGGTAGCCGGGCACTTCCCAGAGGTTGACGGTGCCCACTTTCAGCTCCCTGGCGAAGCGAGTGGCGTCCTCGAACCGATGCGTGCAGATGCCGGACGAAAGTCCGTAGGCGGTGCCGTTCGAGATCGCGATCGCTTCGTCGATGCTGCCAAAGGTGATGATGGGCGACACCGGCCCGAAGGTCTCTTCCCGCACCAATGTCATCTCCGGCCGCACCCGGTCGAGCACCGTGGGTGAATAGAGGGCGCCCTCGCGCTTGTTGCCCACGAGCAGTCGAGCGCCTTGCGACACTGCCTCGTTCACGAGTTGCTCGAAGCGCTGCGCTGCAGGCTCGTCGATCACGGTTCCCATGTCGTTGTCCCGATCCATGGGGTCGCCGTACCTCCAGGCCCGCGACTTCTCGACGACGAGGTCGGTGAAGGCGGCGGCGACTTTCTCGTGCACCAGCATGCGCTTGACGGCGGTGCAGCGCTGACCCGAGTTCTTGTACGAGCCCTGCACAGCGAGATCGCTCGCCCTGTCCAGATCGGCGTCGTCCATGACAATCAAAGGATCGTTGCCGCCGAGTTCGAGCACGATGCGCCGGTAGCCGGCCTTGGCGGCAATGTATTTGCCGATGGGAACGCCGCCGGTGAAGGTGACAAGGTCCACGTGCCGATGAGTGAGAAGCTCGTCGGCGATCTCCCGCGGATCGCCCGTCACCACCTGCAGCATCTCGGGGGGCAGCCCCGCCTCGTAGAGCAGGTCGGCGAAGTAGTAGGCCGACAGCGGCACCTTCTCCGATGGCTTGAGCACCATGCGGTTGTTGGTGGCCACGGCGGGCACCACCTTGTGCGCGACCTGGTTCATCGGATGGTTGAAAGGTGTGATGGCGGTGATCACGCCCAGCAGCGGCTCGCGTGTGGTGATCACCTTGCGCTTCTTGCCGTGGGGCGTGAGGTCGCACGAGAACACCTGCCCATCGTCGCGCAACGCCTCATTGGCGCCGAAGTTCAGCACGTCGGCCACACGGCCGATCTCGTAGATGCTGTCTTTCTTCGACAGGCCCGATTCAGCCGTGATGAGATCGGACGCCTGCTCGGTTCGTTCGCGCAAGAGCGAAGCGGCGCGATTGAGGATTGCGGACCGCTCGTAGCGCGTGAGAGTGGGCACATAGGCATGCGCGATGTCGAACGCGCGGCGCACGTCCTCCAGGCTTGCCATCGGCGCACTGCCTACGCGTTCGCCGTTGAACGGGTTGCGCACGTCGATCGCTCGGCTGGTGCGTACCCTTTCACCACCGATGCGCAGCGCCTCGGCGCGAAACTCGATGCTTTCCAGGACGGCGTTCATGCTGTCTCCTCCATGGCTGTGCCGATGAAATTCTTGCCTCGCGCACCATTCAGTGCGAAGGCGACCATTTGCTCGGCCTGCTCGTCCGTCACGCCGTAATCGGCAAAGCGGGTCTTCACGCCCAGCCGCTCGATGAATGTCGCCAGACGTTGCGGTGCATCGTCGAGAGGGCCCAGGGCCCGCTGGAGCACGGCATCGCGTCCGGCATGGCGCCCGATGGCGCGCTCCAGCACCATCGGCAGCGGGAACGAACAGGCAATGCCGTGCGGAACGCCGTAGCGCAACGTCATCTCGTAGGAGATCGAATGCGCCAGAGCCGTGCGTGTGTTGGAGAACGCCATGCCGGCCTTGAGCGCGGCCAGCGCCATGCGTCCGCGCAGCTCGACGTCATCCAGCCTCTCCATCAGCCGCGGCAAGGCATCGAAGACGTCATGCACGGCCGCCACGGCAAAGGTGTCCGAAAGCGGATTCGCATTCACGTTCCAGATCGATTCCAGTGCATGCGAGAGCGCATCCAGCCCGCTTTGCAACGTCACCGACGCCGGCAGGGACAGCATCAGCGCAGGGTCGATCAGCGCGATGCTGGGCCAGGTCTCGGGCAGATGCAACGAGTACTTCTTGCCGGCTCCGCGGTCCCACACCGTGGCCCATGGAGTGACTTCGCTGCCGGTGCCGGCGGTCGTGGGCACGGCAATCAGCGTCTTCACGTGCGCGGGGGTGACGCTCTTGCCTGCCGCGAGCGCCGCGACCAGTTCGTCGAAGCGATGACTGGCCGTGCCGACCATGAGCGCTTTGGCGGTGTCGATCGCGCTGCCGCCGCCCACGGCAACCAGCACTTCCGCACTATCAGGGTCGCGCCAGAAGGCGTCATAGAGCGGGCGCAACTCGGCGACGTCGGGGTTGGGCTGCACGTTGTCGATCACGCCGGCGAGCGCCGTTCCGAGCAGCTGTTCAAGACGTGCTACCAGCCCGAGCTGGCGCGCTTCCGGAAAGGTCACGACGACGGCCTTGCGGCCCTCCAGCAGCTTCGGCAGGGACGACAGGGCCCCTACCCCGTACACGCTGCGCACGGGATTGAAGTATTCGTTGGACATGGAAAGGTTCAGCTCAAGTCGGTGGTGTGATTCAGGGCCAGATCGAACACATCGAAGTTGCGAAGACGACGATGCGATGCCACGCCCCGAACGGGCCGGTTGAACAGCAAGGGAACCTTCTGCTCGGAGATGCCGCCATGGGAACGCAAGGGCACCGTCAGGCCGCTCAGGTCGTGCTTGGCGGCGCTCGTGCCGAGCACCGTGAGGTGATCGCCGATGACGACCAGGTCGCCGATGCGGTCCGCCGCCAGCTCGAAGCGGCTGACCGCCTCTTCCCGCGTCACCACCAGTTCGACGCCAGGGAGCGCCGCCAAGAGATCCTGCACGCCTTCGCGCGCGTTGCTGTTGACGTACACCGTCGCAAACGAACCCAGGGCGCCGTGGTGGACGACGTAGGGGTCCGTGATGGGCAGGATCACGCGGGTGGTGCCATTGCCGAGCTGCGCGTCCAGTTCCTGCTGGAGGTAGAGCACGCGAGGATTGCCCGCGGCGTCCGTCTTGGGGCTCATGCCATGGTCGGCCGTGAGGCCGATGACGGCGCCCAGGGCATCGAGCCTTGCGAGGTAGCCGTCCATCATGGCGTAGAAGGCATTTGCTTCGGGCGTGCCCGGGGCGCACTTGTGCTGCACATAGTCGGTGGTCGACAGATACATCAGGTCCGGGCGCCGGGTCTCCAGCAGCCGCACGCCCGCCGCAAAGACGAACTCGCTGAGATCAGCGCTGTAGACCGACGGAACGGGCCTGCCCACCAGGTCGAGCACCTTGTCGATGCCGCACTCGGCCATGGTGGCCTGGTCCGCCTTCTCCGCCGAAAAGCAGATGCCCTTCAGGCCGTGGCCCAGCAAGGTGCGCAGCTTGTCCTTCGCCGTCACTGCCGCCACCAGTGCACCCGCTTTGCCGAAGGCCGCCAGCAGCGTGGGGGCGCGCAGGTAGGTGGGGTCGTTCATCATGACTTCGCGGTCCGCTTCGACGTCATAGAAGTAATTGCCGCAGATGCCATGGACCGACGGAGGCACGCCCGTCACGATCGACACGTTGTTCGGGTTGGTGAAGCTCGGCACCACGCAATCGCCGATCAGCGAACTCCCCTGCGCCAGCATGCGCTGCAGGTAAGGCGCAGAGCCAGCCTGGATGGCCTGGGTGATGTAGTCGGGCTCGCAGCCATCGACACAGACCACCACCACCGGCGCGCTCGGCTTGGCGTAATGCCGCCCGTTGACCTGAATTGCTTCCGCTTGCGAGTTCATCAGTGGGTTCCTTTCTGGATCCAGGCGCGCAGACGCGTGGAGACGTAGTCCGCGACCATCACCATGGCGATGATCACGATGATGCAAGTGGCCGTGTCCCGGTACTGAAACAGCTTCATGCTGCCCACGAGCTCGAAACCGATGCCGCCCGCGCCGACCATGCCCAGGACGGTCGCCTGGCGAAGGTTGGTTTCGAATCGGTAGAGGATCACTGCGATCCAGGCCGTGACGACTTGTGGCAGCACGCCAAAGACGATGGTCTGGATCGGCCCCGCGCCCGTCGAGCGCAGTGCCTCGATGGGCCCCTGATCGATTTCCTCGATGGATTCGGCAAAGAACTTGCCCAGCATGCCCGCGCCGTGAACGGCCAAGGCCAACACGCCCGGGAACGGACCCAGCCCGACCGCGGCCACGAACACGAGCGCCAGGATGATCTCGTTGACGCCGCGCGTGACGTTGAACACCTGCCGCGTGATCTGGTAGACCACCGCGTTCGGCGTGAGATTGCGCGCCGCGAAGAAGCACACCGGCACTGCCAGGATCACGGCCAGCAGCGTTCCCCAGAGTGCAATCTGCACCGTTTCGATGGCGGGGGTGATCAGCTTTTCGACGAACGCCCAGTTGGGCGGCAGCATGCGCGAGAGGAAGTCACCGATCCAGGGCAAGCCCTTGGCCAGTTCGCCGAAGCTGACCTGCGCGCCCAGGGCCGCCCACCAGAGCACGGCCATCATGGCCACGCCGGTTGTGATGCGAGGCGCCCAGCCGAGACTGCCGCCAGGCCGCGACACGAGGAAGGTGTAGGAACCGACATGCATGATCAGGCCTCCTCCAGCGCCAGGTGGCGCAGTACGGGTTCAGGTGCCGACGCCGCGAGCGCCGCCGCGTTGCGTGACTCGCTCTCGTCAAGGCCCGGATAGATGCGGTGCAGGACATCCCCCGTGAGCTGTTCCGGTCCGCCCTCGAACACGATGCGGCCGCCGGAAACACCCAGGATGCGCTCGCCAAACTCCTTGGCATAGTCGATCTGGTGGAGGTTGCACACCACCGAGATGCCCAGTTCGCGGCTGGCCTGCTTGAGGTAGTTGAGCACCGTTCGCGACGTCTTGGGATCGAGGCTGGCAACGGGCTCGTCGGCGAGGATGATCTTCGGCTGCTGCGCCAGCGCGCGCGCAATGCCCACCCGCTGTTTCTGGCCGCCGGAGAGCGTGTCCGTGCGGAGTTCCGCCTTGTCCTCCAGTTCCACGCGGCGCAGGCATTCGAGCGCGATCTCCACGTCCTTGCGCGGAAAGATCTGGAGCCATGACAGCACCGAAGGCACCGCGCCGAGCCGGCCCGTCAGCACGTTCTTCTGCACCGAGAGGCGAGGCACCACGTTGTAGTGCTGGAAGATCATCGCCACCTGGCAGCGAAGCCGGCGCAGACTGGCGGCGTCGGACTTGACGAGCTTGCCGTCGATGCGAACGTCACCGCTGCTGGGCTCGACGAGCCGGTTGATGCAGCGCAGCAGGGTCGACTTGCCCGCGCCCGAAGGTCCGAGCACCACCAGGAATTCGCCCGGTTTCACGTCGAGGTCGACGCTCTTGAGAGCATCGAAAGCGCCGTAGCGCTTCGTGAGGCCACGAATCTCGATCACTTCATTGCCTTCAGGTCGAGGTGGAGAATGCTGGCAGTCTCGCGGATGACGTCGTAAGCCTTGTCGTTGGTGGGATGAAAGCCGTTGAGCATTCCCTGGTCCGACCACGGAATGTCTTTCACTTCGAGGAAGGCTGCCTGCACGCGCTTCTTCAGTTCGGGGTCGAGGTCCTTGCGCCAGACGGTCGGCGATTCGGGGATCGGATCGGAGGTCCACACCACCACAAGGTCTTCGCGGTTGGCGAGCCCCTTCGCGATGGCGGCGTCCAGGATGCGGTCCGCGATCGCCACCGCGTCGACCTTCTTGTTCTGCACGGCCACGGCATTGGAATCGTGCGAGCCCGAGAAGATGACGCGACCGAAGTCGCTGTCGGGATTGAAGCCCGCCTTCATCAGCCCCGCCTTCGGGAACAGGTGGCCCGAGGTCGAGGTCGGATCGACGAAGGCGAAAGTCTTGCCCTTGAGGTCGGCGATCGTCTTGATGCCGCTGTCCTTGCGAGCCACGATCAAGGAGTGATACGAAGTCCGGCCGGCCTTCTTGGTCTCGGCGACCGCAAATGCCTCGATCGGCGCCACGGTCGTGCCCATCACGTACGAGAACGGGCCCAGGTAGGCGACGTCCAGCCGCTTGGAGCGCAGCGCTTCGATGACGCCGTTGTAGTCGGCGGCCACGAAGGGCTTGACCGGCATGCCCAGCGCCTTCGACAGCATGTCCATCATGGCCTGGCTGTTTGCGATCATGGCGCGAGAGTCTTCGGAAGGGATGAGGCCCACCGTGAGCACGTTGGCGGCTTGCGCGGGGCTTGAACCCAAACCGACAAGGGGAGCGCCCAGCACGGCAGGTGCACAGGCAAGAAGGGAACGACGCGTGAATTTCATCGAGGTCTCCGATGCGGAACTGAGGAACCGTCACTGTTGTAGCGCCACATGACGAATCCGTGACGCATGGCCGCACTTTCGGCGCTTGCACCACATTCAGCCAATTCAAGTTTTTTGACCTATGTATTGACTGAACCTATAGTTCGGCCGGGATAACACCAAGGCTGGATTCATGCGGCTGACACAATTGCGCTCATTTCACGCGGTGGCCGTCACCGGCAGCTTCACGGGTGCGGCGCAGAGCCTGCACGTCAGCCAACCGACCGTGACGACGCAGGTCGGCCAGCTTGAGGCGCTCTACAAAGTTGAACTGTTCCATCGCACGGGTCGACCCGTGCGGCTCACGGAGATGGGCGAGCGATTGCTGCACCTCTCCCGCCAGATCTTCAGCCTCGAGAGTGAGGCCGTGCAGTTGCTGCGCGAGTCGGGCGAACTGCGCAGCGGGCACCTGCGCGTGGCGGCCGTAGGGCCGTCGCATGTGACGCGAATGCTCGTTGCGTTCAATCAGCAATACCCCGGCGTGAAGGTGTCGGTGAGCACCGGCAATTCGCAGGACGTGATGGACCGGCTGCTCAACTATTCCGCGGACGTCGGCGTGCTGGCACAGGCACTCAAGGACCGGCGCTTCGTATCGGCCCCCTATTCCGAGCACCCGGTGGTGATCTTCTGCAACGCCGAGCACCGCTTTGCGCATCGGCGCAGCATTCGTACCGCGGAGTTGCAAGGCGAGCGGCTCATCCTGCGCGAGCAGGGTTCGACGACCCGCAAGGCCATCGAGTCCGCGCTGCGTACGGCGCGCGTGGAGACCGAGGTGGTGATGGAGGTAGCGAGCCGCGAGATCATCCGCGAGGCGGTGCTGCAGGGCCTTGGCATCGCGGCCGTGTCGGAAGTCGAGTACGTGCCCGGTCCTGGCCTGCACGCAGTGCGCATCAGCGATGCGCAGGTGCGCACGTTCGCTCACGTGATGTGCCTTGCCGAGCGGCGTGATACGCGGATGGTCCGCGCCTTCTACGAAGTCATCGGCAAGGACGCCTGAGCATCAGCGCTCCCCATCGCGTCCATCTCTGGACGCTGCAGCGCAACCCTGTCGAGCCCGAGCGACCGATGGGAATGCGCGTTGCACAACGCGGCAATGATCTCGTTCTGCACGCGAACCACTTCGCGCGGCGGTTCACGGTCGCCCTAGCGCGAGCAGATCCTGGACGTCGCGCGGCGGCTTCCGGTATTGCCTCAGTAGAAGGCCAGGGTCCCGGCCGGCCTACATCCGTTCGGCATCGAACCTCTCAGACCCGACATAGCAAAGAAAGTGGCGATTGGCCGCACGCCCGAAAAGCGTCATGCCCAGCTTTTCTGCCAGTTCGTGCCCCATGGCCGTGACGCCATTGCGCGAAACGATGATCGGCACACCCATATGGGCCGACTTCATGACCATCTCGCTCGTCAGGCGACCGGTCGTGTAGAAGGTCTTGTCACCGCCGGAAATGCCGTGGATGGCCATCCACCCGGCGATGGTGTCGATCGCGTTGTGACGTCCCACGTCCTCGACAAAGACCAGCATGTCGCTTCCATGAAAAAGCGCACAGCCATGCACCGAACCCGCCTGCCGATGCACGCTGTTCCGCGATCGCATCAGCTCCAGGATGCGCAGCAACGTGCCCTGGGCGATGCGTGCCGTTTCCGCGGTCGGCAAGCGCACCGCATCGATCTGCGACATTGCATCGCCGAAGACGGTGCCTTGCCCACACCCTGTCGTCACGACCCGTCGCGCGGTCTTCTTGCCGAGGTCCTTGACGCCCGCATGCGTTTTGACGGCCGCCGCGCCAACCTCCCAGTCGACGTGGATGCTCTCGACTTGGCTCGCACGCTCTATGAGGTTCTGATTGAGCAGGTAGCCGAGCACCAGCAACTCCGGCGACGCGCCCAAGGTCATCAACGTCACGAGTTCGCGCTTGTCGACGAAGACCGTCAACGGCCGCTCGGCCGGAATATGAATCGGGCGATGCTCACCGTGCTGGTCGACGATCTCGATGCGGCGCAGCAGCGCGGCGCTCGCCTGGCTCATGCGAGGCGCGTCTGCCTGCCTCGGAAGCGAGACGGCTTCGAAGGCCGAGGGCGCTTCGTCCTCGGCCTCGAGTTCGTCGAGTTCGCCGGCCGACGCGCATTGCTGATCGGTCATGGGAGCACGGGCTCGTTCGTCCTCGGGTTGATCGATCCCGTGCCGTAGCCTGCCGCCGGTTTCGGCTCGCCGCCGCGCTGGATGCGCACCGCGCAATACTTGAACTCCGGAATCTTGCCGAAGGGGTCCAGCGCCGCATTGGTCATCAGGTTGGCCGCCGCTTCGTAGTAGGCAAAGGGCATGAAGACCGCGCCGTGCGGCGTGCCGTCATCGCGGCGGATGTGGATCGCCACCTCGCCGCGGCGCGACTGCACGGTGATGACGTCGCCCGGTGCCAGGTCCATGGCAGCCAGGTCACTGCCATTCATGGACGCGGTGGCCATCGGCTCCAGCGCATCGAGCACTGTCGCGCGGCGGGTCATGCTGCCCGTATGCCAGTGCTCCAGCTGACGGCCCGTGATCAGAACGAATGGATATTCGGCGTCCGGACGCTCATCGGCCGGAATGATGTCCGCCGGCACGAGCGTCACGCGGCCATCCGCTGTCGGGAAGTTCTCGATGAACACCGTGGGCGACCCCGGGTCCTCCGCGGAAAGGCACGGATAGGTCACGCTCGATTCGCGCTGCAGCCGCTCCCACGTGATGCCGTTGATGGCCGCATGCATGGCTTGGCGCATTTCTTCATACACGGCAGCCACGCCGCTCTCTTCGCCCGGGTAGTCCCATGTGAGGCCCATGCGCTTCGCGATCTGCTGGATGATCCACAGGTCCGGCTTCGCTTCGCCCGGCGCGTTCAGCGCGCGCTTGCCAAGCTGCACCATGCGGTCGGTATTGCTCACGGTGCCGGTCTTCTCGGGCCAGGCGGTTGCGGGCAGCACCACGTCGGCCAGCCAGGCGGTTTCGGTCATGAAGATGTCCTGCACCACCAGGTGCTCCAGCGAGGCCAATGCATGCCGCGCGTGGTTCAGGTCGGGGTCGCTCATCGCGGGGTTCTCACCCATGATGTACATGCCGCGGATCTTGTGGGGATCGCTGTCGGGCGCCAATGCCTTGTGCATGATTTCGACGACGGTGTAGCCCGGCTTCTCGTCGAGCTTCATGCCCCAGAAATCCTCGAACCACGCATGCGCGCCGGCGTTGTCGACGCGCTGGTAGTTGGGGAACATCATCGGGATCAGGCCGGCATCGCTGGCGCCCTGCACGTTGTTCTGTCCGCGCAAAGGGTGCAAGCCGGAGCCCGGCTTGCCGATCTGCCCCGCAACGGTGACCAGCGCGATCAGGCAGCGCGCGTTGTCGGTGCCATGCACGTGCTGGCTGATGCCCATGCCCCACAAGATCATGGCACCCTTGGCCTTGGCAAACTCGCGAGCCACTTCGCGCAAAGTCTGCGCAGGAATGCCGCAGATGGGCTCCATCGCCTCAGGGCTGTATCCCTTGACGTTCTCGCGCAGCGCTTCGAAGTTGTTCGCGCGCTCGCGAACGAACTGCTCGTCCGTCAGGCCCTCTTCGATGATCACGTGGATCAGCGCGTTCAGCATGGCGACATCGGTGTCGGCCTTGAACTGCAGCGTGCGCCATGCGTGCTTGCCGATGTCGGTGATGCGTGGATCGGCGAGGACGATCTTCGTGCCCCGTTTCGCCGCGTTCTTCATCCAGGTCGCGGCGACCGGATGATTGGCCGTCGGATTCGACCCGATCACGATCACCATGTCCGAGTGCTCGATATCGTTGACCTGATTGCTCACCGCGCCCGAGCCCACGCCCTCCAGCAATGCCGCGACGCTCGATGCATGGCATAGGCGCGTGCAGTGGTCCACATTGTTGCTGCCGAAACCGGTGCGGACCAGCTTCTGGAAAAGGTATGCCTCTTCGTTGCTGCCCTTGGCCGAGCCGAAACCGGCCAGCGACTTCTTGCCATGCGTGTCGCGCAGCCGCACCAGTTCGCCCGATGTGTAGGCGAGCGCTTCTTCCCAGCTTGCTTCCCGAAAGGCTTCGCTCCAGTGGCCGGGCCGCGGTGCGTCCGTTTCGTCCTTGGGGAAGCCGGGCTTGCGAATCAGCGGCTTGGTGAGGCGCTGCGGGTGGTCGACGTAGTCATAGCCGAAGCGACCCTTGACGCACAGGCGGCTGTGGTTGGCCGGGCCGTCGCGGCCATCGACGCTGACGATCTTCTCGTCCTTGACGTTGTAGGTGATGAGGCAGCCAACGCCGCAGAATGGGCAGACCGAATCGACCTTGCGGTCCACCGCCTGCGGCCCGATGTGCGACTTGGGCATCAGCGCGCCGGTCGGGCAGGCTTGAACGCATTCCCCGCAAGCCACGCACGTGCTCGCCCCCATCGGGTCGTCCAGGTCGAACACGATCTTGCTCGCTTCGCCGCGCATGGCATAGCCGATCACGTCGTTGACCTGCTCTTCGCGGCATGCACGCACGCAGCGATTGCACTGGATGCAGGCGTCCAGGTTCACCGCCATCGCGGGATGGCTGACGTCCGACGCCGGCTGCTCCCGCCTCAGGGCCCTGAGTTCGGGGCGCACCTGGATTCCCAGCTTGCTGGCCCAGGCGCTGAGTTCGCCGTGCTGCTGCGATTCATCGTCGCCGACCCACTTGTAGCCTTGGTCGGGCATGTCGGACAGCAGCATCTCCACGACCATCTTCTGGCTCTTGAGTGCGCGTTCGCTGGTCGATTGCACTTCCATGCCGGCCGTGACGTTGCGACAGCAGCTCGGCGCGAGCGTGCGCTCGCCCTTGACCTCGACCACACAAGCCCGGCAATTGCCGTCAGGCCGGTAGCCGTCCTTGAAGCAGAGGCGCGGGATGTCGATGCCGTGCCGGGCGCCTGCGGCGAGGATCGTTTCGCCTTCGAAGGCCTGGATGGTCTGGCCGTCGAGTCGGAACTCCACGGTTTGCGGCGTCAATTCCGCGATGCGTGCCGGGGCGTTCATGCTGCTTTCCCTTGTTCGGTTGCCGCGGGGTTCTTCAGTGGCGGAACGAAGGGCGGCGTGCCCTTTTCGCCGACTTCCTGCGGGAAGTATTTCTGCACGCAGCGGATCGGATTCGGCGCCGCCTGGCCCAGGCCGCAGATGGATGCATCGCCCATGACCTGGCTCAGATCTTCGAGCGTGACGTTGTCCCAGACGGGCGCCTGCATCAGGGCCGCGGCCTTGCCTGTACCGACGCGGCACGGCGTGCATTGGCCGCAGCTTTCATGCTCGAAGAAGCGCATGACGTTCAGTGCCGCGTCACGCGCCTTGTCCTGGTGGCCGAGGACCATGACCGCGGCCGAACCGATGAAGCAGCCGTGCGGCTGCAGGGTGTCGAAGTCAAGCGGCACGTCGCCCATCGAGGCCGGCAGGATGCCGCCCGAAGCACCGCCCGGCAGGTACGCATAGAACTCATGGCCGGGCAACATGCCGCCGCAGTATTCGTCGATCAGCTCGCGCACCGTGATGCCTGCGGGAGCCAGCTTGACGCCGGGCTCCGCGACACGGCCGCTCACGCTGAACGATCGCAGTCCCTTGCGTCCGTTGCGGCCGAAGCCCGAAAACCACTGCGGCCCCTTCTCCACGATGTCGCGCACCCAGTAGAGCGTTTCGAAGTTGTGCTCCAGCGTCGGCCGACCGAAAAGGCCGACCTGCGCGATGTAAGGAGGCCGCATGCGAGGCTCTCCGCGCTTGCCTTCGATGCTTTCGATCATCGCGGACTCCTCGCCGCAGATGTAGGCGCCAGCGCCGCGCCGAAGCTCGATCCGCGGCAGCGCGCAGGGCGGGTCCGCATAGAGCTTGTCCAGCTCGGACTGCAGCAGCGCGCGGCAGTCGTGGTATTCGTCGCGCAGGTACACGTAGCAAACGTCGGTGCCCACCACCTGCGCCGCAACCACCAGGCCTTCGAGAAAGCGGTGGGGGTCGCGCTCGAGATAGGTTCGGTCCTTGAAGGTGCCCGGCTCGCCTTCGTCGATGTTCACTGCCATCAGTCGCGGTGCCGGCTGGTCGCGGACGATGCGCCATTTGCGGCCCGCCGGAAAGCCCGCGCCGCCGAGGCCGCGCAGGCCCGAATCTTCCATGGCCTTGATGATGGACTCGTGCGCCTTCGTTCCGCTGGCGACTGCTGCCGCGAGCGCATAGCCGCCGTTCGCACGGTAGCTTGCGTAGCCGGTCGCCGGGGGTGTCGCTTCGACTTGGGCGACTGGAGGCGAAACGCTCTTTTCAGCGAAGGACGCGATGTCGAAAGGCATCGGAGAAGAGTGTCCAGGGCGTGCGGGCATGTCTGCGGCGGACCTCTTGCGTTCCACCTCGACAGCCTGCGCGACCTTTTCCACAGTCGCCAGTGGCACAGCCGTCTGATGCACCGCGACGGCGGGCGCCTGCTCGCACCGACCGATGCAAGGCGCGGCAATCACACGCACTTCGCTGCCAAGGATTGAAGGCAGCCTTGCCAGCAAGTCCTGCGCACCGCCCAGCTCGCACGCCAGGCTGTCGCACACACGCACGGTCAATGTCGCGGCCTGGTCGCCGGCTCGAATGACATCGAAGTGGTGATAGAAGGTTGCCACTTCGTAGACCTCGGCCATCGGGATGTTCATCTCCTTGGCCAGGGCCACCATGTGCCGCTCTTGCAGGCCCCGCCAAGCGTCGTTGATCTTGTGCAGGTTCTCGATCAGCAAGTCGCGCCGATGGCCTTCCGCGGGGCGCTCGCCGATGAGGGCGCGGACTTCGGCAATCGAAACCTCATCGGGCTGACGGCCTTTGAGCTTGCTCTTGCTGCGAATGCGCTGGCGAAGATCTTCGGCCGACGCGATTGCCACCGCCTTGACCTCGTTGCGCTGACCTGGGTGATTCATAGGGTGGGTCGTTCCTGCTGTATCGGCTTGATTGTTATCGATGGCTCAAGCCCAGGCTGACAGTGATACGTTCGCTGTCGATGCCTGGGCATGCGATGCCCTTTTTGCGTGGTGCGGACTGTCGTCGAGCGCGCCCGCTGGGTCAAATACGATTGCGCAATAGGCCGATTCAAGGAATGAATGACGGCAACCATCGGCATCGGCTATTGTTCACTTCATGCCCTCGTCCGGAACTCCAGCGCCCGATGGCGCCGGTCGCCCAACGCTCGACGTGGCCGTCGTCATGCGCCGCGAGCGCCTGCATGGCCCCTCTAGCCGCTGGCAGCAGTGGCGCTGGCGCCTCGAGCGCGTGATGCCCGACGAGCCGGGTTTCGGCACCGAGCCGCGCATGCTGCACTGCGAAAGTGGCGAGCAGCATTGGCTGCACCCCGGCTTCAAGGTCGAACTGTTTCGGGACGAAGCCGAGGGCTACCATCTGAACGCCACCGCGCCGGCCCCGTGTTGGTTCGTTCTCTGGCGCATGGACGAGGAGGCGACGCTCGGCCCTGAGCCAATCCCCCGCCCGGTCGTCGTGACCTTGAGCTACTACGAAGCCGGTCGCTGGCTGGACGCGCAGGAAACGGTCGAGCAGGTGCCGGCGCCGCCGGAGGTGATCGACTGGCTGCGCGCGTTCGTCGACGCGCACTACGTGATCGAGCCCAAGCGCCGTCGGCGGCCCGAGAGCTTCCGGCCGCTGGTGGACCGCTTCGGCAATGCCGCGAGCGTGACCACTGAAAAGAGGCGCGGACGGGGGGCTGGCGATGTCTGAAGGCTTCATGGGGCGATGGTCGCGGCGCAAGCAGGAGATGCGGGTCGGAAAGACAGCACCGGAAGAAGCACCCGTGCCGGTGCCCGCGCTGGCGCCTGTTCCGGCGACAGCGGCTGCGAGTGCGCCGGCCGCTTCCGCCCCAGCCTCCGGGCCCGAAGCCGAAGGAGAAAAACCTCCGGCGACACCGGCGCTCACCCTCGTGGATGTGCAGGGGCTGGGTGTCGAATCGGACTACAGGCCCTTCGTGGCCAAAGAGGTCGCGCCCGAGGTCAGGAATGCGGCCTTCAAAAAGCTTTTCTCCGATCCCCACTTCAACACAATGGACGGCCTCGACACCTACGTCGACGACTATTCGAAGCCCACGCCGCTGCCCGACAGCGTCCTGCGCCAAATGGCGAGCGCCAGCTTCCTGAAGCTTTTCGACGAAGTGCGCGAGCCGCCCCCCGCGGAACCCCCTAGGACCACGGAGGAGGAGGACGTGGCACAGTCTCAGGATTCCGGTGAAATTCCAAGCCCGCCGGTTGCCGAAGCGCAGCCGGCCAGCCAAGAGAGCGATGACGACCACGCTGATCTGCGACTGCAACCAGACGATGCCACTCGAGGCCAAAACCCTCGGAACGGCGCTGGCTGAAACGCTTCCCTTGCACTCGGCGCTGTGCCGCCGCGAAGCAGCGTCCTTCCAGCGCGCGATCCAGTCCGGCGACGACGTGGTGGTCGCCTGCACCCAGGAAAAGCGGCTGTTCGGCGAACTCGCCACGAGCACGCCCGACGCTGTCTCGCCGATCCGCTTCGTCAACATTCGCGAAACCGGCGGCTGGAGCCGCGACGCGAAACATGCAATGCCCAAGATCGCGGCGCTGCTGGCAGCGGCCGCGCTGCCTGAGCCCGAGCCCGTCGCGACCGTGGGCTACACGAGCCAAGGGCGGCTGCTGATCATCGGCGCACTCGATGCGGCCGAGCGCGCTGCAACGCTGGTCGGCGACACGCTCGAAGTGACTCTCCTGGCGCAGGGTCCCGGCGTACTTGGCGGCGCGCAGGAACGCCGTTGGCCCGTGATCGCAGGGCATATCGACTCGCTCACGGGCTGGCTCGGCGCGTTCACGCTTCGCTGGACGCGCGACAACGCGATCGACCTCGACCTGTGCACCCGCTGCAACGCCTGCGTTGCCGCCTGCCCGGAACAGGCGATCGGGCTGGACTACCAGGTCGACAACGCCAAGTGCACATCGCACCGGGATTGCGAGCGCGCCTGCACCGTCGCTGGTGCGATCGATTTCAGTCGCGAGCCGCAGGTGCTCGACGCGGCCTTCGACCTGGTGCTCGATCTCGGCACTGAGCCGCGCATCGACTGGCACGCGCCGCCGCAGGGCTACTTTCACCTGCCAGGCGGAGTCGCGCATGCCGAAGGCCTGCAGACGCTGCTGCGCCTGCGCGAGATGGTCGGGGAGTTCGAAAAGCCGAAGTTCTTCGATTACCGGCAGAGTCTTTGCGCGCACAGCCGCAACGAGGTGGTCGGCTGCAACGCCTGCGTCGAAGTGTGCTCGGCCCATGCCATCAGCAGCGAGAAGGACCGGCAGCGCATCGTGGTCAACCCGAACCTGTGCATCGGGTGCGGCGCCTGCACCACCGTGTGCCCCACGGGTGCGCTGGGGTACACCTATCCACGTGCGTCCGACCAAGGGCTCAAGCTGCGCACGCTGCTGGCGACCTATGGCGCGTCGGGCGGCCGCGATGCGGCACTGCTGCTGCACAGCCAGGAGGGCGGCCAGGCGCTGGTCGAACAGCTCGGAAGGCAGGCGCAACTTGGCAAGGCGCAGGGCCTGCCGGCGCGGGTGATTCCGGTTGGCCTCTTCCATGTGGCGAGCACGGGCGTCGACCTTTGGCTCGGTGCCATCGCTTTTGGCGCCTCTCAGGTGATTGCGCTGAGCACCGGCGAAGAAGCGCCACAGTACGTGACGGCGCTCAAGAAGCAGATGGAAATCGCACAGGCGCTGTTGCGGGGCCTGGGCTACTCCGGCACGCATTTTCACGTGGTCGAGACGAACTCGACGGCCGTGCTGGATGCCGCGCTTGCGGGTTTGAGCACGACGGCGCAGCGCGTGCCCGCCATCGCGGCCCGTTTCACGGCAGGAGCCGACAAGCGCAACCGGCTCGAGATGGCGCTCGATCACCTGATGAACGCAGCGCCCGCCTTGGCAGCGCAGGCCGAAGCATCGTTGGCGGTCGCGCTGCCCGCGGGCTCTCCGCTTGGCGCCGTCGCGGTCGACAAGGAAAAGTGCACCCTTTGCCTCGCCTGCGTCAGCGCCTGTCCTGCCGGCGCATTGCAGGACAGCCAGAGTGCGCCACAGCTGCGCTTCATCGAGAAGAACTGCGTTCAGTGCGGCCTGTGCGCGACGACCTGTCCCGAGGACGCGATCTCGCTCGTGCCACGCTTGCTGGCTTCGCCCGAGCGCAAGCAGTCGGTCCTTCTGAACGAGGCAAAGCCTTGGGCTTGCATCCGCTGCGGCAAGCCCTTCGGCACGCAAAAGGCGATCGAGGCCATGCTCGGCAGACTGGCTGGCCACGCGATGTTCCAGGGCGAAGCGATCGAGCGCCTCAAGATGTGCAGCGACTGTCGGGTCATCGACATCTACAGCGCCACCGACGAAGTGAAGATCGCGCCTTTATGAGCCACCAGCTTCCCACGTCCTCGGCACTGGACGAGGAGATCGCACGCGCCGAGCTCTACGGCCTGCTGGCGCGGCTCTGGTATGCGCCACCGGACGCCGAGCTGCTCGATGCCTTCCGGGTTGCACCAACGGAAGCGCCTGTCGCGGGTGCCTTTCTCGAAGAACCGTGGCGCCGACTCGTGGGCATCGCGAGCGACACCAGCGCCGCCGCCGCGCACGACGAATACGACGCGCTCTTCGGCGGCCTCGGCAAGCCCGAGATCGACCTTTTCGGCTCGCACTACCTGAGTGGCTTCCTCAACGACAAGCCACTCGTGCAGCTGCGCAACGATCTTGATCGGCTGGGCCTCACGCGTGCCGAGACCATCTCCGAAACTGAAGACCATATCGCCTGCCTGTTCGAAGTGATGCGCTACCTGATCGCCGGGGACGACGTCGAGGTCGCGAACCTGACCCAGCAGCAGGCCGTGTTCGCAAAGCACATCCAGCCGTGGCTGCCGGCCTTGTGCGAGACGGTGTCTCAGCATCCGAAGGCGCGGTTCTACGCGGCGCTCGCTGCCTTCACGCGCGCGTTCGCGGAAGTGGAGACGCAGGCTTTTGACATGCTGGCCTGAAACAAGGTCGTGCTGAACCGGAGCTAGCGGAATACGCGGTTGCCCACGGATGCGGCCTGGACTAGCATTTCAGGACAAGTAGCGGATTCGACGTCTCGTTAACTCTAGCCATTCCTGGAGTCAATATGCAGGACAGCCAGTGCGCCGGCCCCAAGCCGGCATCCCGTCGGAGATTCTTCCTTGGCGGTGCGTCCCTTGGCGCCGCCGTCACGGCCGTCTCCGTGTTGCCAAAGGTCGTCGACCCGCCGCCGGCGGTCGCTCCTTCAGCCCTGCCGCCCGCGCCTGAGAAAGGAGGCGGGTATTCCCTTAGCGAGCACGTCAAGCGGTACTACAAGACCGCGTCTGCCTGAGGAACTCCCGATGCTGCTGACAAAAAAAGCTCCAGGCACTCCCGGTCGAACCGCCGCCGGTGGGTCTGCAGCCGTCTCGCCGTTCGTCGACAGTCTTCGGCGCGGTCTCGCGAATGCCTTGCCGACCATGGACAGGCGCGCCTTCCTGCGGCGCTCGGGCCTCGGCGTCGGGGTCGGCGTGGCTGCCGGCCAGCTCACGCTGATGCGCAAGGCGCAAGCGGCCGACGCCACGCCCGTAGGCGTCGGTGCCGGCAAGATCGAAGTGAAGCGCACGGTGTGTTCGCATTGCTCGGTCGGTTGCGCCTCCGATGCGGTGGTCGAGAACGGCGTTTGGGTGCGCCAGGAGCCGGTGTTCGACTCCCCCATCAACCTCGGCGCTCACTGTGCAAAAGGTGCGGCATTGCGCGAGCATGGGCATGGCGAGTACCGGCTGCGCTATCCGATGAAGCTCGTCAACGGCAAGTACGAGCGCATCGGCTGGGACACCGCGCTCGACGAAATCGTCGCCAGGCTCAAGGAACTCACCAAGGCGAGCGGTCCTGACGCCATTTACTGGATCGGGTCGAGCAAGCACAGCAACGAGCAGTCCTACCTGCTGCGCAAGTTCGTCAGCTTCTTCGGGAGCAACAACTGCGATCACCAGGCGCGCATCTGTCACTCCACCACGGTCGCGGGTGTCGCGAACACATGGGGCTACGGCGCCATGACCAACTCGTACAACGACATGCGCAATGCGAAAGTCGCGATGTACATCGGCTCGAACGCGGCCGAAGCGCATCCGGTGAGCATGCTGCACATGCTGCACGCCAAGGAAACCGGCTGCAAGATGATCGTGGTCGATCCGCGATTCACACGCACGGCAGCGAAGGCGGACGAATACGTGCGCATTCGCTCGGGCTCGGACATCCCGTTTCTGTTCGGAATCCTGCACCACATCTTCAAGAACGGTTGGGAAGACAAGAAGTACCTCAATGACCGGGTCTACGGGATGGAAGAGGTTCGCGCGGAGGTTCTCTCGAAGTGGACGCCCGACAAGGTCGAGGAGGCCTGCGGCGTCAACGAAGCCCAGGTTCTCAAGGTCGCAACCTTGCTCAACGAGAACCGCCCGGGCACCATCGTCTGGTGCATGGGGCAAACGCAGCACACGATCGGCAATGCCATCGTGCGAGCCTCCTGCATCCTTCAGCTGGCCCTTGGCAACGTCGGCATGGCAGGCGGCGGCACCAACATCTTCCGCGGCCACGACAACGTGCAGGGTGCCACCGATGTCGGCCCCAATCCCGATTCACTGCCGGGTTACTACGGGCTGCTCGAGGGTTCGTGGAGGCACTTCGCCGGGGTCTGGGGCGTGGACTACGAATGGATCAAAGGCCGCTTCGCGTCGCCCGCGATGATGACCAAGCCAGGCATCACCGTGTCGCGCTGGATCGACGGGGTGCTCGAGAAGAACGAGCTGATCGACCAGGATTCGAACCTGCGCGGCGTCTTCTACTGGGGACATGCGCCCAATTCGCAGACGCGCGGGCTCGAGATGAAGCGGGCCATGGACAAGCTCGACCTGCTGGTGGTGGTGGACCCCTATCCATCGGCCACGGCGGCGATGGCCGCGATGCCGGGCCGGCCCGAGGACCAGAACCCGAACCGCGCGGTCTATCTGCTGCCGGCCTGCACGCAGTTCGAGACCAGCGGATCCGTCACGGCCTCCAATCGTTCCCTGCAGTGGCGCGAGAAAGTCATCGATCCGCTGTGGGAAAGCCGCAGCGATCACATGATCATGCAGCAGTTTGCCGATCGCCTTGGCTTCGGCAAGGAGCTCAGCAAGAACTACAAGATGCAGAAGGTCAAGGGCATGGACGAGCCCTTGCCGGACGACATCCTGCGCGAGATCAACAGGTCCTGCTGGGCGGTCGGCTACACCGGCCAGAGCCCCGAGCGGCTTCAGGCCCACATGCGCAACATGAGTGCCTTCGACGTGCGTACCCTCAAGGCCAAGGGCTCTGTCAAGGACAAGGTCAACGGCTACGACATCGAAGGCGACTACTTCGGCTTGCCGTGGCCTTGCTACGGAACTCCGGAACTCAAGCATCCCGGCTCGCCAAATCTCTATGACACCTCCAAGCACGTGATGGACGGCGGGGGCAACTTCCGTGCGAACTTCGGCGTGGAGCGCGACGGCAAGAATCTCCTGGCCGAAGACGGCTCCTGCTCGCTGGGCGCCGACATCACCACGGGCTACCCTGAGGTCGACCACCTGCTGCTGAAGAAACTCGGCTGGTGGGACGAACTCACCGAAGCCGAGAAGCCCAAGGCTGAAGGCAAGAACTGGAAGACGGACAACTCCGGCGGGATGATTCGCGTGTTCATGAAGAACCACGGCTGCCATCCCTTCGGCAATGCGAAGGCGCGAGCGGTGGTGTGGAACTTCCCGGACGGAATTCCGCAGCACCGCGAGCCGCTCTACGGCACGCGGCCCGACCTGGCAGTGAAGTATCCGACGCACGACGACAAGATGGCGTTCTGGCGCCTGCCCACGCTCTACAAGAGCATCCAGCAGAAGAACATTGCCGACAAGCTGGCCGAGAAGTTCCCGTACATCATGACTTCGGGGCGGCTCGTGGAGTATGAGGGCGGCGGCGAGGAAACGCGCTCCAACCCCTGGCTGGCCGAGTTGCAGCAGGAGATGTTCATCGAGATCCATCCCAAGGTCGCGGCCGAGAAGAACATCCGCAACGGTGAGCGTGCCTGGGTGCATACGCCTACGGGCGCCAAGCTCAACGTCCAGGCGCTAGTGACCGAGCGCGTCGGGCCCGACACGGTGTTCATGCCGTTCCACTTCTCGGGCCGCTGGCAGGGCGCGGATCTGCTCGCCTACTACCCCAGCGGCGCGGCGCCGATCGTGCGCGGCGAGGCGATCAATACGTCGACCACCTACGGCTATGACAGCGTCACCATGATGCAAGAGACCAAGACCACGATCTGCAACATCGAGAAAGCCTAGGAGCTGCCATGGCAAGAATGAAGTTCGTCTGCGATTCCGAGCGTTGCATCGAGTGCAACGGCTGTGTCACAGCATGCAAGAACGAGAACGAGGTGCCATGGGGCGTGAACCGCCGCCGCGTGGTCACGCTCAACGACGGCGTGCCGGGTGAGAAGTCGATCTCGGTGGCCTGCATGCATTGCTCCGACGCGCCCTGCATGGCGGTGTGCCCCGTGCAATGCTTCTACCGCACCGAGGAAGGCGTGGTGCTGCATGACAAGGACGTGTGCATCGGCTGCGGCTACTGCTCCTACGCCTGTCCATTCGGCGCACCGCAGTTTCCGTCGGAGGGAAGATTCGGAGCGCGCGGCAAGATGGACAAGTGCACCTTCTGCGCCGGCGGCCCCGAAGCCAACGGCTCGGAAGCGGAGTTCGAGAAGTACGGCCGCAACCGCCTGGCCGAAGGCAAGCTGCCCGCCTGCGCCGAGATGTGCTCGACAAAGGCGCTCCTGGCCGGCGACGGGGACGTGGTGGCGGACATCTTTCGCACTCGCGTGTTGCATCGCGGCAAAGGCGCCGAGGTCTGGGGCTGGGGCACGGCCTACGGTTCGCAGCAGGCCGGAAACCCCCCTGCCCCTGCTGGAGAAAAGAAGTGAGGTCCGCGACAGTGGCCTTCCTCGCGCTTGCGTCCAGTGCGACGCTCCTTGCTGCCTGCACCGAGAAGCCGCAGACGAACGCCGAGGGCGTGAAGTACGACGCGACACCCTGGAGTGGCACGGGCACGCAGCCCAACACCGCAACAGCCTTCACCGCGCCCGGTTGGAAGGTCGGCGACAAGAGTTCGTGGGAGCAGCAGATCAAGCTTCGCTCCGACGGTCAGAACGAGTACACCAAGGAAAACTGAGCCGGAGGCCGCATGAGCATGAGCTTCACCGACCGCATCCGCCAGGCCTTGACCGCAGCGCTGGCAGCCACGCTGCTGGGGTGCGGTGCGGCGGCGCTGGCACAGGCCGCCGAGCCGGCGCCACAAACAGAAGGCGGCATCCGTAGCCAGAACATCTTCGAGGTCAAGCCCGAGGCCAGCGCCGACCCGAACTACCTCACGCAGACCAACGGCGAGCGCAACCGGGTACAGCCCGGCAACAACGCGCCGATGTGGCGCCAGGTGAGCGGCGGCGTCACCGGCTACAGCAGCCTGCCCTCGAGCGAGGCGCCGGAAGCTGGCAACCTGATCCAGCGCTTCGTGCAGTATCCAGGCTCGCGCTTCACCAACGCCGGCGAGGCCTGGCGCCAGGTGCGCAACGACTGGATCATTCCATATGGCGCAGCGCTGCTCTTCGTCACGCTGCTCGCGCTGGCGATCTTCTACTTCACCCGCGGCCCGATGCGCCTGCATGGTGCGAAGACTGGCCGCAAGATCGAGCGCTTCACGCCCTTCGAGCGCGCCACGCATTGGTCGAATGCCATCGCGTTCGTCGTGCTCGCGCTGTCGGGCATCGTGATGGCATTCGGCAGGTTTTTCCTTCTGCCAGTGCTTGGCGGATCTCTGTTCGGCTATCTCACCTATGTGCTCAAGACCGTGCACAACTTTGTCGGGCCCCTGTTTGTGGTGAGCACGATCTTCATGATCTTCACCTTCATTCGAAGCAACTGGCCGCGCGCGGAGGACATCACCTGGCTGCGCCATGGCGGCGGCTTGTTCGGCGGCAAGGAGCCGGCGTCGCATCGCTTCAACGCCGGCGAGAAGCTGGTGTTCTGGGGCGGCGTGCTCTTTCTCGGCAGCATCGTCATCGGCTCGGGACTGTTCCTGGACAAGCTGCTGCCAGGCATCGTCTACACGCGTGGCGCGATGCAGATCGCGCACATGGTGCATGCCGTCGCCACGCTGTGCATGATGGCCCTGATCATGGGTCACATCTACATCGGCACGCTGGGCATGACGGGTGCCTACAAGGCGATGCGCGAAGGCTACGTCGACGAGACCTGGGCGCGCGAGCACCATCGGCTCTGGTACGACGACATCGCGGCGGGCAAGATCCCGGCGCAGCGCACGCCGAAGCCCGGCGATCCGGGCCCGGCCCATGTGACGCCGCTGAGCGCGCGAGGAAGCTCCGTATGAAGCGCGAACTGACGCCATTTGCGCTGGCACTCGCATTGATCGGGTCATCGGCGTTCGCCAAGCTGCCGGCACCC
Source organism: Variovorax sp. 10N420 (assembly GCF_056394705.1). NCBI lineage: Bacteria > Pseudomonadati > Pseudomonadota > Betaproteobacteria > Burkholderiales > Comamonadaceae > Variovorax > Variovorax sp. 10N420. The sequence continues at coordinate 16,887 of NZ_JBFTIJ010000012.1, read as the reverse complement.
ACGCCCGAAGCCCAGGCCAAGGCAGCGGAAGCAGCCGCCCGCACGGCGTGGAACACCAAGAGAGACGCATACCAGCTCTGCAAGGCGCAAGACCGGGTCGCAGCAAAGTACCGCGCCAGTGCCGAAGCAGCCGGCAAGCCGTTGCCGACGGCGATGACGACGCCACCTTGCGTGGACCCGGGCCCGTATGTGGCCCCGGCGCCGACGGGCGAGACCAAGCCGATCGAAGCCTCGGGCGCGCATTCGCCATCCACCACGGCGACTGCCCCGCCGAGTTCGAACCAGACCTCGGCCGAGACCAATCCCGCTCCGAAGAAGTAATTCCGCCGCTCTCGCGCAAGCGCAGCGCTGGCCATCTCTCAAGCGCCGCGTCCGCGAGGCCGCTGCGTCCAAATCCTATACTGGCCGCATGCCGACACCCGAACGAACCGTCCCCGCCGATGTGCGCATGCGCGGCTTCACGCAGCGCGCGGAGGTGCCCGCGGCGCTCGCCTGGATCGACGCCCATACGCCGCTGCTGCATGGCGAATCCGTGGCGGTCGAAGAGGCCACAGACCGGGTGCTTCTGAGTGATCTGATCGCCCCCATCGCGGTGCCCGAGTTCGAGCGCGCGGCCATGGACGGCTATGCGCTGCGCGGCAGCGACACCACAGGCGCCGGCGACTACAACCCGCTGGAGTTCGCGCTCGTGGGGCATGCATGGCCCGGCCGGCCTTTCGAGGGCGCAGTGCCCGCGGGCGCAGCGCTGCGCATCATGACCGGCGCCCCGGTGCCGCACGGACTGGATGCCGTGGTGCCGGCCGAATACGCGAGCGAACAGGATGGGCGCCTGACCATCACGCGGGCCGTCGCCCCGGGCCAGCACGTGGGCCACATCGGCGAAGACATTGCGTGCGGCACCACGGCGCTGGTCGCCGGCCGGCGTCTGCGGCCGCAGGACACAGGCTTGGCCGCCTCGCTCGGTTTCGCTCATCTGGAGGTGGTCCGCCGCCCCCGTGTGCGACTGCTGGTGACCGGCAACGAAGTGCGCCCGCCCGGCGAACCCAAGGGGCCTTGCGAGATCTACGACGCCAACTCGATGACCTTGCGTGGCCTGGTCGCGCGCGACGGTGGCCTGCTCGAATCGCATCAGCGATTGGGCGACGACCCGCGGGTCATTGCACAGGCGCTGGGAGCGGCGGGTGCCGACGTCGTGCTCGTCTCCGGCGGCTCCAGCGTGGGCGCCGAGGACCATGCGCCGCGCCTTCTGGCCGAACTGGGCGAACTGGCGATCCACGGCATCGCGATGCGGCCTTCGAGCCCGGCGGGCATGGGCCGCGTGGGCGACGCGCTGGTGTTTCTTCTGCCGGGCAATCCCGTCTCGTGCCTGTGTGCCTACGACTTCTTCGCCGGCCGCGCGATTCGTCGACTCGGCGGGCGGCCCGCCGACTGGCCCTACCCCAAGACACGCGCCATCGTGGCGCGCAAGATCGTCTCGCAAGTGGGACGCGTCGACTACGTCCGCGTGAAGATCGGCACATCGGGTATCGAGCCGCTTGCGCTGTCCGGCGCGTCCATGCTGAGCTCGACCACGCGGGCCGATGGCTTCGTGGTCGCTCCCGCCGAAAGCGAAGGCTTCGGGCCCGGGACTGAAGTCACTGTTCATCTCTACGAGTGCCCGTGAAAGCCCAATCGCAATTTCTCGATGTCGTCACGCGCGACGAGGCCGAGCGCCGGTTCCGCGAGCACCTGAAGCTCTCGCCACTGGGCTCCGAGACCATTTCTCTCGCCGACGCTCTGGGCAGGGTGCTCGCCGAAGACGTGATCGCCGCCATCGACGTGCCCGGCTTCGATCGTTCGAATGTCGACGGCTTTGCCGTGCAGGCCGCCGACACCTGGGGCGCGATGGAGGAGCAGGCGCGCACGCTGGCGCTCACCGGAGAGACGCTGGCGCCGGGCATGGTTCCGCGCCACGAGGTGGCAAGCGGCCAGGCGACGGCGATCGCCACAGGCGGCATGCTGCCGCGCGGCGCCGATGCGGTGGTGATGGTCGAATACACCGATGCCGATGCGGACGATGGCCGAGTGCAGATCCGCCGCGTCGCCACGGCGGGCGAGAACGTCAGCTACGCCGGCACCGACATCGCGCGCGGCGAAACCGTGCTGCGCGCTGGGCAGGTTCTGAGTTCGCGCGAGATCGGCGTGCTCGCGGCGCTCGGTCTTGCGAAGGTCAGCGCCCACCGCAAGCCGCGCGTCGCCATCTTCTCCACCGGCAACGAGATCGTTGCGCCCGGCGCGCCATTGCCCACGGGAGCCGTCTACGACTCCAACGCAGCCATCATCAGCGCCGCCGTCGAGGAACTCGGTGGCGAGCCCGTGCGCCTGGGCGTGATTCCGGACGACGAGGCTGCGCTGTCGGCGGCGCTCATGCGGGGGCTCGATTGCGATGCGGTGGTGTTCTCGGGCGGGACATCCAAGGGCGAAGGCGACCTCTCCTATCGGGTGGTCGCCGCGCTTGGCGACCCGGGCGTGGTGGCGCACGGTGTCGCGCTCAAGCCTGGCAAGCCGGTGTGCCTGGCTGTCACGCGGGGCAAGCCTGTGGTGATCCTGCCGGGGTTTCCGACTTCGGCGGTCTTCACGTTCCATGAGTTCCTGGCGCCAGTGATCCGCGCCTTCGCAGGCCTGCCTCCGGAGCGACGCAACCATGTGGCGGCCACGCTGCCCATGCGCGTGAATTCCGAGCGTGGCCGGACCGAATACCTCCTGGTCGGCTTGGTGCCGAGCGAAGCAGGCATGGCGGCCTATCCGATGGGCAAGGGTTCGGGCTCGGTCACCACCTTCAGTGGAGCGGATGGCTTCATCACCATCGGCCAGCACACGGAAATCGTCGATGCGGGCGCGCCCGTGCAGGTGCAGTTGCTGAGCCAGAGGCTCGATGCTGCCGACCTCATCTTCATCGGCAGCCATTGCGTCGGGCTCGATTGGCTGATCGGCGAGCTGACGCGCCAGGGGCTTCGCGTCAAGGCCATGAACGTCGGCAGCACCGGCGGGCTGATGGCCGCCAAGCGCGGCGAATGCGATCTGGCGGGCATTCATCTGATGGACCCGGCGACCGGTGTCTACAACCTGCCGCTGCTCACGCCGGCGCTCGAATTGATCACCGGATACGGTCGCATGCAAGGCATCGTCTACCGCCCGTCGGATGCGCGCTTCGAGGGGCGTGATGCTGCCGCCGCCATCGCAGCGGCAATCAACAAGCCCAGTTGCACGATGGTGAATCGAAACGCCGGCAGCGGAACGCGCATCCTCATTGACCGCCTGCTCGACGGCGCCAGGCCGGCAGGCTACGGCGTGCAGACCAAGTCGCACAACGCAGTGGCGGTCGCCGTCACGCAGCAGCGCGCCGACTGGGGCCTGGCGATCGACACTGTCGCGCGGCAATACGGCCTCGGCTTCATCCCGGTCCAGGAAGAGCGCTATGACTTCGTCGTGCCGAAGGCGCGCAGGGACCGTGCGCCGGTGCAAGCCTTCATCGCCCTGCTGCAATCGGAAGCGGCTCGCGAGGCACTGAGCCGGCTGGGCTTTCGCATCGACATTGCAAGCCGAGCGTGAACACCTTTGCGGATAGCTTCGCTGCGGCGGGGGGCCTCGTTGTATCGGTGGATCCTGTATTGCTGGCCATCGTCGGTCGTTCGCTCGCGGTCAGCGCAGCGGCTTGCGTTGCGGGATGCACTTTCGGCCTCTTGATGGGCGCTTGCCTTGCGGTGACCCGCTTCACCGGGCGCGGCGTGTTGCTCACACTGCTCAACACGCTGCTGGCATTGCCTTCGGTGGTGGTGGGGCTGGTCGTCTACCTGCTTCTGTCGCGCTCGGGGCCGCTCGGCTTCCTGGGCTGGCTCTTCAGCTTCAAGGCGATGGTGATCGCGCAGACGATCCTCGTGCTGCCCGTGGTCACCGCCCTCACCCGCCAGACCATCGAAGATGCCGATCGCGCTCACGGCGAGCAGTTGCGCTCCCTGGGCGCCGGCTCATTCATGCGTGCGTTGCTGCTCGTGTGGGACGAGCGCTATGCGCTGGTTACCGTGGTCATCGCCGCCTTCGGCCGTGCGGTGTCGGAAGTCGGTGCGGTGATGATCGTGGGCGGCAACATCGACGGTTTCACACGGGTGATGACCACAGCCATCGCGCTGGAAACCAGCAAGGGCGACCTGCCCCTCGCACTGGCGCTCGGGTTCGTGCTGCTGGCAGTGGTGCTGTTGCTCAACATCGGCATTGCAATATTGCGCGGCTGGCGCGAGCGCGTCGACGGCGGCGCGCTGGATGCATCTGCGCGGCGCCGGATCGAGGTGGCCTCGTGAAGCTATTCGATCTGCAAGGTGTCGACGTGCGCTTCGGCCACGTGCAGGCCCTCGTCGGGGTCAGTTTGTCGATCCGCTCCGGAGAACGGGTCGCACTGATCGGCGCGAACGGCAGCGGCAAGAGCACCTTGCTGCGCGTGCTGCACGGCCTCGTGGCGCATGCCGAGGGCACATTCGACAACAAGGTTCAGCGCTGGGCACAGGCCATGTTGTTCCAGCGGCCGCACTTGCTGCGCGCCAGCGTCCGCAACAACGTCGCGCTCCCGCTCTGGCTGCACGGCACGCGATGGCGCGAGGCGCAGTTCCAGGCAAGCCTTGCCCTCGATCGGGTCGGGCTGGCCGACCTCGCGCGGCGAAACGCGCGCACGCTCTCGGGCGGGCAGCAGCAGCGCGTGGCGCTCGCGCGCGCATGGGTGCTGCAGCCGGACGTGTTGTTCCTCGACGAGCCGACCGCGAGCCTAGACCCCACTGCCAAGCGCGAGGTCGAGCGATTGATCGGCACCGCAGCCGATGGCCGCACGCTGGTGTTCGCCAGCCACAACCTGGGTCAGGTGAAGCGGCTCGCAAGCCGTGTCATCTACCTGGAGCACGGTCGCATCGTGGTCGATCTGCCTGTTCATGAATTCTTCGCCGGCCCTTTGCCGGACGAAGCCGCCCTGTTCCTCAAAGGAGAGTTGGTATGAGAAAGATATTTTGTGCGCTCGTCATCTCGGCGAGCGCCTTGGCTGCACAAGCAGAGACGATCACGATGGCATCGACCACCTCGACAGAGCAGTCGGGTTTGTTTGCGCATCTGCTGCCAGCGTTCAAGCAGGCCAGCAACATCGACGTCAAGGTCGTGGCAGTCGGCACCGGCCAGGCGATCGACATGGCCAAACGGGGCGATGCCGACGTGCTCTTCGTGCACGACACGGCGGCCGAAGAGAAATTCGTCGCGCAAGGTTTTGCAGCCAGGCGCCTGCCTGTCATGTACAACGACTTCGTCCTTGTCGGGCCGAAGAACGACCCGGCCGGCGTGAAGGGCAAGGACATCGTCGTCGCGCTGAAGAAGATCGCCGCGGCCAACGCACCCTTCGTCTCACGCGGCGACAACAGCGGCACCGATGCGGCCGAGCGCCGGTTGTGGGCGCAAACCGGCATGGCCCCATCCGCCCAGTCTTTGCCTAACGACAAAAAGGGGGCTGGCTACAAGGAATGCGGCTGCGGAATGGGACCGGCGCTCAACATCGCTGCATCGAGCGGTGCCTACGTGATGAGCGATCGTGGCACCTGGCTGAGCTTCAAGAACCGTGCGGACCTGGCGGTGCTCGTCGAAGGCGACAAGCGCCTGTTCAACCAGTATGGCGTGATGGTCGTCAGCCCCGCAAAATTCCCGCAGCTCAACAGCGCGGGCGCACAGAAGTTCGTCGACTGGGTGACCTCGCCGGCCGGGCAATCGGTGATTGCAAGCTACAAGATCGGCGGCGAGCAGTTGTTCTTTCCCAATGCAAGCAACTAGATCGCTTCACGCCGCGCGAACGAACGACAGCCCCAGCGGGCGAGCGTGGATCGAGCGACCCCTCAGGGAGCGGCCGGAAAGCTCACGACATCGCCGCCGAGCGGCAGCGCGTTGCGCCGTTCGCCCGTGACCGCGGTCGAGATCGGGATTGGCTCCAGCGTGTCGAAGTACGGCAGCACCTGGGCGAGCGGCGGCGTGCGTCCGGTGAGCATGAAGGCGTCGAACTCGTAGGGCAGGCCGTTCGCGTGCAGGACCGACAAGCGATCCATCACCTGGAAGTGCACGTGCGGCCCGCCGCCAGTGCCTGAGCTGCCGGCCTTGCCCATCGGCTGCCCGCGCGCGACGCGATCGCCCGGCTTGTACGACGCCCTCACGCCGGCACGGCGCGACGTGCTCGAGTCGATCAATCTCCTGCCGGAACGCGTCGCCACGGTGGCTTCTTTCGAGCAGGTGACTTCAGCGCCAGCGTGCGCCAGGTGCCGATAACCATCCTGACGGCCGACCAGCCCCCGATCACCGCCCAAGACATCGCCAGCGGCGCCTTCCCGCCGAACGTGACCGCCGAGTTCATCGAGGCGCTGTGGTCGGCGCAAGTCTCGGCGCAGGACGCTCTCGCCAAGCGCTTCCCCGGCGCCAGGCATGTCACCGAGACCCGCAGCCGCCGCGGATCGTGGCCGACGCGATCCGTGAAGTCGTCGACGCCGCGCGTCGCTGACCGGTCGGCGCGTTGGACGGATTCATTCCAGGCCGAGTGTTTCGATGATCGACTGCGACAGCACGGCAGCCGCTGGTCCGATGTCGATCCGGACCGCCGGCTCTGGCTCCGAAGGCTCCTCCAGATCGGCAAACTGACTGTCCAGCAGACTCGTCGGCATGAAATGGCCATGGCGTGCCGCCAGCCGCGTGGCAATCATTTCTCGAGAGCCGGCGAGATAGACGAACATCACGCCCGAACCCCGGCGGTTGATCACGTTGCGATAAGAGCGCTTGAGGGCGGAACACGTGATGACGCCGTTTTCCCCGGCATCGATGCGCGCGTCGACCCAGTCGGCGATCTTCTCCAGCCAGGGCGCGCGATCTTCATCGTTGAGCGGGTGGCCGGCCTTCATCTTCTCGACGTTCGATGGCGGATGCAGTTCATCGCCTTCCTCGAAAGGCCAACCCAGTCGGCCCGCGAGTATCGCCGCGACGGTCGTCTTGCCGCAGCCCGAGACTCCCATGAGCACCAGAACGATAGGTTGCGCCTGGGAGCGTCGCCCGGACGCGGATGTTCGTTCAGCCAAGCTGTGTCCTCGAAAGTGAAGCGGTATGGTGCCCATTGGCCTGGGCCAGTGCAAGCAATGATTGTTCGAATCTCGCGCAGCGCGCGCAGCGCTGGCTGCACCCGGCAGATCATCCTCAAACCCGCATGCTCAGACCAAAATGCCGGCGGTTGGCCCAGAGATTGACCAGCGCGTCGAGCTCTGTTGCATAGATCGCCGCCTGCGGTGGCCCAAAGGTGCCATTGCCGCTGGGGCTGGTGCGCATGGTCGCGTGCCAGAGGCCGTCCGACCGCTGCCTGTATTGGCCGAGGAACTCACAGCCGAGCGGCGCCGCGATCGAAAAATCGCATCGCCGGAGAAGGAGGCCATCGCTCTTCGAGCCCTCCACGCCTCTCGTCGAGACGAGCATGTGCTCCCCATCATCCTGGAGAACGCTCTCTCTCGGGATGCGGGTCAGCAGTTCCGGCGAAGGTCTTGATTCTGGCTTGTCCATAGCTCCTCCTTTATCGGCCGTCGTCCGACAAGTTGAAGGTGTGCGAATGGAAAAAGTTCATCCAGCGTTCATTTCGGAGGCCATTCCGCCCGAGACATGCCATATGTCGTAGGTAGACTGCGTGCGGCATGTCTATTTCCCCCGCGCTCGTTCGTCGTATGAACGAGGGCCGTCCTCTGCACTTCAGGAGAAAACATCCATGGGTACCAATACTGTCCGTTTGCACCGCGTCCTGCGCGCGCCGGCCGAGCGCATCTATCGCGCCTTTGTCGATCCCGCCGCTTTCGAGCGCTGGCTGCCGCCGTTCGGATTCCTCGGCAAGGTCCACAGCATGGAACCGGTGGTCGGCGGAGCCTGGCGCATGTCCTTCACCAACTTCGGCACCGGCAACAGCCACTCTTTCGGCGGCAAATACCTGGAACTGGTTCCGGGCCAGCGCATTTCCTATGACGCCACCTTCGATGATGCGAACCTGCCCGGCGCCATGAAGACCACCGTGACGCTCACGCCCGTATCGTGTGGCACCGAAATGTCGGTGGTGCAGGAAGGCATCCCGGAGGTGATCCCGCCGGAAATGTGCTACCTCGGCTGGCAGGAATCGCTCATCGCATTGGCCCAACTGGTCGAGCCGAACATTCCGGGCTGAGGGTCTCGCCGTTGCGCTCGCCGGCCTGCGATCAGCGTGGGGGCGGCAGCGCCCGCAGAACATCCCTGAAAACCCCGAACTGCAACTTGAACGCTTCCGGGCTGTAGTCCTGGTAGTAGCCTGCCGTCACCACGACCACGAGGTCGCGCTCGGGGACGATGCGGATTGACTGCCCGCCTCGCCCGAGTGCGCCAATCCAATGGACCCCACCTGCAGGAGTCTGGACGCGGCCGAGCCACCACAGATAACCATAGTTCTGACCGTCCGTCGTCTTGACCTTTGGGGTCGTCGAGGTCTCGATCCATTCCCTGGAGACGATTTGTCGGCCGTTCCATCGCCCACCCGCGAGCACAAGCTGTCCGATCTTCGCCATGTCGCGCGGCCGCAGGCGCAATCCACCTCCGGCATCCGTATGCCCCTTGACGCGGCGCCACTCAAACTGCGTGATGCCCAGAGGCTCGAACAACACTTCCCGGGCGAATTCGTCCAGAGGCTGTCCTGTCGCCTTCCGAACAATGGCGGACACCAGCGCAAGCGCCCCCGTGTTGTAGAAAAACTCTTGGCCTGGCGGCGCAGTGGACGCCAGGCCAAGGACGTAGCGACAGGGATCTGCCGCCCGCCGCATGCGCGACTCATCGTTGTTCTCCTCGGTGGCCGGAGCCGCCTCCACCCACTCAAGGCCCATCGTCATGGTGAGCACGTGCACCAGTTGGATGCGATCCTTTTCAGGCGAACGCAAATCCGCGTACTCGGGGAAGAAGCTGAAGATCGGTTCGTTGACGCTGCGGATCAATCCGCGATCGATGGCGATCCCGAGTGCAAGCGACGCAACGCTCTTTGAAACCGACTTCAGGTCATGCAGCATGTCGGTGTCGAAGACGACATCCTTGACCCGGCTGCCAGAAAAGAAACCGGGGACCTCATCGGGACCGCTGAAGTACTTCTCGAACACCAGCTTCCCTCCGCGGGCGACCAGCACGGCATGGATGTTGGATGAGACCGCGAGCTGATCAGCCATCCCGCACAGCACCGCGGCATCGACGAGCTGGTCGTCTCCCGCGTTCAGCGCACCGCAGCGAGCGAGCGGACCCGCGAACGCCGGCAATCCGGGGAGGGATGCAAGCGCAGTCCCGCCAACGAGTGAAGCAAACTGGCGCCGTCTCATGTTGCCTCCATTGGCCCACATGAATCTGACGCGGTCAATCGGGCCTGAGTCCCTGCGCCAGCCTGGCAGCAACCCCTTGCGCGTCCGTCAGCGCGTTGGCGAACACGGCGTCGGAGCGTTGAAGCGCTCTCGTACTGTATTGCCCGACCATGATGTCGCGCAGCTTGGCACGGTCGACCGCCGCCTTTCGTTCGAGCACGGCCATCAGGTACTCGAGCTGCATCACGCTGGCCGCATAGATCGCCACCGAGGGCGCTCCAGCCAGGCGGCTGCGCGCCATATCGAGGGCAGCTCCAACAGTGGCGGTCGCATCCAAAATGGTCTCCTGAAATCTGGGGGGACGGGTGCTGTATGGCGGGTGGGGGTACCTTGCGCGCGTGCGATTGAACGACGGAGTTCAAACAATTGCACGCCCGACGTTGGGCTAGGCGTGAGACGCATTCGCCAGTAGGCTTCGCGCCAGATGGCAGCAGTGACCGATTCCGCGCCACCCCGATCGCCTTTGCGAGCCTCCGGCGACTCGGAACTCCACTTATGCCTCCAGGGACGGTGCGCGGTGAAACTTCACCTGCGCACCGGCTTGCACGCCGGCTGCGCGCGCCCGCAGCTGCCCGCAGCCGCCGTCGACGTCCTGCCCGGCCGAATAGCGCAGCTTCGTCAGGATGCCGCGCTCGTGCAGCGTGCGCGCAATCGCCTTGCAGCGTTCTCCCGATGGGCGACTGAACGCCACGCCCTCCACGGCGTTGAAGGGAATCATGTTGAGCACGCCGTATTTGCCCGAGAGCAGCCGCACGATGCCTTCGATTTCCTCTTCACTGTCGTTGATGCCTTCCAACAGCGTCCACTGGTATTGAATCGGATAGCCGGTCGCGCGCGCATAACTCTCGCAGGCGGCAACCAGTTCCTGGGGGCTCAGGTTCGGCGCGCGCGGAAGGAGCCTTCTGCGCAACTCGGCGTTGGTCGTATGCAGCGACAGTGCCAACGCCGGCTTGACGCGGCCCTGCTGCAGTCGCTCGAAAACGCGAGGATCGCCCACCGTGGAGAACACCAGGTTCTTGTGCCCGATGTTGCCCGCGGTGCCGAGCAGATCGATTGCTTCCATCACGTTGTCGAGGTTGTGTGCCGGCTCGCCCATGCCCATGAACACCACCTTGCGCACGGGCCTGCGGGTGCGCGCGAGAGCGACCTGGGCAATGATCTCCGCGCTCCCGAGTTGGCGCAGCAGTCCGTCGCGACCGGTCATGCAGAACTGGCAACCGACGGCGCATCCGACCTGCGAGGACACGCACAGACCCTCTCTGGGCAGCAACACGCTTTCGACGGTCTGCCCGTCCGCCAAGGCGACCAGCAGGCGTTCTGAACCATCGGCGCCGGGGTGGATGGCCTGAATGCGCGCCAGGCCCGCGAGTTCAGCCTCGATGGAAGGCAGCGCCGCAAGCAATGATGACGGGAAGAAACTCTCCGGCCGGCGTTTTCCGCTGCTGCGCGGCAGCGCGTGAGACCACAGCCTGAGGACGCGATGTTCGTGCAGCGGGCCCGCTCCGGCGTCCTGCAGCCGTCGTTTGATTTCCTGGATTCGCGTCGACATCCGGCCGATTGTGATGGATGAGACAGAAGCCGAGGCATTGAGTCTGCTTGCGACTACAGCAGCCGCTTCGCGTCGGGCGCTAGGGTCGATCATGGCGTCCGAGCTTCCTTCCGAGCATTCATTTGCGCCTCGTTTCGGCAGCGTGCAACCGATGCTCGCATCCGTTGCGGCGCAAGTGCCCGAAGGTGAAGGCTGGCTCTACGAGCCGAAGTGGGATGGCTTCCGCGCGATCGTGTTTCGGGAAGGCGGCTCGGCGCGCCTTCAGAGCCGCGATACGAAGCCGCTCGATCGCTACTTTCCGGAACTGCTCGAAGCGCTCGCGCGTGCGCTCCCCGAGGGCTGCGTGCTCGACGGCGAGATCGTCGTCGCCGGCACGAACGGCCTGGACTTCGACGCGTTGCAGCAGCGCATTCACCCGGCTGCGTCCCGCATCGAGCGGCTCGCGCACGAGACCCCGGCCTCTTTCGTCGCCTTCGACCTGATCGCGGTGGACGGCGCGGACATATCGGACCGGCCGCAGGATGAGCGTCGGATGCTGCTGGAGGCGCTGCTCATGGACGTGCCACCGCCCATCCATCTCACGCCCATGACCACTTCGCACGGCACGGCCGTCGGATGGCTGCAGTCTTTCGAAGGGGCCGGTCTCGACGGCGTTGTCGCCAAGCCGGCGGACAGCCCGTATCGCCAGGGCCAGCGCGCCATGCTGAAGATCAAGCACGTGCGCAGCGCCGATTGCGTGGTCGCCGGTTTTCGTTGGCACAAGAGCGGCGAGGATGCGGTCGGCTCACTGCTGCTGGGCCTCTACGACGACGACAACGTGCTTCAGCATGTCGGTTCGACGTCGGCTTTCAGCATGGAGACGCGACGCGCACTCGCCAAGGAACTGGCGCCATTGCGGCCGAAGACACTGGACGGCCATCCGTGGGCGCGCTGGGGCGATCCGAACGGCCAGGCGGTGCAGCGCATGCCTGGGGCGCAGAGCCGATGGAGCAGCGGCAAGGATCTGAGCTGGCAACCGCTGCGCATCGAGCGTGTGTGCGAAGCCAGGTACGACCATCTGCAGGGACGGCGCTTCCGGCACGCCGCCATCTTCATGCGCTGGCGTTTCGACAAGCCGCCCGATGCATGCCGCTTCGACCAGCTGGAAGTGGTCGCGCCCTATGCGCTCGCCGAGGTGTTCGCCGGCGAGCGTTGAGCGCGACTCAGCCCTCGGGCAAGTTCGAGCTCGCACTCGAATTCGCGCCCGAATTCGCGCGCGAGGGCTCCGCGTGCGCCTTGCGCTGGCGCTCGCGGCTGTTGACCAGATGGATGCGCATGGCTGCACGCGCCGCATCGGGATCGCGGCGCTCGATGGCCGCATAGATATCCTGATGCTCCTGATTGACCTTCTGCAGATGCTGTTCGCGTTGCTCGACGTTCAGCCATGACGATGAGATCCGCGTGCGCGGGATCACTTCCAGCCCCAGATGGCTCATCAATTCGCCGAAGTAATGGTTGCCGGTGGCCCGTGCGATGGTGAGGTGAAATCGAAAATCGGGCGATACCGTTTCACCGACGGTCGCGAGGTGCTTTTCGAAGTCGTCGAGCGCGCTGCGCATCTCCTGAAGATGCTCGTCGTTTCGGCGCAGTGCCGCGAGCCCGGCAGCTTCCGATTCGATGCTGGTGCGCAGTTCGAGCATCTCCAGCATGTCGAAGATGCCGCCGCCGCTGGATGCCGCATTGCCGAACTGGAAGCGGCCCGGCGCCGCCACTTCGAGGGCGAAGGTTCCGACCCCGTGATGCGTCTGGACCATGCCGGCGGCTTGCAGGCGGGACAAGGCTTCGCGCACCACGCCGCGGCTGACGCCGAAGGTTTGCATGATCACCGCCTCCGTCGGCAGCTTGTCTCCTGGCTTGATCGCCCGGCTCTTGAGCTGCCCGCCGAGAGCCTCGACCAGCTCGTGCGTCAGCCCCTTGCCCGGTCGGCGGCCGGCCAGTGACGCGGCGCGCAGATTGGTGTCCGCGGAGATTTCCTCAAGGGTGGGCGAAGGTTCTTGCATGCGCCAATCATAGAACTGTGCGGAGGTTGTCCTAGCACTTCCAACAACAAGTCGCTTTGTTGTAGGACATCCAATGATGGGTTGCGCGTTTTCGCAATCACGTGGCAGCATTCAGCTACAAATCCCCCGCATAAACCTGGGTTTACCCTGATAAAAGCCGGCCAGAAGATCGAACATAGTCGCTACTTGTCATAGGACATCTGATGAGTAGACGGAGACTTTCATGCCCCCTTCACCCGAAATTACGTTGAAAAAAATCGCGTTGAGCGGCGCGGGCGGCCAGCTCGGCGCCGTTCTGCGCAAGGCGTTGGTCGCCCGAGGGCTCCCCTTGCGCTCCGCCGCCGGCCGCACGGCGCTCGTGCCGCTGGTCGACGGCGAAGACGTGATGCACGGCGACCTGCGCGATGGCGCCGTGGTCGACCGGCTGCTCGAAGGCGTCGACGTGCTGATCCACCTTGCAGGCACGAGCGTGGAGCGCCCGTTGCCCGAGATCATCGACAACAACCTGAGCGCCCTGGTCGCGGTCTATGAAGGTGCGCGCCGGCAGGGAGTGCGCCGCGTCGTCTTCGCGAGCTCCAACCATGCGATCGGCATGTACCCGGTCACCGAGCATCTCGGCCTCGATTGCGCGTTGCGCCCCGACGGTTTCTACGGGCTGAGCAAGGTCTGGGGCGAAGCGCTTGCGCGCATGTACTGGGACAAGCACGGCATCGAAAGCGTCTGCGTGCGCATCGGCAGTTGCCTCGAACGGCCGACCGAACCGCGCCACCTGAGCACGTGGTTCGGCCACGAGGATTTCCTGCACTTCATCGATCGCTGCATCGAAGCCGAGCACGTGGGGTTCACCGTCGTGTGGGGCGTCTCGGCCAACAAGCGCAGCTGGTGGAACAACCGCGGCGCCGAACACCTGGGCTTTCGGCCCACGCAAGACGCGGAGGCGTACGCCGCGGAAATCCTGGCCCGGCCGAACCCACTCGATGCCTTGGGCCAACGTTTTCAGGGCGGCAGCTTCGTCGGCCTGGACTACTCGCGCAAAGACCAAGGAGACACGCAATGAAGATCAAGGGCATTCGCTGGTGGATGGTCGCTCTGGTTTCGGCCGGATTGATCGTCAACTACCTCGCGCGCAACACGCTTTCGGTGGCGGCCCCCACGCTGATGAAAGACCTGAACATCACGACCGAGCAGTACTCGCACATCGTGGTGGCCTGGCAGCTCTGCTATGCATTCATGCAGCCGGTCGCGGGCTATCTGCTCGACACGATCGGCACCAAGCTCGGCTTCGGGCTCTTCGCGCTGGCGTGGTCGCTGGCCTGCGCTGCGGCGGCCTGGTCGACCAACTGGCAGAGCCTTGCGTTCTTTCGCGGACTGCTGGGGCTCACCGAAGCGGCCGGCATTCCGGCGGGCGTGAAGGCGACGACAGAATGGTTCCCCGCCAAGGAGCGGTCGGTTGCAATCGGCTGGTTCAACATCGGCTCGTCGATCGGCGCACTGCTCGCGCCGCCGCTGGTGGTGTGGTCGCTGATGCACGGGCAATGGCAATGGGCTTTCCTGATCGTCGGCGGCCTGGGCATCGTCTGGAGCTTCGTCTGGATGCTGCTGTATCGCCATCCGCGTGACCAGAAGCGCCTGTCGGACACCGAGCGCGACTACATCCTCGCCGGCCAGGAAGCCAAGCACAGCGATGCCGGCGCGACCAAGCGTCGCTGGACCGAGATGATCCGCAGCCGCGACTTCTGGGCCATCGGCATTCCGCGCATTCTCTCCGAGCCCGCCTGGCAGACCTTCAACGCCTGGATCCCGCTCTACATGATGACCGAGCGGCACATGAACCTGAAGGAAGTGGCGATGTTCGCGTGGATGCCTTTCCTCGCGGCGGACATCGGCTGCGTGCTGGGCGGCTATCTCAGTCCGCTGTTCCACAAGTACTTCGGCGTGTCGCTGTTCACGTCGCGCAAGATGGTCTTCGTCGTCGGCGCGCTGTTCATGATCGGCCCGGCCAGCGTCGGCTTCGTCGAGAGCCCCTACATGGCGATCGCGCTGCTGTGCATCGGCGGCTTCGCGCACCAGACGCTCTCGGGCGCGCTGTATTCAATCACCTCCGACATGTTCGGGAAGAACGAGGTCGCCACGGCGACGGGGATGGGCGGTATGGCGGGCTACCTGGGCGCTGCCGCGTTCACGGCGTTGTTCGGCGTGCTCGTCACGCAAATCGGCTACAGCCCGCTCTTCGTCGTGCTCGCGGTCTTCGACATCATCGCGGCAGTGGTCGTGTGCCTGCTGGCTCGAAGCGGCGATCGGACACCTACCGCCCGTTGGGCGCCCGTGGGCGCAGGAGCGATGGCCAAGTGAGCGACCTGAGCAACTCGGGCAATATGACAAAGCCCCTCTACATCACCATGCACGATCGTGACAACGTCGCGATCGTGGCCAACGACGGCGGCCTGCCCGCCGGCACCGTGTTTCCCTCGGGGCTGACGCTGATCGACAAGGTCCCGCAGGCGCACAAGGTAGCCCTGGTGGACATCCCCGAAGGCGGCGAAGTGCGCCGCTACAACGTCACCATCGGCTATGCGCTCAAGGACATCCCCGCAGGCAGCTGGGTGCACGAGCGGCTGCTCAGGATGCCGGCCGCGCGAGAGCTCACGGGCCTGCCCATCGCGACGGTCAAGCCCCCCGAGATGCCTCCGCTGGAGGGCTACACCTTCGAGGGCTATCGCAATCCGGACGGCTCCGTCGGCACCCGCAACATCCTGGCGATCACGCAGACCGTGCAGTGCGTGGCGGGCGTGACAGGCTTCGCGGTGCAGCGCATCAAGGCTGAGCTGCTGCCGAAATACCCGAACGTCGATGACGTGGTGGCGCTGGAGCACACCTACGGCTGCGGTGTGGCCATYGATGCGCCGGACGCCGTCGTGCCGATCCGCACGCTGCGCAACATCAGCCTCAATCCGAACTTCGGCGGCGARGTGATGCTGGTGAGCYTGGGCTGCGAGAAGCTGCAGCCCGAGCGCCTGATGCCGCCGGGCACGATTCCTCTGATCGACGAGCGAAATGTGGCGGACGTCGGCGAGAACGCGGACAGCAAGCTCGACGTCGTCTGCCTGCAGGACGAAGCGCACGTGGGCTTCATGTCGATGATCGATTCGATCATGCGCCAGGCCGAAGAGCATCTGGAGCGCCTGAACGCGCGGCGCCGCGAGACCGTGCCTGCGAGTGAACTGGTCGTGGGCGTGCAGTGCGGCGGCAGCGATGCGTTCTCCGGCGTCACGGCCAACCCGGCAGTGGGTTTTTGCACCGACCTGCTCGTGCGCGCGGGCGCCACGGTGATGTTCTCTGAAGTGACTGAAGTGCGCGACGGGATCGACCAGCTCACCTCGCGCGCGACCACGCCCGAAGTGGCCGAAGCGATGATCCGCGAGATGGCCTGGTACGACGCCTACCTGGACAAGGGCCGCGTAGACCGCAGCGCCAACACCACGCCGGGCAACAAGAAGGGCGGCCTGTCCAACATCGTCGAGAAGGCGATGGGCTCGATCGTGAAGTCGGGCAGCGCGCCGATCTCGGGCGTGATCTCGCCGGGCGAGAAGGTGCGCCAGAAGGGGCTGATCTATGCGGCCACACCGGCGAGCGATTTCATCTGCGGCACGCTTCAGTTGGCTGCCGGCATGAATCTGCATGTGTTCACCACGGGCCGAGGCACGCCCTACGGCCTGGCGCAGGTGCCGGTCATCAAGGTCGCCACGCGCGAAGACCTCGCGCGCCGCTGGCACGACTTGATGGACATCAATGCCGGAACCATCGCCACCGGAGAGAAGACCATCGCCGACGTCGGCTGGGAGATGTTCAGGCTGATGCT